>JALWYQ010000001.1 GCA_027078365.1 Phycisphaerae bacterium
AGATGCGTCCATAACGTTAATCTCTTGATTGCTAATTTCTTTAACGCTATCACCATTGATAACCTTAGCACCGATTAAACGCACAGATTCCCAAGCTGGATTGTAATTAAACTTAAGCTCTGCCGAGTCTTTCTTGCCCTTATACGTTAGAATCTCTTTGACAACTTTGACTGATAGTTTCCAATTGTTCTCATCTTCAAGGCTGTAGCTTTTATCAATAGAGCGATACGCAACATCTGCCTGTTTGCGTTTAATGAGATAACTACCGCTATCTATAATCGCCATCTTACGTTGATTAAACTCAATATCTTTTAGCGTTTGCTTTAACTGTCTGTATTCATCAGGGGCAAATCTAACAACCTTTATAACAAATTCGCCACTGCCCTTTATAGCCGAGCCATCTTCAATAAATTCTCTTTTCCAAGTTATTGTATTATCGTTAATCTCACTGTAATGAGGCAGAGCGACTATATCTCCAATTTTTGGGTCTAGTTGGATATTGATATCTTCTTTAACTCCGCATGTGTAGCGAGTCTCAAGAGGAAAGCGTCTTTTTTGTAAGCCCGTTTTTCCAAGTACAAAATTTACGATACCAACTCTATTACCAATCATAAATAGAGGCAATAGCGAATCGCCATGGCCACCAACTATAATATCATCTGCTTCATATTCAATGTCAACTTGAAGCTTCTCTTCAGTGTTAAGCATATCGTTCGGAAGAAGCGTGAAAGATTTCAACTTTGCGCCTGGAATAATCTTGGAAACCAGCGACTCGAAATATTCTCTTCTTTGTGCTTGAGATATTCTGGCAAAATATCCACGATACGCATTGTCATTTATTCCGTTAAAAACTATTTTACTATGCGCAGAATAAACACCTTCCGAATCGATTTGCGCATCAGTTGTAATCGTAAGCATATTTTTCTCTGCAGGCACAATAGGAGAGACCCTCAAATCTTCGCCCTCTGGAGTTGCAACAAGATAGCTACAATCGTTTAGGTACGATGGCAAGAGAGACTTTGTACTCTCATCTGTTGAATCCATAAGCATAAACGAACCATCATCATTTCTAATAGCACTGATTGCATGATTGAAGTATGGCTGCGCAACCTCTGGGTCTTTCTTAGGACCTGAATATATTAAGACTGGATACGCATCAAAGCCAGCTTCTCTGAGCATAGCAACAAGAAGAGCTGCCTTGTCCCTGCAAACGCCATGTCGATTATCAAAGGTCATCTGCGCATCATGCGGCTCGTAGCCCGGAGCAGTATCTTCAACGGTAATACCGAGATACCGCACATCCTGTGATACAAATTTGAATATCTCTCGTATCTTAGCCATTCTATCCTTTTTTCCAGCGATAAGATCGGCAACTTTATCCTTCATCGCTTGAGAGCATTTCAGATGTGGTTCAACAAGAGACCAATACCAACGAGATACCGATTGCCAACTTGGATTTGTACTAACCAGTAATCTCTGGACAACGGTATAATAGGCTGGCATATCTGGTTCGGGGTAGATTTGATCTACGTTAGACACTTCCCACTTATAATCAATTCTCTTTTGAACGCCTCCAGTCAGAAGCTCAACGTTTCTTTCCTGTTTTGTCGCTACAACGCTTGAGTCAAACTTATCTTTAAGCATTGTTTTAGCTAGCGGCAAATCTAGAGGAGCATAGATTTCATAAACCATATGCCGTATTGGATTGTAATACTCAAAGACCTGATAATCACTCCAAGAATTTGGCATCCGAGTCTTTACTGTACTGCGACGAACTAGCACATGCAGAAGATCTCCAACGTCTAGGCCAGGGACGCCCACAACGAGAATCTTGCTATTTGGATTGTAGATATTCATTCCCATCTGAGAGCGGTCGATCATAACCTTACTCTGAGCCTTAACATCAATAGGAATTTTAGTACCATCTGGTTTAATAATCTCAATGAGTTCAACATTAAGCTCATCATACGGCAATGTAAAATGATATTGCTGAGACTGATTGTTACGGCGTGCCTTCTCGGTAAGAATCTTGATATAGCTCTCATCAATCTGGGTGTCTGTACCATCACTCTCATATTGAACCAATGTATAATCGTCAACCTGAACTTGATCAGCGTTTGGATAATTCTCCAAAGTTACTTGCGCAGCATCAGCGATAACCTTAGCTTGGTCTATTAAGACCATATCAGTAGTTGCATATGCAAGCGAACAAAAAACAAACAAAACGACAGACAAATATAACAGCCTTGATTTCATACTATAAATTCTCCAAATCGATAGAAGCTAATAACAATCAATATAGGTCCAACATAATGGTTAGTATCGGCATTTCCTAGCAAAAAATATCATCTATACCGCTAGGATTTTCTCAAAAAGAAGTTCCCAAACCATTTTAATCTCAACTAAACCATCGGTTTATCATTTTCAACAAATCGCTGGTTGCAATAATCCATACTCGCTGATAATCTATTGTGAATGTTATTAAATATTTGAGGAAAACAGATGAGCAATAATAAATTTACACAAATCGGTGAGCTTCTACATACTTCAATAGCTTCATCAAGAAAAGCAATGGACGCTCTAATCGCTAAAGGTGATAACGCTTTTAATACACCATCAGCAGAACTTGATGCGGTAAAAGAAATCATAACCAAACAAATAGATACCGGCGCAGACTATATAGAGATAAACCTTGATGATTTACTCGGCAACAATGACCAAGAAATCATTGAGATGATGGCGCAATATGTCGAGTTAATAAAGCAATGTTGCAAGGATAATCCAGAATGCTCCGTCTGCATTGATTCCAGTGACGATAGACTTCTTGTTAGTGGTCTAAACCAATGGTACAAAGATAGCCATAACCTTAAAAAGCCGATGATTAACTCGGTAAAGGTTTCAAACATAGACAATATTCTTTCGCTGGGTAAAGAAAAACCTTTCCGCTTTATTGCCCTACTCATGAGTGAGATGCCACCAGAGAATGCAAAGCAAGCAATAGATGAACTACTAGACCAAGCAAACAAAATCTTTGATGCTGCAATGGACTACGGATTCTCTCCAGACGATATATTCTTTGATACAGGAGTATATCCACTTGCTATAGATATTCCTATGAACCCAGGACAACCGGGCTACACCTATAGAACATTTGAGACGGTTAAAGCAATCCTCGCAGATGAAAAGTTCAAAGGGGTTCATTTCTCACTCGGATTTAGTAACTGCTTCCGCGACCTACCTCGCCGTAAGATAGGAATAACTAGAGCCTACGTCCACAAGGCAATCGAGATAGGAGTTGATGGCGGGATTGTAAATACGACTCACAGCCTCCACAGCGGAGAAGCTGCTCCAGAGCTTCTCGCTTTGGTCGAAGCCTTCGCGCAGCTAGATGGAGATATGGAAAAAACAACAACTGCAATGGAATTAATGGCTAGCTTCTGCAGTGGCTAATCAAGATAGCTACAACAGTACTTGATTAATTGAATAACGCAAAAGAGCTGACTACTCCAGTCAGCTCTTTCTACTTCTATAAAGGAAAAACTTATTGCGATGTGTTTTATTTGTAGGCAAAGAAACTATGCGAATAGTTTTTTGCGCATTAAAAAGACAGCTCCAAAGACCATAAACGCAATTGTTGCTGGTTCTGGAATAGTGTTTTCTAATACCATAACATCCTGCCGCTCATTATTAACTGCTTGATAATAAAGAACATTTGTTGGCGCAGTATAGTTTACCAAATCTGCAAGGTAAACATTCGCAGCTGCTACAACCGGGTTGTTATCACCGATCCAAAGTGCGCCAGACGTAGCGTCATATCCTGTATCGTTTATCGTCTCCCAGATTGCAACTTGTAAAGCCGCTGCCTGTACGGGTGTTGTAGCGGATTGATAGTACTTCTGCATAAGATAGCCCGCTTGGCGATACTCAAGCGCTACGGTAGATAAATCAACAAGGTTGACCTCATATGCGACAGTTCCCATTGTTGCCTCAGCATTAGCGCAAAGACCTGTACGGACAACCGTATCTAACACAAAATTAATTTGCCCCATAGGTATCGATTTTCCATCGTAAACATTTGGTGCAAAATGAAAAGTTGCATTTTCACTCAACCCCATGGATTGATACTCAAGCGTAGAAGAAAACGCCATAACAGGATAAAACATAACAATAGATATGAACAGAAACCTTGAGACTTTCATCATTGAACCCCCCATCAAATACATCACCTAGATACCCTCCACAAACATCACCCACTTGGATTGTAACACCACAAGAAACGCTAGCAATAATCTTTTTTTATTTGCCAACGAAATATAGTTAATCAGGGGCAAATTGAGTAGTAACCCCATCTTATAAAGGCATACAAGGGCTCTATGACCTGCTAGAAACTATTTCTATCTTCATAGCAAGCATATCGCTGTGATGGGATATATGTGTAGGGAAGCCAAGACACAACACGTCTTGCGCAGAGACATGTATCGAGGGTTAAAAAGTTATTTACTAAAATATTTCTAATGATTGCAACGATAGATTTTAAACGTTGAACAAGAAGTTTAGTATATCCCCGTCTTGCACGACGTAGTCTTTACCCTTTATAAGCATTGCACCGTTAGCCTTGGCGTTTTCGCGACCTTGATATTTTATGAAGTCTTCGTATGAGATTACTTCAGCGCGAATAAACCCACGCTCAAAATCTCCGTGGATTACTCCAGCTGCCTTTGGAGCCTTCCAGCCTTTGTGGATTGTCCATGCGCGAACCTCTTTAACACCAGCAGTAAAGTAAGACATCAACCCAAGAGTCTTAAATGACTTGTGAATAACTTGGTCTAATCCGCTCTCGTCTGCGCCGAGTGATGCGAGGAATTCATGCCTATCATCATCACTCATATCAGCCATCTCCTCTTCGAGTTTTGCGCAGAGCTTTACCATCTCACAGCCACGCTCATCAGCAAAGGCGCGCAGTTGTTTGACGTAATCATTCTCATTGGAGTTGTCAAGAGAGTCCTCGTCTGTGTTGGCAACATATATAACATCTTTAGCCGTAATGAAGCTCATCTCGGTCAAAAGCTCACGACATGTTTCTGTCTCAAACTTCTCATATTTGCGTACTGGTTGGCCTGATTCGAGAAGAGTCATAATTTCATTGGCCATATCTATCTGCGGTAAAAGTTTTTTGTTGGATTTTGAAAGTCGCTCTAGTTTTTGAAGCTTACGCTCAAGCTGTTCTAAATCTGCAAAAATTAACTCTGTCTCGATAACATCAACATCTCTGATTGGGTCTGGATTTCCGTCAACGTGAATCACATTCTCGTCATCGAAACATCTAACAACATGAATGATTGCTTCTGTCTGGCGGATATTACCAAGAAACTTATTTCCAAGCCCTTCACCTTTACTTGCGCCCTTGACCAAACCGGCTATATCAACAAACTCAACAACACTATTTTCAATGCGCTGAGGATTTACAATCTTGGCTAATTCCTCAAGCCTTTTATCTGGGACAGGAACAATCGCCTTGTTTGGCTCGATTGTACAAAACGGATAATTCGCCGCATCTGCATTTTGAGCCTTTGTCAATGCGTTAAAGACTGTACTCTTACCAACATTTGGTAAGCCAACAATTCCCATACTTAGTGCCATGGTTATTTCCTGATTAAAACAACGTCTATATTATGCGTACAACAAGCGCAAAAGAATGGAGGATTATAAGATTAAACAAACAAAAAGGCAACTTAGAATTTTTCTGAAACGGTTTCGCTTTCCTTTTATTTAACGCAAGAAGCGCAAAGGGAATTGGAATAATTTGTTTGTTTACCAACTATTAAGATTGGAAAATAAAGGATGAGCTAGAAGATTATTTATCGCCCACTATTATATTGTATTACCAACGAGACAAAAATAACTAGAAAAGTTCATCTCTGTGGTTTTGATGTGGGCGAACGTTCTCTCTAAAAGGACAATCGTCTGGGCGTGTATTAGAGAAAAACAATCTTATGTACATTCTAATTGCGGCAGAGACGCATACAACTCCTGCAAGTAAAAATGCACCCGCAATAAAAAGTACTATTACTGTTTTTAAGATGATAACAAGAACTCCTAGCGCAAGTAAAAACAGGCCGAGCGAGAGAGTCCAAGACGCTATCGACTTTGTTGCATTAGAGACAGTGGACGAATAAAAACGAAGCATAGTAACCACCCTTTCTTTTAAAAGAAGACTCTCGCCACAAGTGAAACCATAAAAGATAATTAGTCGTAGCGAGAGTCTTCAAGGAGGTTTAAGAAATTACATCATGCCACCAGCTGGCATTGCTGGCATGGCTGGTTTGTCTTCTGGAATTTCAGAGACAACTGCATCTGTTGTAAGAAGAAGTGAAGCGATAGATGCAGCATTTTGTAGTGCGCTGCGTTCAACCTTTGCAGGCACGATAACACCAAACTTAATCATATCGCCATACTCTCCCTTAAGAGCATTGTAACCAAAGTTCTCTTCTTTAGATTCTAGAACCTTATGAGCGATGATAGATCCATCAAGACCTGCATTTTTAGCAATCTGCTTGATAGGTGCAAAGATTGCTCTGCGTATTATATCAACACCAATCTTCTCATCGCCAGTAGCTTTAACTTTATCAAGAGCAGAGCTACATTTAATCATCGCAACACCACCGCCTGGCAATATTCCTTCTTCAATAGCCGCACGGCATGCGTGAAGAGCATCTTCAACGCGAGCTTTCTTCTCTTTCATCTCAGATTCAGTTGCAGCACCCACATTAACCTGCGCAACACCACCAGAGAGTTTAGCAAGACGCTCTTGTAATTTTTCTTTATCATAATCACTCGTTGAGGTCTCAATCTCAGCTTTAATCTGAGAGATACGTGCCATTATATCTTCGCTACTACCTGCGCCTTCAACGATAACTGTTGATTCCTTATCGATAGTAACCTTCTTGGCCTGACCAAGCTGTGATAGCTCAATCTTCTCTAGATCCATTCCAAGGTCTTCCATGAGTGCAACGCCACCAGTTAGAGTTGCAATATCTTGAAGCATTGCCTTGCGACGATCACCAAATCCTGGAGCCTTAACTGCCGCGACTGAAAGAACGCCGCGCAACTTATTAACAACTAGAGTTGTGAGTGCTTCACCCTCAATATCCTCTGCGATAATCAAGAGTGGGCGACCTTGCTTTGCAACCTTCTCAAGAATTGGCACGAGAGATTGTATAGAGCTGATTTTCTTTTCACTAATCAAGATGTAAGGCTTATCAAGAACCACACTCATATTCTCAGCTTTGTTGATAAAGTGTGGACTTAGATATCCCTTGTCAAACTGCATTCCTTCAACAAGTTCAACTGTTGTCTCAAGAGATTGACCTTCCTCAACAGTAATCACACCATCTTTGCCAACCTTCTCCATTGCCTTAGCCATGGTTTTGCCTATTTCCGCATCGTGGTTAGCTGAGCATGTTGCAACTTGCTGAATTTGTTTAGTTGAATCAACAGCGATACTCATCTTGGCAAGCTGCTCTACCAAAGCAGATACTGCCTTATCAATTCCACGTTTAACCTGCATCGCATCAGCGCCTGCAGTAATATTTTTTAATCCTTCTTCGAAAATAGCTTCTGCAAGAATTGTTGCTGTTGTTGTTCCGTCTCCGGCGGTAGTAGAGGTTTTAGACGCAACCTCTTTAACCATCTGCGCACCCATATTCTCATATGGATCAGAAAGCTCAATCTCCTTTGCAACAGAAACGCCATCCTTTGTTACAGTTGGAGAGCCAAAACTCTTTTCGAGAATCACGTTTCTACCACAAGGGCCTAAAGTCACCTTAACCGCCGCTGCAAGCTTCTTTACACCCTCGTAAATTGCAGTGCGGGCATCATTATCAAAAGCAATTTTTTTAGCTGCCATCTTACTATATTCTCCTGACACTATAACTGTGTATCTTTACGTTGCAATCCCACTAATCTTCAATTACCGCAATGATGCTATTCTCATCAACGATCAAGTACTCCTTAGAGTCAATCTTAACCTCTTTTGGAGACCAGCTCTCAAAGAGAACGATATCGCCCTTCTTAACCTGCATCTCACTGCGAGAGCCATCATCTTTCAATTTACCAGGACCTACGCTTATCACTTTACCACGAGAAGACTTTTCCTTAGCCGAGTCTGGTAAAACAATTCCACCGGCTGTGACACTTGATGCTTCAACTCTCTCTAGCAATACTTTGTCTGCTAATGGTCTGATTTTCATATTTCTTAATCTCCTTTAAACTGCCATTTTTTTTAGATTTTCTAACTTTTGTGAAACTTTCCTACTGCAGTGCAAAGAATGTGCCACAAGAAGCAAAAACAAACCACTCGAAACCATAACCTCTTTATTTACAACGCTTTACCAATATCTAAAATAGCAAAAAAAGCTCTAGAAATTAACTATTGGCAAGATCTTCCTGCCATGCTGACAGGGTCGCTAGCAAGAGATTAATTGAATAGCGCAAGCGTTTGTTTTTCGAAAAAGCCTTATCTAGTAAGGGTAATATAGAAGCAACTTCCCTCGCCAGAATTTGATTCCACCCATATATCACCACCATGGCGTACGACAATACGCTTAACAATAGTTAAGCCCAATCCATCACCGGATATCTCACTGTCAGGGTCTAAGCGGTGAAACAGTTCGAATATCTTATTGTGATGTTTAGGATTAATGCCGATACCGTTATCTTTAACAGAGTAAGTCACCTTCGAGCCCTCCACCTGAGAGGTAACCGTAATTTTTAGAGGTCTATCCGGTGAGCGATACTTAATTGCATTATTAATAAGGTTTGTAAAAACTTGATTCATCTGGACCTCATCGCAACGGCAATTGGCAAGGTCTGCTATTTCAAGTTCTGCACCACTGTCTTGAAGCTGGTACGCCATAGCGTCTGCAACGGCAGAGAGTAGCTGGTTCATATTTGTATCTGTCAAGGCTGAGCAAGTTTTACTTATTCGCGAAACACGCAACAACCCATCAATTAATTGGTAGAGTTTCTCCGAACTCGCCTCAACAAATTGTATCGCTTGAGCTACATCGTTTTTTATACAATCTTCAATTTCATTTTTAACTGAATTTAAATCTTCTTGAGTCTCCAAGAGTTCTAATAACTGCCTAAACGATATTTCAAGTTCCCCGCAGAAGCCTTGAATATTAACCAAAGGACTTTTAAGATCGTGAGAACTAACATACAGAATACTCTCAAGTTCATCATTTTTTTGCGCAAGCTCTTTGAGGAGACGCTCTCTTTGCGATTCAATTTCCTTACGCAAAGAAATATCACGCACCACCGCGATAACTCTACCCTTCGAATCTATTTTAGATTCGCTTAGTATGACTTCTGTCCAAAATTTTTCTCCGTTACTTTTTTTAGCCAACCATTCAAAAACAACCCGTTCTCCTTTGGCAGCAAGCCTGATTCTCTCCATAGCCCTATCGTATGAGAACTCACTGTCATTGGCAGACACCTCGGAGAGGTCTTTACCTACAATCTCTTCATACTTGTAGCCGTATAAATCAAGCATTGGTTGATTAACATCTATAATTTGCCCGCTAATTGAATCATGTATGAATATGGCATCACCGGTTGCGTTGAATATCTCGCGATAGCTCCTATCGCTTTTACGCAAATGTTTGATGTTAACCTGTTGAAATAAGACGTAAAATAAAAACGCCCACCACATTGGTATAATCTCACCAACGAAATCTTCAAGAGAACCCAATCCCGTAGATATGTGAGCATACTTAGCAAAAAGCAATCCTGCGTAAATCAATTTGGATAACAACAACCCAACTACAACAAAACGGAGCCCCGTACCAGTAGAAGGGAAACGAAAGATTGCAATCAAAGCCGCAAGGACTGCAAAGACAGTTATGATATCAAGTGAAGAGATGATTGTCATTTTGGCTCGCCTCCATTATTAGGAAAACGCCAACACCACAATGCGAATAATATTGAACCAGCCATATAGCAACTATGCTCAATAAAATTATTAATATCATGAATATAGAACTCTTCTATGATTGTGAAAAAACAGGCAAAGACAAAAGCGATATAAGATGAGAGAAGAATCTTCCAGCTGTGCAACTCTTTGAGTTGAGAAAAATATTTTACAACAAACACAAGAACGCCAAGGGCAAGAACTGCCATCGCCAATTCATTACCATTAACCATACTTCTCTCCTTAACACACAATCGTTATAAAGGATGAATCAATATCTGTTATAACAGCCTTAGAAGACAATAGCAACTGGTAACAAAAAAAAGGTCATTGACGCAATTACGTCAATGACCTTAAAAGTACCAATTGGACTTTCCTTAGAAGGAGTATCGAATTGAAGCATAGATATTAGTATTGTTATTAAATTGACCAAAGAACGAATAATCATTCTCTCCAAAGAAGATATTAGCTCCAACTTGAATCTCAACTTGGTCGTTAGCCTTTAGAGAAATATTAGGCATCATGTACACATCTTTTTCATTTGGTGAATAGTATGTAAAGTAACTTAAGCGAAGCATATGATAATACATGTACTTTGTAATACGACAAGTAAGTAGGTGACGGTCTCTTTTTCTCTGAATCGGCATGTCAAGCCCCATCATACCGTTGAGACCTTTTACTCCATCTGTGTAACTCTCATAGTCAAACATATGTTCCAAGTAATATTGGAAACCAATATTTAAATCTTTTCCAATCTCTTGGTCATAACCGGCAAGAAGGCGGAACTCAGAATTGTTAATCATAGCATTCTCACCATTTCTATCGTTTGCTGAATCGTAGTATGCCACCTCAAGATTGCCAATACCACTAGCAAACTTACCGCGAACACTAGCACCAAAAACATTCAAATCAGGAAAGATAACCGCACCAGATGGACTTTGACCACCAGGAGACTTCCAATATCCATGATATCCATAGAATGCTAATTCGTAATTGTTAACATTTTTATAGATTCTATAGGCAATTTCATCATCTTGGAACCAATCATCTGGCTTGTCTGAATGCATAATATGATTTTGACCAGCAAAATCACCACCAGTAGGGTTTGCCATTGGATTCCAATATGATAAATACTCACCATTTGGATAGGTGTCAGGGTCAAACTTAGGTGTGTAAACAATATCGACATTGGCTAGATCGTTATATATAGTAAATCTCACCGCATCTGATGGATCTTTGAGGTACTCTTGGTCCATACCTGTAAAGAAAGCTCTCCAGTTCTTTGGGAATAAGTCGTTGAGGAACAAGAGGTCTCCAGTACCCCAGGTTAAAACCTGACGACCTAGTTTAACGTCAATATCATCAGTCATTGCAAAGGCGATATTTAATTCGCGTGACTCATAGTGAAGCTCTTCATCTACAAGACTGCCATAAGCATCACCTTTAAAGTGAATACGCCCCCAATCCCTTACCGCAAAGACATCAAGTTGCATTCTCAATTGGTTTATACTCATGTCTTTTTCGTGTGCATCATTTTGCAATCTATAACCTGCACGATATTCCCAAAAACCATTAATCTGGGCATCAAGAGCTTCTTCAAACGTTGCGAGACTTCGCACATCTTCATCAAGTTCGTAATCTAGCTGATCTGAAATATCATAGTAAACCTCTGGCTCATTTGGCTCATTAACTACCTGAACACCACTATCTTCTAGCAAGGCCGGATCGACCCCTTTATCTGGACTTACAACACTATCTGCAAGAACGCTAGAGCTAATAATCAACGCCAATAATATGTTAAATTTCAACTTAAACATGGATACTACTATCTCCTTATCTTTTGTTTTATCTATACTGGCAACATTCTTTAGGAGCTCTGAGCAAAGAGCGTTCTGCAAAGACACTATCTTTTAGACCAATGTTGTACTGAACATCTGTGAATGTCATAATAGTCTTTAAGCCGAGCTTATAATTTTCAACCATAGACTCCACAACCGTAGGATAGCCTTGAATCATTAACATCTTAACAACCTGCACCCTTGAATAGAGCTCACCAGCTTTATCGTAGAACTTGATATCAAGAGGCATAAATGTTTTCTTATCCACAAACATCGTGTAATAGCTGAATTCTACAACCTCTGTTGGATCGTTAGGGGTTTTCTTTAATAGATACCCCTTATCAGTTGTTTTTAGAAGCTCTACATCATCAGCTTCTAAGGCACGACCTGAAACATCTTCGAAGAGAAAGTTAGAACCTACAAAACTATTACGCTTATCAGTCGCTGCGATTCTGTGAACAAGATCAAGACTTGGAATATACATCCATCTGTCATCGTCTACTCCAGGTGCCGCATGCTTGTGAACTAGATAAGCCATTCTGCGCACATCTGCAGGTTTCACAAAATATACGTAGTACTTTTGGTCTCCGTTGTCTGAGTAGTTCTTTCGTAAGACAATAAACTCACGCACATATTTGCCACCAGTTTTACTCTTGATGACCATCTTAGCGCGAACCTTACCGTCCTTGCCTTGGTAGTAGGCCGCAATATTCGCTTTTTCCGCAATCTCCTGCGCAGTCAACTGTTTGCCGGCAGTATCTTCAGCGATTACTCTGCTACTTAAAGTTGAAAGGCTTATCACCATTCCAACGAGCATAAATTTAATCAACTTCATTTGGAACCTCCAAAGTTCTTCAAACAACCGTTAAATACAAATCCTCAAAGACCCTCCTATCCCCATGATGCTTTGAGTGTTTCGTCGGAAACAATACCAATTACATCGACCATAATCCCACTCAACTGAGAGCATTTCAATCATTCTTGACCATAACTTACAGCAAAAACAATAAAAAGACCCGTTCATGAGCTAGATACAGAGGGTATATACTAGAGTCAACAACTATGAAGTCATTTTATATACGAGAATCAATATGTCAATAAGTTCTTTTGAATTATCTAAGAAATTCTTTTTAGGAACAATAATGCAGCATTTTCTCATATAAATGCACGCCTTTTGTGATTTATAACCCATTAAACCCTTGCGAAAGTTCATCTCGTGGCAAGATTATTGTGCGTTACAAGGGCTGTGCCGACGGGTATTTCGACCTAAATCTTGTAGCTAAATCAAGCCAATGATAAACACTATTGCAGCCACCGCAGGAACCCTTAAGTCTTTGTATATTCTTAAATTATCTGACAACAGCAAGTGAATTACGGATTTTGGCTTTAGCTTAGGCCAATAAAAATATAGTGCAACGACTTATTGTGACGAAATGTATTTTTTGTGAACCAATCAAACTGCTAAAGAAATAGCGTTCTTTTACATCAGTATACGCATAGTTGGCGTTTAAGGATACAAAAGTGATTTTGCTATTCGCCCTGCGCACATCATAAGCAAGAGTAAGTTACACAAATAAAAGCTATATCTTGCTTTCGTTTATACGAAAATAGCCACCGCAACAATGCGGTGGCTATTTTCATGGATAGATACTATACTACAAAACTTCAAAAGGAGAAGGAAGAAAGGAGCAACGCAACATTACACCTGTGTGAATAGCATATGATGATTTTTCTGAACTAATTGTTAAAGATCAAAAAACCCTCAATCATTATAACCGTTCTTCGACAAAAAATCTTTTTTTTCTATATAGTATTTTGCTAAAATAAATAGCAAAATACTAGATTCGAGTTCTTCAGACAAACCAGTATGCTTAAAATAATAACCCAACAGTAGCACTCTTGCATATAGCAAAAAAGACCTGCCGCCAAAATGGCGGCAAATCTTCAGGGTGGATGAGGGGATTCGAACCCCCGACTCCCGGTACCACAAACCGATGCTCTAACCAGCTGAGCTACATCCACCATTTCAAGCTCTGCATTTTAGCAATGAGACTGCGATTGTCAAGAAAATATGACAGCATTCCTTAAAAACAAAACATATGGCACTTAATAACGAATTTAGCGTATAACGGTTTAGGCTTAAAGGGTTAGCCTTCGCCAAACTAAACTAAAATATAGGCACAAAAAAACCTTAATTTCAATCCAATACCCAGCAAAATCACCTAAGAATCCCCCTTGAAATAGCACATAAAATCACTCTTTGAGTATTGACCACTATTGCTTCAACACAAATGGCAATTACACTGATACCTGGATGGAAATAAATAGGAGAGTAAATACTTATTTAAGGAGAAGTAAAATGAAGAAGATTTATTTACTATTAGCTCTATTGTTTACGATAGGTGCTTGCAATGTTGCTATGGCTGACGATTTCTACCCTGCAACTTATCGTGGCGGGCCACTAAGTGTTGAATCCCATTGGGACTTTACCCAACCACCGGTGGATTACTACTTAATACCGCCAGATACGTTCAACGCTGTTGGCGGAGCTGGTGGAGAAACACTTTATGACGGCTTCCCAACACATCTTAGCACATCTACTATTGACTGGCAATGGATCGTCGACCCAACAAACCAATTGGACGGCGGTATTACACCAACCTCAGGTAATGGCGACATGATCGCACTGGAATTGCAAAACTGGATCGACCATATGCCATACAAAAATATTAGACTACAAATAACATCTTGGTGGTTAGACGGTCGTATAGAACAACCTAATTTGTTACCATTCACCGTATATGCAGACCCTATCAATAACTGGGCACTTTTAGATTACGGCTATGTACCTAAAGGGCAGGGACTTGACCCAGCTAAGGATTACAGCTGGTTTGATATTATAATCTCACCTAATCCAGATTGGGAGACTATTGGATTTTCAGTACCAAATGGTATGGTGATTGATGAGATTGATATTGATACGATTTCAATACCAGAGCCAATGACTATTGGCCTCGTTGGGATTGGAGCTGTGCTTGCTATGCGCAAAAGAAGCTAGAAGCCATTATCTATCCTTATTGAGGCTGCAGTGAAAGTTCCTCGAGCTAGGTGTGGGGATGGGTGATTTTTTTCTTGAAGGTTCGTGGAACTCTTCCATACAAAAAAGACCGATTCTGTGAATACAGAACCGGTCTTTTAATTTATTTGGTAATGTAAATCTAGCCATTAACCGCTGCTTGAGCTGCTGCAAGACGTGCAATTGGCACGCGGAATGGAGAACATGAAACATAGTTCATACCAATCTTATGACAGAACTCAACAGTATTTGGCTCGCCACCATGCTCACCACAGATACCAACCTTGAGGCTCTTACGAGTGCTACGACCGAGCTCAAGACCCATCTTAACGAGCTTACCAACACCGCTTTGATCCAACACTTGGAATGGATCGGCGTCGTAAATTCCACTGTCAACATATTCGCCAAGGAAGCGAGCTGCATCGTCGCGACTAAAGCCCATTGTCATCTGAGTTAGGTCGTTTGTTCCAAAGCTAAAGAATTCAGCCTCAGTTGCAACCTCATCGGCAGTAAGCGCAGCACGTGGAACCTCTATCATTGTACCAACCATATATTTCAGCTTTTTGCCGTTCTCTTTTAGTACCGTTTTGATTTCATCAACTACATCAGCTTTAACCAATGCAAGCTCTTTTACTGAACCAACTAGTGGAATCATAATCTCTGGCTTCACTGGGCACTTAGGAGTACTAACTTTAAGAGCAGCCTCAATAATTGCCCTTGCCTGCATACGGTAGATAGCTGGATATGTTACAGCAAGACGGCAACCACGGTGTCCTAGCATTGGGTTAAACTCGTGTAGAGCTTCAACCTTCTCAGTTACAACTTTAGTCTTAACGCCAAGACGCTTAGCCATCTCAATTTGGCTCTTCTTATCTTGCGGCAAGAACTCATGTAGAGGAGGATCTAGAAGACGAATTGTAACAGGTAAGCCCTTCATAGCCTTAAAGATACCTTCAAAGTCTTTGCGTTGGTATGGAAGTAACTTCTTGAGAGAACCCTCAAACTGCTTTCTAACTTCCTTATTAGCCTTTAAGATTTCTTTTTCTTCTTTAGCTGTTTCTGCCTTGCTAAGTGCCTTTAGCATATTTGAATAGTCATCAGCTGCAAGAATCATAGATCTTACTGGCCAAATTCTATCGCCTTCAAAGAACATGTGTTCTGTTCTGCAAAGACCAATACCTTCAGCGCCAAAGTCTCTTGCACGTTTTGCATCTTCTGGAGTGTCGGCGTTTGTTCTTACTGCAAGCTTGCGATACTTATCACAAATCTTCATGAACTCACCAAACTCACCACTTAGCTTTGGAGCAACAAGAGTTAAAGCACCGTTGATTACTTCACCACTTGTACCATCAAGGCTAATTAAATCACCCTGCTTGATAGTTAGCTTGCCAATTGTAAATTTCTTAGCTTTATAGTTGATATTGATATCATTAACGCCGGCAACACAGCAGATACCCATGCCACGAGCAACCACAGCAGCATGTGATGTCATTCCACCACGAGCAGTTAGGATACCCTCAGCAACAGCCATACCACCAATATCTTCTGGACTTGTTTCAATTCTAACAAGAATAACCTTCTTACCAGCAGCGCTCCATTTTTCTGCAGTCTCTGCATCAAAAACAACCTGACCAACTGCTGCACCAGGAGAGGCAGGTAAGCCCTTAGCAATAACAACACGCTTTGCTTTATTATCAAAGCTTGGGTGTAGTAGCATGTCAATCTGCTCAGGAGTTACTCTTGTAACTGCTTGTTTTTGTGTAATCATTTTCTCTTTGACCATATCTACAGCAATCTTAACCGCTGCTGCAGCTGTACGCTTTCCTGTACGAGTCTGAAGAACGTAGAGTTTTCCTTGCTGTATTGTAAACTCCATGTCCTGCATATCCTTGTAGTGTTTCTCCAAGCGAGTCATAAGAGCTGTTAGCTCTTTGTAGACTTTAGGCATTACTCTCTTTAGCTTTGCCAGTGGCATTGGAGTTCTAATACCAGCAACAACGTCCTCACCTTGAGCGTTCATGAGGAATTCGCCGTAGAATTCTTTTTTACCTGTACTCGGGTTACGTGTAAAACATACACCAGTACCACAGTCTTGTCCCATATTACCAAAGACCATAGCTTGAACGTTAACAGCTGTACCAAGCAAACCTGTGATATTATTCAGTTTGCGATACTTAACTGCGCGGTCAATATTCCAAGAATTGAATACTGCATTGATTGCATTAATCATCTGCTGTTTTGGATCCTGTGGGAATGACTTACCTACGTGCTTCTTGTAGATAGCTTTATAAGAATCAACAACCTCTTTTAGTTGATCGGCGCTGAGCTCATTATCATTCTCAACACCTGCTTTTTTCTTTGCTGCAGCAAGAGCGTGCTCAAAATGCTCGTGATGGCAACCCATTACAACATCACCAAACATATCGATAAATCTGCGATAGATGTCGTACACAAAACGAGGGTTGTTTGTCTTCTCAATAAGACCGGCAACAACTTCATCGTTTAGTCCAAGGTTTAGAACTGTATCCATCATACCAGGCATTGAAACTGCCGCACCACTACGGATACTTACAAGAAGTGGTCTTTGTGGATCACCGAATTTGGCGTCCATTGCCTTTTCAAGTTTCTTTACATTTTTATCAACTTCTTCTTCGAGACCTTTTGGCCATTTACCTTTGTTGCTGTAGTACTCGCTGCAAACAGCTGTTCCAATTGTGAAGCCGGCAGGAACTGGAACACCTAAACGTGTCATCTCTGCAAGGTTGGCACCTTTGCCACCGAGGAGTTCCTTCATAGAGGCATTTCCTTCTGCTTTCTTGTTGCCGAAGAAATAAACTCTCTTCTGAGCCATGTGACTTTCTCCTAATAATATTTTTAAAAGTTTGTAACGTTTTTTACATTTCAAGGGCAAATTCTAATACTTACTTTTTGGTGACAAGTAAATCCCTTTGTCTTTTCGCCAACCAAGATGAATCAGACTTGTCCATAAAAAGGATTATTTCTGTGTCTTGTTGCAAAGCGACAAAAATCTCGCTTGTTTGCCAAAGTAAATTCTTAGAGATTCCCTTCAACAGGCCTTCAATCTCGTGAGTATATTTTAGTAACTTTGCGCTGTCAACGTTTAAAAGTGTTTTAACCAACATCATTTATAAAAAAAGCTCAAGCATTTTACTGCTTGAGCTTTTTTGTGATGTTATATTTTCAAACGCCTAGCTTACGCTGCGTCCGTTTTAGATTTATCTTTACTCGACTTTCCTTTGCATCTCTTACAAGAACAAATGTTAGCGTTGGCAAGTTTACTCATACCTGCAACATTCTTTGCGTCTATCATATTCGCTCCTTTGGTTGCCATCTTGCGCAGCGCTAATTCGTAGTCATCGCGATTTTGATAACCAACAGCATCAGTAACTACTGTTACCTTCTTGCCCCTTTGCAGGAGCCCAAGTACTGTTGCAACAACAGCACCTTCACCGTTGGCTCCAATCACGATAAATTCATCTGCCCTTAACTCACTAAGAATTCTCTCTGCACGTGGTTCTTCGAAAGGATTTTCACTACGTTTGCTCAAGACAATTTGATCGTATTCTCTCAAAATGTCTCTTGGCAAATCTGTGCTCTTGTCAGATTCAAATAGAACGTGGCTATGGCGTATACTGTAACTGAGCTTTCTGTGCCCATCAGTTCCTTCGATACAGTAACTATGTTCACCATCGTCATGATATGTTTGAAGTGTAGAGACTGTCTTGATTTTGTTGGCTCGAGACCACGCCAAGACTCTGCGCAAATTCTTAAGCACTCTCCTGTGGTTGCGTATACAACGAACACCTTGACTTACAAAAAAATCATACTGAGTATCAACGTCTATCAATACTCTATGTTTTCTCAGCTTTAATATCTTAGAGACCATAAAGTTGCCTTTCTAACGCAAACCACTTTGTTAGATAAATACGCTCACAGACCAAATCTGTTCAATCATTTCAAATATCGAACCTAAGCAAGCTTGACTTTATTTGTGTTTGAGGTCAAAATTACGCATCAAGTTATTATTCACGAGAACAAAGTTAATATATGGCAAAAAATGGCAAATAGAGTACTCAAAGATTTTCCCGAATACGTATTGGGACAGGAAGATTTTGAAAAAGAAGTAGATTGGAATAAAGTTTTCGGACGTTGCGCACCACTACATATTGAAATCGGCTCTGGAAAGGGAACCTTTATTGTTAATCAATCAAAGGCTTTTCCTGAAATCAATTTCCTCGGGATTGAATGGGCAAACAAATATTATCGCGCAGCGGTAGACCGTATTGGTCGATGGGCAATTCCGAATGCAAGAATGTTGCGCACAGATGCGGCAACTTGGATTCAAGAACATGTTGGTGACGAGACGGTCTCTCAATATCACATATATTTTCCAGACCCTTGGCCAAAGGCAAGACACAACAAACGTAGATTGATATGCCCTGCAAATATAGAAGAGTTTTATAGAACTCTTAAAAAAGATGGAATCATAAATATTGCCACCGATCACAAAGATTATTTTGACTGGATGCTCGATGCCTTCTCTGGATTTATGGATAGGTTTGAAGAAATAGAATTTATTCGAGGCGCTGGTGCAAAAGATGGCGAGATGGTTGGCACAAACTTTGAACGCAAATATATTGTTGAAGGTCGTAAGATATACACCCTCGCATTGCGCAAGAAATAACTGATGATTGAAAGAAACAGCAATAATCCAAAACCACTGAGGTTAAAATTTATAGTTTGCAAAGTTTTGCAACGTGAAGCGTATTATTGCGCAGCAAGAACGCACAACTTTGTCGATATCTATTTATTAAAGCAAGGCCTGCATAACGAACCAAATAAGCTGCGCGAAGAGCTTAAAAGAGAAGTCGCACAGACCTGCGATATCCAAGGTAGAAAATACGATGCAATAATCTTTGGCTATGCATTATGTAGCAATGGAACAGTTGGGCTAAATAGCGAAATCCCAATGGTAATCCCGCGCGGGCATGACTGCATAACCATACTGCTTGGTTCAAAAGAAAAATATCAGCAATACTTTGATTCTCACAGCGGAATATATTGGTATAGCCCCGGCTGGATAGAAAACAACAACCAACCAAGCAAAGAAAACCAAGAGAAAACTCTGCAAGAATATATAGAGAAGTATGGCCAAGAAAACGCACAGTATCTAATGACTGTACAGAACAACTGGATGAATGAATACGAGTGGGCGAGCTACGTTGACTGGGATTTTCTAGATAAAGATATTCGTCAACGATATGCCTCCTATACAAAACAATGCGCAGATGAATTAGGTTGGAAGTTCGATAGGATAGAAGGCTCAAGCTCTCTACTGCAAAGACTCGTTGATGGTGATTGGCACAGCAATGATTTTCTAGTTGTAGCTCCAGGTGAAACTACAATCCAAGATATTAGTAGCGGAAAAATAATTGATGCAGTGTAATTTGGAACAGTAATGGCAAAACTATATATAACAGACCTTGACGGAACCCTACTAGACAACACTCCAAAGTTAAGTGATTTTGCCCGCTACGGTATTGAGAAGATACTAAAAGCCAATATAGACTTTTCAATAGCAAGCGCACGCAACATTGCATCCCTTAGACAGTTGCTCGGAGATGTTAAGTTTAAATTGCCAGTTATAGAAATTAATGGCGCATACATCTCTGATTACTCTACCGGTAGGCACTATATCGTAAATAGTATTGCTCCAGATATATGCACGGGTATTATCAATATATGTAACAAACACAATATTAGGCTTTTTGTAACAAGCCATTTTGACGGTGTCGATCGACTCTACTATGAGGATATCAACAATGATGGAATGCGCTGGTTTCTAGGCGACAAAACAGAAGGCCACAGCGAGCATGCGCAGGAAATAAAGTCTTTAAAAGATATCCTTCATGAACAGATTGTATGCTTCATGGCAATCTCAAACGAAGAAGCCATGACAGCTCTTAGCCGCGAGATAGACGAGGAGTTTGGAAATCTTCTAGATTGCTTCTTGTTTGAGAATCCATACAGCCCAGGATGGTTTTGGCTTACTATTCACGACAAATCAGCACGTAAGGATAACGCCGTTTTAGAACTAACAAAATTGACAAACCACGACATATCCGATGTGGTCGTCTTCGGAGATCAGAGTAACGATATAAATATGATTAAACTCAACAAACTTGGAGCCACAGGTATAGCGGTCTCCAATGCGATTGAGGAAGTTAAAAGACATGCAGATAAAACCATAGGTGACAACACTAGTGACAGTGTCATCAAATATATTCTAGCACAAGAAAACCTATAATACTTCTATAAAAAAAGAGCCCTCTCTTTTAGAGAAGGCTCTTCTAAATTCAATATGCTCCGAAAAAACGATTAACTTAAGATCGAGCAATCTCATGGAAGAAATCATTTTGTGATTCTTGAGAATCAATCGATGCATCAGGAGTAAAGTTGTCAGAAATCTTGGTCCCTTGAGAATTTGCTATATTATCAGTTCCATCGATACCAACAACCTTTATTAATTCGCCAACAACAGAATCAAGATGATTCGCTTGACTTGCTAAATCTCTACTAGCCATGGAACTCTCTTCTGCAGAGGCAGCACTCTTTTGAGAAATACTATCAATCTTAACCATAGCCTCATTGATTTGCTCAATACCAGTTGCCTGTTCATTACAAGCTGATGAGATTTCCTCAACAAGATCACTAGTCTTGTGTATCTCATCTGTTATCTCTGTAAGCATCTCTGTTACTTCTTTGGTTATCTCTACGCCCTGCTTAGAATTAGCAACTGACTCATTAATGAGATTAGTAGAATTTCTTGCTGCTTCAGCACTGCGCATCGCAAGGTTGCGTACCTCTTCAGCAACAACCGCAAATCCCTTACCTGCTTCGCCGGCTCTAGCTGCTTCAACCGCTGCGTTTAGTGCAAGTAGATTTGTTTGGAATGCAATCTCATCAATAACACCAACAATCTTAGCTGTCTCATTAGAAGAATTCATAATCTTTTCAATAGATTCATTCATCCGCCTCATGGACTCATTACACTTCTTAGCAGAAGCCCAAGATTGATCAGTAAGCATATTTGCCTGCTCTGCACTATCAGCGTTTTGCTTTGTCATAGCAGAGAGTTCTTCAAGGCTTGACGCTGTCTCTTCAAAGCTCGCAGTCTGGTCGGCAATACCACTAGCCAACACTCTAGCTTGCTCAGAGATTTTATTTGTTGCATCCTTCATCATTACAGTTTCACCTGTAATATCTGAGATTGCTGTTTTGATTGGCTTGAGAACGTATCGTTTTACGATGAAGACCGTTACAAAAATACATGTTGTTGCTATAATTAGGAAGAACGTAATATTTGCATAGCTATTTCTGTGGGCATACGAACTCATTGAAGCTAGCTCATTCTTGAAACTATCTGAACAATTCTTAGTTAGCTGCTGGAACTGCTCTGTCAAGATTTTGCTCTCCTCACTTAGGGATGCTAAAACTTCTGGGTCCACATCAAAATCAGCATCTTCGTCCTCACTACAGAGCTTACTATACGTTTCCTGAGCAAGCGAGGTATATTTTTTATGAGAGCTTATAATGGTATTTAGTAACTCTTGAGATTCTTGAGGCAAGGCGTATTTTTGAGAAAGATTAGCCAATGCTTCAATAGCAATAGATGCATTTTTATTCGCATTTTCAAGAAGTTCCTCTTCACCCATCATTACTGCATCAGAGTAGAGTTTAATCTGGTTCTCAAATGCAACCTGCGCCCTTCGACTCTCAACAGTAGCCGGATACATATGCTCGGCAACACCGTTTAGCATGGCATCCATATGAACATTACCAACAGTACTAAATATGATGGAAACAAGATAGCCTGCTAGGACCATACCCATGGCCAAGAAAATCTTTAAACCAATACCTTTTTTCATTACATAACTCCCAACGTATATCTATAAAACAGTAGAGCTAAAACCACCTTTAACTACACAGCAACAGCTGCGCAGAAGACTTAGAAGTAATATGAAGTCTTAAGTGCAAACATAGTTGAATAACGCTCTACACCATCTGGATTGTTAGCTGTGAGATACTGAGCAGCACCATCAATAAAGTGAAGCTCTGCTTTCACGTTCCAGTTTTCTCTAATGTCATACTTTAGTGATACGGTAAAGTCTTTGTTCCAACCTTGATATTTCTTGCCACCAGCGGCAACCTTTTTGTCGCCATCTTTATCTGCTTTGTCGTCGTAGAATACAGAATAGGCAATACCTCCGCTTAACTTATCTGTAATCTGATAAGTCGCAGAACCATAGTATCCCATTTGGTTTAGAGAACCAACTTTAGTACTACCATTATAGATTCCACCTGTCATACGCATATACTCAGCAGCAAGAACCAAATCACCAATAGTGTATTCACTAGAAAATGCCCAAACGTGAGAATCGTCAACGTTTAGTCTTAGCGGAGATCCAGCAGCTGGAAATCCTGGCATACCAGTAGAATATCCATTGATATCATAATCTGGTGTTAAATAGCTACCACCAACCTTTAATCCTTCAATAGGGGTATTCCAAGTCAATTTAGTTGCAATCATCTGTTGCAAATCAAAATCTTTTACATTCTGTATCATTGGGAAATTGTTGGCTGTGTCTATCGCAGTTCCATTATCATCTACATCTGGAACTCCAACATAGAACTGGTAATCAAAACTACCACAGTCGCTGGCATCTAAAGTACCATAGATACCACCACCTGTTATACTGCTAAAAGGATCTCTGTAGTTTTCATTATAAACAGCATTTGGTAAAAATATACTTGTTCTAAATGCATCAATATCACGAGTTTCATTGTAGAGACCAAACGGCATCTTCATCTTACCGCCGCGGAAGCTAATCTCATCCTTCCAGTGATAATCTGCCACTGCCCAGTGCAGAACAATATGGTCGTCATAGCGACTTCCAAGAGTTCCGGCAAACAATTGAGCTGCCAACCTTAGATTGCCATATGACGTGCTAAAGTTGATTCCCATCTCACGTAAATTAAAAGAGCCATCTGTTCCGTTTTCGATGTAATTATTTCCTGAGTCTTTAATAAAACCCTGAGAAATAAAACCGTGAATATCTACCACTCCTATGTAGTCGCCAAGTACATCGTTATCACTAAAATCAACTTCAAGAGCACAAGCACTTAGAGACAAACTAGATATCAATAATGCGACAAATACATATTTCAAAGTCTTCATATCTTCTTTCCTTTATCTATTTCTCTACTGTAAGAATTTTTATTGTTTCCTTAACCTGTGCATCTTGCGCCAAAGATGAAGCGATATATGCTATCGTATTCTTTTTAGACGCAACATACTCGGCAACTTCCTTGCCCGTTTTGAAGGATTTTGGCATCCTAGACTTCCCAGAAAACACACGCTTCTTCCAGTAGCTACTAAACTGCTTAGCAGTCTTGCCTATGTAAGTCTTGAGGAATATATCATTTGCCTCACCTCTTTTTAAGAGAACAATGACAACCTTAACCCCATCTATCTTGGTTTTTTTGCCAAGAAATATATCCTTGAGGTCTTTTGCCTTTACACTGCTAATACCAATGTCTTTATTAGCAATGATACTCACTTTAGAAGCGTCATCGGCGAAAGCCATATCACCCATCGTAAAAGCAAGAAGAACGACACTAAATAGTAATAACCGCCCAAATCTACTCATTACCAAAACTCCTTAAACAATAACCAGCTATATATCTCTGTTTAATAACGAATTTGCTCAATTTACCGGCATAAAATTAATCAACCGGCAAAGTCGAGAAACGCTCACCGTTTCATCGTATATTTTTATGTAGTACTTTTCCTAGTGTTTTACTTACATAGAAATATTTTTAAAATTGCCACTACACGTGACTTATACAGTGATAACTGCTTACAAAAAAAGCTCTCGCATCACATTATCGGGCTCATAATAAATAAAAGAAAAGGGCGCATCTCTCTTGGAGACGCGCCCTTTTATAGAACTAAGTAGCAGTTATCAGCTATAAAGCTTCGATATTCGGCATTATTGCATCGCATACAACTTCATCATTATCATCTCCGTAGAGCATCAGCGCAGTATCAATCAACGCAAGGTGGCTGTAGCCCTGAGGGAAGTTGCCAAGCAATCTTTTTGTTTTAAAATCCATATCCTCACTAAGCAAACCTAGATGATTCATTCTACCTAACAATTGGTCAAATAATTTTTTAGCGAGAGTTTTTTTACCTATGCTGTAAAGGCTCTTAATCATCCAGAATGTACAGACTGTAAATGAAGAAGACGGAACACCAAAATCATCTGCATTACGGTAACGATACATCAACCCATCAACACAGAGATTTTCGTAGGACTTCATAACTGTATTTATAAAGATTGGATCATCAGCAGACATAAAACCATAATGACCCGCAAGCAAATTGGCAGCATCGAGATTTTCATCCGAGTAGGATTGGGTAAGAAATCCGTGTTTCTTTGAACAGCCCTTTTCCAGGACCTCATTTTTTATATCATCACGAAGAATAGACCACTTATCTGCATAGCCAGATTTGCCAAACAAATTAGCAATCTTAATTGCTCTATCCATAGCTACCCAGCATAGGATTTTTGAAAACACAAAGAATTTCTTCTCGCTTCTAAACTCCCATATTCCTCGATCGGCCTTTTTCCAGTTTTTGTTCACGTGCCTAACAAGAGTTCTAACAACGGTCCAGAGCTCTTCCTGATTATCTAAGTTGTTTCTAAAAAGAGTTAAGCTCTGGTATATGACATCCATAAGAACACCATATATATCATTTTGCTTTTGTTTGTAAGCGGCATTACCAATACGCACAGGTTTGCTCGCTTCGTAACCTTCTAACCAAGGTAATTCTTTTTCAACAAGTTTTTTCTCACCATGAATGCCATACATGATTTGAATCTTCTCATTCTTATACGGTACAATGTCTAGGACAAACTCAAGAAAACGCTTAACGACATTAAAGTGACCAAGCCTACTCATAACGCTAATAGTCATCGAGGCGTCTCGTATCCAACAGAATCTATAATCCCAATTGCGAACCTCTCCAATCGTCTCAGGTAGAGATGTTGTAATAGCAGCTAGAATGGCACCACTCTTTTGATACGCCAAAGTCTTTAACACAAGTGAGCTGCGCAAAACCGCATCACGATATCTTTGCGGCATACTAGCAGGTAAACTTGTGTCTGAAACCCAGCTCATCCAGTAAACTTTTGTCTTTTCATATTCGAGCTTTATAGAATCAATATCCGGTAAGGAAATTTTTTGGTTATAGCTAATCATCACATAGCTATCTCTAGTAAGAGCAAACTCTCTAGGTTTTATAAGATTGTCGTGATCTATGTTGGAGTACATGTAGAATGATTCATAGTTTCCTGCGGAAGTTGTGTACTTTAGACAATCGCTATGTTTTTCTAGGATTGTTTCATATTGAGCATAACCAGGTCTTGGCTTGCATATAATTTTAATTCTTGGCCTTCCAGATATAACCCTAAAATAACGAATAACGTCTGGAGGGCAATGGCAACTTCCGTTTTGATTGTTGTATCTTGGTAGAAAATCAATTACTTCAAACTTGTTTCTGCCGCTTGAAAAGTTTGTTACCAAGATGTTTGTTCGATCTATATATTCTTGTTTGATATTATATTTTCCAACCGGCTTTATCTCAAAGCTACCCCCCTTCTTTTTATCAAGAAGCTTTGCAAAGATTGAAGCCGAATCAAAGTTAGGTAAACAAAGCCAATCCATTGAACCAGCTTTAGAAACTATCGCTGCGCTTTTGCAGTTACCAATAACACCATAATCAAGATTTTTCACTAATTTTACTCCTTAGGCTTTTCTAATAGGATGCTAAGATAATCCTTTAGAAGCTACTTATTTAATACTTTTAATTGCAGTAGACAGCATTGAAATAAATTTGGCTGGTGAGGCAACCCTTAAATCTGCAGAAGTATCACCTTTGCCAACTTTTATCTTCAATAGTTTATCATTTTCAATTCTAAACATGCTCTCATCGGTTTGATCATCACCAGCACAGAGGATAACATCGTATTTTTTGCCGCGTGTAAGCTTCATAAGCGCAACACCCTTATTAACCTGCATTGAGGTAACCTCTACTATTTTCTTGCCGTGATGAACCTCAACTGGCATATTAGTCATCATCTCTGACAAACTCGAGATTAATTGCTGAGCCTTTAATTTACCAAATTCTGGGTCGCTTCTTCTATAATGCCAAACAACCGCAGATATCTTTTCTTCCACGAAACTACCCGGAGTTGTACCGGTGTATTGATTAAACACCTCTATAACTTGCTTTTTCCAACTGGTATCGAATGAGTCAGCTAGTAATTGCCATTGCTTCGATCCTACCTTTCTATAGCGATAACCATGTTCTCCAACTAGAGTAAAATTATAATCGCCAAACCACTCCGATAGGTTCTCTGCCTTACGACCACTTATAATATATGTATCAATAAGTGGGCATTCTTGTAATTGTTTTAGAAGTGAAGTAATCTGTTTTGTTGGCGATGCCATTTTAGGGTCATCTACAAATTCTCTTAAGGTTCCATCGTAATCAATGAAACAGGCAATCTTCTTGGCAGAGGCAAATCTCTCTTTAACTATAGGAAGAGATTTGAATGTCTTAGCCACTTGAACAGACTTATGACTAGAATATTTTTCCAAATCACAAAGAAAAGTTTTGGCCCAATACTTTGCATCATACTCAACAACTCTCTCATACATTCCCTTCATTCTAGATAGTTGCTCCTTGAGAGGCATATTGAGACAATATCCAAGCTTCTCTGCCATTTCGTCAATATCGTAAGGGTTTACCTTGACTGCCTTAAATAACTCTCCTGCCGCACCGGCAAACTCGCTAAGCATCAACACTCCAGGCTTATCTTTTTTACAGGCAACGTATTCCTTTGCGACAAGGTTCATCCCATCTATTAAAGGAGTTATCATCGCAACGTCAGCAATTGAATACAATGCACATAACTCTGTGAAATTTACTGACTGATGAATAAATTTAATAGGCGTGTTATTGAGAGTAGCGTGCTTGCCATTAATTCTTCCAACAAGCCCCTCTACCTGCTCGCGCAACTGCTGGTACTGCGCAATCTCACCTCGAGACGGTATTGCTACAAATACAAAACAGATATTCTCTTTATAGCTACAGCTATCCAAGAATTTATCTATGGCTTCAAGCCTTCGAGCAATTCCTTTGGTATAGTCAAGACGTTCAACACTCAAAACTATCTTTCTATTGCGAAATGTATCTCTGAAGATATCTCTTTGCTTTTCAAATCTCTCGGTTGACAATTCCTCTATGAACGCCCCTGAGTTGGCACCAATTGGATAAACACCCATATGAACATTTCTGTTTTGATACTTGATGTTGTTCATTTGCGATTCCATATTTAGAAGTCGCATAACAGAACTTCGGAAGTGTCGCATATAACCAAAAGTGTGAAATCCTATAAGATCAGCACCAAGTAAGCCCTCTAAAAGCTCACTCCTATGCGGATGACATCGAAAGACTTCATAAGATGGAAACGGAGTGTGAAGAAAAAATCCTATGCGTAAATCTGGCCTGCGTTTTCTCAGTAATCTTGGAACAAGCATAAGGTGATAATCATGGACCCATATCAAATCCTGCTTCTTTGCAATCTCCAAAACCTTATCTGCAAAGTAAATGTTAACCTTTTGATACTCGTCCCACCAACGTTCATCATGATTTACGTATTGACTCATGTAGTGTAGTAGTGGCCAAAGACTACCGTTTGAAAAACCTTCATAGAATGCAGAGACTTCTTTTTTAGTTAAAAAAACTGCAGAGCAGTTGTAGTCTTGAGCTAATCGTTTTTCAACATCTTTTGCCCTTTGAGAATTTTTAAAAGAAGTGCCTGGCCAGCCAACCCAGTTAATATCAAATTGCCCAGCAACACCATCAAGCGCAGATACAAGCCCTCCGCTAGATTTAGTAATACTTCTGCCTACCGTAACTGGTAGTCGATTTGCTACACTAATTATCTTACGCATATCTAAAAACTCCATTTTGCTGTGATTTCTTCCATGATAAACCAGAGATGGCTTAACTTGATATTCATCGACAATCTGGCAATGCACTTTACAAACTTTATTCGATAACCTCACCGTAACAAGATTGCTGAGAAGGTAAAGAAAACTTTTAAATCTTCAAATAAAAAAGGCTCTATCTCCCAAGATAAAGAAATAGAGCCCCTTTAAGGTTTATATATCCAAGCTTTTATTTAGAATAGTTATGATGCAATAGCTCGTCTATCTCATGATCGTGACAGAGATGAAATAATTTCCCATAGAACATCTTCTTAGATCTAGGTTTGTAACCAACCATCTCTTCGCCTTCGCGTATCTCTGTACACCAACCTGATTTTTTAAGACTGTTTGCAACCTTTTGCTCTAATGCATCCATTTTAATAGCTCCTATTTTAGATTAAGGAATTCTTAAGTATTTTTTGATTATCGTCCTGCATTAAGATTATTATTTTGAAGATAACCACCCCCTTCTGGCCATAAAAAAACCCGAAGACAGAAACTCTAAGTTCTCTGAAATCGGGCAACTTCTATTTTCTACATATATTGGCATTTTAGGTGTCTCCAATAAAAAAAAACCCAGAGCTGAGAAGTCATTAACCTCTCAAGCGTCTGGGTTTAGTTTGTTATTTTATTATGCGAGCCAATTTACTACACCTCACTTAAATACAACTCTTCACGCTTCAATATACGACTTTGAACAAAGTTTGTCAAGGACCAAACTACACAAAGCCAGTAAAGCACTAATAATTATTCGACAATAATTGAGTAGTCCTTTGAATAAACTGCCTACATTTTTGGGATAAATCTTCGCCACAAGAACAATGCAACTATTCTACTGATACGATTGTATCACCCTTCAAAAAGCCCTTTTAGACTATCTTAACGAACCCTACGCTAATCAAGTGCGCATTTTCTTGCTTGTATAAAGGACGGTTAATGATATACTGACGGCAAAGATTGCGTAACAATTGTCTTGGATAACACATTAAAATAAGACTTTTACTTGCGCGTACTAAAATAGTAACAGTATGAGAATTATTATGAAACGATTTGAAGAGTTATTCGAAGAACTACAAGCAAAGGCGGCAGCAAACGACCCAAACTCTGGTACAGTAAGAGAACTGAATCAAGGTATACACTTTATCGGCAAGAAAATAAATGAAGAAGCCGGTGAAGTCTGGATTGCAGCCGAATATGAAGGCAAAGAAAAAACAGCAGAAGAAATATCACAATTGCTATATCACCTTCAAGTAATGATGATAGCCTCTGGGCTAACATTAGAAGACGTATATAAGTATCTGTAAATACCAAAAAAACGAACAGTTATCAGGAATATATAAATGCTCAAGATAGCAATTCCAAACAAAGGAGCTCTTAGCAAAGCCTCGATCGAGTTAATTACAGAAGCAGGCTATAAATGCAAAAGAGATGGTAGAGAATTAATCGCCATAGATAAAGAAAATGAGATAGAATTTATATATCTAAGACCTCGAGACATCGCCGTCTATGTTAGCAATGGAATATTGGATATGGGTATAACGGGCCGCGATTTAGCTCTCGATAGCCAGAGCGATGTTGTAGATTTGATGGGGCTTGGAGTTGGAAAGAGCCGTTTCTTTTATGCACTTCCAAAAGAGAGTAATCTCAAACCTGAGGATTTTGGCGGTTTGCGCATTGCAACCTCGTATCCTAATATTGTTAAGGCAGACATGGCTCGTCGTGGTATTGAGGTTGAAATTGTAAAGCTTGACGGAGCTGTTGAAATATCAATACAGCTTGGGGTTGCAGATGTAATCGCAGATGTCGTAGAAAGCGGTAAGACTTTGATCGCTGCCGGCCTTAAAACGGTAGGCGAGCCGATTATGACAAGTGAGGCATCGGTTATTGCTAGAGACAAAAACATTTGCGAAAAACGCGAAGTCAATCTATTCATAGAGAGATTGCGAGGCGTTATTGTTGCGGGAGAATACGCAATGATTGAATACGATAGCCCACAAGAAGTACTCGAAAAAGCACTAGAGCTGACGCCTGGTATAGAATCGCCAACAATATCACCTCTAAATAAAGAGGGTTGGGTAGCCGTAAAAGCAATGACAAAACGCAAGGGCATAAACAACATAATGGATTCTCTCTATGAACTTGGCGCTAAGGGCATTATTGTAACAGATATAAGAACCTGCAGACTTTAAAACAGACACCTATACCTCTCTCCTTCAGTATGGGTAAGACACTTGGTGTTGTTAACAATACCAAGTGTTTTCTTTTAAGTTGATAAAATCTCTTTGACTTTATCGCAGTTACCAAATAGAATTCCATAGATTTGGCGTATTCGGCGCGAGGCCGGATACATATAACCTAGTCAATTGTTAACTCTAATTTGATTAAAGGGAAAAATCGTGGAACTTCTAAAGTCAAAAATGGACGCTGCCGGATATGAAAGACTTATGAGTCTAGGCAACGCTCAACTAAATGAGTTTGTTCTAGAAACAGCTCAACTGTGTAAACCAGATTCTATATATCTTTGCAATGGCTCAAAAGCTGAGTACGATGCAGTTATGAAAGAAATGGTAGACTCGGGACTAGCTATTCCTCTGGCAAAAAAAGAGAATAGCTTCCTTTTCCGTTCAGACCCATCTGATGTGGCTCGTGTTGAGAAACGCACTTACATCGCTTGCGAAAACGAAGAAGATGCAGGCCCTACAAATAACTGGATTCACCCTAAGCAGCTCAAAGAGGAAATGACAAAACTATACGATGGTTGCATGGCCGGTCGTACAATGTATATCATTCCTTACTCAATGGGTCCTATCGGTTCTCCTATCGCCAAAATCGGCGTAGAAATCACTGACAGTGGCTACGTTACATGCAATATGCATATAATGACTCGTGTTGGAGATAAGGTTCTCGACATTCTCGGCAGTGATGGTGAATTTATTCCATGTCTTCACTCTGTAGGAAAGCCTCTTGCAGAGGGAGAAAGCGACAATGGCCTTTGGCCTTGCGCTCCAATGGAAGATAAATACATTTCTCACTTTACAGATGAAGCTAAGATTTGGTCATACGGTTCTGGTTATGGCGGAAATGCCCTTCTTGGTAAGAAGTGTCTTGCACTTCGTATCGCTTCTGTTATGGCGAAGAAAGAGGGTTGGATGGCAGAGCACATGCTTATCTTGCGTCTAACTAACCCAGAAGGTCGCCAATACCACGTTGCAGCTGCATTCCCAAGTGCTTGCGGTAAGACAAACCTAGCAATGCTTCAGTCAACAGTTGAAGGCTGGAAGGTTGAATGTATCGGTGATGATATCGCTTGGATGAAGATTGGCGATGATGGCAGGCTATATGCAATCAACCCAGAGGCTGGTTTCTTTGGCGTTGCTCCGGGAACAAACAGTGCCACAAACCCTATGGCTATGGCATCATGTTCTAAAAACTCAATCTTTACAAACTGCCTACTCACAGATGATGGTGATGTTTGGTGGGAAGATGGTGATGGCTCATGTGAACACGGTATCGATTGGAAAGGCAATGAGTGGACTCCTGCTTCTGGCGAGAAGGGCGCACACCCTAACGCAAGATTTACTGCTCCAGCTGCACAATGTCCTTCAATTTGTCCTGATTGGGAAAATCCTAGCGGTGTTCCAATTGATGTATTTATCTTTGGTGGTCGTCGTACATCGGTTGTACCTCTAGTAACACAAGCCCTTGACTGGGATCACGGCGTTTACATGGGTGCAACAGCAGCATCAGAACCAACAGCAGCAGCTCTTGACGTCAAGAAGCAACTACGTCGCGACCCATTTGCTATGCTTCCTTTCTGTGCTTACAACATGGGTGATTACTGGCAACACTGGTTCGAAATGGGAGATAAGCTTGGTGACAAGGCTCCAAAATGTTTCTACGTTAACTGGTTCCGCAAGACCCCAGAAGGCAAATGGCTATGGCCAGGATTCGGTGAGAATAGCCGTGTGCTAAAATGGATGTGTGAGCGTGTTGACGGTAAGGCTGGCGCAGTTGAGACCCCTATCGGATTTATGCCTACAAAAGATGATTTAGACCTTTCAGGTCTTGACATCTCTGATGAAGATATGGAAATCTTACTCAGCGTCAACAAAGACGAGTGGAAGGCGGAGCTTCCAGAAGTTGAAGAATTCATGGCAAAAATGGGAGATAGACTTCCTGAGCGTATGAAAGCTCAACTAAAGAGACTCGCTGATCGTCTTTCACAGTAAGAACTAGACAATCTAGATTAAACTACAAGCCGAGGTTGGATACCCAGCCTCGGCTTTTTATTTAACGCAGAGATCACAAAAGAAATTTACGGTGGCAGTTGGCTTTGAAGTTGCGGGCGCCGCTGTTTACTCTATCGGGGATAGCGACTGCGCTATATCAATATTTGTATATAGATTTAAATTTATTAAATGCCTCATCGATTGGGGTCTTATCTTTTAACTCTATGTTACCTCTACCAAGCAAAAGACTCTCTTGCCATGCCTGCTCTGAGAATTCTCTAGACCTAGCAAAACCATAGTCAATGCCATTTTTGCTGTAAATAAGTGTCTTATTAATCTCGCGATTATCTAACCCATAATGACCGACAATAGTCGCCCAGTACCACCTAAATGGAAATTTATGCTCTTTAACACCTGGTTCAATATTTGTTAAATCAATATTAAGTGCGCATGCAATCTTTTGTTCGGTAGTAGTGAGTGTATAGTCCCTGTTGTAATACTGCTCGACCCATATTTGTTTCAAATCATCAATCGAAGCTATCTTAAAATTATCCCAACCCATTGGAATGAAGGCATCAAGAAATGTTATATGAATGGAAAGATTGCCTCTGTCTGTTTTAAGGCTACTTATAGCAGAGTCAACCACCCACACCCCAGCAGAATGACCAATAAAGTGAATATGCTTGGTATTACAAAATAACCTCTCAAGTGATTTTGCCAGTCGATAACCACCAATATCTCTGGCATATTTTGCAGCATCTATTGGATTAGCAACTGCTGCTGCATGTCTCCAATCAAAAATCACTACCGCCCAATCTTTAGATTCAACTCGTGAATAAATCTCTTCTGCAATCTTAGCCGGCCAAGAATCGCAGGCGTTATCAACCCAGCCATGGGTGATAACAACAATATTGTCTTTGCTGCGCAGTTGATTGAGCGTATCTTCATCTATCAAGACGTTGATATCAAAGTTCTTGCTCTCTTCTCTACCCGAAACTAGAAACTGATACAAAAAATTGCCTGTATCTCTAATTTCTAAATAGCCGGTCTTGCTCACGCTTACATTAACTGGGGCACTGAGCTTTTTCGCTAAGCCATGATTTTTGAAAAAGCGACTAACAGTTTCACAACCATCGCCATAACCAGCAAATGCCAAATTTAAGTAGCAATTAGCTATTAGAATTGAGAGATACAGGCCTTTATACATTTAAACTCTCTAGAAACCTCTAAGAATTTACTTTAGAGACTTCATAGTAAAATTTCCAAACCTTGCATGCTCACCAAGCTCTTCTGCGATTCTAAGGAGTTGATTATACTTAGCTACGCGGTCACTTCTTGATGGAGCACCTGTCTTAATCTGACCGCAACCAAGGGCAACTGCCAAATCTGCAATCGTAGAGTCTTCCGTCTCACCAGAACGGTGACTCATAACTGCTGTGTAACCTGCCAATTGCGCCATCTCCACGGCTGCTATTGTTTCTGTAAGGGTTCCTATCTGATTAACTTTTATAAGGATAGAGTTTGCAGCACCAAGCTCTATTCCTTTTGAAAGTCTTGTAGTGTTTGTTACAAAAAGATCGTCGCCCACGAGCTGGCATTTATTTCCACAAGCTTGAGTAAATTGTTTCCAACCATCCCAGTCTTCTTCAGCCAAGCCATCTTCGATAGAAACTATAGGGTATTTATCTATCCAACTCTCCCAATGCTTCGCCATCTCTACCGAAGAGAGTTTCTCATTAGGATTACTTTTAAAGAAACTGTAGGTCTTATCCTCATCATTCCACATCTCAGTTGAAGCTGGATCGAGGGCAATTGCAATATCTTTGCCTGGCTTGTAACCTGCCCTCTCTATTGCCTCCACTATGACTTCGCAAGCCTCTTCATTACTCTTTAGAGACGGAGCAAAACCACCTTCATCGCCAACTGCTGTATTGTATCCTCTATCAGTTAAAACCTTCTTCAATGTATGGAAAACCTCTGTTCCCATCTGGAGCGCTTGGCGAAAATCCTTTGCCCCAATAGGCATAGCCATAAATTCTTGGAAATCTACATTGTTGTCTGCATGCTTACCACCGTTGAGTATATTCATCATTGGAACTGGCAAGATATTTGCGTTTGCACCTCCAAGATACCTATATAGAGGAAGCCCACAGCTAACCGCTGCCGCCTTCGCAACTGCAAGAGAAACTCCAAGAATGGCATTTGCGCCAAGTCTAGCCTTGTTGTCAGTGCCATCAAGAGCAATCATTGTTTTATCAAGTTCCTCTTGATTTAGCGCGTTCATACCCAAAATCTCAGCGGCAATAATCTCATTAACATTTTTAACCGCATTGAGACAACCTTTGCCCATGTATCTTGTATCATCACCATCGCGCAGCTCTACCGCCTCAAACGCACCTGTACTTGCACCAGACGGAACTGCCGCACGGCCAAACGAGCCGTCGTCTAAAAGGACGTCAACTTCAACAGTAGGATTGCCACGCGAGTCAAGAATTTCACGCGCCGTAATATCTATAATCGTCACATACATATCAAATACCCTTTCAAGAGATACTTTGTTAAATATTTACAAATCTACACCAGCTAAAATTAACCCGTCATATTCATCAAGTCAAGAGTGATTTTTTAACTAGCTAACTATATAATGAATTGAGTATTTATGCATAAAAGCTTATCATAGCTTGGAAATAAAATTAACCTTTAATGTTGTATCGTATAGCTAGAAAGATATTAAGTATGAGATCTCCACTTACAAAATACGGGTTGCCACAGGTGCTTATATATCCTGCACTTGAGCTCACGGTAATAATTGTTCTTTTTATTTTTGGAAGCGATAAAATACCAGCACCTCTGCTTTGGTCTATAGAAGCGGTCTTAATTTTAACATTCATTTGGCAACTCTCTTTCTTTAGAGACCCTAAACGAGTCGTCCCAGAAGGCGACGATTTCCTAATCTCGCCTGCTGATGGAACAATTACCGATATCCAAGAGGTTAGCAATGAAGAGTTTATTGGTGAAGAAGCTGTCCGCATAGGAATCTTTTTGAGTGTTTTTAACGTACATATAAACCGCGTGCCTGCCGACGTTAGGGTTGAGAATATCGTTTATAGACCTGGAAAATTCTTAGATGCTCGTAACCTAGAATGTTCAAGGGTGAATGAGGCAAATGATTTACACCTTACAATGACAAAACAACCGCATTGCAAACTCATAGTACGCCAAATCAGTGGAGCAATTGCAAGACGCATCGTTTGCCAAACAAAGATTGGTGACTCATTAAAAATTGGGCAAAAGTATGGAATGATAAAATACGGCTCTAGAACAGAACTCTACATACCAAAGTCTGTTGCCATAGAGATTTTAGTTGAAGTCGGTGATAAAGTTAAAGCTGGTACAACCAAGCTTGTAGAATTCAAATAGCCCCCGCATCGGTAAGTTAAGATAAAAAAATGGCTCTGCCTCGTGAGAATGGGGGGGGAGACAGAACCGAAGTAAGAGCCTTATTTATGAGGTTTCTTTCCTCGCCTCTATCATCGCATAAAAATGCCAAAACCTTCCATAGTATTTAGCTATTTCCTTTTAGCAAAATGCTATTTGGGCTAGCAAAACTGACAGCTCACAGCGCAAAGCCTTTAATAGCAGAGACTTAGAAATCACAGAAGTCGCAAAAGACACTATCTCCAATGGCAAGAGATGACTCTGATAAAAATAAATAACCGTCTTTTTCTACAAGATTGCCTTGGCGGATATGGTATTTTATGGTCTGCGCAAATACATCGTAGATATCTTTACCTGTAATCTCTTTGAATAACTTTAAGTTAATTCCTTCGCGTAATCGCAACATCAAGACAGCACTCTCACAGAGAAAATCTTTGTCTGATATATGGGTAGTATTTCCAGTTGCCCGCTTTTTTGCCTCAATAAGCTGTATATACTTATCAATATCACAGACGTTGTCGATACGCTTACTGTCATAGCTAGACGAAGCGCCTGCGCCCAAACCTATATAGCTTCTATTGTACCAGTAGGATAAGTTATGGTCGCAACGAAAACCTTGCTTTGAGAAATTTGAGATTTCGTACTGCTCAAACCCTGCTTGCGACAATTTAGAGATTGTAAGTTCATACATCTGTCTCTCAAGATCTTCGTTGACCCTTTTGAACTCTGATTTGTTTAGTTTATCAAAAAATTTAGTTCCTTTTTCATAGCTAAGACTATACGCCGAGATATGCTGCGGCGATAATTCAATTGCCCTTTCTAGATTTTCATTCCAACGAGAGAGGCTCTGCTTAGGTAGTGCAAAAATTAAGTCTAGTGATATATTCGTAAATCCAGCACTTACAGCATTATCATACACTTCCACAATTGTTTTTGCTTTGTATGGACGAGTAAGTAGAGATAATTCATCATCAAAGAAAGATTGAGCTCCTATCGAAAGTCTATTTACACCTGCATCTTTAAAATCTTTAAGCTCTACCAGTGATACTTGAGATGGGTTAACTTCAATGCTAAATTCATCAACATTACCTACAATTTCTAATATTCCATACAACAATCGCATGAGTTCTTTGTGAGGTATTGCTGAAGGTGAGCCCCCACCAATGTAGCAGGTTTTTAGTTTATCGAGATTTAAATCAAAGCTCAATAATTCCTTTAGAAGTGCATCTATATAGCACGAGTAATCAAACTCTCTTTTGATAGGAACACTAAAGAAGTTGCAATAATCACATTTTCTTGTGCAAAACGGAATGTGTACATAGATGGAATGGATATCCATTAAAGCACGCCTGTATTAATATTCTGGTTTGGCATTCAAATCTTCAAGAATGCGCAGATAACTACGATATCTTAATTGGGATATTTCACCCCTCTCAAGTGCTTGCTTAACAGCACAATTAGGTTCGTGTGTATGTGAACAATTTGTGTAATGACAGGAATCTGCATATTCAGCAAACTCATCGAAGTACCATTTAAGGTCGTCAGCATCCATTGCCCATATTCCAAACTCTCTGATGCCAGGTGTATCGATAATCCATATATCCTTTTCAATTTCGTAAAGCCGAGAACTTGTAGTTGTGTGACGACCAAGCCCTGTAGCACCATGAACAGTGCCAACCTTTGCATCGACATCTGGCGATATTGCATTTAGAAGCGAACTCTTACCCGTTCCACTATGACCAACAAAAACGCATAGTTTGCCTTGCAATTCATTGGTAAGCTCTTTGATACCGATTCCCTTAGAAGCAGAGGATTCAATAACCTTTATTCCAATCTCACGGTACGGAGCTAAGACCTCAAGTTCGTTAGCCTTATCATCATCCTGCATTAAATCAATTTTATTCACACATATACAGGGAGTGATGCCACCTTTTTGCGCAGCAATTATGTAGCGATCAATCAGAGCTGGTTTTAGAAGAGGCCTACGAATTGAAGCAACAATGACAGCAACATCAACATTGGCAGCCACTACCCTCTCTACGTTTTTTCTGATAGGATCGGGCCTTGAAAGTTTACTTTTTCTCTCATGTACCCTTTGAATAACTGCAGTGGAATCTTTTGTTATCGCAAAGTCAACCTTGTCTCCAATGGCAATTTCACTCTTTTGCATCATTGAGAGGTTAGGCCCGAGCAAGCAATCAACAATTTCACCATCGCATTGGACTCTACAACCCTTGGCGTTTGCACTAACAACAATACCGCTTTTACTATCACTGTAGTTCAGTTGCTGTGTTTGTGATTCTACAGATTCAATAATAGAATTGAGTCCATCTTCTTCGATTACTTTAAGCGCCCAATCGTCAATTGTGAGATCATCCACCTTAGAATACTTTTGGAACATGACCATATTTTCATGGTCACCTTTTGCACTAAATTCTTTGCGGGTATGGCGACGTTTTTTGCGTGCATTAACCTGCGCAGCCTTACGCAGATTCGCAGCACGCTTGTAAAGCAAACGTTTCTGCGCCTCGTTTAATTTACTCAGCTGTTGCTCGAAATATTTTCGCTTACTCTTTTTCACTAATATCCAGCAGCTTTCAGAGCATCTTTAAGATTAATATTTCCTTCATATAAAGAACGACCAATCACCGCACCACCAACAGAAATTTTCTCAAGGGCAATAATATCATCAACCGTAGTTACCCCGCCAGCAGCAACAACAGAAGTTTCAACCGCTTCAACTAGGCTGCGCGTTCTTTCAAGGTTAGGTCCTGCAAGCATACCATCTTTTGTTATGTCGGTATATATAATCGCAGCTATTGGAAGTTTGGCTGCCTTTTGTGCAAATTCAATAAGCGACTCCTGAGCTTCTTTAAGCCAGCCGTGAGTGGCAACCTTATCGCCTCTAGCATCCAGTCCGAGAACTAGTTTATTTGGATACTTTTTCGCCATATCACTAAACCAATCAAACTCGGCCACTGCACGGGTACCAATTATCAATCTCTCAATACCCGTTTCAAGCAGAGACTTAATTGCTGCCTCGTCTCTAATGCCACCACCAACTTCTACCTTTAAGTTAGTATTGCTCGCAATATTTTCAATCGCTTTGAGATTTATAGGCTCTCCAGCCTTTGCACCGTCGAGGTCTATAACATGTAACCACTTAGCGCCAAGGTCTTGAAATTCTTTGGCCTGGTCTGTTGGATTATCCCTGTATGTAATCTGCTTGTCATATTCTCCCTGAACAAGACGTACGCACTTTCCATCAATCAAATCAATAGCTGGTAGAATATCCATATCATTGTTCCATTTATAATAGTAGAAGATTAAAGTATGAATAGGAATTTTAGATTAAAAGACTATGGCTTTCAATAAAAAAGAGCCCTTGCCGAGGACTTTGTCTTAAGCCCTACTTCTGGCCTATTTTTTAACTTGGAAATCCCTAGTAGTCAAGAGGGCTAAAAAACCTCCTAGCAATAAGATTGAGCCAAATACAATCTGGCCAATCCCCATCATTTCTCCAGAGACAATATTCCCCAATACAAGAACCAGAAATGGCTGTAACAAGCCAACAAGAAGTGGAATAGTTGCGCCTAGATATTTGATTGTAAATAGATATAGCATATGGGCAAAAGAAATTGCAGCAACGCCAGAAACACTTAGGAGCAACCATGTTTTTGCATCCGTTGGAAAATCAGAGATACTACTGCCACTAAAGAGTGTGGTAATAGCTAAAAGTATTGTCGTGTAAATCGCAATTACAATAAATAACTGTCGTGAGTCATGCTCCCTAAATGATCGCCTCAACATAACTGTATAGCTACTCCAACCTATTGCTGCGCATGTTACCAAAGCGACACCAACCGCTGTTGGAGAAGTAGAAAACGCTCCTGAATATGCCAATAGCCCAAACAAGCCAAAGATGGAAATCAAAAAGGAAAACCAAAATTTTAAACTACGATACAAGAATCTCTCATCACTTAGAAATATGATTACCAAAAGTGGAGTCCACACTACCTGTGACTTCATCAGCATAACAGCCAATCCTGCATTGATGTGATGCATAGAAGAGACCCAAAAGAATTGAATCATAGTATTCAATACACTTGGAATAATAGCAAGCTTCCAAATTGCATGGTCAAACTCTTTCTTTGAGATTGACCAAAAAAGCCACGGCAACCAAAATACAGTCGCAATAAAATAAAGGCATATTGTCTCTACAAGAATGTTTAGAGTTGATGATAGCTCTCTAATAACTACGGGCCCAACCGAGCGAAACAACAAGACTAACAGTAGCGCCACTATCGCAAATCTAGTTCTTTTTGTTTTCATCAACTAAGACTTGAAACTTCATAACGACCATTGGATATACATATTCTCTTTTGGAATGATTTTCTTGAGATAAACTCATACTCATCATCTGCTAGAAGAACAACGATATCTTTATCAACCGTTATCGTTATCTCCATACTAGCATCTCTAGAGAGAAGTACATTTGCCATAGTGATTGCCTTTTCCAAGCCATCTCCGCGGTAGTAGTTAGCTACCTCGTCGGGATGTGCTAAGCGAGAAGAATCATAAATCGATTCATTCTCCATGCTGCGCAACCAATCGTATATCTTTTCATTGTTATAGTCTTTGCAGGCTTCAATAGAAACAGGACAACGCTCAAGAGACGCCTTTAAAAACGGCTGCCACGGACATTCTCTCATATCACGATACGCATAGAAGGCAAGATCTGCCGTTGTGTTCGTATCACGCTTGTCCTTTAGATAATCAATAATCTCTTCACGCGTCATATCACTTGATATTTCAATGCCTTGGTTATCTATAAATCTTTTATCACTACTTGGCAAACGTGCTTCAATTTTACAGAACTCACTGAGCTCAGCTACAAATTGCTCACTATCATCCATATACTTATCAAAATAGGTTTTGCATAGACTGCGTCCCTCTTGAGTGTGAATATCAATACCACTTCTCTTGATAAAACGGATTAATTGCTCAACGCAAACTCTATCATCAGGTTTGAATGGATGGAAATCTTCCTCGCTAACATCACTAAATATCTTATCCAAAGAATCACTACCAATTCGTATTGGGTTGCTGTGTTCGTATTGAAACAACACCTCTGCACGAATATACTTATCATCTCCTCTAAGATGACGGCAGAAAACAAAGGACTCTTGGTATTTATGCCTAAACCTCAGAAAATTCGCAAAGGTTGACATATCCAAATCTACAGTCAAGAAACTAGAGAGCCTCTTTTTAAATTTTTCATAGACATCTTTTGATATTGTTGCGTCTTCATAGAGACAGTGGATATAGCCACTAGGGTGAGATACTATTGTAATCTCTTCATTGCGCATTGCACGCTGCGCTTTATCTGTTATGGCGGTTCCGTTAAACCACATCCCTTTAGTTACAACGCGGCGATTATTTGTTATTGCTCCGTCTTGCAAGTCGATAAAGTTCTGTGAGTGCAGCGGTGTAAGAATCATATACATATCTTCAAGTGAGATACCACACACAATAAACGCCGCTGCAATGTAGAGTGCCGCAAGGGAGACGCATTCTCCAGCACCATGGCTATAGCCCTGCTTATACTTAAAAGCGTTCATCGCTTCGATTGTTTCCGTTTTCCAATATGGCAAAACATCACTACTGTATTTATCAAGCCCAAAGTGACGTCTGATACCAATATCAAAATAGTACTCGTCTCCTTGATAACCAAACAATGCATTACTCTTTGAAATCTCCTCTGGCGAGATAAATGGAGCAAATCTCTTAAGCTCTGTATCCTTATTACTCATACCCCAAGTTTCTAGATCAAGATTAAACTCATACTCATCCATAATAAATTGGCGCATGCGCAATAGTTTGCGCCACGGAGATTTATTCTCTATCTTTTTAAAGGTCGGATGCTCTCTCCATTCCCATAAGACTGGGCTCATAATATTCGCCAGGACTAAGCTGTACATCAATTCTGGAAAGACAAATATCTCCATATCTGAAAGTGAGATTGCAGACGAATATTTTTCAAGCTGTTTACTATCCATATATCTAAACCTTCTATAAGCTATTACTATTTAATGCAATGTTAGCTACTTTTTTTACAATACACTTAATACTATCACGACAATCATCTATTGCCATCTGTATCTGCGCAGCATTGGCGATTACACCGCTAGCATCAACAACATCGAAATGAATCAATTTAGCTTCACCCGTATAACTGGCAAAATATTCTTTTGCTTCATCGCTAAGAGTTACGATGAAATCAAAATCTAAACCGCAAAGTTCATCCACAGATTTCGTGTAGTAAGATGATATATCAATCCCAACACGTGCCATGCTAGCTATGGCAGACTCGCTGAGCTTCGAAGCTGCTACAATACCAGCAGAAAACGCAATTAAATCCTCTCCGTAGAGAAACTCTGCCCAGCCCTGAGCAATCTGACTGCGCAGAGCGTTAGCCGTACAAACAAAGAGGACTAGTTTTTTATTTATCGATTTCAAGAGAAACATCCCATATAAAACTAGCTGATTATATATTAATTGCCCCAATTACAACAAACACAAAACTTTATATCTTTGAGAATATTGCTAATTAAGTAGCCCCGCAATCTTGGCGATAACTAACCGTGAGTTGCCGTTTTTTGTTGCCGGTCAACGAGGGGAAAAAATTGTATAAAATAGGAGTTTTTTAATGAATGCCTTATCAAAATCAATGAATTCAAAAAGTCTAAAGGGAAGATTTGTCTTTGTGTTCTCTTTACTTATTATAGTTGCAGTAGCATCTGTTCTAATGCAATTTTCCTTTAAAGCCAGCGATAGTAAGGTGATAAATCTTGCTGGCGCCCAAAGAATGCTTTCTCAAAAAATAACCAAGGAAATCTTAATCTACAAACAAGACCCTACAAATTCAACTACACTAAAGGCTAGTATCGCACGCTTTGATAATGTGTTAGGTGGTCTTATCTCTGGAGATAAAAAGCTTGGCATACCAGCAACAACTGATCCAAAGATTAGCGCACAGCTTAAAGTAGTTAGCCAAATCTGGGAACCGTTTAAAGCTGCAACAGAAAACATTATTAAATCTCCAGATACATCACAGGCCGATTTAGATTTTGTACTAAACAACAATTTAAAACTGCTATCAGAAATGAATAAAGCAGTTGGTATGTTTGAGGCGGCAGCTGCCAATAAAGTACAAACTGCTCGTGTTATGCAATTATCTCTCCAAACAGTAGTGATAGCTCTAATTGCAGGCGCTTGGCTAGTAGTCGTTATGCCTCTGGTTAAAAAACTATCTCTACTGATTCATCACACTAAAGATAATGCTGCAAGCTTAACGGAAACATCTTCACGTGTATCTAGCATATCAGAATCTCTTTCAAGCGGTTCTGTACAGCAGGCTGCTAGTCTGGAAGACGTATCGTCTTCTCTAGAAGAAATGTCTGCCATGACAAAACAAAACGCAGATAACGCACAACAGGCAAATCTTCTCGCCTCTGATACCAAGACTAATGTCGAAAAGGGCTTGAGATCAATGGAGAGGATGAATGCAGCAATTAGAGAAATTCAGACATCTTCAGACAAGACTGCACAGATTATCAAAGTTATCGATGAAATCGCTTTCCAAACAAACCTTCTAGCGTTAAACGCTGCTGTAGAAGCAGCAAGGGCTGGAGAGGCAGGTAAAGGCTTTGCTGTCGTGGCAGAAGAGGTTCGAAACCTAGCTATGAGAAGTGCTGCCGCTGCAAAAGATACATCTGCACTCATTGACGAGAGCGTTCAAAACTCTCTAAAGGGTGTTGAGATTTCAAATGAAGTTTCAGAGTCTCTAGAGTCTATTAGTAAGTGCATATCTGATACTTCTGACCTAGTGGGTGAAATAGCTGCCGCAACACAAGAGCAGGCATTAGGTATAGAACAAATTAACCTAGCGTCAACTCAAATGGACCAAGTCACACAAAACAACGCAGAGATTGCAAAGAACGGTCAGAGCAGTGCATCACAATTGTGTTCTCAGGCGTTGCAGATTCAAGAAGTTGTTCATGAACTGGTATCAATCATTGAAGGTAGCGATGCTGTTAACAATTCATACAATGCCCCTATGACGCCTCAAACACCTGTGAGCAGTTTTAAAATCGAAGACTCTCCAGCGCCGCGTTCTAAAAAAGAACAACAAAAAGCAGAGAATGAAATACCATTTGAAGACGTAAGCACTGAAAAGGCATTTGCTGAATTTTAGTAGAATGATTTTATCTCAAGGGGACAGATGAACTGTCCCCTTTTTTTATGTTCTTTGATACAATCAAACGTTTCCCTCAAAACTTCGACTTTTTTGCCCTGCCGAACTACCAGCAAGCATTCCTGTTGAAAACGCAATCTGAAGATTATAGCCCCCGCAAGGACCATCAACATCAATTACTTCGCCGGCAAAGAAAAGCGAATCTACAATTTTAGACTGCATTGTCTTTGAATTAATCTCCTTAATAGACACTCCCCCACGTGTAACAGTTGCCTCTTCAATATCTCGAGTGTTTATAATAGAAATTGGAAGTCTCTTTAGAAGGGTTATCAGCCTATTACGACTAGACTTATCTAGCTGATTGGCAATAAGAGTTTTTTTTCGCGTAGCTAACTGACAAATAACAACCGCTAGAGATTTCGGCAGAAGCCCTGTAAAAATGCCTGCGAGTTCACGCTTTGGATTACTTCGAATACGATTAACAACTTCTTCTCTGAGTAGATTTTCATCAAAATTTACAAGTGTATCGATAAATAACTCAACAGAACCAGAAGTAAGCTCATCTACAATTTCTCTACTCACATTCAATACAACAGGACCTCCGATTCCATTAGAAGTAAACACCATTGCTCCACGTAGAGATTGTTTTTTGTTATTTAACTTAAAAGATATCTCAACATCCTTAAGTGAAACACCAGAGAGTTTTCCTTGTAGCCAATCATCACTAGAGATTAGCCTAACAAGACAAGCCTTTGGGGGAATTATCTTATGACCAAAAGAAGCTGCAAATTTATAGCCATCACCTCTAGAACCTGTCGATGAAAAGGATTTTCCACCAGTAGCAATAACAACTGTCTTTGCAACAATCTCCTTAGATTCGCTACGCAAAAGAAAAAAAGTATCCTTCTTCTCAATTGCATCTATCTTACAATTTCCAATAAACTCAACACCGCCTTGCTTGGCGGTATCAACTAAAACTCGCAAAATATCGCTAGCTCTATTGCTAGCAGGAAAAACACAGCCATCTTCTTGAGTGGTTAAGGCTATACCCTTAGCTTTAAAGAAATCACATAATGACTCTGGCGAGAATTCGTGTGTGCAGTGGCGTAAAAATCTAGAATATGGCTGACAGGTATTTAGAAATTCATCAACACTGTGTGCGTGGGTGATATTACAACGACCACCACCGGTTTTTAAGAGTTTGCGACCTGGATTAGGATTCGAGTCCACAACCACCGTTTTAGCGCCGCTCTGCGCAGACGATATAGCAGCCATTAAACCAGCGGCACCAGCACCAACAATACATACATCTATGTTCATCGTAACCTAATCAAATAAAAAAAGAGAGTGGGTTTATAAGCCGAGTTCTGTACCTGTCACTTGTTTTCGCTTACCCAGCGGTTAGACAAGCTAAAACAAGTGACAGGTGGCGATCATTTAACTAGACTTTCTGTTACCAGAAAGCTCTGCGACGAATCGCACGCGATCTACCCGCTGGCAGATAGCCGGGCAAGCTGAACCAGCATACTTGATCTTGCAGGCGGTGGGGTTTACCCTGCCATCTTTGTCACCAAAGATGCGGTGCGCTCTTACCGCACCATTTCACCTTTACCTGTTCTCTCAAAAGAGTCATCGGCCGTGTATTTTCTGTGGCACTTTCCCGCGGATCACTCCGGGTGGCCGTTAGCCACCACCGTGCCCTATCCTGCTCGGACTTTCCTCCTGTCACTCGTTTTCGCTTATCCAGCTGTTAGATAAGCTAAAACAAGTGACAGGCGACCGCCCAACCCACTCGACCGCTGATTGTACAAAAAAGCTGCGCTCTTAGCAACTGCATCTCTTGAGTAAAGTAGAATTGATAACAACTTCTCTAAAAACAAATATTACTAGATTGTTTAGATTCATAATCTTTGCCACTTTTGTTAGCCAAAGAAAGCAAGATTAGCGGTGATTTTTGAGGAGATTTCAAAAAAAATTTCATCGCTTAACACCTATGATATAAGCAATTACAAAAAGATAAAAAAACAAGAGCAATATTAAATTGACACACAATATATCGTTGTTATCATTATGATATAGTCATCAAAGACACAAGTTAGTTGTGATGATTGCCAGTTATTTTTTTGGGCTCTAGTAACCACACTAGAGGATAACTAAACGCCGTTTTAAGTTAGGTACAACAATAGTGCGTTGCCCTTTTTGTAAAGCTGACAATGATAAAGTTATTGACTCTCGCTCAAGTGATGGCGGTCGCATCATTAGGCGCAGGCGTCAATGCCTGAGCTGTTCTAGGCGTTTTACTACGTATGAGAAAATTAGCGAAAGCTTTAAACTCAACGTTGTCAAAAAAGATAATTCACGCGTACCTTATGACCGTGAAAAGATTCTACATGGCTTGCAAAAAGCTTGTTACAAGCGTCCAATATCATCAGAGCAAATACGTGCACTCGCTGATAAGGTCGAGGAAGACATTTTCAGAGATTCAGACAAGGAAGTCTCATCTAGATTCATTGGAAAAAGCGTGATGGATCACCTCAAGGTTGTTGACAAGGTAGCGTACATTAGATTTGCTAGTGTGTACAGGAATTTTGAAGATGCCGGCGATTTGATCTTAGAGGTCACAGAAGAATTTCGCAAGGATGAGAATCTCAACGGTCAGGGAAGCGACCCTGAAACTCTCAAAGACAAATAGCTAGTAGAAGGCAAAAATGGAATTTTGCCCAACAGGTAGTAAAAAAGGATTCTAGTCTGAAGAATAACTTTAAGCAGTGGGGTTTGACCGTATTCTCTCCGAGCTTTTTTTGGGACTTACTACCTGTTACCTTCTTGAGATACTTTTTTTGCCCCTGTAAAAAAGGCCTCCTACCAATTAGGTAGAAGGCCTTCATTAAATTAGGGATCAATCACAAGAATTACTTCTTGTTAGAATCATCGATAGTAGCTTCCTCTTCTGGAGTACTAGTAGATTGTTTCTTGATTAATTTCTTAACATCATCATTATTAGCAAAGTCCTTAGTAGCACTGCCAAGCTTAATCTTAACATCTACAGTATTGGTTGCATCATCAACGATAATCAGCATTCTTCCTTCATTTAGAACAGAATGATCAAACTCTAATCCACTAGCCTTGTCAAGTTTTTGAGTTAGGTCAGGACTACGTTGAATCTGTTCTAGAATCTGATTAAATGTCTGATTAATCAATAGGGAAATACTATCAATCGCATGAGAATCCTTACGAATATCACGGACATCGTCTAGATAAAGCTTTTTTGCTTCCTCTATAATTGCAATCCATTTATCAGATGCGCTAGCATAAGGCTGATCAAGGACTTCATCGTCCATAATCATCTCCATATCAAATCGCAACTTCTGTGAAGCAGCCCCAACTAGAACCCACCAACCTGGAGAATCCTCATCTGAGAGAAAAGCATATTTGCGTTTTGCAGTCATAGACTCTTCATCAAAACCAACGATATTAAACCACACTACCGCATAATCTCCACGTTGAACAAGTGTAGTGTTATAATCGCCTCTTTGAGCCCATTTAGCAACAGCGCTTTCACTCTGACTCAGGTACTCTTCTTTATCTAAACTTTTGTTGTAAAGTTTCTGTAAAACTGTCGCTGAAGTATCTTCACCTAGCACGATAGAATCGTACCTGTTAAATACTTTGTTCTTATCAGGCGCATCAGCGCTAGGTGTATTATTACAACCTGCAACAAAAACTGCGACTAGGGCTAATATCAGAGTAAAATATCTCACGTTTTCTCCTTTTGTACTGTAAACGATTGATTTTCCTATGTTAGGTAGCATTTCAACGCAACCTACATCCATACAAAAGCAATACTAGGAAATATCGTAGTATCTAGTAAACGTACTATACTTCTTTGGCATCAATCCACTTCATCATCTTACGAAGCTTTCTACCAACAACTTCGATTTGATGGTCGTGATCCTTTTCGTATAGTTCGTTAAACTTCTTGTAACCGCCTTCAACCTCGGCAATCCATCCCTTAGCGAATGTACCATCTTGAATCTCGCCAAGAATCTTCTTCATTTCTGCCTTTGTATCTTCTGTGATGATACGAGGTCCAGCAATCAAATCGCCCCACTCAGCAGTATTAGATACACTATAACGCATATAGTTAATACCACCTTCGTACATAAGGTCAACGATTAACTTAACTTCATGTAAACACTCAAAGTAAGCAACCTCTGGTTGATAACCCGCTTCAACTAGAGTCTCAAAACCAGCTTTAATAAGGGCTGTAAGACCACCACATAGTACAACCTGCTCGCCAAAGAGGTCTGTCTCTGTCTCTTCTTTGTATGTTGTCTCGATGATACCAGCTCTAGCACCACCAATACCGTTTGCCCATGCAAGAGCAACATCTCTAGCATCACCAGAAGCATCGACTTCTACTGCTATAAGACATGGTACTCCACCACCCTTTACATACTCGCTACGTACGAGATGGCCAGGGCCTTTTGGTGCAATCATCACAACATTTACATCGGTTGGTGGCACAATATACTTGAAATGAATATTGAAACCGTGACAGAAACCGAGAGTTTGACCTGGCTTTAGATTAGGTTTAATCTGCGATTCATAAACTTTACTTTGAAGCTCATCTGGAAGTGTTATGATGATCAACGCCGCATCTGCAATTGCTGTTGGAATATCAGTAGGCTCAAAACCATGTTCTTTAGCAAGTTCGTAGTTAGCAGTACCTTCAAGTTCAGCAACCGCAACATTGATACCACTATCACGTAGGTTTTGAGAATGAGCATGTCCTTGGCTACCATAGCCGACCACTGCAACCGTTTTGCCCTTAAGAGCATCGATAGGCGCACCGTCTTCATAGATAAGATTAGCCATAATAAATATATCTCCTGTGTAAAAAGTTAATTAGTTTCTTTTATTTCTAGCCATCGCTATTGTGCCTGAACGAGCAACACTCTTTATGCCATAAGGCTTACAAGCATCAATAAACGCCTCTATTTTACTGTCTGGTCCACAAATTTCAACCATTACAAATTTTTGTCCAATATCAACCACTTTAGAATCAAACATATCTATTAAGGCTAATACTTCTGGTCTCTTCTCGGCTGGGGTATTTATTGTAATAAGCATCAGCGCCCTAGCAACAATATCTTGACCTACGAAATCTTGCACTTTAACTACCGATACTATCTTTGCTAGTTGTTTACGTACCTGTTCAACAACCCTATTATCGCCAATAACGACAATTGTCATACGGCTAAGATCGGGATCGTCCGTTCGACCTACAACCAGAGAATCTATATTAAACGCCCTTGCAGCAAACATTCCAGCAACGTGAGCTAAAACACCAGGCTTATTCTGAACCAATGCACTGATTACATGTTTCATTTTCAGTTTCTCCCAAGGCTCTACGCCATACTCTCAAAAATATCAAGTCCATCCATTTCATGCAAACTCTTACCAGCAGCAACCATAGGCCAAACATTTTCCTCTGGCTCAATCTTGACCTCAAGCACACAAGGACCAGCCTCCTTTAGCAACTTCTCAATAGCCTCGCTCAACTTAGACGGTTCGCTTAGAGAAATTCCAGTAGCCCCCATAGATGCCGCAACCTTCGCAAAATTAGGATTCTTTAATGAACTCTGAGAGTAACGCTTGTTGTAGAATAGCTCCTGCCACTGACGTACCATACCCATATAGCCATTGTTCAATACAATAACTTTGACCGGTAAATCATACATAACAGCCGTAGAGAGCTCTGTTAATGTCATATTAAAGCTACTATCACCGTCAATATCAATAACCGTAGCACCAGGACAAGCAACCTGCGCACCTACAGCAGATGGCAATCCAAATCCCATCGTACCAAGCCCGCCAGAGCTGATAAAATGGCGAGGTTTGGAATATTTGTAGAACTGCGCAGCCCACATTTGGTGTTGCCCTACACCTGTACAGATAATAGCCTCACCCTTTGTCTGTTTGTAGAGTTCTTCTATAACCTCTTGCGGTTTAATGTATTTATCACTCTTGTTGTAACAGAGTGGATAATTTTTCTTTAGCTTAGCAATATAGTTGAACCACTCTTTTCTCTCTCTAAACTCAACTAAATCAAGCATCTGCGAGAGAATATATTTTGCATCACCTACGACTGGTATATCAACACTTACATTCTTCGATATACTCGCCGGGTCTATATCTATGTGAATGATCTTGGCATTTGGGCAGAAGGTCTTTAGATTTCCCGTTACGCGGTCCTCAAATCTAGAACCAATAGCAACTAGCAAATCACACTCTTGAACCGCAAAATTAGCATAGGCTGCTCCGTGCATACCAAGCATATCCAAAGATTCAGGTCTGGATTGGTCGTACGTGCCTAGGGCCATTAAGGTAGTGGTAACCGCAACATTAGCCTTTTGCGCAACCTTTCTCAATTGCTCTGAAGCCCCAGAAATAACAACGCCACCGCCAACATAGAATACTGGCTTTTTAGAGTTGTTAATCGCATCTGCTGCCATTTCTATTTGCTTTTTATGGCCTTTTGTCCTAACACGATAACCTGGCAACTTAACTTCGGTTGGCGGCGTCCATTTCGTAGTGGCAACGGCAACATCAACAGGAATATCGACCAATACTGGACCAGGCCTACCTGTTGAAGCGATATAAAACGCCTCTCTTAATGCCGATGCAAGATGCTTAACATCTTTAACTATCACATTGTGTTTAGTTATTGGCCTAGTAACACCTGTTATATCTACTTCTTGGAAAGCATCATTACCAATCAGCTCTGTTCTTACCTGACCAGTAATAGCAACCAAAGGAACAGAATCCATCATGGCTGTCGCGATGCCTGTAACTAGGTTCGTCGCTCCAGGACCAGATGTAGCTATCATAACCCCTGTCTTACCAGTTGCGCGAGCATATGCATCAGCCATATGGCAACCACCCTGTTCGTGGCGTGGGATTATAAAGTTGAGAGGTGAATCGTAGATTTTATCGAAGAGAGGAAGAACCACTCCACCAAGATACCCAAAAACCGTATCAACGCCCTGCTCTAGCAGAACATCTACAATAATCTGAGAACCCTGTTTAAGTTCTTCATTTTCTACGGGGACAAAGCCCCCGCAACCGGCGCAAGCACCGCAGTCGTCACAGTTGAGTGAACTCATTTTTAATTCCTTTCCTGACTAACTTTTATGTCATTCCACCACATCTAGCGACAGCAGGCCAATAACCGAGAGATCAAATACGAAGGACCTTTAACCTTCGCAACCAACCAACTCGGGATAAATGCCCACGCTAGAAGAGCGTAACCACTATCCGATACTGTGTATCAGGCTACAATCATAGATATTCTATGCAATCGTACAAGGTCAATGTTAAGTACTCCATTATTTTAAGTCAATATTATTATTGTAAATTATTTAAAAAGAGTAGTTTAGCTAAGATCGAAAGCTATTGCGATACGTAAAATTAGTCCCGTTGTATATTTTAGAACTACCCTTAATTGAAAGTTTTGCTATAATGCTCCTTTGAAAATTTGACTTTATGGAGATTAAGATATGTCTGAAACACAAAAAAGCACAAATGAAAAAATAGAAGATGCAATCAATAAGATTAGACCAATGCTACAAAATGATGGTGGAGATATAGAGTTGGTTAGTATTGATGATGACTTAACCGTAAACGTCCGCCTCCAAGGCGCATGTAGAGGTTGCCCTGGCGCACAGATGACATTAAAGATGGGGGTCGAGCGCGTGATTAGAGAGAGCGTACCTGAAATTAAGGAAGTTGTAGCGGTTAACTAACTACAATTATTAAACTGCAAAAGGCACCAATATTTTTATTGGTGTCTTTTTTTTTGCACGAGAAAAGCCCTTCGATATATCAAAGCCCCAAGTCAACTACTCTGGCAATCTCTTTTTTAGAAATATCCTCTATTAAAGCAGACTCTGTTATGATAGCGGTTATATTAGCCGCTGGTGTAACATCAAATGCTGGATTGAAAATATCTACTCCATCAGGAACGGTTTGAGTTTCACTGAAACAAGAGACCTCCAAACCAGAGCGTTGTTCTATTGGGATTAAAGTTCCATTCTCTAAGGAAAGATCAAACGTACTTGTTGGAGCTGCTACGTAAAATGGAATATTGTGATGTTTTGCTAAGACGCTAAGGGAGTAGGTTCCTATTTTATTTGCAGTATCACCGTTGGCTGCAATTCTATCTGCGCCAACAATAATTAAATCAATCTCCCCTTTACTCATCAACCAACCAGCCATGTTGTCGCATAAAACTGTAGTGTCAATGCCGCTACGCGAAAGCTCCCATGAGGTTAGCCTCGCTCCCTGCAACAATGGGCGAGTCTCATCTACATACACCTTAAAATTAACACCAGCTCTCTGCGCAGCATACATAGGCGCAAGAGCCGTTCCAACACCAGCCGTTGCCAATGCACCAGCGTTGCAATGTGTTAGTATTTTAGAATTTGGTTTTATCAACTCCAGACCATTGTGACCAATGTTGTTGCACATCTGTTTGTCTTGAGAATCAATCTTTTTTGCTTCTGATAAAATGCATTCTCGTAATTTATCGCAACTCGCCTCTGGATTTCTGCGCACAAATTCATTCGCAGTGTTTTTGATTCTCTCTAACGCCCAAAAGAGATTTACCGCAGTAGGTCTAGAGCTAGAAAGATAGTCTGCGCCTTTGTTGAGGTGTACTATAGCCTCTTGTAGGGATAATGCGGCAGCTCCTTTCATATGCAAACAAACTCCATAGGCAGCACCAACACCAATAGCTGGCGCTCCGCGCAAGGCAAGGGTCTTAATAGAATCATATAATGTTTCTATATCAGAACAGACAATCTCACTAAATTCATTTGGTAATCTTCTCTGATCTATCAAAATTAGCTGACCATCAATACCACCTTGCCAATGAAGAGTTTGAAATTTCATCTAACTAGAAGCCTCCTGCTCTCTTGAATCTTCTAAGAGCCTCTCCTTTAAATACTTTGCAGTGTAGCTACCATCAACCAAACAGACCTGTTCAGGTGAACCCTGCGCAATAATCTCACCTCCACCATCTCCACCGTCTGGACCGAGATCTATTATGTAATCGGCCGTCTTTATCACATCTAAATTATGCTCAATCACTACAACACTATTGCCAAGGTCAACTAACTGACTAAGGGTGTTTAGTAAATTATGAATATCAGCAAAATGCAAGCCTGTAGTAGGTTCGTCTAAGATATAAAGAGTGTGTCCCGTAGATGGCTTACCAAGTTCTGCTGCTAATTTAACCCTCTGCGCTTCACCACCAGATAGAGTCGTAGAGGCTTGCCCAAGTTTCATATAACCGAGTCCAACATTGCAAAGCGATTTGAGCAGACGAATAATCTTGGGGAAATTTGCAAAATAACGTAGAGCGTCTTGAATTTGCATATCAAGGATATCTGCAATGTTCTTGCCCTTGTAAGTTATCTGCAAAGTTTCTTTGTTGTAGCGAGTCCCCTTACATGCTTGGCAAGTTACATAAACATCTGGCAAAAAATGCATCTCTATTTTTTTAGTTCCCTGACCTTGACACTCCTCACATCGACCACCTTTAACATTGAAGCTAAAACGACCTGGCTTGTAACCACGAATTTTAGCCTCCCTAGTTTTTGCAAAGAGTTGTCGGATAAGATCGAATACTCCCGTATATGTTGCAGGATTGCTGCGCGGAGTGCGTCCAATTGGAGATTGATCGATTTCAATAACCTTATCAATACGAGAGATACCTAAGACATTTTTATGCGCACCAGGACGATCTTTAGAGTTGTACATCTTGCGTTTTAAAGCCTTAAGCAATATCTGATTTACCAAAGTACTCTTGCCAGACCCAGAAACCCCTGTCACACAAGTAAAGACTCCGAGTGGAAATTTTACGCTGATATTTTTAAGATTATTTTCTGTGGCATTTTTAACTTCTAAAGCATTGCCAAGATTGTATTTTCTACGTTTCTTAGGTAACTCTATCTTGCATTTACCACTTAGATAGTGACCCGTAATAGATCGACTAGCCCTGCATATATCTTCAAGTGAGCCTTGCGCAATCAGCTCACCACCATGTGCACCAGCAGCTGGTCCAATATCTATGATATGGTCTGCTTCAGCAATCACATCTTCATCGTGTTCTACAACAAGAACAGTGTTGCCAATATCTGTTAGTCTGCGCAGGATACCAATAAGTCTATCATTATCACGGCGATGCAGTCCAATAGTAGGTTCATCTAAAACATAGCAACATCCAACCAGACCAGAACCAACTTGAGTTGCAAGGCGAATGCGCTGCGCTTCACCGCCAGAAAGGGTTGAGCTAACTCTATTTAGAGTTAAATAGCCAAGTCCAACATCAACCATAAATCTCAACCTTGCGCGAATCTCTTTTAACGGTGCTGAAGCTATAATTTGCTTTTCCGTATCAAACGTTAAAGAGTCAAAAAACTCTTTGGCTTTTTCTATACTAAGTTGCGAGACTTCATTGATATTCAAACCGCCAATCGTAACGCTTAGAGCTTCTTTGCGCAATCTTGCACCACCACATAATCTACACGGTTGTTCGGATAGATAGCTATGCATTCGAGCCTTTACAAACTCACTAGTTGTATTTTCCCATCGGCGAATAAGATTTGGAATCACCCCTTCAAACTTAACTCCATACTTCTTCTCATCAGTACTGGTGGTTCCATTCATAAGGATTGTACGAATTTTTGTAGGAATCTTTTTAAATGGTAATGATTTATCAATATTAAAATCTCGGCAAAACTTATTAATCATTCTACTGTAGAGAATGTTCATACGTTTACCACCTTTGCGCCATGCATCGATGGCGCCTTGGTCTAGCGAGACGTTGGTGTCTGGAACAATTAAATCTTTATCGAACTCTAAAATAGTCCCAAGCCCATCGCATTGTGGACAGGCTCCATGCGGTGAGTTAAAACTAAAAAGTCTTGGTGATAATTCTTCTAACGATGCTTGCGGATGCTTTGAACATGCAAACTTTTCACTATAAACAACGTCTTGCCATTGGCCGCTACCGCCATTTTTTCTGTCATCACTTGGCTGTTGCATCATAACTATGACACTACCATCTGATAGCTTCAGTGCAGTTTCAATAGAATCTGCAAGGCGAGCCCTAATTCCATCTTTAAGTATAATTCTATCTACAACAACAAAGATGTCGTGTCTTTTATTTTTATCAAGAAGGGCTACATTCTTTAAATCACAGATGTTGCCATCAACACGAACACGAACAAAACCCTCACGTTGTATGTGCTGAAAAATTTCCTTATGCTCGCCCTTAACTCCCCTAACGAGCGGCGAACATATTTGTAGCTTAGTGCCAGCAGGTTTTTCTAGAATGGAATCTACGATTTGAGTTGAGCTTTGGCTAGCAATTTCTTCACCACATATCCAACAGTGTGGAGTGCCTGCGCGGGCAAATAAAACTCTACAATAATCGTAAATTTCTGTAGTTGTCGCAACGGTAGAGCGTGGATTACTAGCGGCTCTGCGCTGCTCAATCGCTATTGTTGGTGGAAGCCCTTCGATGCTCTCAACCTTAGGCTTTTGCATCTGCTCTAAAAATTGCCTCGCATAAGCACTAAGTGATTCTACATATTTACGCTGACCTTCAGCATATATTGTATCAAAAGCAAGTGTACTCTTACCAGAACCACTTATACCAGTTACCAGCACTAATTTATCGCGTGGAATTTCCACATCTATGTTTTTAAGGTTATGCTCGTTGGCACCCTTAACTATTATTGATTTAGTCACTCTAGCCTCATCCTGCAATTAAATACTTATATAGTAATATGTACGGATAAAACAATTTAGCCATCTTAGCATTGCAACTTTGGATATGCAACTCTTTTATATTGAGTTGATAAAAATGGTGCTCTTGAGATATATTTACCAAACGAGACTTTTCATAGAGGGTTGAAATAATAGTAAAGATTGTATTTATTATCCCAATAAAAAAGCGGATTAAGATAAATAACCTTAACCCGCTAATCATTTTCCAAAAAACAATCTACTCCCAGCTATGCTGCTTGATGGAATCTAGAATCATCTTCGCACACTTCATAGCATTTAATCCCTCCTGTGCTGTAACCTCTGGACGGTCACTATGATTGGCAACAGCATTCAAGAATGACTCTTGTTCGACTCTTAATGGCTCTTTATCATCAATGCTTAACTCTTCTATAGTTAAGAGCTCTGGCCAGTTGAACGAACCAAAATCAAAATCCTCATCGGCTTGTTTTTGCTTTATCCATTCAACGAGGTTAATATTTTCATTCGCCTTAATTGCAATACCACTTTTCTTAAAAAAGTCTAAGCTCAAATAGCCTTGTCTGCTAAAAAGTCTTACCTTGCGTTCTGTCTTTAATGCGAGCCTGGACGCTGTAACGTTAGCAATACAACCGTTCTCAAAATAGATTCGAGCATTGCATAAATCTTCGTGATCACCTATCACATTTACACCAACAGCATCAACACGTTTGACCTCACTTTGCGCAAGAGAGAGTATAATATCAATATCATGTATCATAACATCAAGAACAACTCCAATATCTGTCGAGCGAAATGGGTATGGGCTAATTCGATTGGCTTCTATAAATTTAGGCTCTATATTAAGCCTCTTCATCGCTTGAATCACAGGGTTGCATCTTTCGCTGTGACCAACAGCAACAACAACATTGTGCTTTTTAGCCAACTCGGCAATCTCTTGCCCTTGAGCTACCGTTGCAGCAAGTGGCTTTTCAATCAAAACAGCAACACCATTTTCAATAAATAACTTGGCAAGTTCGAGATGATATTTAGTAGGCGCAGACACTGTAACTGCATCAACCTGCCCAATAATTTCTGAAGCATCGTTAGCCGCTTTACAGCCATACTTATCTGCCAAGGCCTTAGCCTTTGCAATGTCCGTATCGACAATTGCGACCAACTCACTATTTTCAAGAAGATCATACACTCTGGCATGATATCCACCCATCTTGCCAGCACCAACAACTGCTGTTCTTATTTTTTTCATGTTACTTCCTTTAGAGATAGACATGTCTAAAAATTGTTCTGATCTAAAAACATAGCCTATCTAAAAGTTTCAAGATATCGTCCAAAGCGATGTTGATCGCTACGAAGTATTGCCTCGACAATTTCCAAGCTAGGGGCATCTAACGCACTTGACTCTTTCAATTCCTTAGCAACCTCTACGATAGGACCATCTTGACGGTAAAGTTTCTTAAAGGTTGCAAATACACTTTTCTGCTCTGACTCTGTAAGACCCGCCCTTGTCATACCACGCTTATTCACCGAGCGAACTGTATTTGGGTAGTGTCCACTGACTGTTAGATAAGGCGGCACATCATGGTTAATTCCGCTCATACCGGAAGCGTAAGCCCATTTACCAATAGTGCAAAATTGATGCACAGCCACCATACCACTCATCCAAACCCCTGTCTCAATTTTACAGTGGCCACTTATTTGAGTAAGGTTACTCATAATGATTTGATCTTCTAGCTCGCAATCGTGGCCTATATGAACACCAACCATGATAAAATTATTGTTACCTATTTTTGTGATACCACCTTCATGCATCCCTGGATGAATTGTAACTGTCTCACGAATAGTATTGCCGTCACCAATGATTAGCTTGCCAACCTTTTTATCTTTTGGCATACCAAAGATCTGCGGACCAAGACCTATACAACAATTACTGAAAAAGTGGTTATCCTTACCTATAACAACATCTTTACCTATAACAACATTTGGGTCTAACACGCAATTGTCGCCTATTGTTGTTCCTTCGCCAATAAAACAATTCGCTCCAACACGAACACCAGAACCAAGAACTACCCCATCTTCTACAACAGCTGTTGGATGTATTAATATATCTGACATAAAATAAATCTTTCCTACTATTGGAGTTTATACTATCTCAAATTCACTCAAGAGATATTTTTTACATTTCTTCATCATCGACTAACATAAATTTAAGATCTGCCTCAGCAACAACAGTATCGCCAACAAAAGCCTGTGCGTGACATTGAGCAGAACGAGAACGAACTTTCACAGATTCACTTTGTAAGATTAATTGGTCACCAGGGACAACACTCTTTCTAATCTTTACAGCATCCATAGTCAACAGGACTGCAAGACGGCCAGTGTTTTCGAGTTTTTGCGAAAACAACAATCCAGATATCTGCGCCAATGCCTCAACGATGAGGACGCCCGGCATTATTGGATTTTGAGGGAAATGCCCCTGAAAAAACAGTTCATTGAAAGTAACGTTTTTGATTCCAGTTATTTTAGAATCATTTTCAATATCAATGACCTTGTCAACAAGCAAGAAAGGATAACGGTGAGGCAATATGCGCTGAATTCTTCTTATATCAAGTAGTGCGTCTGTGCCCGTTTTTTTTTGTCTTAGTTTCTTTTGGGCCTCGGCCATTATCTTCTTGGCAAGTTTTTGGTTAAGGGAATGACCACTCTTATAGGCAACTATACGACCAACGATAGGAACCGTAGCCAAAGCGAGATCTCCTATCAAATCCACAATCTTGTGCCTTACACATTCATCAGAAAACCGATAACTATTCTTAATTGGTCCATCGGAATTTATCACTAAGATTTCTTTAGGGCTAAGATGAGTTCCAATACCAGCAGCTTGAAACTGCATCGCTTCGGCTTCAAGTAAGAACGTTCTAGCTGGAGCTAGATTCCTTTCAAAGTTTTCCTTAGATAACGTTGCCGTATAGAGTTGGCGACCAATCCCAATGTGCTGTGTATAGTCAAGGTCAAATGTTATCTCAAGTGTATTAGTCTTTGCAGGTAAGGCATAAAGTGTCGCATCGCCTTCACTAACATGAATTGGCTCTGTAATCACAAACTCCTTAGCGACCTTAGTTTGTTCAACAATGCCTGCCTTGGTCAACATCTTAAGAAATTCATTAGCACTGCCATCAAAACCCGGAACTTCAGGTCCTGACAATTCAATGTAGAGATTGTCAATCTCAAGCGCATACACCGCCGCAAGACAATGCTCTGTAGTCTCAACACTAGCATCGCCCTTACACAGGGCTGTACGCCTATCCTTTTGGGCAAGAGATGCTATTGACGCACAAATGCGCTGCGGCTCGTCCAAGTCCGTGCGTATAAATACAATACCAGTATCTTCAGGGGCAGGCTTAAACACGATTTTAGCTTCAATTCCGCTAAAAAGCCCCTTGCCTGAAGATTTAACTTCGTTAGCTATCGTTTTTTGTAGCCTCAAGTTTTTTCACCTTTTCCGTCAATTGTTTTACTGTATCTGCCAATCTAGGCAATCTATTTGTATAAGCAATAATCTTCTGAGCTTTCTTAATCTCACGCGCCGGATAACCCCAAAGCACTGGCCCATGAGATGCATGCCCTGCAACTAAAGCTCTGGCGGCAAGTATAATGCCATCAGCAATCTCGACATGGTCAATCACTCCAGCTTGGCCACCCATCATAACACCATCGCCAATAACCGTACTGCCGGCAATTCCACATTGAGCAGCAATCAAGCAACACTTACCAATAACACAGTTGTGAGCTATCTGGACTAAATTGTCAATCTTTGTGCCCATACCAATTACTGTATTACCAAATTTGGCACGGTCTATTGTTGTGTTTGCACCAATCTCGACAAAATCCTCTAATATAACTCCACCAAGATGCGGAATCAATTTCGGTACGTTGTTAACAGCTCTATAACCAAATCCAACTGCGCCAATAGTTGTATTGGCCTGCAACACACAATAATTACCGATGGTGCAATTATCGTAAATCACAACATTAGAGTCAAGCCTACAATTTGAACCAATGGTCGAGGCCTCACCTATACTACAGCCAGATGCAATTACTGTATTCTCACCTATAACGACATTCTCGCCAATAACAACGTTGGCCCCTATCGATACAGAATCGGCTATTTGGGAAGATTCTCCTATAATAGCTGAGGGATGAATACCAGGTGTTACTACCACCTTGTCGCTAAAATATTCAAGAATTGTTATCAACGCTTCATCGATATTTTCAACAACAATCTGGGTTTTGTCTATTTGCTCCAACTCTCTAGCAACTAAAACTGCGCCAGCTTTACTACTAGATAGTGATTCTAAATATTTAATATCAGATAAAAATGTCAGCTCGTTATCTAAAGCAGCATCAATTGCATTAACAGAAACTATTGATAGATCATCTCGTCCGACTAATCTTCCACCAACAATCTCGCATATTTCTTTGGTTGTTAATATCTTTGCCACAGCAAAACCTTCTTTTGACTTTTAAAACATTAAACCAATATCTATTTTACTTACTGTCTAAAACGTCTATAACTTTGCTTGTAATATCCATGTACTTCTCGTAGTAGAGAACCTTGTGAGTTTGGATTGCTAAAGATAGCTCACTAGGCGAATTGGCAGGCAGTTCAATTTTGTCTCTATCAAGAACCAATTCATATCCTTGAGATTTGGCAACAGATTCAACTGCCGCTAGGATTTCTTTATATAGAGACTCCATTGCCCGTTGATTCTTTAACATTAATTCTTGTTGTAAGAATTCCTGTTGCGCATTAATGGCCGCACTCTGTTGCATATACTTTTGTTTCAATTTGGAATATTCAGCGCTACCCGGTTTTCTAGCATCAATGTCTGCCTTTACAACTTGAAGTTTTGCCTTCATTTGCTCAAGTTCTTTAATTCCTTCATCTCTACTTTGGAGCACCTTGTCTTGAATCGCTTGGGCTCTTGTAGATGTTTGCATTATCTCAGGAATACTCACAACCGCCGTCCCAGCAGACGCCGCCTTTGGGGCAGCTGTAACATTATTGATTCCATTTATAGTAAACATCGCAACAGCGATAGTAAGGACTATCCATAAACTTTTGTTATTCATGATCTTATTTTCTCCTAACTTTCAAAATGAAATTATCATATAACTACATACAAGTAAACTTTAGAACAGCCTTCCAACAGAGAAGCTAAATACTTGTGTATCATCATCCTCTTCTTTCATGAGAGGAACTGCAAACTCGAATCGCATTGGCACTGGGCCAAACCATTGTGGCAGAAGAATTTGAATACCACTACCAACACTCACTCGACAGTCATCATCGTCAAGCAATACTCCATCAGCAAAGAAAAGCCAAGCAAAGGTATCGCTAGTCATAGGTACTGAAATCTCTGCATTTGCCTGTAGAATCCAATCGCTACCAATAGGGTCTTTGTATTCTCCTGGAGAAAGAGTACTTTCACCTTTAGGACCAACTCCACGATATTCAAATCCCCTTATACTTCCACTACCACCTGCATAAAACTTTTCAAAGACCGGTGCATCTCCAACAATCGCACCTGCATGAAGTTTTGTCTCTAGCACAGTCTTGCGTTCTGATAGATCTTCGCTTAGGGTCTTATACCAACGATACGTACTGGTAACAACTCCAAAGGTATAGTCTCCGGCGACCTGCTCATAAGCAAGGTCCAACACACTTCCATCCGTTGGGTTGTACTTATTGTTTGTCTTATTGTATGAAGCGCTCGCCTTTAAACCAAAGATTGTGCTTTTACCCCTGTCATCTTTGACCTCTTTTGGCGCATCCGAATCTATTTCAGTTATGTCAACATTTTCAATTCGAGTTGCAAGACCGAACTTCCAGCCATCTTCATAGCGTCTAGTTATGCCAGCATAAGCCTTTATTCTCTCTTCATCGTATGATTCGCGACCACGAACAAATTTTGATGCACCAACATTTAAACCGACTGGCTTATCCAATAGGTATGGCTCATTGAAGTTTGCAGAAAATCTTGTCTCTTCGGTACCTGGTTCGAAAGAGAGTCTCATTGTTTGCCCAGCACCCTTAAATGATTTGCCACTCATAAATTCCGACCAAGAGGTAGGCCAATCAGATATGTCGAAATTTCTCTGCTCTAAAACAATCTGGCCGATTAATCCACTGGAAGAATCAACACCGGCACCAAACATAATCATGCCGGTCCTTCCTTCAGAGATAGTAACGATAGCATCTTTTTGGTTAGGGGTAGAATCAACACTGCTTATTATAGCTTCTCCACTCATAGATGCGCGAGTTACATCTTTTTCTAAAGAACCACTTCCATCGCCACGTGCGATATCGGCATTGTACCACTGCCCCGGGATAAACTCCTCTTCGTCGAGAACCCGGCGTATAACTTTGTCGTTGGTCTCATAGTCTCCTGTTATATCGATACGACCAATTCTGAAGCGATTTCCTTCTGTAACTGTAACAATTACCTCAACTTTGTTTGGCTCTATAAACTTTCTCTCTAAGTCAACCCTAACATCAACAAAGCCCTTGCTGAGATATTTTTTACGTATTTGTTTTATATCAAACTCTACCCGTTCAGCGCTATAGGGAGACCCTATTTTACTCTTGAGGTTAGCTGTTAACTCATCTGTAGTAAAAAATTGATTACCCTCTACAGAAAAACTGTCCAGATAATAAACGGGGCCTTCTTTAATTATGTAAGTAACATATGCTTTTGTTTTAGCCTCGTTGTATTCTACTTTTTTATCTACAACAACATCAACATAGCCTTTGTTCTTATAAATGGCCTCAAGCTTTTTTATGTCCTTCTCTAATTTCTTGCTGGTGAGATAAGAGGAGAAAAATAAAAATCTACGGGTCTTGGTTTTCATCTCTTTCTTTAAGGCTTTAGTTTCTATAGAGTTATTACCTTCAAAAGAGACCTTCTTAATCTTTACTCTAGGTCCTTCATTTATAGTAAAGATTATTCTTCCTTGAGAGAGACTCTTTTTATCAAATTCTACGGTTGCAAACGCATAGCCTTTCTCATCATAATCATTTAAGATAACCTCGCGAGCGTGAGTAACTTTGAATATGTTAAGGTAATCTCCAAGCAACAAACCTAATTTTTTAGACAACGTTCTGTCTGAGAATTTTTTATTTCCTTTAAATGTTATCTCTCGTACTAAATTCTTTTCTACGACAACATAAGTTAGGATAATACCTTGTTGTTCTTGAGTTACGTTGTAGTATGCATATTCTACACCGTCAATTTTTGCAATACGTTGAGTATCTTCTTGGGCTCTTTGCTCAGAAAAAATATCGCCAACTCTCAGTTGAGCGGCCGCCAGTATTTGTGCCCTTGTGACCGTAAGGTTACCAGCCGTTTTGATTTCTACGATACTATCTGCCTTTTGATTGGCTGCATCAGCAAAAATCGAAGAAATAAAAATAGCATTGAAAATTACAAAGGCCAAAAACGACTTGCCTATCAATGTTTTATTTGAGAACACCAAAATACCCCCTAAGTGTACATTCGTTAATAACAACTACACTAGCCAATACAATTATATCTATATACTTTCTAGAACGGCTCATCGTACTCAACGAGAGGTTCAAATCTAGTGTACTGTCCCTGCCAAAGAAGTTTAACTACTCCCGTTGGCCCATTACGCTGTTTTGCGATTATAACTTCAGCCTTGTTGTCTGGTTCATAGTCTTGTTCTCCACGATGATAATAATCCTCACGATGAAGCAGCATTACAACATCTGCGTCCTGTTCAATACTACCACTCTCGCGCAAATCACTCATTCTTGGTCGATGGTCTTCCCTTTGTTCGGCAGCACGATTTAGCTGACTAAGGACTATAACAGGCACATCAAGCTCTCTAGCAAGAGCTTTCATATAACGAGATATTGTACTAATCTCTTGCTGCCTTGAATCAACTCTACCGCCAAGACTCATAAGTTGTAAATAATCAATCAATATGAGCTTAATGTCATGCGAAGCTTTCATTCGTCTTGCTTTAGCGCGAATTTCGAGTGGGGTCAATCCAGGGGTATCGTCAATTAACATAGGAGCTTCAGAGAGTTCTCCAGAGGCACGGAATAATTCTTGATATATTTCTGGCTCTAAAGAACCACGGCGCACGAGTTGCGAATCTATTTTTGCACGAGAACATAGTAGTCTTTCTGCAAGCTGAACTTTTCCCATCTCAAGAGAGAAAATGCCAACACCACACTTCTCATCTGCGCCAACATGCTCAGCAAGATTCATTGCAAAACTAGTCTTACCCATACTAGGTCGACCTGCAATAATTATCATCTCTCCGCCATGAAGACCACTAGTCATACGATCTAAATCTGGAAACCCTGTTGATAGGCCTGTAACATCTTTGCCACTTCTACTCTCAATCTCATGAAAGGCATCAACAAGCAAATCTTTCATTGAAGATGCCTGAGAGACCATTTTCTTCTCAGTCACCGCAAAGATTTTTTTCTCCGCTTCATCTAGCTTTGTACCTATATCACCACTTTGTGTATATGCGTCTGCTAAAATTTCAGAGGTTGCCGCAATAAGCTCGCGCATCATCTGCTTTTCTTTTACAATATTGGCATAATACTCGTGGTTGGCGCTAGACGGGACACTATCAACTATCTTAACAAGATAATCTACTCCACCAACTTCTTCGAGGTGAGATTTTTTCTTAAGCTCATCACGCAAAAGCACCAGGTCCACATCAACATCTGGCCCCATTTCATAAAGGTCCAAGATGGCGCTGTAGATCAACTGGTGCTCTAAACGGTAAAATGAATCCACCTTGAGAATTTGAACGATACTACTGATACATTCACGGTCTAGTATCATTGAGCCCAAAACCGCAGCTTCTGCCTCAGGTGATTCCGGCATAGAGCGGTTCTGATTTGTATCGTTGATCGCAGTCTTTGAGGCTGGATTATTCGTCTGTATCTTCTTCTGACTCAACTTTTTCACCCTGTGCTACAACAGTTACTTTTACAGTCGCGGTTATATCTGCTGCTAGTTTCAGGGTTACTTCATATTCACCAACCTCCTTGAGGTGATCTTTAAGAACTACCATATCATCAGAAATCTCAAATTTAGCATCACGAAGCAATGAACCAATCTGAGCTGCAGTTACAGAACCAAATAGGTGTCCTTGGTCATTCGCTGCTACTTCAACACTCACTTCTGCTCCATTAACCTCTTCTGCAATATTAGCAAGTCTCTCTGCTGCAGCTCTTCTTTCAGCTGCGCGCTGAGCCTTTGCTTCTGCAATACGTCTGATTGCATCTTCTGTCGGTATTGTCGCAAGTCCGTATGGCACAAGATAATTTCTTGCAAAGCCATCTTTCACTTCGACAACATCACCGAGGTAGCCTGTCTTTTCTATATCTTCTAAAAGCAAAACCTTCATGGTCTTATCTCCATTATATTGTTACGCTGATACGATTAATTTTCTTCTGCTAGGCAAATCTCTCTGGTTCATATACAAAAAGAACTGTTTGTTATCTTTGAGAGAGCCTAGATAAATTTCACCAAATATACAGTGTTTAGTTCTGATATGGCAAGAGAGCCATGTATCTAGCTCTTTTGATAGCATTCTGAACCTTACGCTGACACTTTGCACAGTTTCCACTACGTTTGCGGCTAAAAATCTTGCCACGGTTTGTTAATAACTTAGAGAGAGTCTCTGTGTCTTTATAATCAACGTACTCTGTTTTGCTTCTACAGAAACGACATTGAGTTTGCTCACGTAGAGCAACCTTTTTTCTTTTCTTTGTTGTGCGTTTTTGGAATCTTGCCATTTTATATGCCTCACAAAATTTTATTGTTACTTGCTTTTATCTAACTACCATCTCTAGAATGGAATATCGTCTATTGCGTCGCCATAGGCGGTAGCATCTGGTGCTTCAGGTGCCTGCTGCGATGCATTACCATAGTTTGGCTGCTGATTAGAAAATTCTGGGCTAGTTCTAGTTGCCTGCTGTTGACCGCCACCAACAAACTGAAACTCTTCAACCGTCACCCTGTGTCTGCTGCGTTTAGTTCCATCTTGCCCAATCCAGCTATCAAGGGTGAGTCTACCTTCTACAAATAAAGGCTGTCCTTTGCGCAAGTATTTGTTGATAACTTCAGCTCTCTTGCCAAACATACGACAATCTACAAAGCAAGTTTCATCTCTCTGTGAACCATCTTGAGCCTTCCAACTTCTATTTGTTGCAATAGAAAAATCCACGACAGCAGTCTGGTTTGGTGTATATGAAAGCTGTGGATCACGAGTAAGATTTCCCAACAAAATTATCTTGTTGTAACTTGCCATTTCAAACCCCTTCTATAAATAGGTTCTACTCTTCTTGAGTTGTAACTTCTTCACTATTTTCTTCTACGAGCTCCGTGTCATCGCTTGTATCCTCTGCGCTAGCGTCGGTTGCTTCGTCCGTTTGAGCATCTTTTACTTCTTGATCAGCACGTTGCTGAGCCTCGAGTGGAGTCTCTTTTTTGATGTGCTCTTCACCAAAACCGTCTGCACGAAGAAGCATCGCTCTCATTATATTTTCAGAGAGGTTGATATCGCGTTCAATTTTAGCAAGACCATCAGTAACGCAATTGAAATATACCAAGATATAAGTTGCTCTTGTTTTATTATCAATCTCGTAAGCAAGCTTGCGCTCATCCCATTTCTTGAGGTCAACAACTTCGCCACCTCTTTTTTCGATAATGCCCTTAATTTCTGTAGATATGCCATCCCAATTTGAATTGGCAATCGCTGTATCAACTAGAAATAGGCCTTCATAAAGTCTTTTAGTTGCAGTGTCCAAATTAACACCTCCTAAATTCATACTGCTCTAATCAGCATATTTAAATTCATGTTACAGAGCCATTGTAATTAGTCATAGCTCTTTCAATATTATTGTTAAGCCAACAATCGATTCCTTTGATACCCCTGTCATATGATTTTTCTATTAGCTCCTGTTCTTCTTGTGTTGGTCTGCCAAGAACATAATTTTTCCAAGCAGCAACGGGACTTTTACCAATACCTATTCTCAACCTTGCAAACTCATTAGTTCCGAGCTTTGTGATTATATCCGAGAGACCATTATGTCCACCAGCAGAACCTTTTGCACGGAATCTTATAGTTCCAGGCGCAAGAGCCATATCATCTGTTACAACAATAATATCTTTTAAATCAAGCTTATAAAAACCTCTTACCGTGGCAACGGCATTGCCGCTGAGATTCATATAAGTTTGTGGCTTTAAAAAAATAATTTTTTTACCTTCAAATTCAACCGAACCAAAGAGACTGTTGAATTTCTTTTGCTTAATCTCTGTTGAAAATTTTGCACCAAGTAAATCAACAAAATCAAAGCCAACGTTGTGGCGGGTTCCAACAAATTCTTTTCCTGGATTTCCCAACCCCACTATTAACTTCATCTCACTCATTACTTAGTGTCCACAAAAGAAAATTAGTCCTGATCGTCACTCTTCTTCTCACGAATCATTTCTGGTTCTTGAGGTGAATCTGATTCTTCCTCTGGTTGTTCCATAGCTTTCTTCTTAGCTACACAGTGAACAATAACCGCATCAGGGTCACTTAAAAGCTCAGCACCAAAAGGAAGTTTTACATCTTTAGCATAGATAGAATCACCAACTTCAAGATTTCTAATCGAAACATCAATAGTTTCAGGAATCGAAGTAACCAAACAGTTGATTTCTACGTGATCCATTTCTGTTTCAACAACACCCTTAACCGCTCCAGGAGCGTCGCCCTTTAGAACAATAGAAACTGTAACATGTGCCTTTTCAGTTAAGTCAACACGCATAAAGTCTGCGTGAATGACGTCTTTACCGTAATGGTCAAACTGCACATCTTTAACTAGCAAAGTTTCCTTTGTTCCATCTACTTCCATATCGAAGAGCCTATGGCCATGGTGCAATGCATCAAGAAATGCTTTGTACTCAACAGCAATTGCTTTAGGCTCTTGTTTGTGGCCGTAGATAACGCCAGGGAGTTTTCCAAGCGCCCTTATTTTGGCAGCGTGCTTCGAACCAACTTCTCTCTGCTCCGCCTTCAAAACCACTGTATCTGTCATATTAACCTCACAAAATTAGTTTTATTACCGCCTAAACGGCACTTATTTTAACAAACTACTTACTGATTCGTTTTTATTAATTCTTGTTATTGCTTCACCTAACAGCGGAGCAACACTTAAAATCTTAATGTTTTTAAGTTTCGCAGCCGCCGCACTAAGAGGTATAGTATCTGTAACTATAACTTCATCAAAGGCAGTTGTATTTAATCTCTCAATTGCCTCTCCGCAGAACAAGCCGTGGGTTGCTCCTACTATAACACTACGAGCCCCTCTCAACTTAACAAGCTTGGCTGCCGAACATATCGTACCAGCCGTCGAAATCATATCGTCAACCATGATAACGTTACGGCCTTCAACATCTCCTATGATTTCATTACATTCGACTTCATTACCACTTATTCTGCGCTTGTGGATAATCGCAAGGTCACCACCGAGATGCTCCACGTAACGGCTCGCCGTTTTTACATTTCCAACATCTGGCGAAACAACCACGGGACGATCTATGTTTTTATCTTTTAGATATTTAGTCAATACAGGCTCTGCCATCAGGTGATCAACTGGAATATCAAAAAAACCTTCAAGCTGACGAGCATGCAAGTCAATCGCAAGCACACGATTGGCTCCGGCAGCGGTTATTAAATTTGCTACCAGTTTTGCTGTAATTGGCACACGGCCTTCATCTTTTCTATCTTGACGAGCATAACCAAAATACGGTATTACCGCCGTTATTCTTCTTGCACTTGCCCTTTTTAGAGAGTCCAACATTATGAGCAATTCCATAAGATTGCTATCAACTGGAGTAGATGTTGGCTGAACTACAAAACAGTCCTGACCTCGAACATCCTCGTTGATCTTGACAAATTTCTCACCATCTGGAAACTCTCGAATAAGCGCTTGACCAAGAGTAACATTCATACTCTTAGCAATTGCCTCAGCTAGAGCCGGATTACCCGAACCACCAAACACTTTGACATTGTCATTTAGACTCATACTATATCTCTCTATCGTATTTGCTGAAACCTAAAAGGCTCAGTACAAAAATTAAAGTAGCATCTAAACGCTCAGCTTGGCAGACAAGCAAGTTCTTCGCCACCGAAAAACCAGCAAAAATTATCCACGCACAGGGATAAGTCTATTTGTAGTGCTTACCGCCAAAAAGAAAGCTATTAGAGCTAGCAAAAAAAAATATTACCCGGCCAGGACTCGAACCTGAAATCTGAGCACCAAAAGCTCATGTGTTGCCAATTACACCACCGGGCAGTAAAAGCTATAAGTATAGCAATTTCAACATCTTACAACTGACAAGGACGTGATAACGTCTAAAACTTGTCGCGGAATCTGTTAGTAGAAACAGACTGAATAGTGCCTCTCGGGAGCTTGAGCCAACCATGCCGCGCAACTGCTGACCCCAAAAACAGATTCTTTAAAATCTGCCTGCGATCTCCGTGCGAGAGTACATATTAGCACGTGATTATACAGATTCACTACGTCCTAACAAGTCTTTTTTTTAAAAAACCTATTTATTTATCCTGATAACAAAGTTTTTCTCAAAAAAGAAAGCTGCCCAAATGAACCTACGCTAACTCACACAAAAATTACCGCCCTACACATATAAATAGATTTGAGACTAACGAGGCACTAAAACGAACAGTAAGTCCAGCACTGGGTTTATTATTTTATTGATAGCTCCGGTAAAAATCAGAATCGCCACAACAATAAACCACAGGTTATTCCACTTGCTAGAACTAATTGGCCGTACACCGGGAATGATACAAGCCCATATTTTTGATCCGTCAAGTGGTGGTAGTGGTATTAGATTTAGTATTGCCAACACTGCGTTGATTAGATATGAATAAAGCAAGACATTATCAATAACTCTAAGAACGACACTTTGCTCATTAGAGCCTTTATTAGCGGCAGCAAGTACATACATCAAACCTAGACTTACAGCGCAAAGCAAAATATTGGCAGCAGGACCAGCTAGCGAAGAAAGCAAATAGTAGTATTTGGGCTTTTTGAAGTTGTAGAGATTTATCTCTACGGGTTTGCCCCAACCAAAACCGAGGAAAAATAAGGCTACCGTTCCCATTGGGGAAAGGTGTTTTAGTGGGTTAAGAGAAATCCTTCCCTGCCTGTAAGCTGTGTCATCACCGAGCAACCTTGCGCTTTGGGCATGCGCAGCCTCGTGGACGGTGAAGCCAATTAGAAAGCCGGGTAATAATTGAAGTGCTATCTTGGGATCTATCATTTTTGTCCCTTTATGCGGTTGTAGCAATCTTTAAATTCTTGTGTTTCAAAAAATGATGCCACCTTGGCATTGCCTTTTAGTGACGCCAAGACATATTGAACCTTTGTAGCATCAACACTCTCAAGAGAGTCGCAAGCACTTTTAAAATCCTCAAGTAACACAAAGCCGTAAACTGTAAATGACGTTATCGCCTCATCGCCAGCTCCAATTTTTTTTGCCGAACTAATAGCCTTCTTGAGCAATAATTGCGCATCGGAGCTATTGCCCTTTTTTGCTTCATAAACCCAACGAACAAAATGCGCCCCGTAGTAATCTTGAATATCAAGTATTTTTGTGGCTATTGTGTGCGCATCTTCTAATTCTCCAGTAAAGAATAAGTGGCTACATTTGAGACAATAGGCCATAGTAGAAAACTGCATTGGCAGGTCGTTGCGAGAAATAATCTCATCGACTATTAGGTAATCAATATTATTTGTAGAGATGCTTATCATTAATTCAGGCAGAAGTAAAAAATCTTGATCTGAGCAATTCCCCTCTTTAGCTTTTAGAATCCAGCTCCGAGATTCTGAGAAATTATGTGCATCATTCTCTGCAAGCGACATCACCATTGCAACCCTAGAGTTTCTTGTATCGCAAAGTAGTTTCTCAGCAATCTCTCGCGCCGCTTCCAGCGAATTTTTGGTAATGTAAAGATTGAGATAGCTTAGGGCATCTTCGATATTATTTGTCAACTTAAACAAAAGCTTAGAGAGAGCTACTGTATCGAAAATGGCAACAACACTACAAAGCCAAATAATAATTCTAAGTGGAACTGCTATTAATTCACGAATAAAAATTGCCATAGGCAAATACTTTCTTTTGAATGTTAGATTCATGCACACTAAAAGTTTTATATCTTTTCAATGTGTAATTCAAACATCTCAGGAATTTGCCACCACTCAAAAGTATCACACATTCCAAAGACATGAGCACTCGCTAACAATAGCGCATTCTCAAGAGATTTTGGCAAGTCTGCGCCTTCTTTTAATCCAGACATCAAACCCGCCACCAAATGATCGCCGCAGGCAACAGTATTGACAACTTTACAGTATTCTAGCGGTTCGCATGTCCCTCTCCATGAACCAGATTTGGTCACCAGCAATACTCCCTTTTCACCACGACTAACGAGGACGTTCTCTGTCGTAGTCAACAGTTTTCTTGCAGCCCTTTCTATATAGTGAGATTCATTCTTTATAGAAGCACCAACTAGCTCGCAAAGCTCTTCAAGATTAGGAGCAATTAGATACGCACAATTAGAAGTAGCTAAACTCTTTAATCCTTGCCCACTTGTATCTACAATGACTTTTGCTCCTCTCGATATGACAGAGTGAACCATGTCAATAATATCTCGAATTAAAGCCCCATCTGGCAATGACCCTGAGAGAACAACAATATCATTTTTAGAGACAAGAGATTCCAACTGACTGCGCAGCTTCTTAATTGAACCCTTATTAGCCAAAGAGCCAGGAAGCCTAAGGTGCATTTGCCTGTTTTTGTTTGTATCATGGATTGTGATATTTTTTCTGGTACGGCCACGTACTGCTGTGAATTGTATGTCTATAAAACAGCTTAAATTGCGCAGCTGATTAAGCATTTCATCAAAGTCTTCTTGTCCCCAAAAACCTGTTGCAATAGAAGGGTATCCCATCCACGCAAGAGCCTTAGATACATTTAGCGCCTTTCCGGCCGCTACGGAGTCTTGGGAATCTATTATTTTATGGTCGCCCCACTCCAAACCACTAACACTGCATTTTACATCCCAAGCAGGGCTAAGACCAACAGTTATGATGTTGCCACCTGTCGCCATCTATTGCTGCTCCTCATAGTTGTCGAAATCATCATCTAAATCTCTATAGCCATCTTGCGCATCCTGTTCAACCTGACGGCTTATGTTTTCCCATTCTTCGAGAGTCATTAAGACCTCACGAGCTTGAGCTCCTTTATATTCTCCAAGAATACCGCTCTCTGCCATCATCTCTATAATTCGTGATGACCGAGCGTAACCTATCGATAATTTTCTCTGAAGAAGCGACACGCTACCTCGCTTACTTTCTAACACAATACGAACGGCTTGATCGAATAGCTCGTCTTTTTTCATTCCAGAAGTGCTTACTTTGTTCATCTGCATCAATTCTGGATGATACTGCGGCTCTGCAATATCTTTTAAGTATGTTACAATTCTCCTAATTTCTCCATCATCAAGATAAGATCCTTGAACTCTTATAAGTTCGCTAGTGCCTGGTTTTAAGAAAAGCATATCGCCCTGACCTAGCAGTGTCTCTGCGCCATTGTAATCTAGAATAATTCTCGAATCCATTCTAGAGGCAACTCTAAAGCTGATTCGACAAGGCAGGTTAGATTTAATTAAGCCTGTAACAACTGTTGCTTGAGGTCTTTGTGTTGCCAGAATTATATGTATCCCAACTGCACGTGATTTTTGAGCAATTCTTACAATGTAAGATTCAACCTCTTTAGCGCTCATCATCATCAGGTCTGCAAGCTCATCAACTATTATTACAACATGCGGCATAACCTTTGGAATCTTAGCTTCTTCTTCTGGGCTTTGAGGGTTGAATCTTTCTATGAGTTCTTCTCTACTTAGTGCATTATAAGAACTTATATTACGCACGCCTGCTTCAGCCAAAATAGCGTATCTCTCGTCCATCTTTGTAACTGCCCACTCAAGAATCTGCTCTGCTTTGCGCATCTCAGTAACAATTGGGCATAGAAGGTGAGGGATGTTATTAAACGGAACCATCTCAACCATCTTAGGGTCAATTAAAATCAACTTTACTTCATCAGGTCTGCGTGTAAGTAGGATACTTGTAATAATCGTGTTCAAACAAACACTCTTTCCGGAGCCCGTCGTACCAGCGATTAGGGCATGTGGCATCGATGCAAGATCGCTTACAAGTGCTTCGCCGGAGGAATCCTTACCCAAGAAGAGAGGTATCTTCATCTTGTTAGGTTTATCACCTGCCCTCATGACAAGGTCTTTTGTACGTACTATTTCTCTATGCTTGTTTGGCACCTCAATTCCTACAGTGCGCTTGCCAGGGATCGGGGCAACAATTCTCACATTAGGCGCAGCCAAAGCTCTTGCAATGTCGTTGTTAAGATTAGATATCTGGCTTACTTTGATACCACTAGATAGCTCTAGTTCATACATTGTTATTGCAGGACCAGGTTCTGCATTAACAACTGTTGCTTCGATATTAAAGTCGTGCAACAACTCTTCAAGCTGCGCGGCACAATCCTTAACCATATCTTCTTGGATTTCTGCAAACGTTTCTTCTGGGTCTTCTAGTAAACTCAGAGGCGGCAGGGTATAGTCTTCGTATGTTCTTTGAATGTATGGCTTTGGCTTACTTTGTTTGCGTCGTGTTATCTTAAATTTCTTTTTCCGCTTTTTTTGCTTAGCTTGGGCTTCTTCGCTTGGAGGAATCACTTCAATCGGTTCGATATATTCTTCGTCATCACTGCTGACAAGTTCTTCTAGGCTATCGTCATTTTGTGAGTTCAGTAGCAAAGACTTGTGTTTTTTGCGTTGCTTCTTTTGTCTATTACTAAGTGAAGACCATATTTTTGTTAGGTTATTACTTCTATCTCGAGCGGCAATTACAGCCGGAGAGACACCGCCAAAGAGTTTAATAAAAATTCTTCCAAGCATTCTCACCATAGCAAGAACCAACGAATCTGCTAGTAGTACCGAACCAACGGCAAAGCTACACACAAGAATCAAACCACTACCAACAGCACTACAGCCCTTTAGCAATATATGCCCAACAGAAATACCGAGAATGCCACCTTCGCCCATTGGGAATCCATTACCTGTTTTCCCCACTATCAAGTACACAGAACTAGAGACACTAACAGTTAGAATCGCCATACCTATAAGCCGAAGAATTAATTGAGTAACTTTTCGACCTAAGATATTTGTGATTAGAAATCCAACAATAGATGCGCAGACAACATAAAAGCCCGGACCAACATAGTAAAGAATATAGTACGCCAGAAAAGCACCAACCGGACCACAGAGATTTTGAGGGGGATTATTATTTGGCGAAACATAGCCGCTTGGTGCATCAGCGATATCAAAAGTTAAACACGCTAAAAGTGTAAAGCAACAAATAAGTAAACCAACGCCTTCGATTGCAATCTTATAAAGATTTCTTCCTTGCAAAACAACGCTCCATCCTGTGCGCAAAATGTTTATGTCTTAGATTTATTTACCAATTACCAACGGTAATCTTGTTATTCCCTCATCACTCGAATATTTAGGTGTTCAACATCTTTTAGCAAGCCACGCGACTACGGCTCCTGTGGTTCCTGAACAAATATTCCCTTAACCTTCTCCCAAGTGTCGCCAACAGGATCTGACTCTTTTGGTTTTGGCACTTCAACAGCAACTCCAAGCTTACCAAGTTCTCCAGCAACATCGGCTTGGTATGGATCACTTTGAAAACTCCTGCGAAAAGCTTCCTGAGCCTTCTGTTTTTCACCTTTAGTTAGATAAAAATAGCCCAACTGTTTTTGAATAGCTGCTGAGTTTGGTACTTGTATAGCAGCCTTTTGGTAACACTGCAATGCATAATCATCGAGAGACTCGGCCTGAAATGCACGCCCAAGTCTCAGCGCATCTTGCGCCATTACTGCTGCTTGAGATATATATATTTCTGCAAGTTGACTAGCTTTAGTTTTCTCATTTTTTAGTGTTAGTATTTTTACTGATGCCGCCTGAGCTTCACGATGATTAGGCGATAAACTAAGTGTAAGATTGAACTCGTATTGCGCCTTATCATACATTCCGACATTTTCGTAATACTTTCCTAACTGGTAATGCCCGTTTGGGTTGGAAAAGTGAGTCTCGACAAATTTTAATAGTTGTGCCTCTCTGTAATTAGTAGTTTTATCTATTGTAGAATTTGGTGTCTTCTCATTTTGATTACAACCAGCAACTAAAAACAACGCAAGTAAACTAACAATTAATATATTACGCATAACTTTCTCCATAAATCATGATGCCATTTCTCTCTACTTCTTTATACCCCGCTATATTTACGTAAATCACACATCTAGATTTTGAACTTCTAAAGCATGTGTCCTGATGAACTCTCTTCTCTTTTCAACATCTTCTCCCATAAGAATGCTAAATAAGCGTCCCGCTTCACCAGCATCATCGATAGTAACTTTAAGAAGAGTTCTTCGGGCAGGGTCCATAGTTGTTTCCCAAAGCTGTTCTGCGTTCATTTCCCCAAGACCTTTAAACCTTTTTATCTCTATACCCTTACCACCGAGCTGTCTTATTGCAGCAACAACATCGTAAAGCGATGCAACGTCAAACACTTCTTCAGCGTGCTTTAACTGGAATTTTGTAGGCAACGCCTCTCCGGCAACATTTCTTTCTACAGTAAGGAAGAAGTCTCTAAGATCTAAACCTGTTGTCTTTCTCATTTGCTGGTTTATTTCATTAATCCTAGCAACTTCTGGTAGCTCTTGGTAGTCCAAGTCGTGCTTCACTACACTACCTTCATTTTCTGTGCCTTGTTCTGGGTCTTCAGGACTTTCTTCTTTGCACTGCAATTGCTTTTGAAGCTCATCAACTCTAGCAAAATAAGAACTGTCTTCATGGAAGAATTCCAACTTACCGTCAAAACGAATCATGTATTCTGGTAACTTTGTACCATCATAATGTTCTTTAACAAAATCTCTGAAGATAACCCCTCGTCTCTCAAGAACACTAGTAACTCTTTCGATGTCGCTAATCTTTCGTACAAGCAAGGCAAGCTCTTCGCTAGTTACCGTTCTCGTCTCATCCTGCTCGCTACGTACAATGAGCTCTGTATTTTCCAGTCCCCTGCTAATCATACGTTTGCTCATTTGAGTTTCACTTACGATATATTCAGATTTTTTCTGCCCCTTAACACGCAATTCGTAAAGCGGCGGTTGAGCAACATATACCATATCTTTTTCAAAGAGCTCTGGCATCTGCCTAAAAAAGAAGGTTAAAAGCAATGTTCTAATATGTGCACCGTCAATGTCGGCGTCAGTCATCAATACAACCTTGCCGTAGCGGCATTTTTCTATCTCGAAATCGTCTGCGCCAATACCTGTCCCCAAAGCACTTACTATTGTGCGAATCTCTTCATGGGCAAGCATTTTTTCTAGTCGTGCCTTTTCCACGTTCAAAATCTTACCCTTGATAGGAAGTATCGCTTGAATATTCCTATCTCTACCGCCTTTCGCTGAACCTCCAGCAGAATCTCCCTCTACGATGAAAATCTCTGTTGATTTTGCATCTTTGCTTGCGCAATCCCATAGCTTACCAGGTAAGTTTGATCCACCTAGAGCTCCCTTTCGGCGAGTCAACTCCCGCGCCTTACGCGCAGCCGCCCTAGCCTGAGCAGCCTGAATAGCTTTTGATAGGATTTTTTTGGCCGTTGCAGGATTTTCTTCGAGATAAATTCCAAGCTGCTCATTCACAACAGTCTCAACAAAACTACTAACCTCTGGGTTTGAGAGCCTAACTTTTGTCTGAGCTTCAAAGTGCGGATCTGGCACTTTAACAGAAATAACTGCCGTCAACCCTTCACGCAAGTCGTCACCACCTGTAACAGTTCCACCTTTAAATAGCTTTGCTGCTTTACCGTAAGCGTTCATACTCCTAGTAAGCGCTGTTTTGAACCCTGAGAGGTGTGTGCCACCATCTATGTTGTGAATATTGTTTGCAAACGCGATAATATTTTCGTTATAGCTTGTGTTGTACTGCATTGCAATTTCACAAGCCAAACCAGAAACGCTATCTTCCTTTGAAATTAAAATAACATCTTCGTGTAAAGGCTCTTTACCGTCGTTTAAGTGTAGCACGAATTGCTTTAATCCATCCTCGAATAAAAATTCTTCGTGCTTATCTTCGCGTTCATCCTGAAAAACGATGTGGACTCCTGCGTTTAGATACGCAAGCTCACGCATACGTTTGGCAAGAATTTCATAACTAAATTCTATATCCCCAAAAATCTCTTCGTCCGGCATAAACGTGATTTTTGTGCCACGTTTTTTTGTTTCACCTACGATCTCAACCCTACCCTGCGCAATTCCACGTTGGCACTCAAAGTGATACTGCTTACCATCGCGATACACATCGGCTACAAGTGTTTCACTAAGAGCATTAACTACACTCACGCCCACACCGTGGAGTCCGCCAGATACTTTATACGCCTTATCATCAAACTTTCCACCTGCATGCAACGTACACAAAACAACTTCCAACGCACTAACCCCAGCATCTTCATGAATATCAACGGGAATTCCAACGCCATTATCTTCTATAGAGCAACTACCATCAGCGTTGATGCGCACTGTTATAAGGTCGCAGCGACCAGCGAGAGCCTCGTCTATTGAGTTATCAAGTATTTCGTAAACTAGATGATGAAGTCCTCCCTTGCCTCTATTTCCGATGTACATATCAGGTCTTTTTCTAACCGCTTCAAGACCTTCTAAAATTTTTATATTACTGGCATCGTATCTCTGTTCACTCATATTCGTCATCCTGACATTTTAGGCCTGCTCAGCAACGACCTAGCACAAACTTAATATCTTTAATTTTTATTCGTCCACAATGCTTTTGCATCTCTGAGATTAACTCTTTTTTAAGCATCTGAAACTGATACACATAAGCAGGGTTATTGACTTTAATTGTTAAAACCCCGCGTTCTACCTTATCTATCCTACACTCATGGCTCATTCCTTCAGGAACAACACGCAGCCAAGCCTCAACTATTGGCGAACTTTTGCGCTGCTGCGGCTTCACTTTACGATCAAGATACTTCTCTAGCAAACCAGAAAGCGAGGCCCCCACATATTCTCTTCGAGGCTTTCTCCATTTAGTTGCGTTTCTTAGTAGCTCTTCATCGCTTTTCACTTCTCTTAACCTAAATTAACTGGCATCACAATATAAATAAAATTGTCGCCGGCAGATATCAATCCAGGTCTATCGGCCTGTCCTAATTTAAGGCAAAATTCATCTGCATCAATAACACGCAGTACGTCCGTTAAAAATTGAGGATTAAATCCGATTTCCATCGGCTCACCGTCATAGTCAATTCCCATATCAATCTGCGCATCACCAGTTTCTGGAGCTCTACTCGAAAAGACCATTACCCCCTTGCCTAAAGCTATTTTAATACCTTTAGAATCTTCACTAATCAACAATGCCGCCCTTCTAACCGCACTAAGCGTAGCGTCTGTATTTAGAGTTATCACTTTGTCATTGTCAACAGGGATGATGTCTTCGTATTTTGGGAAATTTCCATCAACCAAATTGGAACTGATTACAACACCACCACAGGTAAGAACAATCTGGTTATCAACAAAACGAATTCCAACTCTCGTATCCTTATCGATACCTAGTCTGTCTAGTAGCGACATAGTTTTTGCAGGAACAATAATTCTCTTGCCTATCACTGTCTCAGAAGCTAGGGCATCAAGTTCAACCACAAATTTGGCAAGTCTGCGTCCATCAGTACCAACCATAGTCAAACTATCTTTAGAGAATTCCCAAAGTATTCCATTGATGGCATAACGAGTACTCTCTTTTGCCACAGCAAATAAACTGTGTTCGATACCACCTTGAAGAGCCCCTAGCGTTATTTCGATCTCGCTATTTTGATCCTCCCCTGGAACCGGAGGGAATTGCGATAAATCATGACCGTATATTGTAAAGTGGCTATCAACACCTCTAATATGTATTGTAGAATCATCACTTTGAAATTCTAAAACTTCATCAATGCTTTCTCGAACAATAGCATTAACCCTATCCGCTGGTAAAACAACATCGCCAGCCTCCTCAATCTGTACCTGAGTCACTTGGCAGTTAATACCAACTTCAAGGTCAGTTCCGCATATCTCTACACTATTATCGTTTGCCTTGATGCGCAAACACTGTAGTATTGGCTTGGGAGTTCTGCTTGGAACAACGCTAGTTACCAACCCTAAAGCATCTTGCAATGCAGATCTGTTGAACTTTATTTTCATAATAGTCCTGCCTCATGTACCTAGTAAATAATCGATAATTCATAACTCTTAATGTGCGCAGGGAAAACCATGTCAACACAATAGCCCTTAATTTACTCGATAATTACTGTTTTTGCAAAAGGTACTTTTGTTAGTACAGAAAGTTTCTCTTTTTCCGGACGAACGGTTAAAGAGAGTTAATTTCAAGGTGTGCTTACAATTGGGAAGGAACTTACAAACAGTTTTTACATAATAGTAATTTAATAAGTAGTATTAATAATCATATGGACTGTGATATTGTTATATGTTCCCCTTCTAGTGGCGCAAATATCTTTATTTAATAGGGTTATGAGGAATTATTTCTTGTTAGAATTGTGGACAAGCTGTTGGTAGAGCTGGTGTTTTTTTAATAATTACCAACAAATCGTCTCTATCAATACTGATAAGACCTCTTATGGCTGTTAGATTCTTGAAAGTCCCAACAGTAATCTAACAGGTTATACACATGATTTGCAACAGCGAAAAAATGCGTTTTTAATAGTATTAACGCAGAAAATTAGCCTAGTTTATATTCATAGGCCATATAGAGTAGAGAGAGGTTTTCTTCAGACTTTTCCACATCTTTTTGTAGCGATTGAAGCTTTTTATGGTCTTTGTAGTATTCTTCAAGCCCAAACATATCTTTTAGTTTGGCGATGTCTTGCTCTGTTTGCATAATCATCTCTTCTAATTGCTCGATGCGGTACTTGTTTAAATGTTTTATTTGGTCGGGAGCCTTCCTGCGGGGAGTATTTGTTTTGGAGGAAGTGGTATTCTTATTGGTGTCTTTGTGCTTCTTCTCTAATAAGTCGTTATTACGTTTAGCGAGCAATTGGGAATAATAGCTATAGGGAGATTCCTTTGAATCAATAAATTCGTATTCCCCCATTTGTTTTTTACCGTATTTGTCTGAGCCGATGATGAGTAATTTTTTGGCAATGCTATTTATAAAAAACCTATCATGACTTACAGCTATAACACTTCCTTGAAAATTAGATAAGGCCTCTTCTAAAGCTTCTTTGCTCTGAATATCTAGGTGGTTTGTAGGTTCATCTAGCACAAGAACGTCTGGTTCGCTAAGGACAAGTTTGCAAAGCATGAGTCTGTTGCGTTCTCCACCGGAGAGATTTTCTATCTTCTTAAAAACATCATCTCCGTGGAATAGAAACGCACCTAGTTTGTTTCTTAGCTCGCCATGCAGCATATCTGGTCGCACACGTTGGAGCTCCTCTATTACTGAATTTGTAGCTACCAACTCTTCCCCTTTTTGGTCCAAATATGCTACCTTCAAGGTTTTAGCTATCTTAATACTGCCTGTTGTTGGTTCAACTATACCTAGAGCTATTTTTAAAAGAGTGCTCTTTCCTGTTCCGTTTGGGCCGCTAATACAGAGTTTATCACCCTGTACGAGCTCAAAATTCAAATCTTTAAAAAGTGTTACTTCATCATAAACCTTGCTAAGGTTGCGACATTTTAAGACGTTATGGCTAAGAGAAGTTGTTTTTTTGAATTGAAATGCCAGAGTTTTTTGCTTTGTTGACTTTTCAAGAAATTCGGGGTTTTCTTCTAGGAGTTTATTCAATCGCTTGGCCCTTCCCCGCGCAACCTTACTCATTCCAACGTCATTTCTGTTTCTATCTATAAAATCGGTTTCCTTTTTTAGAAACTGTTTACGTTTGGTTAGTTCATTTTCTTTATGTTGTTGGTATAACTTCTTTTGTACTAAGAAGTTAGAGTAATTTCCCTTCCAGGTAAATGCACGACGGTCATTGAGTTCTATGATTTTGACAGCGAGCGAATCTAACAAGTAACGGTCGTGACTGATGATTACTGCTGCTCCCTTATAACTTCTAAGAAAGCTTTCTAACCATTCTATTGCAGATAAATCTAAGTGGTTTGTTGGCTCATCAAGCAAAAGTAAATCGCAACCGCTAATGAGAACTTGCGCTAGGCCTAGGCGTGAAAGTTGACCGCCACTTAAATTGCTAGTTGGCATATCGTAGTATTCTTCAGTTATCCCAACACCTGCAAGAATGGTTTTTATTCGATTTTCATATTGGTACCCACCGGCGAGTTCAAACTCAAAGTAGAGTCTGTCGTACTCTCGCATCGCCTCGGAGAGCTGTTTACCTTCAAGCAGTGCAAGATCGTGTGAGATCTTTTCGATTTTTGCTTGCAGGCGTTTTACATGTTCTTGAGTTGCGTGCATTTCTTGTAAAACGGTATTGTTACCCGAAAAAACAGGTTCTTGGGGCAGGTATCCGATGGTTATGTCTTTTCTTTGGACAACTTCACCGGCATCAATACCTTCCTGTGATAGGAGTATCTTAAATAAAGTTGTTTTGCCACAGCCATTTGCACCTATTAGTCCGATTTTTTCATTTCGGTAAATCTTAAGGGATAAATCTGTGAATAAATTGTCGTGGCCAAATGACTTATGGAGATTTTTTATGGTAACTAATGGCATTATTTGCCCTCAAGTTTAAAGTAACTGCAAAACAATATTTTAGTTGAGTATTATACTGTTTTATGGTCGAGATAATAAGAGTTTGTCGTAAAAAATATCTACAGTGTTTGGTTGGTTTACCATGCAGGCAATGTGTGTTTTGGTAGTAATTGTTTTTGTTTGACATCTAACATCTGTAATGTTAACATCTTATGGCGTTTGTATTGATTTGGCTTTAGAATCGGCATTCGCCAAAAGGATTATGCCTGCTATAACCGTTGTTAAGAGAGGCAGTTACGAGTTAAACATTAAGCAAAGTATAAATTTGAGGTCAATATGAAAAAATCAGTTCTGTTACTGTTTTGTCTAGGCGTTGTCGTCTCTTTAATTGCCACCGGCTGCGCTGGGCAGGGAACTACGGCGAGCGAGAACAATAGAAAAACACATCGTGTTCTTGAAACGGGGCAAAAACAACTTGCCGATGATCTAAGTCGCACAGTTTTTCATAGCGACCGTCCTAGCAGAAACACCATTATGTATAACAGATAATACAAACACCCGGCACAAATATGCAGAAGCTGATGTTTTGCACTATAAAGTTGCCTGCAGGAATAGTTCTCTATGAACATAGACCCGATTATATTCTATTTCCAAAGAGTAGCAACTTATAACCCGATCAAGGTGGCGGTCGAACTATTTCTTATTGGAATAGTTGTTAGCTGGGCTGTCAATTTTCTCGAAGGCACCCGCGGAGAGAGACTATTTCGAGGAGTTTTCCTCGTCTTGATTTCCGGAGTACTAGTTCTTAATTTTGTGGTTGAGCGCTTTGGATTTGAAAGGATAGAGTACCTTTATAGAGGGTTCTTAATAGCCTTACTCATCGTTGCAGTGGCAGCATTTCAGCCAGAGATTAGGCGTGCTCTCATGCGCATTGGTCAGGGCAATATCGTCTTGGGCTCTTCCCAGCAACTCTCGAGAACGATAGAAGAAATCATCACTGCAATACGTCACATGGCTCAAACGAAAACAGGGGCTATTATTGTTGTAGAACAACAAATAGCACTTGGAGAATTTATAGAGACAGGCTCGAAGATAGATTCCAAAGTAACAGCTGATTTACTTGAAACCATCTTTTACAAAGGTACGCCACTACACGATATGGCAGTGGTAATTCGTGCCGACAGAATTGTTGCTGCTAGCGTGCAACTGCCCTTGGCTGAGGGAGGTTCTGTCGATACACTCCAACTAGGCTCTAGGCACAGGGCAGCGATCGGAATTACTGGTTCATCAGATGCCATAACCCTTGTTGTAAGCGAGGAAACAGGGGTTGTTTCAATGGCAATTGATGGTAATTTGATTCGTAATGTATCTGATTCAGAAATCAGAAAGCGGCTAACATCACCACAAGAGGAACCAACGCTTGTTCGGCGTTTTTGGGCTTCTAAGGAGAGGAAACACAGGCAAAAGGGACGCAAGGCGTAATGATAGCAAAAATTAAAAAACTTATGCTAATTATTCTCCTAACTGTGTTGATATGGGTTTGGGCAGATATATCAGGAGAAGTTGAGCTCAATGATCAAGTCGCCTCCATTGTGGTTTCTAAAACAATAAGCAAAGACCTTTGGGTCGGTTTGGAAACGAGACCAGGGCTAGAGCCAAGAAATGCTTCGGTTCCTATATCAATTAACCTAACAGGCTCTAGAGCAAAGGTAGAAGAATTTAAAAGGCACTGGCTTCCCCTAGAAGTAGAATTTACCCCGGAGATTACCCAAGGTAATGAGTTGATGAACACGGTTATGAGTGTTCCAATAATTGATTATGTTAGGAACGATCCTACAATTTTAAAGCTTGGTTTAAAGGTTACTTCCGTAACCCCTAAAGCAATAAACGTGCGGGTTGAGAGATTGGTTAAAAAACAGCTGAAAGTCGTCTGCGTTGATGCTGATACTAATCTAATAGACCAAGCAAAAATAACTCCTGCCATTATAGAGATGGCAGTTAAAGATGTCTGGGCGGGTGATAAGCTCAAAGCGTACGTAAAACTAACTTCTGCTCAGATTGAAGAAGCCCGAAAAGGTAGCATAAAACTGAAGCCATATGTAGAGTTAGACCCTAGGCGCTTTCGTTATGCACAGGAGGCGGTATCAATAAGAATCCCACCAGTTGCGCAGCAAAAAAGCCGCGATGCCATATCTGGACCAATCATAGGATTTGTATTTAACGTCGAAATGTTAAACAAATACAAAATAGAGATAATTGATGCTCCAAAGGTAATAGAGTATCGCGCAACAGCTCAGGCAAGTGCCGCTTTTAAAGCTCAGCGATACCATATGCTCCTAGACATCCTTCCAGGAGATGAACTGGGCAGTGCTAATGGTCAAGAAAAGATAATAACTCGTAGTTTGCGTTACAATTTTTCTCAGGATGCTGTTAGATCAGATCAAATTGATGCCGTAAAGATTACAGCTCCAACAATCAGTTTTAAACTCATTCCTATAACCAACAAGTAAGAGTGTTATATATTTTCTCTGATGCTATTTTTTCAGAAATACAATAAACGACTCTATAAGCATCCATGCCGTCAATATCAAGATTAGCCCACTAACTACCATTAGTAAAAAGTTTTTCTGTTCGGTAAATCGGATTTGATTTTGGATTATTGCCCAACCGGTTACTGTCAGCATAAACAGGCAAGGTATCATGGCAACTAGATATTTCTTTTTTCCCTTTTCTTTAAGGTACAAAGAGATAACTAGCAAAGCTAATGCGGCAAGCAATTGATTTGCGCTACCAAATAAAGGCCAGAGTTTTAGAGCTCCAACACCACTTGCGCCAGTTGCAAAGGCTAAAGCGGCAGCACTTAAAACAGCAAATGTAGTTGCACTCCAACGGTTTGTTAACTTTTTTAAGCCTAAATCGCTTGCAACTTCACCAACAACGTATCTTTGCAATCTTACAGCCGTATCTAATGTCGTACTTGCAAAAGAAGCAATAAAGACGCCCATAAGGGTTGAACCTATCGCAAAAGGAAGGCCAAAAGACTTCATCATATTTGCAGCACCAACTACCACCGGTGCCAGTTTGTGAGAGAGAGCTTGATTACCAAAGTAGTGGGCATATTGATGTTGCCATGCTGCGGTTCCTGTTAATATCTTTGTATCTACGTTGAGAGCCATCCCGATTCCAGCACCAACACATATAATTACCAATACGGCTAGAAAACTCTCTAAAAGCATGGAGCCATATCCAATAAATAAGGCGTCTGATTCCTTGGCTAATTGTTTTGGGCTTGTTCCAGAGGCGACTAAAGAATGAAATCCGCTAATCGCGCCGCAGGCTATCAAGACAAACATATACGGCCATATTGAAGGGGTTTCAGGGGGAAGATTGTGATTAATTGCCGGTGCGACAAGTTCTAGGGCTCCCGAAACAGTGGAAACTATAACCCCAAGGACGATCAATCCCATAGCTATAAACAATTGCCACGCATTGATATAGTCTCTTGGTTGCAAAAGTGTGGTTACCGGTAAAGTAGAGGCAATCCAAGCATAAATGAGTAAAACCAATACCCATATACCAATAGGAGGCATTGAAAGAATTTCTGGCATAACAAAAGGAATTTTGCTTCCGAGAATTATAGTTAAATACATTGCAATTGTTGCAACAATAGTTGAGAGCAATACATTTTTCTTTTTTACATAAATCGCTCTACCTAGGGCAATAGAGATTGGTATCTGAAGCCACACAGGTATTACAGAAGACGGGAATGCAGAAAAAACAGCAGCTATAACAACACCAAAGATAGCTATAACAATAAGTAGTGTTAGAAAGACAACACAGAAGAAGATGAACCTAACTCTAGGGTTGATATATTTGCCAGCAATCTCTGAGACGCTTTTACCTTCATTCCTGAGAGATATTATAAGTGAGCCGAAATCGTGAACGGCACCCATAAAAATACTTCCAAGCAAGACCCAAAGTAAGGCAGGTAACCAACCCCATATAATTCCAATTGCCGGTCCAACAATCGGACCTGTCCCCGCAATGGAAGTGTAGTGATGACCAAAAATAATCCCTTTCTTGGTTGGGACGAAATCTATGCCATCCTGTTTTTCTACACTGGGAACGGAGTTTTTGTCATTGATAGAGAAAATCTTTTTCGATAAAAACCTTCCGTATGTATGATAGGCTAAAATATAAGCCGCCATACTACCAAACAACAGCAAAAATACTTCCAAGATTGCCTCCTGAAATTTTCACGTAAATTCTAGCTATTTAGTTATCTTCAAGGTTGCCCTCATAGTCCCGTTCGCCTCTATTTTTTCTAAACAGCAGGCGTATCGGAACTTCGCCAATTGGCAGCATCTCACGCAGACGATTTATTATGTATCGCTGATATGTTTCATCAAAATTGTCAGGATGATTAACAAACAGCAATAATGTTATTGGCCTAGTTGCAACCTGAACACCATAATATATTTTTGGGAAGCCATGTTTAGACCTTCTCACGCCAACCTTTGCCTCACTTATAATTTCAACAGCTTTATTTAGCTTAGAGGTTGGAATTTCAAATGTCGCTTGTTTAAATAATTCTGTTGCCAAATCAAGTACGCTTTGGACATTCTTTCCTTCGGTAGCTGTAGTAAATGCTATAGGAGCATAGCGCAGGCCGGGCAAAACCTCGTCGAGGTATTCGGCGTATTCCTCTGTGTCGGCTTTATCCATGGCCAAATCCCATTTATTTACGACAAGAATGCAGGGTTTATACTCGTCCTTAATGAACCTAGCCAATTTCTTGTCAACCTGAGAAATCGGCAATGTAGCGTCTATTAAAAACAGCACTACATCCGCCCTACGCACGGATTTTGTAGCCCTTGTGTAGCTGTAAAACTCTATGTTATCCTTATTTATCTGGTTTTTTTTGCGTAAACCCGCAGTATCGATTGCGATAAAGGTTTGTCCATCCCTCTCAAATCTCACATCTACGGCATCTCTTGTCGTTCCAGCAACTTCGCTGACAATCATTCGGTCTTGACCAACAATTGCATTTGTAAAGCTACTTTTTCCTGCATTTCTTTTGCCAACTAATGCCAGCTTCATCACAACATCTTTAGGTTTGTCGTTAGGTAGATGGTCTAGCCTTTCTAGAACGGCATCCATCATATCTTTTTTGTTTAGGTGGTTTGCTGCTGATATGCAAAGGGCTTCGCCAAACCCAAGTTTGACAAATTCTCCTGCCTTTGGAAACAGAGAAGCGTTGTCCGCTTTATTTGCAACGAGCATAACGTTTGGGTTATGTTTACGTAGAAGCCGAGCGATTGTTTGGTCGAGGTGAGTAACTCCATCTCTTATATCCACAAGAAATAGGATTAAATCTGCCCCCTCAATCGCCTTTTGGATTTGCCCTTCTATATGGTCGCTAAGTCTGTCCGCATCGACAATGCCGTAGCCACCAGTATCTAGCAATTCTAGGTAGCGATCTCGGTGGTGTACGAGAACACTTATTCGATCGCGCGTAACGCCAGCTGTAGGTTCAACAATACTAATCATAGAACCAGCAATAGCGTTTAGCAAAGAACTTTTGCCTACATTTGGGCGACCAACGATCGCAACTGACGGTAATGCCACGAGTTATACCTCTCTAACTATAAAACAACGAAAAATAGAATGTGGTATTATAGCAACATCGCTAGCTAAATCAAAGGTTATAGTTTTCAGAGCTAACTTTGCTTGGCAGTTTGATCTAATACGACAGTTTTAGTTTGTATAAAGCTCAATTTAATAGATACTTATGGCATTTTGATTGACTATGCCATAGATTTTCGTTATAAGTATTAGATTTTGTGGACCGCTTTGCGCAAGCGAACCCTTTTTGGTTGCAAGAGACAATAAAACGCTTAAAATTGCGTTGGTAGGTATAAGATGCTTGAAGAGTTGAGACAACAAATTGATCAGATTGACAAAGAGCTTGTTGAGCTTATCAATAAGCGTGCGCAGGTGGTAGTAGAGGTTGGTAAATATAAAAAAAGCACAGGTGCCGCACCAATATACGCACCGGATCGCGAAAAGGCAGTATTTGAGAAAATCTGTAGCCTGAACAAGGGACCTTTGCCAAATAGGACATTCAAGGCGATATGGCGAGAACTTATGAGTGGTTCTTTCTTTTTAGAGAGGCCTTTGCGCATCGCATATCTTGGACCAAGCGGCAGCTTTACCCATGCTGCAGCAACAGCGAAATTCGGGCAAAGTGTTGACTACGAAGCAGTTACAGATATTCGTAGCATTTTTGACGAAGTTAGTAAAGGCCACTGCGACCTCGGAGTTGTTCCGGTTGAAAACTCCTGCGGTGGAGGTGTAGTAGAGACGCTTGATGCGTTTGTGGATTCTGATGTAATGATATGTGCAGAGATGTATATGTCTATTCACCAGAATCTATTGGCAAACTGCAAACTTGAGGAGATTGAGAATATCTACTCCAAGCCAGAGGTGTTTGCGCAGTGCCGTAAGTGGCTCAGCTCTACATTTAAGGATGCTAAGACAATCGCAGCGCCATCTACCGCAAGGGCTGCTCAGTTAGCGAGCAAAGAGAAAAATGCAGCTGCAATTGGTTCGCAGATTGCGGCAGAGCTATATGGTTTGAATACGATTTGCGCTAGTATAGAAGATGTTCCAAATAACGTAACTCGTTTTCTGGTAATAAGTAAGGAAGATACTCGCCCTAGCGGTGACGACAAAACTGCCCTGCTATTTAGTACGGCTCATAAGGCTGGTGCGCTTGTAGATGTATTGGAAGTATTTAAAAAATATGGGTTGAATTTGTCCACGATTGAGTCACGTCCAAGCAAAAAACGACAGTGGGAATATTATTTCTTTGTTGATGTTTCTGGGCATAGAAGTGATGATAATCTGATTAAAGCAATGCAAGAAGTTAAAGAACACTGCTTACAGCTTTCTGTATTAGGCAGTTTCCCTAGAGATATGAATCTTAATTAGAAGTTTTGGAGAATAGTTATGAGGAAACCTTTCATAGCAGCAAATTGGAAGATGAACACCAACAGCAAAAGCGCTGTTGAATTGGCAACAGGTGTTGTTAAAGCTGTTGATGGTATTGATAATGTAGATGTAGCGGCTTGCCCGCCGTTTGTTTACTTGCAGTCAGTCATCGAAGCTGTTGGTAGTGATAGCAAGCTCGCAATTGGGGCCCAAGATATTTTCTACGAAGGCAATGGGGCTTTCACCGGTGAGATTAGCGCTGAAATGCTTACAGATCTTAAGGTAAAATACGTGATAACAGGCCATTCAGAGAGAAGGCATGTTATTGGCGAAAGTGATGAACTGATAAACAAAAAGACCCATGCCGCTCTTGATGCGGGGTTATTGCCAATTTTATGTGTTGGTGAGCTTTTAGAAGAGAGAGAATCTGGTAAAACCAATGAAGTTGTTTCTGATCAGGTTAAAAAAGGTTTGGCTGGCTTTACAGCTGACCAAGCGTTGAAAATTACCATAGCTTATGAGCCAGTTTGGGCAATTGGTACTGGTAAAACCGCTACTTCCGCTCAGGCGCAGGAAGTTCACGCTATGATTCGCGAACTTTTGGCCCAAATGTACGATGCACAAACTGCTGACCAAATGATTATTCAGTACGGTGGTTCCGCTAAACCAGAAAATACTAAAGAACTTATGAGCTGTGCAGATGTTGATGGTTTGTTAGTTGGTGGTGCAGGGCTAAAAGCTGACAGTTTTGGAGAAATGATAAAAATTACCTCTGAGCTTTATGCAAGCCTTTAAAGGTTGTTTTTAGTAAAAACATGCGTCACAAGATATATGACGCATTCATAAACCCTTATGTTATAGGAATATGAGTATGAGTTTAATTTTAGCAAAAGTCCCATTTATAATGTCACTACTTGCGGTTATATGGGTTATAGTAATGGTCTTGTTATCCTTAATTATCCTTATTCAAAAGGGTAAAGGTGGTGGACTTGGCGCAGCCTTTGGTGGTGCTGGTGCTGGAAGCTTGCTCGGAACGAAAACAGGTGACTTTTTGACTTGGGTAACAATAGGATTTACAATTGTTTTCCTTGTTTTGGCAGTGATACTAGGAAAATACTACAAGCCAGAGAGCATTATCACCCCGACTAAGGAGCAAGCAGTTAAGCAACCACTAGAGCAAGCTCCTGCTGATGCTGCGCAAGAACCAAAAGATGCTCCTGTAGAGACACCAGTTACTGACAAAAAATAGAAGGTGCCTAACATGTTAACTAGCATGACCGGCTATGGCCAAGCTTCGCTAGAAAAAGATGGTGTAAGCTACACATTAGAATTACGGGCAGTTAATAGCAAGTATTTAAAGGTAGTCTTGCGTTTACCTGATGATCTTGGTTTCCTTGAAGATGAGATTGAAAAGCAACTTAAAAAATCGCTATCTAGAGGAACGCTAAACTATTCTCTGCGTATCAAAAATGTGGTAGCAAAACCAACTTTTGAGATTAATGCAGCCTATCTTGATGCTTATATCAAACAAATTGATAAGATTGCAGATGGTGTTAACTCAAATATTGCCACCAATGTTAGTCTTGTGGAATTGCTTTCATTGCCTAATGTGATACAGATTAGCGAACCTGACGAGACCGCAGCCGAAAGTATTCGTTTGGCAGTAGGAGAAATAACTCAAAAGGCTCTTGATTCTCTGATGCAGATGCGTCTCACTGAGGGACGGGCCATGGCAAAAGATTTGGAAGGTAATTGTCATCTAATGCGGGATGTCTTAGGCAATATCAAAGCTAAGGCCCCTGCCGTTGTAACTGAATACAAAGACAAACTCAAGAAACGTGTGGATGAATTACTAAAGGATGCTCAACTTGAGTTAGATGAATCGATATTAACGCGTGAAGTGGCTATTTTTGCAGACCGTTGTGATATTTCTGAGGAGATTGCTAGATTAGATTCGCATATTGAGCAGTTCCTTGGACTTTGCCAAACTGGTGGAGTTGTGGGAAAGCGACTAGACTTTCTCTGTCAAGAAATGTTTAGAGAGACAAACACTATGGGCAGCAAGGCCTCATCATCTGAAATTGGCAAGTGTATCGTTGATTTAAAATGCTGTATAGATAGGATTAAGGAGCAGGTTCAGAATGTCGAATAGCCACCTTATTCCCAAGAAAACGCTGAATAAGGGCAAACTTGTCATTATAAGCGGTCCAAGTGGGGTTGGAAAAGGCACTATTTGCAAGGAAGTCGTGAAGAGATGCAATGTTGTTGTTAGTGTTTCCGCGACGACTAGAAAGCCTGGAAAAAATGAGGTTAATGGTGTTGACTATTGGTTCCTTTCTAGAGAAGAATTTGAAGAAAGAATCAAAAGTGGTGATTTAATTGAGTATGCTGAAGTTTTTGGCAATTATTACGGAACACCAAGGAAAGAGCTAGAAGAATTACTAGAGACCAATGCGACTGTCATACTTGAAATAGACGTGCAAGGTGCATTACAAGTTTTAGAGGTGTATCCAAATGCAATAACTATTTTCATTCTGCCACCAGATATAGATGTTTTGAGGGCTAGAATGGAAAAACGAGCACGTGATGACGGTGAAGACAATGAAAAAAGACTGGAGCAAGCCTCTCGCGAGATAGCGCAGGCTTGGCAGTATTTCAAAAATATGGTTGTTAACGACGATCTTGAACAGGCAGTAAATGAGGTTGTTGATATAATTGAATCTGGAGACAAATAATGATTGAAGAACTAAAGCACAGTGAAATATATGAAAAGGTTGGCGGTAAATTTAAACTTTCTGCCCTTATGCAAAAGCGTATGAAAGAGATAATGAATGGTTCTCGCCCCCTAATCGACGACACTAAAGGCTTAACTATGATGGAAATTGTTGTCCAAGAGATTCTTCAAGATAAAATCACTTTTGAGCTTGGAGATGAATAAGCTTTAGTATGAGTGATTTACTACACACTTTAGAAGCTAAGCGAGTGACGTTAGGGGTTAGCGGTGGCATAGCGGCCTATAAGTCGTTGGACCTAGCTAGTAAACTCGTAAAGGCAGGTTGTGAAGTTACTGTTGTTATGACGGAGAATGCGACCAAGCTGATTTCTGCTAAAAGTTTTGAAGCCATTACGTCGAAATCCGTTTTGACTAGTATGTGGAACACCTCTAGAGAGTTTAAAATTCCGCATATTGATGTGCGCAATGATACTGATGTGATTGTAGTTGCGCCTGCAACGGCTAATATTATTGGAAAATTTGCTTCCGGGATATGTGACGACCTTCTTAGTACAACATTGTGTAGTTGCTGGGCTAAACCAATACTTATAGCGCCTGCTATGAATACCCAGATGTGGACTAACCCCCTCTTGCAGCGCAACATAAGATTAATAAAAGACCTTGGCGTGGCAATTACGGGTCCACAACAAGGTTCTCTTGCCTGTGGTGAAGATGGTATTGGCCGTATGAGTGAGCCAGAAACGATAGTTAATGATCTTTGCCAACTCCTTGCTAAATAAGAGTTTAGAGTGAAAATTGTAATAACTGCTGGTGGAACACGCGAATATATTGATCCCGTTAGATACATAACCAATGCCAGTACGGGTAAGATGGGCTATGCCCTTGCTAAAGCAGCGGTTGAAGCCAAGATGCAAGTTACTTTAATTTCAGCACCAACATCTATAGAAAAGCCAAATGTTGATAAATTCATCCCTGTTGAGACAAGCGAACAAATGTATCATGCGGTTAGAGAGACCCTAGCCGATTGTGATTGCCTTATCATGGCAGCTGCTGTATCGGATTATACCCCAGCTAAACGCAGCGATACGAAACTTAAAAAAAAGCAACAAAAATTCATTCTTGAGCTAAAGCCAACCATTGATATTCTATCATGGGTAGGCAAGAATAAAACCAAACAATACATAGTCGGTTTTGCGCTAGAAGATAAAAATTTACTAATCAATGCACAAGAAAAGCTCATGAATAAAAATTTAGATATGATAGTTGCAAATAGCCCAGAAGCAATCGCTGCAGATTATTCAAGTATTCACATAAAAACACGCCAGCATGATTGGAAGCGATACGACAGTATTTCCAAGCAAGAATCTGCTAATATTATCATTTCTCTACTGCAAAGTAACATAAAACATGCCTAACCTATTTTTGTAGTACATATATTTGCAAGATTGTATTAGTAAATTAAGTAGCCTCTCTTATATGTCGATGCATAGCCCGGAACGAGGACTTATTAACGCATAAGTCGTTTTATTTCAATAGGCACGAAAGATATATTGAGGGCTAAACATGAATAAATCAGATATTGTCAAAGATGCAGAGATTGTAAAGGTGTTTTCAAGGGCAATTGGCGCGCAGACCCAAGGCATATTGAGCCATATGTCTCGTGGCAAGTGGCATATGTCAAAGGTGCTCTTGACCTACGCTAGTGATTCAGCTGTACATGTTGATATCTTACATAAAGAAAAGCCCCTACCTTTAAATATCAAATTAAATCAGCCAGTGGGTTTGACTTTTAAGCAAGACTACAGTAAATTCATCTGTGAAACTACCGTAATAGGTTTTGAGCAGTCCACCAATCCAAATTGTGGTGGTAGATTGGTTCTAGATTTGCCTGCAAAACTTGAAAAGATGCAAAAACGTAGTTTCTACCGTGTTAGAATACCGGAAGATATGACAGTTAAGACAACTTTCTGGCATAGGGGTTTTAAAGATAGTCTGGTTGCCCCGAGCGATCAAGCCTGGGAAGGCCACCTACTAGATCTCTCTGCTGGCGGCCTTCAGATAGGCGTTAGTTGTGAGAAAAAGCCCAACTTTAAGCTTGGCCAACTTATAGGGGTACAATTTAGGGCCCTACCTCAAAGAAAATTGCTGATTTTAGAAGGTCAAGTGAGGCATGTTGCAAAAACAGCTGATGGTAGCAATCTCTGTCTAGGAGTGCAGATTGTGGGGTTAGAAACAAGTCAAGAAGGTAGAGAAAAGCTCAGAGAGATCGTTGAGATTGTTGACGAGTTTCAAAAGATACTCAAGAAGAAAGAAACTAGCCTTGAAAAGGTTATGAGCTAATTATCACCAAAGGACTAACGGTTGTTAGTCCTTTTTTATTTCACTTAACTTCTTTAAAGAGCGACGTTTACGTCTGTTTTTTTGCTTCTGTTTCTTTGCAATTGTCTTTGCGTAGATACTGTTTTTGTCGTTGTTTTGAGCTTCAACTAATTCACACAGCTGCTTGCGTGCGTAGTACCGGTTGAGTCCTTGGCTCCTAGTTTTTTGGCACTTTACCTGTATGCCGCTAATTTTGTGTTTAATGCAGACAGATGTTGCTGACTTGTTGACCTTCTGTCCTCCAGGACCACCTGAGTGGACAAAGGATTCCTCAAGATCTTCCTCGAAAATACCATTGCGCAACATTCTTTCATAGAGCTGGTCGCACTTTATTTGCGTAACCGTCAGCTTAATCCTCTTTTGATGGGCACTACTCATAAGTTCTTTAATTACAGTCCTTTATAGAGACTCCCATTCTTTCTGTTAATCTGTCAAATTCATCTAATGAGAAGAATTCCACAATAATTTTCCCTTTTTTACCGCCCTTTTGGGTTTTAATGTGTACTTTTGTTCCCAACTCATCTCGCAATTTAGATTCTAAATCGAGAATATGTGGCTCCTTCTCGAGTTTTGGTTCGCTGATAAGTGTATTTCCAGCTATCGCCTTTTTGGCGAGCCTTTCAACTTCTCGCACACTAAGTCGACCCGCTAAAGCCATGTTTGCTAATTTCTTACGAAGTTCGTCGTTTTGGACCGATAAAATCGCCCTTGCGTGCCCCATGGCCAACTCGCCATTTATCAGCATCGCTTGTATTTCGCTAGGTAACTCGAGCAATCTAATAAAGTTTGCAATGACAGATCTGCTATCACCTAGTTTTTCAGCTGCTTGAGATTGTGTTAGGTTAAATTGTTCAATGTACTCTTTGTATGCAACTGCCCTTTCGATAGGATTAAGGTCGCTCCTGTGAATGTTTTCGACGAGAGCAATTTCCCTCATCTCTGATTCGTCTGCATCCCTAACAAGTGCAGGAATAGTCTCTAATTCAGCGATTTTTGATGCTCGCCACCGTCTCTCCCCCGCAATCAGCTGGTATCCGTCAGTAGACTTTCGGACAATAATAGGTTGGAGGACGCCGTTTGCTTTTATGGATTCGATCAGGTTTCTCAGATCAGATTCATCCCACTTCTTTCTTGGCTGATAAGGGTTTGGTGATATATCAGTTAACGGTATGTTCTGTAGTGATGTATTGTTTGTGTTGTTTTCTGTATCACTTAATGTTGTTGTGTTAACCGACCCAAGTAGAGCATTGAGTCCTTTGCCTAAATGTTTTTGTTTTTTCTTTGCCATTTGTTTCTCCATCTAATTTAGCTGAATTTTAAAGGATTTTATGTGTAACATCCAGCTTTTTGTTTCACGTGAAACAAAAAAAGGCAAAGATGTTTCACGTGAAACATCTCAATATATCTATCTTGATTGACTTGGGTGTTGTCAGTCGCTATAGTAGCCATTTTGATAATTAAAAGAAACGAGTAGATGATGAATCTTACAGATAGAAGCAAGATATTAATAACTTGTGCAAAGGGGCTTGGAGACTGGGTTGCCAACGAGCTCGAGGATTTAGGTTATGAGGTTTTAATAAAACGTAGCAACGGAGTGGAAATTGAAGGAGACTGGCTAGATGTAATGAGGCTTAATTTAGAGTTGAGGACAGCATTGGCTGTTTTGTATCTATTTCATGAGTTTAATGCCAGTCGTCCAAAAGACTACTACAAGACCGTCAATTCACTACCTTGGGAGGAATTAATATCGCCTTCAGAGTATATCTCTATTGTTAGCAGGGCAGATACTCCTACAATCAATAATACTATGTATGTAGGGCAACTCACTAAAGATGCAATAGTGGATCGAATTGTCGATAAAACGGGATCACGGCCTAATTCTGGTCCCAAACGTGACAATATAGTTATAAATGTTTTTTGGATGGGGCAACGTTGTTGGCTGTACCTGAATACGTCCGGTAATAAGTTGGCTGATAGAGGATATCGTAAGATGCCATTTAAGGCACCACTGCAGGAAACTCTTGCAGCGGCCATACTTATAGCTTCTGGTTATGATGGCTCACAGCCATTAGTTTTGCCTATGTGTGGCAGTGGTACATTGGCCATCGAGGCAGCTCTTATTGCCTTAAAAAGGCGAGTAGGTTTATTGAGAAACAACTTTTCGTTCATGCATCTTTTGAATTACGATAAAGAAACGTGGAAAGATATAAGACTTGAGGCCCTAAAGAAGGGGGCAAAAAAATTAGTAGCCCCAATAATTGCCACGGATATAGATGAAGGGGCGATTGAAGCTTCTGTAAACAATGCCACAACTGCAGGAGTTGCACATTTAATAGATTTCTCTGTGTGCGATTTTGCAAAAACTTCAATTCCTAAGGTTAACAATGGTATTATCTTAATGAACCCAGAGTATGGTGAGAGATTGGGGGATGTGAAAGAACTCGAGAAAACCTATAGGAGAATAGGTGATTTTTTCAAGAATAGTTGTAGGGGGTATAGTGGGTATGTTTTCACTGGAAATCTTAAGTTGGCTAAACACATAGGGTTACGTACGTCAAAGCGTTTTATTTTCCAAAATGCAAAGATTGAATGTAGATTGTTGAAATATGAGATTTACGAAGGTAGCCGCAAGTCTAAGTACCAAGTTGATGGTGATGCGTAAATTTTCTATTTCATTGGAGAATCCCCTTGAAAAGCGTAATCTTAGTTTGAAATAATTTAGATTCGCTGTTATATTCACGGCATGGTCAATGAAGAACAATCAAAGAATTTCTCGAAAGAGCTAATTTCCCTCTTTTTCCTGCTGATATTGATGCTTGGTGTTGCTTTCTGGATTTCAGGGCGGGACTACCACATAAAAGCAGGTAGGCTAATTAGTCTTAGATATGCTGACGTTGCCGCAGCTCTTCCAGAAGGTGATAGTTGGGCTGAGCGTAATGTTTCTTGGGCTTTCTCGGAAACTGAAAGTCTCTTTTTTCTACATGCTAATTTTAGGGGCAGTGAAGGTATAAAGGCAGGGGTTGAATGGCGGTATCTACTTGCGTCTCGGTTCAAAACAACTGCTGATGCCTTTCGAAGTAAAGCTAAAAACCTTAACGCTAGGATGATTGGAAGAGGTAGGGTAGAAGCGGATGGACTTGTGTTTAGCTGGATATGCATGCAGAATATTCCGAAGCAATTGTATTTTTATTACGCCATTGCAACCACAGCCGACAATAGAACAGTTGAATTTGACGTTTGGAGTAAGGCTAATCAAAGTCTCGCTAAGGAAATCTTCTTCAAGTTAGCGCCGTTGTTTAAATCAAAAAGAAACGATTTGCTTTCCAAAGGAAGAGTATTGGTAGCCCGCACAAAATCTCATATTGGCGATGAATTGACAGATAAGAGTAGAATGCGATACTTTCTCATAAAGCGTGATACTCAGATTGCAGGGCTAAGCGTTAAGAAAGTCTCAAGGCAAAAGGCTAAGAACAGCTACATTTATACAGTCGAAGCGTTCTCGCATATTGATAATGCGCAGCAGTGGCGAAACAGTAACGTTAATTTTAATAGTAACCCTGATTTGACAAACTTTATTATCCGTTACAATGTTCAAAATAGCAGTACTGTTGGCGTAAAGCAAACAGTGCAACTATGCGATCAGGGAAAATATCTAAAAATCTTAACGACTGCAGGTTCGAATCCTAAATATTACACCTTAAGTAAGGCCGCTTTTCCTGAGCCAATGATTTCACAGTTATATAGAGAATTCTTAAATAGCAATCTGAACTTATCTATGGTTGATTTAATAATGCCAAGTGGTTACATTTTCCCTATAGTTCTAGAGAAGGGAAAGGTTAAGGGTAATAGAAGATGTATTAATATACATTATTTGCAGGATGGTACTCCGATGGCAATGGTTTATTTTGATAAACGCGGGAATATCACTAGTAAATCAGTGCCTGGTGAAAATTTACTGATACTACGTAGCAATAAGTATGAATTAATAAAGCATTATGGCGTTTTTAAAGATATTATAAATCAGCTTATTGAAGGTAAATAAAAGGTTATCTAAATATTTATAACATTCTATTTCTGTAGAGGTATTTATCTCACTAGAAAGGATTGAAATGTCTAAGAAAGTATATGATTGCATTATTGTTGGAGCTGGTCCTGCCGGACTTGGAGCGGCTTTGTATGCAGCACGTGATAGATTTGACACTCTACTACTAGAGAAATTTTATCCGGGTGGCCAAATTATGAATACTGAACTTATTGAAAACTATCCAGGTGTTCCTAATGTTGGTGGGGCGGATTTAGTAAGCAAGCTTTATTCACAGGTTGAAGCTTTTGGTCCAGAAATTAAGATGAGTGCTGAAGTTGTGTCACTTGAGAAGCTTAGCGATGGCAATATAAAGGTGTCAACAACACAAGATGAATATCTCGCTAGGGTTGTAATTCTTTCTCCGGGGAGTAGCTATAGACAGCTTGGTGTGCCGGGTGAAAGAGAATTTCGCAACGCTGGGGCTGGGGTGAGTTATTGCGGTACCTGTGATGCACCATTCTTTAAGGGTAAAAAAGTTCTTGCGGTTGGTGGAGGAAATACTGCTATCGAAGAAGCCTTGCATCTAGCAAAGTTTGCCGAGCAGGTTACGCTTGTCCACAGACGCGATGAATTCCGTGCCACAAAAATATTGCAAGAAGAATTTTTCAAGAAGATGCAAGAAGAAGATTCAAATTTAAATGTGATATACAATACAGTTTTAGAGGCGATAGAAGGTGACGGTAAGGTTGAAAGGGCAGTTCTTAAGAATGTAAAGACGGGGGACTTGGAAGATTTTCAATGTGATGGAGTTTTCATTTTTGTTGGTATGGTCCCTAATACACAATTTTTAAAAGGTTTGGTGGATTTAACAGAGTCTGGCTTTATTAAATGTGATAGTGCCTATCTACGTACAGCTATTCCAGGCGTATTTGCGGCAGGGGACTGTCGAGTTGGAGCAGCAATGCAGCTTGTTACTGCGGTTGCAGATGGTTCACTTGCGGCGATAATGATGAAACAATATTTACTAGATTCTAATTGGTGGTATGAGTCTTTAAGTGATGCTTTGAACCCTAGCGAGTGGCGACCAAATTAGGATTATATTGATGGATATAAGTTTTACTCTTGGAATTTTCTGGTATGTAGTGTTTGTTTTCTCAACCGTGCTTCATGAATTTGCTCACGTTATAGTTGGCTTACGTCTTGGGGGAGGTTTAGGGGCTAAAGATGCTAGGCTTACTCTAGACCCTTACTACTATATGAAGCGTGAGCCGTTCGGAATGGTTGTATTACCTATTGTATTTCTATTAACAAGTGGAATGTTGATAGGTTGGGCAAGTGTCCCATACAATCCTATCTGGGCTATGCGATATCCTAAAAAGGCGGCATTGATGAGTTTGGCAGGGCCTCTGACCAATTTGCTGTTGGCGGTAGTTGCTATTGTATTATCATTTTTCGGAGTGCTTTTGGGTATTTTTGAGATGGGCGAATATGATAGCTTTAGCCATATTATAGTTGCAAGTCAGTCAGGGCTGCTGAACAATATTGCAACGTTATTAAGTATCACAGTGATATTGAATCTATCTCTCTTTGTTTTTAATATGATACCGTTTTATCCGTTAGATGGTTCGAGTGCTATAGCTTTGATTTTACCTCCTTCACTCTATACTCGCTTTAGAATGCGCATTTTTAATCCTCAATTTCATATCTTTGGTATGTTCATATCTCTTATGATATTTAATATGTTGATTGGTCCGATCTACACTGTAGCTTTAAGACTAATAGGAATGGCTGAAAAATTCTTATAGGTTTGCTTATCTAGATATTAATCTTGCAAGGCCATTAATCTTGCCACGTCACATGCTCGCTTTTGAGATACAAGTTCTGTTGCATATGCTTGTGCATCAGAAATTGCAATAGAATTGATGACTTTTTGAATACGAGGAAGATGCGAAGGGTTTACGCTAAGAACTCTAAGCCCAATACCTAGTAGGAACTTGATATATTTTTCGTCGCTACTCATGCTTCCGCAAACAGAAATTTCTTTTCCGTGTGCCTGCACAGACTCAACAATTGTTTTCATTGCGCGAAGAACAGAAGGGTGGTACGGCATATAGAAACTAGCGACCTTTTCATTTGTTCTATCAACCCCTAGCATAAATTGGATAAAGTCGTTTGTTCCTATTGAGAAAAAATCTGCCTCCTTTGCAAAATCATCGATAAGCTCCACAACGCTTGGTAACTCAATCATCATTCCAATTGCTGGTTTACTGTTGAACCCTTCGGATTCATTGTGCAGAGAATCTATGCATTCTAGGACGATACTTTTTGCAGCGTCAAACTCGTCGATGGACGATATCATAGGGAACATTATCTTAAGATTTTCCCCTTCACCTGCGCGAAGAATTGCCCTGATTTGTTGAATAAAAACATCTTTATTCTCTAAAGAAAACCTAATACTGCGCATTCCAATAGCAGGGTTTTGCTCTATTGTATTATGGTAGTATGAGAGCATCTTGTCACCGCCAACATCTAAAGTTCTAAATATAACCGGCTGACCCTTCATAGATGTGACGAGTTTACGATAAGTTACATACTGTTCCTGTTCGCTAGGAAAATTATTGCGCACAATAAAAGGAAACTCTGTTCTATAGAGCCCAACACCTTCACACTTTACTTTTTTGGCTAACGAGATATCTCCAAGTAGGTTAATATTTGCTAGGAGAGTTATTTTTTGTGAATCACTTGTTAGTGTCTCACCTTTTACGTTATGCTCAAGCTGCAATATCTTTTCTTTTTGTTTGTTGCGTCTTTGGAATTCATCTATAACATCTTGTTTTGGTTTGAGATAGATATTTCCTGTTTCAGCATCTAACAAGACCTTTGTTTTGTTTGCGACCTTTAAGAGGGTAAGATCGTTTGCGATAACCATAGGTATGGCTAGAGATGAGGCCAATATAGATAAATGGCTAGTAACGCCTCCGCTAACAAGAATTATCCCGCCGATTTTTTCACTTGTCATTTTGAGTAATTCAGAAGGGAAAATGTCTCTGGCTATTATAACTTTTCCTCTGTAATTTGGCACAATTTCTTGGTCGGAGGTAATATTAGAAATTAATCTTACGGTAAGGTCTTCAATGTCTTGCACCTTTTCACGCACAAAGATGTTCTGAGCCTTATCAAAAATATCCATATACTTCTTGGCAATTTGTAATATGGCTTGAGGCGGATTAGTGCCTAGGGCAATCATATTTTCCATCTGACCTATAAATTCATGATCTTTGAGAATTAGTAGGTGTGATGCAAATATTAGAGATGCAGCATCGCTTAATTTTTCTTCAACCTCTTCTTGCATTTCTTCAAGCTGGTTTTCAGTCTGCTTGACGGCCTTTTTGAAATCTTTAATTGTGTAAAGCCTTGTAAATCTACGTTGCAAAAGAGAATTGAAAGTTTTTTCTTTGTCTAAAACGAGAGTTTCTCCAAGACAATATCCTTCTGACGCAACTTTGCCGTGGATAAGTCTAGATTGTGACTCTTTAACTGTAGGGTGTGCTTTTTCTTCGTGTTCTGAATGCATTGAGATAATAAACCTTGCATTCTCAATAATATTGGCAAGTTGAGAGGCCACTGCTTTGCACGCAAGCACATCGCTATCGGAGAAGGTGTGTGATTGTTGTCTTTGCAGTACCATTACGCCAATTCTCTCGACCCCTCTTGCAATCGGAACAGCTAGAAAACTTTCGTAATCTTGTTCTCCCGTTCCCAGAAAGAGTTTATTGTCAGGGTGTTGAGTTGCATTTGATATATTGATAGGGCGCAATTCCTTGAGAGAGATTCCTGTAAGCCCTTCCCCAAGAGCTAGGGTTATTTTACCGATCATTTCATGGTTAAGCCCTTTTGTTGCTTTTAAGGTTAGAATCTCTTCATCATTATCGTAAAGGTAGATAGAGCACACTTCGGTTTGCATATGGCTAGAGACCATCTCAGTTATCTGTTGCAAGAAATTCTCTACACTCACAGAATCTCTGAAGAGATGGTTCAACTCACTGATATCGCAAAGTAGTTTTGTGTGATCCATTATAAAACCTTGGTTTTATTTAGAGCTTGTTTCTCTATATTTGATGTATAGCACAATATCAATAAAAACCATTATTGCATTGAGCACATACAATATTATCACCTTATCTAAGTTACCGGTTAACTTATAGCATATACCAGAGATGTATCCCAATTCTACAATTATCATAAATACGATACTTTTACCGGCAACAGTCTTTGATCTTAGAGTTTTTAAAATGCTAACAGGCCAAGCGGCTCCGAAACAAATGAGCATGCCAATTTCAAAGATGCTCATAGCTTCTTAGTCCTTAATGCCTAAATCATCTTTTGTTATAATGCTGTTGAAAGTGTAGCCTGCGGCTTCTATATTTTCACGGGCACCTTGTTTTCTATCAATAACAGCAACAATCATTTCTACTTTTGCACCACTTTGCGAGATGATCTTTGCAGCCTCAAGAACCTGTCCTCCTGTTGTTGCTATATCTTCAACAAGTAACACGTTGTCGTTTTCTGATAGAATTCCTTCTACCATCTTGCTTGTACCGTAGCCTTTTTTGCTATTTCTAATAATTATCCAGTTTTTGTTGGCAGCCATAGATGTTGAAGCAGCTAGAGCAATTCCGCCAAGTTCTGGTCCCGCAATCAGTGTAGTTTTATCTGTAATAAACTTTGCAAATTCTTCGCCAAGAGCTTTTAGGATGTCGGGGCAAGTTTCAAAGAGATACTTGTCTAGATAGTATTTACTTTTCTTACCACTGCGCAGAGTGAAATCTCCTTCAAGGTAAGCTACTTCTTTAATTCTGTTTATTAGCTGTTGCTTTGTCATTTATATTTCTCCTGATAAGGGGCTTGGTGTAACATTAAGGGGCTTAAACTTTTAGTTCAACTTTTCTTGTTATGCTCTTACGGTATTTTTTTCGTATTGGTGATACAACAGATTCGATGAATTCGTCAACCTGTTCAGGGCATCTGCCAATATACATCTTTGGTTCAAGAACTTCCTTGAGATTCACGTCGTTGAATTTGCCACTTTTTTCTAATCTTTCTATAAGGTCATTTTTTTTGCCGTGTAGTTTTACTTGCGCAGCAGCCTCATGCGATAGTACCCTTATGACTTCGTGTAATTCTTGACGATTACCGCCAGCTTTAACACCTGCCATAAGTATATCCTCGGTTGCCATAAATGGTAGTTCGCTACGTAATCTTGACTCAATAACCTTCGGATAAACTGCTAAACCGTCAACGACGTTTGTCAAAATTTCCAAGATACCATCCACTGCCAAAAATGCTTCAGGAATAACAATACGTTTGTTTGCAGAATCATCAAGGGTTCTTTCGAACCATTGTTCTGCGGCTGTCATCTGTGGGCTACTTGTAAGGCTTATCACAAATCTGCTAAGTGCAGTGACTCTTTCGCTGCGCATAGGATTTCTTTTATATGCCATTGCAGATGAGCCAATTTGATTTTTACCAAAAGGCTCTTCCATTTCTTTGAGGTTGGCTAGCAGACGGATGTCGTTGCACATTTTATGTGCCGACTGTGCAATACCCGAAAGAGCGTTAATTACAAGTGCATCTATTTTTCTTTGATATGTCTGGCCAGTGACAACACAACAATTTTTAAAACCAAATGATTTAGCTATCATGTTGTTTAGTCGTTTTACTTTGTTGTGATTCCCATTGAATAGAGCCAAGAAAGATGCCTGAGTTCCGGTTGTGCCCTTAACACCTCTAAAAGGAAGCGTCTCAATTCTATGCTCAACTTCAGCTAGATCCATAGCGAGCTCATAACACCAAAGCGATGCACGTTTTCCAACGGTTGTAACTTGCGCTGGTTGATAATGAGTAAAGCCAAGGGTTGGAAGTGATTTGTATTTTTTTGCAAATTTTCCAAGCAGATTGATTACACAGGCAAGCTTTGCGGCTACTATTTCTAAAGCTTCTTTCATAATGATAAGGTCTGCATTATCGCCAACATAGCAACTTGTTGCACCAAGATGTATAATGCCGGCAGCCTTTGGGGCAACGTCTCCGAAAGTATGAACGTGCGCCATAACATCATGTCGAAACTTCATTTCGTATTTTTTGGCTTTTTTGAAGTCGATATCATCTAGGTGCTCTTGCATCTCTTTTATTTGCGCATCAGTGATTGCTAAGCCTAGTTTTTGTTGTGCTTGGGCGAGAGCGAGCCACAGTCTGCGCCAAGTTCCGAACTTTTTCTGTGGCCCAAACAAGCAACTCATTTCTTCACTTGCATTGCGTTCTACCAAAGGGCTTACATAGACGCTGTTTTTGTTAGCCATACTTACTCCGATTTAGAAGAATTTCATAAAAATATTCAGATGCTGTGTTTAAATTCATAGAAATCATCAGCCAAGAAATTCTAGCAACTTAGGCTTGATTTAGCAAGGAAAGTAATTCCTTCTTATTCTTAAGAGACACGAGATTTAACGTTGTTCTATTGGCTAAATTTAGATTCTTGCGGATTTGTCATATTTATTGTAAAATGCCGTTCGCTGCGCGGAATGTCGTTCGTGTTGGAAGTGCTATTGCCACGTAACAAATTCGGGCTGGCTATGCCATTTGTGTACGCCGTTTATCCTGTGTGCGTTTATGTCGCAGGTTTTCTTTAGAAAGGCTTTGGCGTTAGGTTCTTATTAAAGATCTGTTCAGTTGCAGCTAGAATATTATTTTCAAGTTGAGGAAACTATGAGTGAAGCAAGCAGTAAATCTACAGATATGCAAAATTTATTTTTGACAGAACATGCAAGGATTGCACGTAAGGCTAATAAAATAGACCCGTCTTATTATAGCAATTATAACGTTAAACGTGGACTGAGAAACGTTGATGGTACAGGTGTCCTAGTTGGTCTTACAGAGATAGGTGATGTCCATGGGTATATTCTTGACGAAAGCGAAAAGGTTCCAGTTGATGGTATTCTGCGTTACCGAGGCATAGACATTGAGGACATAGCGACAGGTTTTTTAAAACGAGGTAGATTCGGTTTTGAAGAAACTGCATATCTTCTGTTGTTTGGAGAATTGCCAACGAAACAGAATCTTAAAGAGTTTATTAAGCTTTTAGACTATCACAGGCAACTTCCTGTTGGTTTTGTTGAGAATATGATTTTAAAAGCTCCAAGCTCAAATATTATGAATAAGCTTGCTAGAAGTGTTTTGGTTTCTTATTCGTATGACTCTAACCCAGAAGGTAAGGCTCTGAAGAATGTATTGCGCCAATGCATTACCTTAATTGCGCAATTTCCTTGCATGATTGCATATGGCTATCAGGCTAAGACGCACTATCATGATGGTAAGAGTCTCTCGATCCATCATCCAGAAGCAGGTCTTAGTACAGCAGAAAACTTCCTCAGGCTCATCAGGCCTAATAAGAAATTTGATGCGGTCGAGGCGGAGATTCTTGACTTAGCTATGATTTTGCATGCAGAACATGGCGGAGGAAACAACTCCTCATTCACTACTCACGTAGTGATTTCATCTGGTACAGATGTTTATTCTGCTATCGCAGCGGCAGTTGGTTCTTTAAAAGGCTTAAAGCACGGTGGTGCTAATATTAAAGTCGTAAATATGATTGAGAACTTCAAGCACAACATAAGTGACTGGTCTAGCGAATCGCAAGTCGCGGACTATATCACCAAGATTATAAAGAAGAAAGCCTTTGATAAAACAGGCCTCGTTTACGGTATGGGGCATGCTGTTTACACTCTTAGCGATCCACGTGCTGTTATCTTTAAGAAGAAAGTTGAACAGCTTGCCAAGGAAAAAGGTTGTGAAGAAGAATTGGGTCTTTACAAGCTAATAGAAAGGTTAACTCCACAGGTATTTGAAAGTGTTAAGGGTAGCGACAAAGTGATTTCTGCCAATGTCGATTTCTACTCTGGTTTTGTTTACAAGATGCTCGGTATACCAACAGAGTTGTTTACGCCGATTTTTGCTATGAGTAGGATTGCTGGTTGGAGTGCCCATATACTAGAGGAGCTACTCAGTGGTGGCAGAATTATGCGACCTGCGTATAAGAACATAAGAAAAAGACAAAAGTATGTGCCTATTAACAAGAGGGTTGCTGAATAGAGAGATTTCTCTGGATTTTGTGCAGCCTAGCGATATTAAAAGCCTACAAGTGTATTTTTGTGCTTGTAGGTTTTTTTATTAGGTTGTTGTGTGTAGGAGGGAGTTGGATAATTTTTAAATGCCTGTCTCGGTGATAGCTTAGATTGATACTTAATAGAATTGTACTAAAAAAGCTCTGTAAGTTATTGACCTACAGAGCTTTGCGTGTAAATGGGCAGACGCGGATTTGAACCGCGGACACATGGATTTTCAGTCCATTGCTCTACCAACTGAGCTATCTGCCCGAACCTTCTCGTAATGGAATCATCACGAGAAGGGATAATCTACTGAAAAAAAGTTGTAATTGCAAGAGATAACAGTGCAATATTCAAAATAATTCAGCAATATTATTAGTGTTGTCTTAACCAACATAAGGCAGAACCCACAGCAATAGTGCTAATGGCAGTAGGTTCTGGTACTGATTCTACTCTAATGTTGTCGATATAGACTCTTTCATCTGTTGAATTAGAATCAAATTCGATGTATAGCTGAGCAGAATTCAACTTAGAGGTATCTGTTATTGTTGCTGTTATGGTTTGCCAAGTTCCATTTTTTGAATTATTCTCAATCTCATCGCCACTAAGGTCAAGTAGCACGGCAGCATTAACAGGGCTGTTTGAAGGTTTTAGGGCTACCAAGAGAGAATCATTTCCCTCATAGCTCGTGTCTTTAATGAATATATCTACACTTATTTTTACTGCTAGAGAATTACTGAGGTCCATGCTGTCAAATGTCAATTGTGCCTTGCCGTCACAATCGCTTAGAACGTAACCTTGGTTTCCGTCAGAAAACTCTCCAACTGTAGATTTGGTCTTAATTACCCCGAAATACACACCGTTAGTTAGTCCCATGCTATCGCGTGTATTTATATATGAAGCTTTGAAGCCTAAATCACCATGGCTTTGTGAGCTAGATGTTGAATTAACGATAGGTTCATTTGGATTGTTTAACAATTGATGATTCTTGCTGGCATCTCCTGTGTCAGTGTATTTACCAGGGAATGCCTTTTCATTTTCAAAGCTGGTCTTGAACAGCATTTGTGCATTTACAATAGTAGACAAAACAATTAATAACATCATTGCAAATAGTAGTTTTTTCATTTCTTTTCCCTCAATTAAACAATAAAAATCACGTAAAACACGAAGGGTATAATACCTGTTTCGGGTTGTACTGTCAATTGTTTTTCTGGTAGAATACGAAGCTAAGGTGTTGTTTTCACGAATTAACTTCTCAGTATTATCAAGTGATAAGTTGTGTGGAAGGGTGTGTGTCGGTATGTAACTGCTTGTATTTAAAGAGGATATGGCAACAAATATAGGGTTCTGTTATTTGTATACACCCCTTGGTTTCGTAGAATTTATAAAGAGTTAAATTGCCAATAACTTCTTTAGCAATTGATGAGAAGTCCCGATATATCCTAGCGCTGTTTATACAGTTTGGAGGTAAATGATGAAAGCAAGAATGATTAAATCTTCTAGAAGAGAGACAGGTTCTTGCATGGTATTAGCCATGATTTTTTTAATTGTATTTGTAAGTCTCTCGGTTGCAGTTACATCATATTCTAGTCGAAATCTGACAATATCAGTCAATCAGCAAAATTCTAATGAAGCGCTTGCTGCAGCAGCAAGTGGTGTTGAGTTTGCGTCAAGCATTGTAAATTCATTCGATTCTATTGATAGTACTGGTGACACAGTAAGCGAGAGTCAAGCAAATTCAACTTGGGATGCATTCGTAACGCATGTGAGGAGCTGTGGCTATGGTGGCGTTGCAGTCGCAAATCCAATAAGAATAAATGATAGCAATGGATGGGGCTATCAATTGAGTATTCCACCAATTGCATTTAATTCTACTGGTGGAGCATTTTCTTTGAGATTTCTTCACTATGATAATGACCCAACCAAAATTATTCTTGAATCTACAGGAACTGACGGGCATTTTTCACGCAAGATCTGTATGGATTACAGCATTCAAAAGGATGCTAAGGTTTTAGAATATGCGATTGCCTCTCGTGGTCGTATGATAATCACGGGAGACACAACCATTGAAGGAAGTGTTTTTAGTACTTGGTACAAGTCCGAGTGGCATGCACCATTTGAATTGACAAGCGATTCAACAATACATGGGACGGTGAATGTAACGGTATCAGCTAGCGAGCTCTATAATGAAGGTAACCAGATGGAAACTCTGGATGAGAATTGGAATCCAGTTTACGATGAAGATGGTAACCGTGTTATTTCTCCGCAAGATACTCTACAAGGAGATGTTGAAGGTGTAAATTACGATATTCCTGATGGTATTATGCCTGGCATGGACGAAGATGATTATGATACTAGTTCGTACCGAGCGCTATGCACAGAAATTCCAGCGGCATCTTATACTAGGCGAGAATATTTTCCTCATGTTTCAGGTGATTATACAGTTCCTAGCAAATCTTGGAGTTCAAAATTATATAGACATGTCTATATAAATCAGACATTTACAAATGCAAGATTGCCTAAGGGAAGAAACGCATTATTTGAGAACTGTACATTTGAAGGGATTTTGTATATAGACTCAGATTCTTGGACTTCTAGTACGAGTAGAACCAACAATGTGCGTTTTAACAATTGTCAATTTAACGGTGTTATAGTTACTTCAATTCCTAAAAATAGCTATATCCAGTGGCGTCAAAACTGCCTTTATTTTACAGGTAGTGCCGATTTTAATAATCAATACATGCAAGAAGCCACGATATTGGCACCAAATTTCAATGTTAACTTGGGTAATACAAGCGAGCTTGAAGAGGGTAGTGAATCTCACTTAACAGGTGCTGTGGTTGGTGGTATTGTTGACGTACGTGGTAATGCTAGGATAGACGGTACAATTATTTCGATGTATGATACAAGCCCACACAGCAATGGTTACGTAACGAATATTGGTTTTGCCGATGACGGAGGTAGTGAAGGTGGCGACCCTGGTGATATTGGCACCATAACGATTGTACCTCCTAAAAATAAAATGCTGCCAGGTGGAATAATTAGCGATATTATAATAATTCCTAAACAGGATACGTACAGGGAAGTCCTTTAGCGATAGGGACTTATAGAGATAATTGATGTTTGGCGAAGAGTTCAAATTCCATATCTCTTTTGAGAGGATAATAGAATGAAGCTTCGAATTTTGTTTTTTGTATTCTTTGTAGTGTTGTTGGTTTCTCCAGCGATTAGTCTTGCTAAATTTGTTAGAGGTAGCAATCCTTTAGCCTGCAAGAACTGTGTTGTTGCTACTGATGAGCAGGGCGACGAAGAAGATGGAGATGAAAACGAGAGTGAAGACCTCGAAGACTGCTATGAATGATTTTAGCTCAAAGCTCCCGATTATTTCGGGAGCTTTTTTTATAGATATCTTGATTATCAGTATTGTCAATGCGTAAAATTCTGTTATTTCTCCCTATAGATATTGCGTTGTTTTCGATGGTTTTACCCCTGCAATTGCCATTTTCTATTCTGCGTAGGCAAAATGCTTGCTAGAGCGATAATAATCTGTATAATTTCGGGTCTCTGTGGCCTAAATTGTTTTGGGTTATATATAACAATAATTAAGTAATGTTACTTTTCTATTTGGAAGGCTCTAAAATGGCAGAAGTTCTCAAGGGTAACGCAGTTGTTAGCCAATCTGGTGGTCCAACTGCAGTTATCAATGCATCTCTTGTTGGAGTGATTGAAGCAGCACAGGCAAATCCTAACATAGATAAAATATTTGGGGCGGTTCATGCTGTTGCTGGTATGAAAGCTGATAACTTTATCGATTTAACAAATATTGATGCGCAAACGCTAGAAATAGTCGCCAAAAGTCCATCTTCAGCTCTTGGTTCAAGTAGAGATAAACCTGATGCTGAATACGTTAAGGCGATTGTTGAGGTTTTGAAGAAGAGAGATATTAGGTATTTCTACTATATCGGCGGTAACGATTCAGCTAATACATGTAAGATTGTAAACGAGGAAGCACAAAAGCTTGGTTACGAGCTACGCGCTTTCCACGTGCCAAAGACGATTGATAACGATTTACGTACAACTGACCATTGCCCAGGTTATGGTAGTGCTGCTAACTTTGTGGCACGCGCACTTCAAGGTGACGACCTAGATAACCGCGCACTTCCGGGTGTTAAAATAGATATAATAATGGGTCGTGACGCTGGTTGGCTGACAGCAGCAACTTCACTTGGTCAACAAAGAGAAGATGATGGTCCTCATCTAATTTATTTCCCTGAACGCAGAGTGTCTATGGAGAAGTTTGTCTCAGAAATAAAAGAGGTTTATTCTCGTCTTGGCCGTTGCGTCGTTGCAGTAAGTGAAGGGATTAAGGATGAAAACGGCGTTGTATGGGCGAAGAGAATTGCTGAGAATGCAGAAGTAGATGCCCATGGTAATGTTCAGCTGTCAGGAAGCGGTGCTCTTGCAGATTTCCTTGCTTCGCAGGTAAAAGAAAACTCTGACATTTCTCGTGTTAGAGCTGATACATTTGGTTATCTTCAAAGGTCGTTTGCTGGTTTACAGAGTGAAGTTGATGTTGTTGAAGCTCGTGAAACCGGTCGCAAGGCGGTTGAGTTTTCTATGGAGTACGAAAGTGGTTCTGCCATCATGAAGCGTGTTGGAGATGGTGAGAATTATGCTGTTGAGTTTGAGCGTACAGAATTAAAAAATGTAGCTGAATTCACAAAAGATCTCCCTGATGAATTTATCAATGAAGCGGGTAACGGTGTAACTGATGCTTATAAGGCATACGCAAGACCGCTTGTTGGAGAATTGCCAAAAACCGAATATCTCGCCAATAGAGAAAGAGTCTAATATCGAGTGAATAATGAAAAAGCCTCGTAACATAAGTTACGGGGCTTTTTTAATGGCATACTTTGATTGTTGGTTTTTATCTTAGTTTCAAAGTCGCGATTGCAATTGCCGCGAAGGCAATTGATAAGAGCCAAAATCTTACAACTACTTGTTGTTCTGTCCAGCCACCTAGATGGAAGTGGTGGTGTATTGGAGCACATCTAAAGATTCGTTTGCCACCCGTGTATTTAAAGTAAAGCACCTGTAGTACAACACTGCCGAGTTCCATTACAAATACTCCACCGATTAGCATTAACAAGATCTCATTTCTTGTAACTAGTGCGCCGTAGCCCATAGCAGCACCAAGTGGTAACGAGCCAGTGTCTCCCATAAACACCTGCGCTGGCTGACAATTGTACCAAAGAAAGCCGAGTATGGCTCCCAATACCGCGCAGAAGAAGATGCTTAACTCTCCTGATTGCGGAATGTGTGGCAAGAGTAGATAGCTTGACCAAGTTATTGGATTGGTTCGTGCCATCGTTTCGCTTGCTACATAGCACAGAAAAGCAAGTACGGCTGCCATAATAGCCACGCATCCAGACGCCAATCCATCCATTCCGTCTGTAATATTAACGGCATTGCTAGTTCCAGAGATGTATACTGTTGCAATTATTGTGAAAAGCCCTATGTGGATAGGGATACCCTGTTTGTAAAATGGCAACCAGAGCATTAGTGCATCAGGTATATTCTTGAAGTCTGAATAAAGAAATGTTGCGATTAAGAAGGCGCCGCCAAATTGGAACACCAATTTTTCCCAAGGATACAGGCCATCACGTGAGCGATTCTTTATCGCTTGTGTTAATTTTAGCCAATCATCGGCAGCTCCAATCCCTCCAAACCATATTAATATGAAGATTGCCTTCTGGATGAATGGGTTATTTAATTTTGCCCACAGCAATGTTCCCGATATTATTGAAAATAAAATTAACAGACCTCCCATAGTAGGGGTGTTCTTTCGGTCGCGCATCAATTCGTTAAGAGCCGTGTGGTTAAATTCAGGTCTATCGCCAATTTTTCGTTTTAATAGCCAGCGTATAAGGGTTGGTCCTAAAAGCAGTGCAAGCAAGAGGCTTGTAATAGCTGCCATGATGCATCTAAAGGCTACGTCCTCGTACGCGTAGAAACCAAGCTTGTCCCAGAAATTTTTAGTTGCATGTAGAAAATGATATATCACTTTGAGTCCTATATCTGTAGCAATTACTTTCTGAGTTGAACTATCTCAAAGGCAAAAGCAACACCATTACTGTGCATCAGCTAGAATTGCCTGAGGAGCTAACCAGAAATACGATTGATGACTTTTTCTAAGCCAACGCTTCTTGAAGCCTTGACCAGTACTATATCGTCTTTTTTGAGAAAACTATCCAATTTATCGCATAGCTTTTCAGTATTATCAAAATACTCTGTCTCAATTATTGAATTGACTTGCTTTGCAGATTCACTAACTAAATTGCCATAAGGACCAACAGTCAAGAGTAGAGATATCCCAGACTCTCCAATTTTTTTTCCAAGCTCTTGATGGAGACAATTAGCTTCGTCTCCTAATTCTCCCATTGTTCCAGCTATGAATACTTTTCTGCGTTTTTTATCTAAGGAGCTGATGTAGTCTATGGCATTTTCCATCGAAGCTGGATTAGCATTGTAACAATCGTTAATTATTGTCATGCCCATGGTCCCTATTATCTCCATGCGCATACTTGAGCCTTTAAAACTAGAGAGACGGTTGACAAAATAATCTTTATCTATGCCAAGCGTTTTACATATGCACCAGAGGCATTGAGCGTTTTCTAAATAACCATTACCCGGTAGAGAAAAATTGACTAATTCTCCATCGATGTTTAGCTTGGTTTGATTCTTTTCTTTTTTAAAAGTTGTGTATGGAATTTGTTTTTTGTCTAGATAGCTTGTTATTTCTTTCTGAGCGTTTACGATTAATGTTGCAAAAGGACGCATGCCATCAACGATTGAACATTTCTCTTTCACGATATTTTCTATACAACCAAAGCCTTCTAAATGCGCAGGTGCAACTTTCGTTATCACTCCAATATTTGCTCCGGCAATTTTTGATAGATAAGAAATCTCTCCCATGTGATTTGAGCCTATCTCAGTTATGAGTAGCTCTGTATCTTGGTCTGCGCCCAAGATAGTTAGCGGCAAACCAATCTCATTATTAAAACTTTTTATAGCGCAGTGAGAATTAAATTTTTCTTCAACGATATGTTTTAGCATATCTCTGGTTGTTGTCTTGCCAATCGAACCAGTAATGGCTATCACTTTGCACGACAGATTATCTCTGTGAAACTTTGCAAGTTTTCCAAGGGCTAAAACGGTGTCATCTACAATCACTATTGCCTTGCCATTAGGAATCTTTATATCATCAAGTTTTGAAACTACAGCGCAGCTACAATCGGAGTCAAACGCTTGATTGACAAATTTGTGTCCATCAAAATTATCTCCATTTATTGCAAAGAAACAGTCGTTCTTTTTTATGTCTCTAGAATCAGTTGATATTCTATAAACGCTACTACAGGCGCAGCCAACTATTTCACCATCAATTGCAGTTGCTATTTGCGAGACACTGTAATTCATTTCTTCTCCAAACAGTCTTTAGCGATTACTCTATCATCAAATGGATATTTCGTTTCTCCTATTATCTGGTAATCTTCATGTCCTTTACCGGCCAATAATAAGATGTCGTCCTTTTCGATAAAATTGATTGCAAGTTCGATTGCTTTCTTGCGATCTGGTTCAATAACAACATTTGTCAAGTTATCGGAGAAACCCTTCTTGACATCTTCAATAATCTCCAAAGGTGATTCGTTTCTTGGGTTATCGCTAGTTAGAAAAATATTATCTGCGTAGTTTTGCGCGACCCTTGCCATTCTCGCACGTTTACTTTTATCCCTATTGCCACCACATCCAAACAAAACTACAAGCCTAGATTTGCAGAGATTACGCAGAGTTTTTAAGACATTGGCAAGAGCGTCATCTGTATGGGCGTAATCCACCACGACGCAAAAGTCTTTGTCAGTATCAACACGTTCTAATCTTCCCGGAACATTCTTGATAGCTTCTATGCCTTTCTTGATGCTTTCTAAACTAAAGCCTCCTCTCAAGCAAATTCCAGCAGCGGCTAGTTGATTGCTGATGTTGTATCGACCAAGCAGAGGTGTATTGATTTCGACACTCTTGTTGTTAAATGAAAGTTTGTATCGAGTTGCTTGAGTATCGCTAGATATTATTTGGGCGTTAATATCAAAGTCTTTTCCAATTCCATAGTACAGGACTCTAGCTTTTGTCTTTGCTGCAATTTTCTTTGACTCTTTAATTTCACCATTTAATATAGCCCAACTTGTAGGCTTTAGAGATTCAAACAAAAGACTCTTTGCATTTAGATAATTATCCATTGTCTTGTGATAGTCGAGATGATCGCCGGTTAGATTAGTAAATGCTGCAGCGATAAAATCAAAACAAGAGAGTCTGTCTTGAGTAAGCGCATGGCTACTTGCTTCAATTGCTAGGAAGTTGCAACCATTCTTCTTCATTGCGCTGGTCATCTGCGCCAACCTCATGGCATCTGGAGTTGTCATGTCTGCGGGAATTGTTTTCTTCTCATCTCCAATGTCGTATTCAACAGTCCCGATTAATCCGCATTTTTGATTCGCCTGATTAATTATGGATCGCACTATATAACAAGTTGTAGTTTTTCCATTGGTTCCGGTTACAGCTAAAGCCTTTAGGCTTGAGGCAGGGTTGCCGTATTTTATCTGCGCAAGTTTTGCATAGGCATCTCTGGAGTTGTTGACAACAACAATTTTATCGTCGGGAATTGTTTTGTTCTCGGCGACGACGTAATTCGCACCCAAATTGAGAACCTTTTGGATATGGTCATGTCCATCAAAGCGAGTGCCTTTTATAGCAACAAAGATGCCGCCAGATTTGAGTTCGCGTGAATCACATGTTACTTGGGTTTCTCTGTTGCTATTTAAGAAAGATGCTAGTTTTTCAAAATCCATTTCTCACCTTTATCTTATGGTTGTATTACTAGAGCTATTGTAATGGATACGCTTGAGAGTCAAAGCAAAAGATATAAATTTATATCGGCATAAAAAAAGCCTCCAGTAATTTGGAGGCTCAGTATTATTTAGTTCTGTAGTTTTTTAGCAAGCTGCATCTATCGCGTCGGTAATATCTTTTTTGCTTGTGAGACCAACCCATTTTCTCTCTATTTGTCCATTCTTAAAGAGGATGATTGTTGGGATTGCGTTGATTTGATATTCCATCGCAGCTTCACGGTGCTCGTCTGTATCAAGTTTACAGATCTTTGCCTTGCCAGCATATTCGTCAGCAATCTCTGCGATAACAGGAGCAATCATCTTACAAGGGCCACACCAAGGTGCCCAGAAATCTACTAATACTGGTGTATCAGAAGAGTTGACAATTTCATCAAAAGTAGCATCTGTTAAGTTTATTACGTTTGCGGCCATTATTAAACCTTTCCGTTTATAGATTACAATATGAATTACGTCTTAATATTCTATTTATTTGTACTGTTACTGTCAATTGCTATTTACGCTGTTGAATCAATTTAGTTTTTCTAATGTTATTTTATCTTAATGAAGAGAATGCATTGTGCGCAGAGCCAAGAGAGATAGCCTTTTGGGGTATTGCTTTTGTTTTATCTTAATCGCTATCACCCAGCTTTTCTTCTAGGAAGCTGTCTAAATCTTCCTTTGTTGGAGCAATTTCTTCTTTGCTATCTATTTTATCGTTTTCCTCGTCAGCTAGGTCGTTTGCAGTATCAGCTTCCGTAGAAGGGGCGTCTTGGTCTCCCATGCGCTGCGCGACTAGGGCAAGATGCTCTTGTTCTGTAGCGAGAATAGCATTTTGTACGGCCTCGCTTGCCGGTTCATCGGTAAGGGCTCTGAGATAAATGATTCCAGATTCTGGTTGTTCTGCCCATACGAGTTTGTTTCTTATCAATTCAAGCAGACCTAGAAACAGTCCAATCATAGCTAGTTTGTTGGTGGCATTTTGAAAAATATGTTCAAACGTCAGTGGGCCGTCTAATTGCAATCTCTCAAGAATTTGCACCTGATAAACATCAATAGGTGTATCGTCCTTTATAGTGCTATAATCCTGATAGCGACCTGTTTGACGCATAAGTTCGTCGAATGTTTCGAGCAGATTCCATATGCTAACCTGCTCCATATCCAATTCTGGCTCATTATCTTTTTTGAGACTGCGCGTTACATTGTCTCCTCTCGCAAAAATTTCTTCGCGTTGTTGCTGTTTGAGTTCGAGTAGGCTTGCGGCATCTTTGAACTTTTTATATTCTAGGAGTTGTTTAATTAATGCGTGTCTTGGATCGCTGGACTCTTGGTCATCAATACCGTCGTCGTTACTGCGTGGCAAAAGCATGGCTGATTTTATTTCCATTAGAGTGGCAGCCATCACTAGAAAATCGCCAGCCAAGTCAAGGTCTAATCCCTTTAGCATCTCTATGTATTCGAGATATTGGTTGGTAATCTTCGAAATGGAGATGTTGTAGATATCTACTTCATCTTTGCGCACAAGATACAGTAGCAGATCCAAAGGACCAGCAAAGACATTTTCAAGGTTTACTTTATAATCACTCAAATTGACCCTATCAGTTAAGCTCTTAGTCCAACCGCTTCTCTTACTTTGTTTAGAGTTTCCCTCGCAATCGCTCTTGCTCGTTGTGCACCATCATCTAATACTTTGCGCAGATAGGCATGATCGTTTTCCAGTTCTGCGCGTCTTTCTCTGTATGGTTTAAAATATTCGAGCATAAGTTCTGCTAAACGTTTCTTGACCTCACCGTAACCCATTCCGCCAGCTAGGTAACGTTGTCTCCAGTCATTGAGTTCGTTTTCATCGGCAACTAGTTTTAGCAGTGCGAACACGTTGCAAGTATCTGGATTTTTAGGTTCTTCTACAGGAGTAGAATCTGTTTGGATACGCATAAACTTTTTACGCATAGATTTTTCTGGTTCGAAAATCTCGACTGTATTGTTGTAGCTCTTGCTCATTTTTCTTCCATCGAGACCAGGTACAACTGCTACCGCTTCCACTATGTGTTCTTTTGGGATTACCAGCGTCTCCCCGTAGGTTGAGTTGAATTTTTTCGCTATATCACGAGTTACCTCTATATGTTGCTTTTGGTCTGCACCGACGGGAACAAGTTCGCTATTGAATGCCAGTATATCTGCCGCTTGAAGAAGTGGATACGAGAATAGCCCATGGTTTGGAGAAAGCCCCTGTGCGATTTTATCTTTGTAGCTTACACATCTCTCCATCAGTCCCATTGGAGTTAGGCAAGATAAAATCCACTCGAGTTCTATCACTTCAGGCACATCTGATTGTCTCCAGAAAACAGCCTTTTGTGGATCGAGTCCAAGTGCGATATAGTCTGCAGCTACATCAAAAACTCTCTTGTGCAAATCTTCAGGTTTTGGGTTGCTAGTTAGGGCGTGATACTCTGCAATAAAGTAGAACGCCTCATTCTCATGTTGAAGTGCTAAGTGCTGTCGCATAGCACCAAAATAATTTCCTATATGCAATCTACCTGACGGTTGTATTCCTGAGAGAACTCTCACTGTAAAACTCCACTTATCATAAGATTAATCATCGTTTGTTAGATGCTACAATAAACCATGTGCCATTTTAGCCGATTCTACAGTATTGTAAAGTAGCATTGTTATCGTCATTGGCCCTACGCCACCAGGAACAGGTGTAATGTAGGCCGCCTTTTCTTTTACATTATCAAAGTCAACATCACCTACTAGGCGGTAACCTCTCTCTTTAGTCTTATCCTCTATCCTATTTACCCCAACATCAATAACGCAGGCCCCTTCTTTTATCATATCAGCCGTAATAGTGTTTGGATAACCTGTTGCCGCTATCACGATATCCGCCTTTAATGTATGCGCTGCGATATCTTTGGTTCTTGTATGGCAAACGGTTACTGTTGCGTTGCCAAGTTCACTTTTTTGTACTAGTAGATTTGCAAGTGGCTTGCCGACAATATTGCTTCGGCCAACAATTACAACTTCAGCGCCTTCGAGCGTAACTCCACTGCGCTTAATCATTTGGATAACACCGTGAGGTGTGCATGGCAAAAAGGCCTTTTCTCCTATGACCATCTTACCAACATTTATAGGGTGAAAGCCATCGACATCTTTTAGTGGATCAATTGCCAGCAAAACTTTCGATTCATTGATGTGCTTTGGAAGGGGAAGCTGAACTAGAATACCATTTATTTTAGGGTCGTTATTCATCTTTTCTATAAGCTCAAGCAACTCTTCTTCGCTAGTTTCTGCGCTGAGTCTATTATCATCTGAATAGATTCCAATAGAATCGCACGCCTTTTCTTTTGCACTAACATAAGAGATACTTGCAGGGTCTTGACCAACTAAAATCACACCAAGGCCGGGGATTATATTTTTCTCTTTAAGCTTTGCAACTTCCTGCGTGAGTTCTGCGCGAATCTGTTGGGCGATTTCTTTTCCGCTAATTATCTTTGCCGCCATTGTTAATCTCCATTTTTTCTGTTTAGATAACTGTGATATCAAAACAGAAGAATTCTATCTTTACAAATCTTATTTAAAAGAGCCCTCTAACCTTTCCAGTCTCTACATCTATCCTTCTAAATGCAGGGTTTGAGCCTGTCCCCGGCATAAGCTTTATACTTCCTGCAAGGGGTACGGCAAAGCCTGCGCCTCGATAGATTAATATATCTCTAATAGGCAAGACGAAATCTTTTGGTCTTCCTTTGACATCTGGTTCATGTGAGATACTAAGGTGAGTTTTCACCATACAGGTTCCAAGTTTTTTTGTTTCTGGATCTTGGTCTAAATTTTTCAATTTTGCGAGCGCTTTCTCTTCATACTCTACAGCGCTAGCCCCGTAAACTTCCTTGGCGATTATTTCAATCCTCTCTTTCAAAGGTGTTTCTAGGTCGTAGAGAAACTTGAAATCATTTTTTTCTTCGCATGCACTTATTACCGCCTTGGCAAGATCGATTGCCCCTTCTCCGCCTTCTAGCCAATGTCTTGAAACTGCCACGAGTGCACCGGCTTCTTGTGCTGCCTTTTTTACAACTTCAATCTCAGCGTCTTTGTCTGTATGGAAACTATTTATACAAACAACAGGTCTTACGCCGCTTTTTTTGACTGTCTCAATATGGGCGATAAGGTTTGCGCATCCCTTCTCAACAAGCTCTATGTTTTCATTGACGTACTCGTCAGCAAGTTCGACGCCGGGCTTTACTACCGGTCCGCCGCCATGCATCTTGAGAGCTCTAATTGTTGCAACTATAACAACTGCGTCTGGTTTTAATCCAGAGTATCTACACTTTAGATTCCAGAATTTTTCAAAACCAATATCTGCTCCGAATCCACTCTCTGTAACATGGTAATCACCAAGTTTGGTCGCCAAGAGGTCGGCGATAACAGAGCTTTGCCCAATGGCTATATTTGCAAATGGTCCGGCGTGGACAAATACAGGGTTGCCTTCAATTGTTTGCATCAGTGTTGGATTTATTGCACCAACAAGCCAGGCTGTCATTGCGCCGGCAACTTCTAGGTCTTCGGTTGTAACTTCTCGATTTTGTTTGTCAAAGGCGACAACAATCTTACCAATTCTTTCTCTTAAATCTTTGAGATCTTTTGCAATAGCTAGAATTGCCATAATCTCACTCGAAACGGTAATGGCAAAGCCAGAGTCCATCTCAAGCCCATCCATTTTACCACCTTTACCTATGGTTATATTTCTTAGAGCTTGAGCGCAAAAATCAATAACCCATTTGAGTTGTACTTTTTTAGGGTCAATATCTAGCCTTTTTAATCCGCGTTTTGCGAGGGTTTCATCGTCATAGTTGTTCTCATGTTGCATCCGAGCGGTCAGTGCAACCATTGCAAGGTTGTGCGCGTTGTTTATTTTGTCTATATCGCCCGTCAAGCCAAGACTTAGTGGTGCAAGTGGGATACATTGCGCAAGACCACCGCCAGCAGCAGAGCCTTTAATATTGAATGTTGGTCCTCCCGATGGTTGCCTGATTGCACCAGTAACTCTCTTGCCCAATTTTCCAAGACCATCAATTAATCCAATACAGGTTGTCGTCTTGCCTTCGCCAAGTGGAGTTGGTGTGATAGCGGTAACATCTATATACTTTCCTGTTGGATTCGAGCTAACTCGCGCGAAGGCCTTTTTGAAATCTATCTTTGCCAGCTCTTTGCCTACAGGAATTATTTCGTCATCCAAAAGACCAAGCTCGTCCGCTAATTCCTTTATGCTCTTCATAGACTCTTCGGCCGCTTCAGCAATTTGCCAGTCTTTCATCTTTGTTGGGTCAAGTTTTACCATAGTTCAATCCGTTGATTTTATGTATTTACAAAAACAAATTCTACGCAGATAAGCTTTTAGTGCGTAAATACCCACTAAAAGAGCAACTATTGTAGCCAAAGAGCGAAAAAATGCTAGAAACTCTTTGCTCCTTAACCGTATTTATATAGTATATTGGCTCTTTGTTGTTGAAAATATAGGATTCATAATCTTGCTAAGACTTTACTGTGAAAATATAGACCAACCATTGACAACTCTAACTGCCGACCAATCTCACCATCTAGTTTCGGTTATGCGAGGTTGTGAGGGGGATAAGGTAGAGGTTTTTGATGGAAAAGGTTCTTTAGCAACTGCGATAATCAAGACTGCAACCAAAAAGAAGGCGATACTTGAGATTGTTAGTGTTGAGAAATTTACACCAGCCGCTAGCGGACGGATTATTTTGGTTGTTAGCCTTGCCAAGGGGCAACGTTTCGACTGGTTAATCTCAAAGTGTAGCGAACTTGGAGTAGATCATATCGTTCCTGCAATTTACAAACGTACAGTAAAGCTTGGCAGTGGAAGCAAGCTTAATCAAAGGCATAAAAATCTTGCTATTTCCGCCGCAAAACAGTGTAAACGCCTTTTTTTGCCGACAATCGATGCGCCGCAGCAGTTTGAAGTGGCCTTAGAGAGGCTAAAAAAACTCTACCCAACTGCGCTTTTAGTTACGGCCTCATTGAGTGACTCTGCCCAGAGCATCCATGCAAACCCACAAATACAAGCTCAACTGGACAAAATAGTCTTTATTGGCCCAGAAGGCGGCCTAACTGATCAGGAAGAGGCTTTTTTAGCTAGCAAGGGAGCAATTGCTACTCGCTTAACTAAGAGTATATTGAGGGTTGAAACCGCAGCTGTTGCCATAAGTTCGTATCTAACCCTGCAAAGAGACGCCTAATATAAGTAGGTAATTGCCTTTTTTGAACTCGTTTTACTTCTCTAGTTAGTAAAGAAGTTTTGCATAACTTTGTGCAACGGTTATAATGGCAGGCTAGTATTTTGATAAAAGCGACACAATCTTTACAAAGTTTAAGGATATTTCTCTAGTGAATATGACGCTTCTTGAGGCTCGCGGCCTTGTTAAACAGTATTCCGGTAGAACCGTGGTTGACCATGTCTCATTTACTGTCGAACAGCGCAGTATCGTAGGGCTTTTGGGTAGAAACGGTGCCGGTAAAAGCACAACCTTCCGCATGAGTATTGGCATGATAGTTCCTGACGAAGGCCAGATTCTCTTCGAAGGCACCGACATAACCAAGATGCCGATGTATAAGCGAGCAAGGCTTGGGATGGGATATCTATCGCAAGAGCCAAGTATTTTTCAGAGGCTAAGCGTTAGAGACAACCTTTTAGCCATACTAGAGACTCTCTCTCTTAGTAAACAAGAACGCTACGCTAGAGCAGATTCACTGATAGAGAGATTTGCACTTGGTGAAGTGGTCAATAGCCAAGCTAGATTTCTCTCTGGCGGTGAGCGGCGCAAGCTTGAAATTGCTAGGGCAATGGTTACCAACCCGTCGCTAATCCTACTTGATGAGCCATTTAGCGGTGTTGACCCGATTGCCGTTGAAGAACTCCAGCTTGAAATTAAACGTTTGGTTGCTTCTGGCGTCAGCATATTGATTACCGACCATAATGTCGAACGAACATTGGAGGTTTCAGACAAGGCCTACATTATGGACCATGGAAAGGTGATAGCCTCTGGGGTTCCGGCGGATATTATAAAAGACGACCTCGTACGCAAAAGCTACTTGGGACGTACGTTTAAAGGTGACGAGTTCGATCAATAGAAAAGTGGAATTTAAGAAGAATGTTTGATGTAAGTAATTGTGAGCTAACAAGATACCCGTCAAAAGTCTTGGCGACTAAGTCTGCTAAGATTGACAAGATAGACGATAATATCAAGGCTCTTGCAGAGAAAATGATTGATATTATGGTCGAAGCCGAGGGGATAGGTTTGGCAGGGCCTCAAGCTGGTGTTGGATTGCAGATATTTGTAATCTCTCTCGATGGTACAAGAGAAAAGGCGCGTGTATATATCAATCCGGTAGTTGAAGGTTTTGGCTCAATGACTACGATGCAGGAAGGCTGCCTTTCGTTTCCTAAAATCTTTGTAAACATAAAAAGACATTCTCAAGCAAAGGTTCGTGCCACTGACCTTGACGGTAATGAGTTTACCGAAGAAGCAGATGGCCTTTATGCCAAATGCTTACAGCATGAATATGACCATCTAATAGGGATTACCATTGCTGATCGAATGGGTAGGCTTGGCCGCATTAAATTTCGCAAAGAGCTTAACGAACTACGAGAACTGTATGGCCAAAAGTAGGAAAAGAATCGATGAAAATAGTCTATTGTGGCTCTAGCGCATTTGGTTTGCCATGCCTCGATGCAATCGAAAAATCTAGGCATCAACTTGTTGGAATTATAACACAGCCAGCTAGGACTGCTGGTCGTGGTAAGAAATTGCGAGCGACAGATGTCGCCAAGTGGGCACAAAACCATGGTGTTGTTTGCCGAGAGACTAGCAATATCAACAGCCCAGAAATGCTTGAATTTGTAGCCGCTCTTGGCGCCGATATCTTTGTAGTTATTGCATTTGGCCAAAAGATCAGCCCTGAATTTATAAATTTAGCTAAATATAAAGCTATAAATGTCCATGCTTCGCTACTCCCGCTTTACAGGGGCGCAGCTCCAATCAATAGGGCGATTATTGACGGTCAATCCAAAACGGGCGTTACGATTATAACTCTTGCCCAGCGCATGGACGCTGGAGAGATGCTCGGCAAGGCAGAAATAGATATTGCTCCTAGCGATACTGCAAGCAGTGTCCATGACAAGCTCAGTGTCATCTCAGCACCATTACTAATAGAAACTCTTGAAAAGATTGAATCTGGAACCGTTACCTACCAGGTGCAGGACGAATCAAAGGTGACAATTGCTCCAAAACTCAAAAAGAGCGATGGTTACATAGATTTTGCCCAATCTGGAGAAAAAATAGTCAATCTAATTCGTGGAATGTGGTCTTGGCCGGGGGCTCAGTGCGAATATCTATCTGCCGCTAGTGGCAAGAAAATACGTGTTACCATAGCGCAGGCGTCTGTGGTTGATATTGCATCTAAAGAGAGTCTCGAAGCTGGCAGCTTTGATGACAATATGAATGTCGTCTGCAGAGACTCGGCACTGAAAATCGAAAAGATTAAACCTGCTGGTAGCTCTCTGATGGACTTTAAGTCCTTCTTAAATGGGCGCAGGGCTAGTCGAGATGATAAGTTTTTAAGTATTAATAGTGGTCTATAAATGCAATCACGGCTCAATCTCACAGCACGTCAGGTAGCACTCAAGGTCCTAGGTAATTTTAACGTAAACGCTCATGATGCATCAGAATTACTTAACAGGCATTTATCTAGTACAAATGAAAAACCAAAGACCTGTGAGCTTGTTTACGGAACAATCCGAAATCTCTCCCTGCTAGATTATGTGTTGACCAAAACGGCTGTTTTTGAGCCAACAAGAGTTAATAAAAGGCTTCTAAATACAATACGTATAGGAGCTTACGAACTTTTATTCTCGAAATCTACTCCAGATTATGCTATCGTTGATCAGGCGGTTAATGCCATAGAGTCAAAAAAGGCGAGAGGGTTTGTCAACGCAATTTTAAGGAATATGGCAAGGTCAATCGCGCAGCGCAGCTTCGAGTGCGAGCCTCTTTTTGACTCTAAAACACTACCAACTAGTCCAAATAGTTGTGTTGTATTTAGCCGTGATATATTTCCAGATCCTCAAACGAGTTTGAGTAAGTATCTCTCCATAGTCTTTTCAATACCAAAGTGGCTCATAGAGCAGTGGTTGAGTGAATTTTCATCCAAACAAACCATCGATATTTGTTTTGGTTCAAACAGACGTCCTAGCATTTATCTGCGCAGCAATACCGTCAAGATAACGGCAAATGAGCTTCGTGAGCGTCTTGAATTAAATAAGATTAAGTGTGAATTGATTGAATCGGGACCTATGCTCAAACTCTCTAGTAATGTTTCAATAGAGCAACTAGAAGAATTTAGACAGGGCTTATTTACCGTCCAAGATATTACTGCTGCGAAGGTTGCGCCTATTTTAGACCCTAGCCCATCGGATGTTATTGGTGATATCTGCGCTGCGCCTGGGACAAAAACAACCCACATTGCCGAACTTATGGGTAATAGCGGTAAGGTTATTGCAACCGATATTGACGCTAGCCGTCTTGAGAAGGTAGCTTCAAGTGCAAAAAGGTTAGGTCTTAGCATCATAGAAGTGGCCGATTTTAACAGTGCATTTGATTATCTCAACCAATCGCACGCACGGAGCGTTCTGCTTGATGTACCCTGTTCTAACACGGGGGTTATGGCAAAGCGATGTGAGCTGCGCCACAGGATAACTGCCTCTGCAATAGAGGCTCTTGCTGATATCCAGTTTAACTTGCTAAATCGGGTGGCAAATGAGCTTAGTTCTTGTAGGAAAATATGTTACAGCACATGTAGTATCATGTCGGATGAAAACTCACAGGTTATTAAACGCTTTCTCGATTGCCATAGAGATTTTAGCATCACCCGTAGCGAGCTAACCTTGCCATCAGCTATAAGTTACGGTAGGGACGGTGGTTACGTTGCGATCTTGACTCGCAATTAGCCGTTAATCTCACAGTAAAAGTAGCTTGTATAACAAATCTTTCCACAAGTTTTCCACAAAAGCGAGTTACGTTGTGTAAAGGCTGTGGAGTAAAGTTTTTTTTTGTTCGTAACTCTAGTAATGGTATTAACTACTAACATGTGGAAAAGAATCTGCTCAAAACGAGATTGATTTCGTCGATTCAGCCCTCTATCATTAAGGCAGAATTGTTAGCCAATTCTACTTTAAGGACAGGACAAGAATAGTAGCTATAGGCTTGGAGTTATTTGCAATATGAACGCAACAATCACGGATGAAATAGCCGATATTTACGAGCAGCTCTTATCAATTCTTGGAGCGCAAAAATATAATATCTGGTTTAAGAATTCTACCAAGTTATCACTTTACGATGAATATATAAAGGTTTCGGTCCCCAACAAATTTGTTGCAAGTTGGATTGAGAATCATTTTAGCTCTGCCATTATCTCTGCTGTATCAAATGTAGTGGGCAAGAGTGTCGAGATTGCATTTAGTATAGAACCAGAATTGGCTGGTCGCAAAAAGGTCTCGCAGTTATCAAAATCTGATTCTAAAAAAAGAGAATCTACTCTATCCAAGACAAATAGTGGCTCTAAGTATGCTACGCTTAATAAGGCTACTAGCCAAAAGCGACAATACAAACTCAATCTTGACGATTTTGTTGTTGGTCCTTGCAACAAGGTTGCCTACAGCGCGTCAAGGGCTATCGTCGAGAATCCGGAAACGCTTTTTAACCCACTCTTCTTGCACGGTAGTTACGGCATTGGCAAAACCCATCTTTTACAGGGAGTTTGCAATCAAGTTGCTAAGGTTCGTCCGAATGCAAAATGTATTTACGTTTCTGCTGAAGAGTTTACTAACCAGTATGTCACATCTCTTCGAAGTGGAAAGCTCGAAGATTTTCGCAAGAAATTTCGAAGTGCAGACGTCTTAGCTATCGATGATATCCATTTTTTGGCGAACAAAAAATCGACACAAGAGGAGTTCTTGCATACCTTTAACACGATTGATTTAGCCAATAAACAGGTTATTCTAGCTAGCGATGCGCACCCTAAAATGATTTCCCAGCTGACAGAATCACTGGTCAATCGCTTCGTTTCTGGTATGGTTGTTAAGCTAGATAAGCCAAGCTATGAGACGAGACTAAATATTGCACGTCGCCGTGCTGAGAGTATGAATGTTAAACTCTCAGACGACGTTTTATCCTTTGTTGCCAAAAAGGTTACCAAAAGTGTACGCGAACTAGAGGGTGCGATTCTAAAGCTAAGCGCATATTCAAAGATATCTGGAGACAATCTAGGCATTAACGCAGTTAGACAGATATTGAAAGATGGTGTTGCCAGTGCTGATGTTAGTGCTAATGTCTCTGAGATTAAGGCGGCTGTCGCAGCCTATTTTGAGGTTAGTGAGGCTCAGATTGCCTCTTCAGCCAAGACAAAGAGCGTCTCTTTGGCCAGAAGTGTTACAATGTATCTTGTTAGAGAACTAAGCAATCTCTCTTATCCAGAGATTGGCAAGATGATAGGCAACAAAAATCATGCTACTGTCATAGGGGCGTACAAGAAAATCTCCAAGGCACTATCCGAAGATGCAGAATTTTCTTGGAAAAGCAACAATGAGTTTTTCACTTGCCGAGCAAGAGAGATAATAACCTCCCTAAAGCAAACCCTAGGCGTTTGATGGCTGGAAAACAGCCCATTCCGTCGGTTTATTCATGAATAGCATGTGGCTGAGTAAACGTATGGCAGTTGCAATCAGCTTTCAGCCCAGCGTAGAGGCCCGAGTTCCTTGTGTGTTCTAGGGCTAAAAAGATGTGGTGTTTCAAGCCCTCAATGTTAATGGACTCTTCTTGCAGTTTCGGCTCAATCGCTTCTTGGTGGTGAAAGGATCGCAAAAAAAGAGCGGCGACCAAAGGACCGCCGCTTTCCAGCTCACTTTATAGATGGCTGGTACTTTAAGGAGGAGGAGTGTGAATTTATTAGTTAGCCTGTTCTTTTAGCTTTACTTATTAACTTTTGCAATACTCAATTCAATATACGCAGTTAGAAAAGTAAGGTTCGCCCCTTGTCATAGAAAAAAGTTTTTTTAACGTATTTAAGAGGGGTTTTTAGTCGGGTGTTTTGCCTAAGTTATTGTAGTGTATAGGTTTATGCTTTTGTGGCGGTTTGCTGCTGATTGTCAAAAGTTTTCAGAACTTTCTACTATTCCGCCAAACAGACCAAACGCTATAAGAACTAGCAATGCTCCGAGTGCAAATATCATCATCTTTGGTTTTGGTTGGTTTATTCTCTCTAGCCAAGCAGGAACTCTGTAGATGTTCGTTGTCGGAGTTTCTTGAGCGTCTAAATCGTTGATATTGATTTCAATTTCTGAATTTACCCTAGGGTAATACACTTGATCATCACTCTTTGGCATCTCGCCAAATTGAACGGTGCGCAATCTCTCGATTGCCTTTGGGTGAGATCTAGCGAATTCAATCTGTTCTGTGTATTTTTTGTATTTTTCCTCTAGATGTTGAATCTGCAATTTAGTTTGGTAGAGAAGATTCTTGTTGTAATAATACTCCAGAGCCTCCTGGCTAAGCGCTGTTGCGGCGATTGCAAGGATACCGATTGTAAAAAAACTGCAAAATAGAAGTGTCTGTGTTAGCTGTCTAAATTTATCCATACTAGAGTTATCGTTATATTCTATTTTTAGCCTTAATTAATGCAAGCTCATCGAATAAACGAAAGTTTTTTTCTAGAGGGTTGATTTTAATGGCTACTTTTTGTTAGCAAGTAAACGCCATCTAGTAGTAAAGCGGTAACGTCTTATTGGTAAATATAGCGACTATTGTTTTGTGTGGCTAAGCGGCGAAGGCGTCTGCCTATATTAATCGACTCCTTGGGTGACAGGTATTTGAGTTCTTGTCAGGGCTTTGGCAATTCCAGAAGAAGTTGACGCAAGCATTTCAAGTTGCATCTTGGTTAAAGGATTTTCTATTGAACGCCAAACCAAAATAAAACCTACCGTAGGGCCAAACTTAATTAGTGGTATTGCCGCTATTGTTATGTCTCTCAATAGTGAGAGATTCTCTTGGATTGCCATCTCTGCCATATCTTCGACATTACAAACCGACGTTGATTGTGCAATATTGTTGCACAACTCAGGGCTAAAACAGGCTTCAAGCTGATGTTGGTTGACTGGCAATTCAAAGAACTGATTATCCGAGTGATACACAAAGGCTTCAGCCTCGCTGAGATAAATCGATATGCGCATATCCTTAAATGTTGAAGTGAAAGTCCTCTCAATGGCCTCAAAAACTTGCTTCTGGCTGTTGCAACTGATTAACTTTTCAAACATTCGTGAAGAAAAGCATACCTGTTCAAGCTTACTAGAAAAGATGGTGTGCGCATCAACCATATCTTTACAGAGCAAGTCAATCTTCTTTTGCTGATCTCTGTACTTGCGTTTCATTGCACGCACTAGGTTGCGTACACGTTTGCGTCTATGACTTGGCTTTGTTTTATCTTTCATCTCAGTTCCATTACAACTGCAACAGCTTATAAATATCTAATCCCTCGTGAATGCAAAATACCCACTTAGCATTTTCAAGGGCAAGGTTTTGGTATATCTTGCTGTAATATCTCGACTAGCTAAAGGAGCTACTTAACCTCAAAGCAATCTAGAATATTTTCTTGCGCTAACTATTGTTTGCTATTTTGCAGGAGTAGATTGCTTGCAAAAAATATTGAGAGGGTGATTTTGTCCTTTAGCTTTTATCTTTCAATGCTTATAATTCCGGCATGAGCAATAAAAAAGAAAAGTATATACTCAAGCAGACTAGTCGTCGCCGGTTGAAATACATCTCGGTGTTACCATCATTTATAACGATTTTAAACGCCATGGCAGGTCTTGCAGCGATTACAATTGCTAGCAAAGGCTTTGAAGGTGGAGTTATAAAATTCAAGATTCCAGGGCTATTATTCACCAATTTTGGGCTTGCAGGTCTGATGATTTTCGTTGCTATGATAGCAGATATGCTCGATGGGAGGGTTGCGCGTATGAGCCATTCTACCTCCGAGTTTGGTGCGCAGCTTGATAGCCTTTGCGATGTAGTCAGCTTTGGTATTGCACCTGTATTTTTAGCTTACAAATATCTCACCTACGAACTTAACAATCTCGTTAGACCTCCGATGCTTATGGAGGGTTTCTTGTTTAGATTTATCTGGCTTTGCTGCGCGGTCTATTTGGCATGTGCCGTGATAAGATTGGCAAGGTTTAACGTTGAAAACGACGAAGATGATAGCTCTCACATGAAATTCTCAGGCCTTCCTTCTCCAGCGGCAGCGGGGGCGGTGATTTGCTTGATTGTCTTTATTCAAGACCTTTACATACTGCCGGGTCCAGATAGTAGTGTTTACCACTATTCTAGACTTGCGGTGGTTTATCTCTTACCTTTCGTGGTGCTTGGTTCTGGTCTTCTTATGGTAAGCAGAATCACCTATCCACACCTACTCAATCAATATTTAAGGGGCAAAAAGCCGCTAACCCATCTGGTTTGGGCGGTTATTGTAATCACTCTAATTATTTGGAGTTTAGCAGCTGCCTTGGTGATTTCGTTTATTGGATTTGCGCTCTTTGGAGTTGCAAGAACTCTTCTTATGAAGATGCGCAAAGGGTAAAACGCTTTAACCTTCACACAAATCCTACACTTTCGGCATAGCTTATTTTGTCGCCAAACACTTCTTGTTTGCACAGCGATTCATCTTAGTGCGCATAATATCAGGTTTTTCTATATTGAAAACGTGAATTTTAACTCTCTATCTTGACAAAACTGATAAATAGGTTAATCTGGGGAGATATGGCAATTTAGAGGGTCGGAGACCCTTTGGTGATATAGGAAAAGGATTCTTGAGATGAAAAAGCTATTTACTACAGGTCAAGCAGCAGAAATTTGTAACATATCGCAACAGACTATCATAAGGTGTTTTGATTCTGGCAAACTAGAAGGCTTTAAGATACCTGGCTCTAGATTTCGAAGGATACCGTATGCGAGCCTTCTAAAATTTATGCAGGAAAATGGTATCCCTCTAGACAACCTCAAAATGGACAAGAAGAGGATTCTGATTGTCGATGACGACCCAGATATCATAGAGCTCTTAGAAGATGTTTTTGGTAGGGATGAGCGTTTCGAGGTCAAAACCGCTTCGACTGGTTATGAGGCGGGTATGGAGACTCAGAAATTCAAGCCAGATTTGATTATACTTGACTACATGCTTCCAGATGTCAACGGCAATATTGTCTGCAAATCCATCAAGGACAATCCAGACTTTAAGGATACCAAGATTATAATCGTTAGTGGAGTTATCAATCCAGAGGAGATTCAAGGCCTACTAAATGCTGGAGCAGAAGAGTTTATTAACAAGCCATTTAGCGTTTCGAAGATTTTAGATACTGTCTCAAAATTGCTGAAGGTTTCATAGGTTGCACGATAATTTTAAACTTAGGTTTCATTTATGCTGAAGAACAACTTAAAATCTAATATTTCAGCAAGAGAAATTCAGACGGTATTTGATAATATCTCAGATTTCCATGCTCTAGCGCCTGTGGTTGCTAAGGGATTAACTGTTTCTATTGGAGAGAGTACTAACTTAGCAGAACTTGCCTCTATTGTTGAAACAGACCCAGCATTGGCTACTCATCTCTATCTGGCTGCGCATGAAAATAATGTTTGTCTGGAGTCTGATGAAATTTCTGTTCTTGATATCTTAAATGCGCTACCTATAGAAACTATTCGTTCAATATTTCTTGACGTCAAATTAGTTGCAGATTCTGAATCTAATGAAAACTTTAGAGAGCTGCGCAAACGCTTATATATAAATTCGATTGCAATTGCCTGTTGTAGCGAACTTATTGCTGATTCAATAGAAACCAATATCACTGCCGGCCATGCATACTTAGCAGCCTTGCTATTTAATATTGGCAAGTATGCCTTTTTGCAGGAGTTCCCGAAGAGCTACGAAAAGATTGTTAAAGAAGCAACCGCCACGAGAATAGGGCTCTCTTCTGTTGAGCATAAATATTTTGGTTTAGACCACAACCTAGTTGGCAAACGCATTGCCAGCAGAATGCATTTTGGCTCTGATATTGCTGAGGCGATTTGGCTTGCTCAAACCTCATCAGCCTTTAGCGGCAACACCCTAGAGGTCTCAACCTTAACTAGAATTGTTGGGCTTTCTCACAAAATAGTTTCAAACAGTAGCTACGCCTTTGGTTATGACGTGCAAAACGCCGTACCTGTTGAACAATTGGCGCAGAGTCTTAATCTTAGCTCTAGCAGTTTAGAGTCAATAAAACACAGATTACAGCCGGCTCTTGAAGCCCGTGTTATAGCAACAAACATTGACGGTGAAACTCTCAGCTTAGAATCTTTTGAATCTCTGCGCAGCTCAATAAGAAGAATTCTCGAAGAGAATAAATATTTGAGCAAAGAAAATAGCAAGCTCTCTCTAGATGCTAGCTATAACAATTTTATTTCTATGTTTGTAAGCAGTATAAAAGATTCATGGACCCTCCAAGATATTGCCTCTGAGTTTACGAAAAGATTTGCCAAAGAATTTAATCTCTCCAATGTATCTCTGTGTCTATTAAATGATATAGAAGATGGTTATGTTAATGTCATAACCACCAAGGAAAATATCTCATCAACGCGAAACGTTGCAAAGATATCTAATGCCTCTCAGATTTACAATCTAGCGTTAGAGGGTAACAAGATTTTTTCAGGTAGCGAAGATCGTTTCGAGTTGCTCTTTAAGGAAATAGCCTCTAGCGTTAACCGTGCAAATGCCGGAATTGTTTGTTTGTCTGAAAAGATGCAAAAAATTGCTTGGCTAATATTTGAAGTCTCACAGCAATCACCAAGTGTCTTTGACGATGCGATTGGCAAGGTGTTTGAGATGCTCTCAAAGATGCTAAATTTGTCTATCACTAAAGAGAGGCAAGAAAAACTCTCCGAAAGTTTTGTTTGTGCTATCAGTAAACTTCAAGAAAATCAAAAAGAACTTATTGAACGCAATGCGCATCTAGCTCTCGCCGAGATGGCAGCAGGAGCAGCTCATGAGTTCAACAATCCTCTCTCAGTTATTTCTGGTCGTGCGCAAATCTTGCTCCAAAGCGAAACTGACGCCGAGAAGAAAAAAATGCTAGAGCAGATTCAAGCCAAAAGCAATGATATCTCTGATATGGTAAAATCAATATTGAGTTTTGCCAAACCTAGAGAAGCGATTATTGCAACGCTTTCTCTGCGCGAATTAATAGATGAATCTGTAAAATATGCCATACGTAAAAAAGGGATTTCAGAGATAAGCATAAATCTCGCTAGTCCAGCAGAATTGCCTAAAATAGCTGGCGACAAAGATCAGCTAATAGAAGCGATTGGAAATATTATTATTAATGCAATTGAATCCTTCGATTCTGGAGTTGGAGATATCTCTATAGAATTGTATTACGTTGCCTTGAGTAATAAGGCTGGCATTCAGATTAGCGATAACGGTTGCGGTATGGATAGTAGCGTAATTGCTAACGCAACAAAACCTTTCTATTCTCATAAAAAAGCAGGGCGTCAACCAGGTCTCGGTTTAGCGATTGCGCAAAGACTCTTCGAATTAAATAATGCGCAGCTATCTATTGAGAGTAAGCCTTCAGTTGGAACCAAGGTGGAAATTTTAATTCCAATAGCATAGTTTCCAATGTTGACATCGTAGCGTTATTGCGGTATCTATTGTAATAGCGGTTGGGTTAGAAAATTGCCACCGATTCTAAATTTGTTATGAGATTAGAGAGTCTTTTATGTTTAAGCGGATATTATCATTCTATATTTTTCTTGCTCTATCGATGCTTGTAGGTTGTTCTAATGATTACAAGCCAACACTCAGCAGAGAAGCAAAATTCTTTGCTCCGGTTTACGAACCTGTCAACAGCCGTGTTGCTATTGCGACAAGCAATCAAGGCAGAGATATAGAATGTATAATACATGGCTATGGAGATGATACCATACTGTTTATCGCATCTATCCATGGCGATGAAACCGCTGGCACATTTCTCTTAGAGTCATTGGATACTTATTTAAAAGAGCACCCTGAATTTCTCGTTGGCAAGCAGCTCATCATTATCCCTGTTGCAAATCCAGACGGCTTTGCAGCTGGGAGTAGATTTAACGCAAATGGAGTGGATATAAACAGAAACTTCCCAGCGGATAACAGAGTAAACAATAAAATCAACGGCTTTGCAGGCCTGAGCGAACCAGAATCAAGAGCAATAGATTCTGTTATACGTATATATAAACCCAACCGGATAATCGTTTTCCACGAACCTCTAGATTGTATCGATTACGACGGTCCAGCACAAAACCTTGCGCAATTGCTTTCGAAAACATGCAAACTCAAAGTCAAAAAACTTGGCGCAAGAGAAGGCTCACTAGGGGCCTATGCCGGAGAAGATCTTGGAATTAAAGTTGTTACTGTTGAGCTTCCAGAAGAAGCAAAAAATCTAAGCCAAACTCAACTCTGGCAACAATATGCAAAACTTATCTTTACAGCAATCAACGGCCGCTAACATCTAAGGTATTCATTTCAATAGGCAAACAAGAGTGAAAAGAATTCAAGACATTCCAGTAAATGAACGCCCAAGAGAAAAACTTTTATTAAAGGGCGCAAAAAGCTTAACGGACACAGAACTCTTAGCAATTATTTTGGGAAGGGGAACAGTAAAAAACGATGTGCTCTCACTTTCTAAAAAAATTGTTGAAGTGATAGATAAAAAAGGAATGGACTTCCTGCCGGAGGACATAACAGAGATTGATGGAATTGGCCAAGCAAAGGCCACTACAATTGCGGCCGCTTTGGAGTTTGTGCGCAGAAGAATAAAACCTGAAGGGGTAAAGATTAAATCTCCATCTGACGTGCTTCCCTTAATACAGCATTACAGCGATCGCAAACAAGAGCATTTTCTAACCATCTCACTCAACGGCGCAAACGAAGTCTTAAACGTAAGGGTTGTTACGATTGGTCTTGTAAATCAAAGTCAAGTACATCCGCGCGAAGTATTTGCAGATGCCTTGGTGGATAGAGCGTCTGCAATTATTATTGCGCACAACCATCCATCGGGAAACTTAACGCCTAGCCCAGAAGATATTGAAGTTACCAACATTATTGTAGAAGCTGGTAAGATACTAGGCATAAAACTATTAGACCATATCGTCTTTAGCAAAAAGGGAAGCTATTCATTTAAGCAAAACTCTAGGCTCTAGATTTTCTTATGGTTGCTCTAGCTGTAAAGAGATAGCTGCGCTACTATACTCTGCTTCTACGAAAATTTACTTCTAAAGACAAAATATACTGCCCCAAGAATACAAAGCCCAGCGTATAGGTAATCCATCTTCAGCGGTTCCTTCATGTAGAAGATTGAAAATGGAACAAACACCGTCAGAGTAATTATCTCTTGAAGGATTTTAAGTTGGCCAATCGAGAGAACCGTAAAGCCGATACGATTTGCTGGCACTTGAAACATATATTCAAACAAGGCAATCGACCAGCTAATAAGCGCAGCGATAATCCAAGGTTTACTGCCAAGTTCTTTAAGATGCGCATACCAAGCAAACGTCATGAAAACATTACTACAAAATAAAAGAAGTACTGTGATTATAACCTGTTGCATTATTAAATCCTCGAGACAAAAATTTTAAAAGCAAACTCAGAGTCTAATCTAGAAGTAAATGTAGGTCAATAAATTATAAACTGTTTGAAGCGGCTAGCAGCAAGCTGTCAGGCTAGGATTGTTAGCAATTTCAAATCGTCAAAAAAGTTATTGACTCCTGCACAACATTTGGTTATTATGCCATATGTGCAAATGTAAGGGCTAACTTATGAACAGAAAAGAAAAACTCATATACGATGCAAGGGCTAAGATTTTCAAAGCACTCGCGCATCCAACGCGATTATGGATAACTCAGAAGTTAGTGGATTCTGAGCGCTGCGTCTGTGAATTTGTAGATGAACTTGATGTGGACTTTTCTACAATCTCGAAGCACCTATCGGTATTAAAGCAAGCTGGAATTGTTGAAGATGATAAACGAGGCAAGCAAGTTTATTACCGATTGAAAGTTCCTTGCATTCTCAAGTTTATGCATTGCGTTGAAGCAGTCATTGAGTATCAAGCTAAAGAGCACAATAAGCTAATTAAATAATTTACTTGTAAATATTGAGATGGAATAATCTGTTAATACGGCGACAACAAATTCAATTGTTGTTGCGGTGATATTTAAAAGGAGAAAAAAATGACAAAAGATCAATTCGAAATGGCAATGGCTTTTCACGGCCATAAATGTCCTGCGATGCCATTAGGGTTTAGAGCTGCTGAAGCGGCAATGAATAAGCTTGGCGTAAAACGTGCTCAGGACAAGGAGTTATATGTAATATCTGAGACTGGAAAAGCGCATGCAGCAGGTTGCTTTCTAGATGGAATCATGTCTGCAACTGGATGCACCTATGGTAAATCAAATATTGAAAAGAAATATTACAACAAGATGGCATTCACCCTAATTGACACTGTAAACGGCAAAGCAGTACGTGTACAGTTAAAGAGTGATTTTTTTGGTAATATGCTCAACTCTCCATTTGTTGCCCAGCGCAAACAAGGCATCGCTCCGCAAGATATTTCATCAGAGTTAGCAGACCCGCTCGTCAATAACGTCTTAAATATGCCAGAAGAGAAATTCCTAGAAATTGGCGAGATAGTTGATTTTGATTTTCCAAAAGGCAAAGGATGTTTCGAAACAGCGATTTGTAATAAATGCCAAGAGCGTGTATTTGTTAATAAGCTCGTAGACGGAATATGTATTCCTTGTAGAGAAAACAAATAGCCGTTCAACTGCGCTGAGATTAGAATTTCTCTCATTAGAGGAGATTAGGGACAATGGAACAAATACTTATTCTTGCTTTGGTTTTCTTATTCGTTTCCATCTTGTTTTCAATGATTGGTATGGGCGGCGGAATCCTCTACGTCCCTATTCTTCTCTTTGCCGGTTACGGTATGGCACATGCGCCAGGGATTAGTCTTTTATTAATTACAGCAACATCACTGGCGGCGCTTTATAAATTTTCTAGAAGCCACAAGGTGGATTGGAAGCTTGCATTGGTTATCGATCCACCGACAGATATCATGGCGTTCGTTGGTGGTTATTTTGGTGGACTAGTACCAGAATCAATCCTGCGCTCAATATTGGCTCTCGTATTGATGGTAGCGGGAACCTTAATGCTAAAGAAACCATCTCGGGCAATTCTTCCGCCTGTTGGTAAAAAACAATGGTGGTTATGGCGCCGAGAATTCAATGGGAATCACTATACTGTCAATCTGCCATTGGTATTAACAGCGACTGCACTAATTGGAGTCTTATCTGGAATGCTTGGAATCACAGGTGGAATAATCAAGCTACCTATAATGGTCTTGCTCTGCGGCGTGCCGATGGATATCGCAATCGCAACCTCAACCGTCATGGTAGCAGTAACCGCATTATCCGGAGTTGCAGGGCATGCGATACATAATCAGGTGGAATGGAAAACAGGACTAATCCTCGCCATCGCCGCAGTAGTAGGCGGACTAATCGGAAGCCACATATCCATCTCATTCAACAAAGAAAAACTCAAAAAAATATTCGGCGTAATCGTATGGCTAATTGCCATTAGGTTTCTTTTCCAGGCTATAATGAACTAAGGGAGGCGGTTGTTTTATGCATCAGCACACCATTATTATTTTAGTTTAGAGCTTTATCCTAAAATAACGGATGTTCTTATTTAAGGGTAAGGAGATTTGAGATAGTTACCAATAAATGTACCACGGTGCTTCAGCGAAACTTTTGCCATCAGCTCAGGTCTGGATATTCTCCCTATCATTCATGCCACCGATAAGCATTTTAACTTGCCCGGTAGAACATAGTTTTTGTCATATTCAAAGCAGACCTCTAGAAAATTGTCACTGAAGTGGAATACGTCCTTTGAATAGGCATGTAGAGTGCGATTCTAGCTAGAACCAAGTATATCCAGCAGATTTGTAGACAATTTTTACTCGCTCGATTTGGGAAAACTCTCGGGCCGATTGAGTAGAAGTGACGCTATATAGACAATTGCGTAATGATTTTACCACGTAGGGGCTGATCTATAATAGTTTTACCAGAGAGATAACTGTTCTACCAGTTAAAGATTGATTTTTAACACAGACCTGTTTTGCGTAATGATTTTGCGAGAAATTGGCGATATCTTTGGCATGGAGAGGCTTTCAAACTTCTTCAAAATCTGTATAGCTACGTCTTAACGTTCGTGGCTCAGCTCCCCATTCTGTATTTATTAAAATTTTCCTATTTGTGATCACACCATACTGAGTTCAAGTTTATGCTTAATCTTTTCCCAGCTTGGGATGACGGAATTAAGGAGCTCATAAAACTCCGGGCTATGATTATTGTGTTTTAGATGACACAATTCATGCGTAACAACATAGTCAATACACTCTTTAGATGCTTTGACTAGATTTGTATTGAGGGTTACTGTGCCTCTGCTTGAGAGACTACCCCACCTTTTTTGCATTTGCTTAATGGACAGTTTAGGCTTGCTAATACCAAGGTTATTGAATTTCATCCAACAACGATCCATACTTTGCGCAAATTGAATCTGTGCCTTTTTCAAGTACCATTGATTTAAAAGTTTCTTGGTTATATCTGGAGTTGGCTTATTCTGGCAAGTGACATAAAAAAAGCCACGAGATAATTTGACGCAATTTTCCGGTCCTTCAGATAGCTTTAAACGGTACTGCTTTCCAAGATACAGATGAGTCTCACCGCTGACGTAACATCGATCAGGTGTCTTTGGATTAAATTGATTGAAATAATTCAACTGTCTGAGAATCCATCGCGCCCTCTTAATTATCTTTCTTTCTATCAATGTGATGTCTGATTGCAAGGGTGCTTTTACAACAACTGTACTGTCAGGGTGTACGGCAATTTCCATTGTTTTTCTTTTAACATGAATTAAGTTGTACTCAATTTCCTTTGAGCCATATTTAACCGCTAATTTGCGCGAACCGTCACTAATGTTTTTTGGAACCACTAATTTGCACGAATTTGCACGAATTTTTTTTGGGGCTACAGATAAATGTGGATTAACATGTGTTTCTTTCAATTTCTTATTCATCATTTACTACTCGTCATTCTGAATTTTGCTACCTGTAATACTTTTGCAATAATACCATCCATCTGATCCAGCGACAATTCAATGCCTTTCTCTGTTTTGAGTTCATCGTAGAGGTAATCATCAATTTCGTTTTCAGTTTGTTTCTGAGCGTCTTCATCGTCCCAAAATTGAACTTTTGTATGCTTTTGAAGAATACCGTGTATTGCAATTGCAGTGTCGGCGGTGATTGATTCAAGATTTTCTTCACTTAAGTTATATTTTTTAAAGAACGGTTTTAATACACCATAATAGGCCATGGCATCCTCGTTGCCGGAGAGTTTCTCAGGTATATCATCATGAACTTTACCAACAACTTTATCGCGAACCTCTACTACTTTGTTCAGATAATCTAGCTCAGAGATTCTCTGAGCTCTGAAATCTTCAATTACTTGCTGGATTAGTTTTGAGAACTTTTCGTAAAACGCAGGATCCTCGTCTAGCTTTTCAGTGATCACCCTCTTTGTAGCGTGTGCAATCGTATCTGCTTTTGACGCGGTAGTTTTTGAGCTACCGTATATATCATGGCTTTCCTTGATTTTAATAAAGGAGGCATCGTCAAAGATATTAACTGGTTTATTGAGTTGGACAACTTCATTGGCTTGAATATGGGTATCCAACAGTTTCTTGATTTTTGGTTCATAATCTCGGTAATCAACGGCTTCAGCGTAACGCAACTTAACAGATGCCTTAAGTGACTGAAATTTTCTAAGATCAGCCTTGTATCTTGACAAAGTTTTCTCGTCAGTTTCGATCAGGAATTTCTCACAAGATAGTGCGATACCAAGAGTTTTTCCAAACTCCGAAAGGCGGCTGTAAAACTCTTCTCTGATCTCATCATCTGCAAGCAGTACTTCATAAGCTTCTTCATCGTAAGAATTCTTAACAGTTTTGAATATATCCCAAAGATCAGAATATCGGCTTGGCAATTTTTCTATTTCGCTATTAATGGAAGTCAGAGTGCCAACTAGATCGGATTCATCAAACCCTTCAAATGCGCTGTACATGGTAAGTGCTTTATCTAGCTCACCGAGGACATTTGCGTAGTCGACAATAAATCCGAACTCCTTGCCTTCATGGAGACGGTTGATTCGTGCAATTGCCTGAAGTAGCGTATGCTCTCTAAGAATCCTGCACAAATATAGAACCGCATTTCTTGGTGCGTCAAATCCGGTCAACAGCTTATCAACGACAATAAGAATTTCAGGGTCACTGCCATGCTTGAATTGATTGATTAGTTGCTTGGTGTACTCTTGCTCACTGCCATAGCGTTTCATCATTTTTTGCCAGAATTTTACGACCTCATCGGTTGTCTCGTCATCGATCTCTTCATAGCCTTCACGCATATCCGGTGGCGAGATAACAACCTCTGAACTGACAATACCTATTTCATTCAGATAAGCATTATACTTGATCGCGGATACTTTGTTGGGAGCTACCAACTGTGCTTTGAATCCTGTTCCTTGCCAGTTGGAACGGAAATGTTCACTAATATCGAAGGCTCTCATGTAAATGACCTGATCCGCCTTATTCAACATTTCAGCACGTGCGTATTTTCGTTTGAGATCGGCTTGCTGCTCTTTGGTCAACCCTTGTGTATGCCTTTCAAACCATAAATCAACAGCCGACTGATTCTGTGTCATCTCTACATGACGACCTTCATACAAAAGCGGGACGACAGCACCATCTTCGACTGCCTGTGTGATTGAATAATGGGGTTCTATTAGCTCACCAAATTTGATAAAATTGTTTTTTTCCTTTTTCAAAAGTGGCGTTCCTGTAAAACCTAAGTAGCAGGCACGAGGAAACATTTGCCTCATCCGTGCCGAAAAAGAGCCAAACTGAGTGCGGTGGCTTTCATCCACCAGAATAAAGATATCGGGAGAATTATCTTGATACTTCTTTGCCGCATACGCCTTCTCAAATTTATGGATAAGGGTTGTGATAATGCCAGATTTTTTTTCAGTCACCAGCTCCAACAGATTTCTTCCCGAGGTTGCCCGATTAGCTTCAAGACCGCAGGCAGCAAAAGTATTCCCTAGTTGTCTATCTAGGTCATCACGGTCTGTCACAAGAACGATACGCGGATTCAAAATTTCAGGATCCAAGGCCAGATTACGTGCGAGTAGTACCATAGTCAGAGATTTTCCCGAACCTTGGGTGTGCCAGATCACACCGCCTTTTCGTGAACCGGTACTGTCAAAATGTTTTATCCGATTCAGTGTGGACTTAATGACAAAATACTGCTGATAACGGGCAATCTTTTTTGTGCCTCCATCAAACACCGTAAACTTCCACGCCAACTCCAAAAGCCTTTCCGGACGGCAGAGGGAAAAAAGAGCTTTGTCCTGCTCGGTTACAAGACGCTCTTTTGAAACCACTAATTCACACGAATTATCACTAATGTTTTTTGACTGCATGACCTCAAATGACTTTGGATCTATTTCAACATCAACAGATACATCTACAATCTTTTTTAATTTTTTAAATTCGTGTCCATTAGTGTCCATTCGTGGTTCTTTCCACACGGACCAAAATTTTGCAGCAGTTCCAGTGGTTGCGTACATGGCACTGTTCTTGTTTACAGCCATAACTAGTTGGCTATATATGAAGAGCTTCGGAATATAATCATCGTTTTGGTTTCTGATGGATTGTGAGATAGCTTGCTCTACTTCAATTTGCGGCGATTTACATTCGATTACACAGAATGGAATGCCGTTAACAAAGAGAACTATATCCGGTCGGGCGGTCTCTGTACTTCGAGCACGCTCAACACTAAATTCAACCGTCACGTGAAACCTATTGCGGTCGGGATTGCGCCAGTCGATATAGTTTAGATTGAAGCTTTTTGAGTCACCCTCAATGGTTTGTTCCATAGCAGTGCCGAGAGTTACAAAATCATAGATGACCTCATTAGTCTTGAGTAGTCCGTCGTATTTGATATTTTTCAGCTTTTGGATAGCCGACTGTACATTCTCCTCGCTGAAGAGATACTCGCAACCTTTGTATCGAATGCGGTTGATTTTCTTGAGTTGGTTGCGCAGAATATTTTCCAATAAGACATTTGAGCTTCGCCCCTGACGTTCCTTCAATGCTTCTTCTGGAGAGATATATTCATAGCCCATCGCTACTAGTAGTTGCACTGCTGGTAGCTGGCTTGTTAGTTTTTCATTTGTTTGAAAATTGCACATGTGTAATCCTTTTAACCACTAAAGATGCTAGTTTTTGGAACCACTAATGGACACTAATAAACACTAATTTTTTTTGACCATAGAAAACACAGATGGTTATTTGCTTTATTTTTGTGTGTTCTGTTGTTGTGCTTAACTTTCATAACTTAGCCCTTATTGCTTTCTATTATTTTCCAGTATCCTTCTTTACGACCACCTACTCGATGCAAGAAACCTTCGGCCTGAAGTTTCTGAATGTTGCGTTGAATAGACCGTTCCGTAACACCAATTTGTTCAGCCAGTTCGGGAATAGTGATCGATGGAGTTTCTCGACAGGCATCCAGAATCATACCCGACGTTTTCCCGACGTTTTCCCGACGCTTTCCCGACATATCTTCCGAGACAGACTGGCCAGAAACGTGAGGTTTCAGTAGTTCTACTGCTACACCTCCGAAGCGTTCTTCAATCACAGGTTGAGGAAGTCCGTAGCGTTTGCACGCTTCAGTGATTTTCTCCACGCCACGGCCCCAAGAGTCAATATAGCCAGCCTTATAGCAAATATCTGCAATTAGAGGGTTTCTTGGAAAAGATTCGTGCAGTTGAAACAGTTTTTCAATCGACAATTCCACTGGTAAAGTACCGGCATTCCACAGCGATATCCGGTCATTCATAACTCTGAGCTGAGTCATACTGCCCATGTAATTTCGATGCACCATCGCATTGAGCAACATCTCTCGTAGAGCGGGAACGGGGTATTCAAGTTCTTCAATACGCCTTAGCCCCTCAAAGCGAATTGGCTTGATCAGAAACTTTTTCTCTAGTTGCTCCATCACATCACGCAGCATCTGAAACAGATTTCCCTCGCATACTTCCTGAAATCGCATGTCCACTACGCTTTCACCAAATCGTCCAATTTTTACAAACAGATTGGGGTAGAACTTACTAGGGTCTTTGCCGAACAATACTAAAGCTGCGTTGGTTAATCCGTCGTCGGTGAGCAGATGTAGTTTTTTCAGAGTGTCTTCAGTGGAAAGCTCAGAAATATCTGGCAAGCGACCGGCGGTAGTAGATTCCCTTTTGAATAGCTCAATGGTCGTATCGTCGATGTCGTTCAATGTTGCCTTTTCTTCTACCACCCGATCCCAGGTCATGCCCATCTTTTTCAGTAAAAATTCCGTCAGTGCATGGCCTTTCAGCTCCTGCTTTACCGAGCCTGACCTCCAGTAGTAGGAACCGCGCAAGGAGATTGGAACCGTTGATGGTTCTACGACAATTTCCAGATAGGTTTTGCCGTCCTCTTCCATCAGGTTGATGTGCGGCATCAACCCCAGCTGATCACGGATCTTATTCGGTAGATCTTCAAGTAGTTTCTTGGCGTTCGGCAAATCGACGATTTTACCTCGGTCATCTTTTCCGATAAAAATCCGCCCACCCTGCGCATTGGCAAAACCACAGATCCATTTCAGATAATCATCTTGCCATGATTGTTTGAATTCGATATTTTGTGATTCGGAAGTCATTTTTGCTGTTTCCTTAAAGATTCCACAGCCTGTTCTATTCCTCTTTCTGACTTTGTCTTTTCCCACTCATCCCAAAAATCAACAGTTGCACTGTTTGGTTTAACACTTGGTGGATCAACTTTTATGCGGCTCGGTAAAAGAGACGCATCGCCTACGATCAAGCTTTCGCCAATATCAAGTACTGGTAGCATTTCAGAAAAATCACCGAGATTATCAGGAAACAATCGCTTTATAACATTTTGATCGTCAGGATTTGTTAGTCGCATAGCGATGAAGTTTCCACATTGGCTCAGTACTGTTTTATTCACATCCGATGGACGTTGACTAATCACAACGAGAGATAATCCATATTTCCGCCCCTCTTTTGCGATTCGCTCGAAACTTGCTAACCCTTTTTCCTCCATACTACCTTTTAAGCTTGCCGGAATATAAAGGTGCGCTTCATCGCAAAACAATGCTACAGGATGTCTTTTTTTATCATCCATCCATTGTTGAACAGAAAAAACCAAACGACCTATCAAACCAGAAATTAGAGGAAGTATGTCAGAGGGAACTTCTGAAAAATCGATAATCTTAAGTCCTTTTCCATTACCGAAATCCAAGAGATTGGTAAGCAATGAGTTGAGCCAATCGTAAGCCAAAAGTTTGTCGTCTGCATTAAATATGAAATTTAAACGTTTATCTGACTGCTTGCTTTTCAGGCGTTGAATAAAGCGAGTTAACTTTCCATGAAGAGGCCCCTGTCTTTCCGACCTTGCTCCTGGAACCATTTCAGTGTCTTTTTCCCGTAAAGAAGAAAGAACTTTGCTAATTTCGTATGGAATTGGGCTTTCGACGGTAAAATTATCCAGCACATCTTGTTTATGCTCTGCTTCAAGTTTTTCCTTCTTGTACTTAATAATTAGATCAAAAAGTGTACGTGATTGATTAGGAGCATTGCTGTCACTGCGATCAAGCAGGAGAGACTCAATTTCCTCATAGGATAAAAGCCAGTATGGAAGAAAAATAATGTTGTTTTCATCTGGCTTATCAGAAGGTCCGGCAATCTTCAGAAGTGTTGTGTTTGGTAGTTTCTTTAGAGGTTTATATTCACCGTGAAGGTCAAAAACCAAACTATTGATTGATTTTAGTTGGGTCGCCTTTTCTAGAATGTTAGCAACCGTCCACGATTTCCCGGAACCAGTTCCTCCAACGATGACGGCGTGACGTTGAAAAAATTTATTTCCATCCAAATTAGCGTCAGACTCATCAGATATTGTGTATTTCCCTATTTTTAGCGGGTTTTTACTGTTAGATGAAATAATGTTCATAAATTCAGAAAGTTCACTACCTTGTAGCAGAAAACAATCAGCATCTATGCTCGGCACAGTGTTAAGCGTTCTCTTGAAAACATTACGCTCTGTTCCGATCGCATCCATAAGTGTTCCAACAAGATTTACCCGTATCAAATTTTCTACAACTAAATCCGGATCTGACTGATCATCAATTTTTTCGGAAACAGCTTTTCGCATAATCTTTGAAATCAAACCGATAATTTTCTCACCGGTTTTTGTAGAACGAATTTGAACGATTTGATTGATCTGAACGCTATTCAACAGTTCTTCATTATCTACTTGTACAGAAATATTTCCTGTATCTACGCTCTGAACTTTTCCAATTAAAATCTCATTACTCATATTACAAGATCTCCATAAATTTATTGAGTTGCCAATAATCATCGTCAATTATCAGCGTTTCTTTGGATTCATCTTTCCCTGTTTTTATTAGAACTGATGTTTGTCCTGTGGTTTCACTTTCTTGCAGCAAAATATATTTCTGAGCATTTTTTAGTTCATCGCGACAACTTTGGGTGATTTTCTTTGTGATCAATACTAAAGGTGTTCCACTATTGACCTTTTCTTTGATCTTTGGTGTCAAGTGTTCATCATTGAACCCAAAGCCCACGACAAGAAAACTTGATGCGTTATTTATGAGGTTGTCTGATTTCTGAATTAAATCACGATACGGAGTTTTGTATGCTTCTTGGTATTTATTTTTCCCAGGAGAAATAATAACTGGCTCAGAGCTTTCGCAATCCATCATTAGATATCGAACACTGCTGTCAACTCGAAACCAGCTAAGAGAGCCATGTACCTTTATCAGGTTTGTAATATTTTTATCGGTGAAAAGGTCTCCATTGAATATATTAAATTCACGCTCTCCAAAGCCGTCTGTGAATGGGATACCGTAAAATCCCATCACATGTTCAATGACTCGGTCATAATTGGTCGTAATAATGTTTACAACTTGAGGATGCACGGATCGGATTTTCTCAATCATGTTTTTTATGCTATCAAACGTGTCCGTCTCGCCATTAACCAATTTACGACGTACTTTGGCATCCGCATTATTGACAGTATTCCAAATTATTCTTCTTATTTCAGGCATTTGATCGTTGTATTTAGCTTTCCCCAATTCAGTCTCCAAATTTTCATTAGTTTGGTTAAAATTGTGCAATTTATTTTTCAGTGTATTATTCAGATCTTCCATTGTCGGCAACCCAAACGGCACTGTTGCCCCTGCCCCCCAGATAATAACAGGTGGATTCTTCAGAAATGTTTGAATTGTTGAAAAAGTCTTTTCTTTTGATTGATCACTCATTATTCATACTTCCTTACTACATTTGGCTTAATTCTCCACTCACCTGTCAACAGACGCTGCATCAGCCCGCGTTTTTGGGTTTTGTATTTTTCTGTGAGTTGCTTCAACAGGTCGATTTCCTGCTGGGCGTCGGATAAGGCTTCAGCGATTTGCTTTTGTTCTTCAATAGATGGAAGAGGCATTTTAACTTCACTAAAATGCGGAAATTTAAGATTCCATGTATCTGAGGTTAACCCCTGCGAATATCTATAAAATCGATGAATCATAAATGGCATCTTGAACAGATATGCGACAAACTGCGGGTACAGTTTCTCTCCCGGGATACAAATTGTATAGGCAGGGCTCACGATCCCCTCCATTGTTGAAAGGGCGGAGACTCCTTGCCACATCCTCATCGTGTTATAGCCAATATCTCCAGGACAAATCCGAAGATATTTAGATTTATCCTTGTTGGATGTGTCTTTCCTGTTCGTGTCTTCACGAGGGATCACCCCTTCGCCATTTGTTATGGAAAGAAGTGGTAAATCATCTCGCTTGGTTTCTTTACGTTCCTTGAAAAGTGATTTTGTCCTTACCTGTTTCCATTTACCTTCTACGGTAGGCACATAAATCAGATCATTTAGTAGTCGTTTAAACCGTTTTTCTTTTACCTGAATCAGCTGTTCAGTTTTTTCGATGGCCTCATCCCAGGTGGAGAGTAGATCTGCAATGGCTTTTTGCTCTGGGAGTGGGGGAAAAGGTATCTTGACTTTGTCGTAAGTTTCAGTTGTCAGTCCAAACCTTGTGATCCCATTTGCGTATCTATAAAAGTCATACGATATTCTTGGATGCGTCAGTGAAAGGGATAGAAATCTTCCATCTACATGTTTCTTTGGTCTCAATATTGTTAAATGATATCCGCAAAGCAATTTTTTTCTAACACTTTGGATATATGTTGGTATTCCAATGTCATCAGCGCTTTCAGAATCTTTTGTTATTACAACATCGTTAGGGCAAAGCGAAAATCGATCAATTTCCCCTTGTTTAGCAGTTGCTTTCATAAACTGCATATTTTTAGTAATTATAGAGTTGTAATATACATCAGTATAGTTGCACAAAACCACTGGTATTTCGTCTGGCATTGTTTTTTTGTCGACTGGACTGGTGATTACTTTTGTTATAGCACTTATTGCTTTTTCTGAAAAGATTTTACTCATCGCCAAACCTCCCCTGTAATTTTGCGGAGTTTTGAATTATGAAGACTAAGTACCAAACTCATTCCCAACCATAGAACACACGGAATACACAGAAAAAAACAAATAATCTTTTTCATGTTGTTCTGTGTATTCCGCAGTTCAAATAATTCGTGAAAATTAGTGTCCATTAGTGGTTCCCTCCTTTGGAAAGCTTAGAGCCCTTGATCTACCATTCTGGACCATTTTACTGACGTCGGTAAAATGGTTCTCCACAGGAACATTGGAATTTTCGCAGGCTATCTTAGCTTTACCAATAACCTCTACAAAATTCTGCCATTTTGTATACCCAAGTTTTTCCATCAAATCCCGGGCATACCAAAATTCTGCTGTTTCCCCCGAAACATGTTGGACAATAGTATCAAATGCGTTTGTCAGTCTGACAATGGTATTTTTATCCATTTGTTAGCCCCCAGTTACTAATCCCGTCGAATTTGACGGGATTAAACACCATTTCCATGTTGTTCTGTATGCCCCATGGTTCAAATAATTCGTGAAAATTAGTGTTCATTAGTGGTTCCTTTACTTTTCTTTGCAGGTCTCATTTGTTCAATTGTGACACCAGTGGTGACACAATCTCAAAATCAGGAAATTGCTCCGCAGATTGCATGTTGATACGTTTCTCAACTTGCCAATAGGTTAGTGTAATGACACTGTTTACTGCTATTACAGCCTGATGCTTTCCCTGTTCAATAAGTTTGCGCAGATCATTTAACAGGGCGTTTGTGTTATTATCAAATAATTGATTACTATCACTCATCGCTAATTCTTTCCATGTTTTTATGTGTATTCCATGGTTCAAATAATTCGTGAAAATTAGTGTCCATTAGTGGTTCCCTCTCAGCTGTTTCGTGGTTCTATCCTTCACCAGCAATTTCATTTGCTGAATAGCCGTCTGGTTCAGTCGTTGCAATCGTTCAGGCTGGCTTAATCCCTCCTGAATAAAATGAGCATTCAAATTCTCCAGATTAGCTAGGCATACCAGTTGAGAGACATTGGCGAAATCTCGAATATTACCTTTTTCACCAGGGTTTTCATCACGCCACTGCTTCGCGGTTTTGCCAAAGAGTGCCATATTAAGAATATCTGCTTCGGAAGCGTAAACCAGATTGATCTGTTCTTTGCCGAGTTCCTGCGGAATCAGGTGTTCTTTAATGGCGTCGGTATGAATGCGGTAGTTGATTTTGGTGAGTTGACGCCTGACGTCCCAGCCAAGCTGCTTAAGCTCTTCATTTTTAAGCCGTTGAAATTCTTTAACAAGATAAATTTTAAACTCTGCACTAATCCACATACCAAATTCAAAAGCAATGTCCGGATGTGCATAGGTGCCTCCGTATCTTCCTGCTTTTGCCTGTAAACCGATGGCATTAGTTTTTGCTACCCACTCTTTGACACTTATCTTGTAGCTATTAAGCCCTGCCTGACTTTTAATTGTGGCGAATTCGCCATAATTAAAATCGGGGTTATGAACTCGTTCCCATATCCCAAGGTATTCAACAGTGTTACGATTTCGAAGCCAATCTGTGATGAAAAAATTTCCATCTTTTGAACGTAGCATGTCGGTAAGAGAGATGTAATTCTCTTTGGTTATGCGAATTTCTTCGTTCAAAACGGTGATTGTTTTAGCCATTTGTTAACTCCCAATTTCTAAATCCGTCGAATTTGAAGAATTTAAAATGTCTTTTTGCTTCGTTCTTTTTGCGGTTCTCAAAATAATTCGTGAAAATTAGTGTACATTAGTGGTTACCTCTGAATCTGCTGAAGCTTCTCAGCCATCTTACCCCGCACCTCTGCTAGCTCTTTCTCTAATGCGTCAATCTCCTTTTGAACCTCATCAATATCAATGGGTTCTTCTTCCTCAAAGGTATCCACATAACGGGGGATATTGAGGTTAAAATCATTTTCCTTGATCTCTTCAAATTCGGCTACATGGGCGTATTTTTCTACCTCCTTACGCTCCTTGTAAGTGCGCATAATCTTTTCAATATGTTCTTCGCTGAGCGTGTTCTGATTTTTAGCTGATACAAACTCCCTACTGGCATCAATAAACAATACACTGGATTCGTGTTTATTTGTGTCCATTCGTACTTGTTCTCTTCCCCGATCAAAGACCAAAATTGCCACCGGAATATTGGTGGTCGGGAAGAGATTGCCCGGCAGTCCAATCACTGCATCAAGTAAATTTTCCTCTATCATCTTCCGGCGAATGCGACCTTCGGCTGCGCCTCGGAACAGAACGCCATGGGGAACTACAACGGCAACTCGTCCCTCTTTTTCAAGGGCGGTTTCCACCATATGGCTAATAAAAGCCCAGTCTCCTTTGCTTTTAGGTGGCACCCCGCGCCAGAAGCGGTTGTACTGATCACTCTCGGCATTTTCAGCGCCCCATTTGTCTAATGAGAATGGTGGATTGGCCACCACGCAGTTGAATTTCATGAGCCGATCATTTTCCACCAACAGTGGACTGTTCAGAGTGTCGCCCCATTCAATCCTGGCACTGTCAAAGCTGTGCAGGAACATGTTCATTCGGCAAAGCGCCCATGTGCTACCGTTGGATTCCTGTCCGAAGAGGGCAAAGTTACGTTTTTCGCGATCATCTTTAGCATTTCTGGCCACCTCACGAGCAGCCTGAACCAAAAGACCACCCGATCCACAGGCCGGATCGCAGATACGATCTCCCGGTTTTGGGCCTGCCAGCTTTGCTACCAGTTCGGTTACCTTCAGTGGAGTAAAGAACTCTCCAGCCTTCTTTCCAGAATCAGAGGCAAAACGCTCAATCAGGTAAATATAGGTGTTACCGATTACATCCTCGGATACGAAGCTAGGCTTCATGTTGAGCTGAGGTTTATGAAAATCCTCTAGCAGTTGTTTCAGGCGGCGGTTGCGGTCTTTGGTTTTACCGAGATTGGCTTCACTGTTGAAATCGATGTTACGAAAAACACCTTCAAGCTTGCTCTTGTTACTTTCTTCAATGTGGTCGAGGACAATGTTGATCAGTTCACCGATATTTGCAGTGGATCGGCGTTCATAAAGGCTGTAATAGGTGGCAGGGAACTCGTCGAGAACCGTCTCTTCGCCTGTTTTATCATTTTTTTCGGTGAGTTTCACCACGGGGAGAACAAAACGCTCACGCTTCAGCTTGCGGCGAATACGGACATCATCATCCCCATACTGCTTCCGGTAGGCCTCGTAATGATCCAGCCACACATCGGATATATACTTTAAAAACAGCATCACAAGGATGTAGTCTTTGTACTGCGCTGGATCAACAACACCTCTGAAGGTGTCACATGCCGCCCAGGCCGCGTTGTTGATGTCTTTTTGATCAATCTTGTTCATGTGATACTCCTTAATTTTAACCACTAATGGATACTAATTTCCACGAATATATTAAGTGCTTGTGAATCACTAATGGACACTAATTTCCACGAATATATTAAGTGCTTGTGAATCACTAATGGACACTAATTTGCACGAATATGTTAAAGTTTTCGTAAACCATGAAAGGGTACTAATTTTTACTAATATTTTTTATAGAACGATTCGTTCCCATTCTAGGGTGGCATGTTTGAAATTTAGTAAAATCCCAACTCGAAGGCCGGTAATCTTTAAGTAATTAATAATTTGTGCCCTTTCGTTATTTCCGATTTTCTCAATTGTTTTTAAATCCACAATGATTTTATCAAATACCAGCAGATCAGGAATATACTCACCTACTTTTACCGATTTGTAAACGACTTCATATCTAGGTTGCTGAGTATAAGGAATCCCATTTTGTCGAAACTCTACGACCATCGCATTTTCATAGGGTTTTTCGAACAATCCATGCCCCAGCGTATTTAATACCTCCATGGCACACCCTACAATCTGATAAACCTCATTCTTGAGGAATAATTCGTGTTCATTAGTGTCCATTAGTGGTTCCTCTGGTCAGTTGCATTAGCACTGTCGAAATGTATTGCTCTCGTTTTTCCGCTAGCGAGCTTAATATGATTTGTTCCTTAGCGGATAACGATGCCAGCTCAACGATATTTTTTTGTTGTTCCAAAGGTGGTAGCAAAACTTCCAGGTCTTCAATTGTTTGCTTGCTGATCATTTTTTGAACTGTACCCATGGCTCTACTGGTCAGAAAAGCTTGGACATCTCGCTGATTGATGTACCAGTTCAGATATTCAGGTAAAATCTTATCCGGCTTTATTACCCTTATCCTTAATAAAGGAGCGGCAACAATAGCCTTACTCGGATCTTCGAGAAGAATCGTTGCAGTGGTTAGAGATCCACGCGATCTGAAAACCAAATCACCTTTCTTCGCAAAGTGATGTTCTTTTACGGCTTTCATATCAACCTTTACTAGGTTATCGCAGTCGACCGTGTTGTTATCGAGAAGGTCTTTCATCTGAATAACCGCAACTTCACCACGTTGAGAGGTTTCGAGGCGGGACCGAAACGAGTATCCCATCTGTATGGTTGCCAGGTTTTTTATTTTCATCTTCATTTTTGCACCTTGCAAAATGCAGTAATGTTATTTCTGTATAACATTCGCAAGTCGAAGGTGTTTGTCAAATGTTTTTTTGCAAAATTATCATTACTGCACTTTCAGGGAGGGGTTGCGTTTGGGGAATTGTCAGTTGATGCCACTTGCGTCTACCGGGGTCTTTGTCCCGCGAAAAATGGAGGCGGCGGGATTTGAACCCGCGTCCTGTGATATTTCATGCAAGGTTTCTACATGCTTAGTCGTTTGTTTAATCTCGCCATCGCAAACGTCAAACGACAGACTTTTGCAATGACCAGTTCGTAAATCTTGCCCGATTGGTCCGAACAAGCCAACCAAGCCAGCTCGCTTTTTGACGCCAAGCTAACTCTCACGAGCAAAGAGTTAGGTGGCGGGCCGCTCTAATTAGGCAGCCATTGCGTAGTTATTTACGCCAATTAAAATTTAATTGAGAGATTTTTAACGGGCCAACTCTCATCCCGTGCATGCTACACTTGCAATCCAATTATCCAGTCGATACCAGTCGCCCCCCGATTGGAAAGCCTTCATTATAGCAGGTTTTTAGGTTGAGACAAGCTGCTCTTTAAAAACTGCTATAAGCCAGCGATTGCTTGAAGGTTTATCGTTGAGATTGCTTCGGTTATTTCTTCTGGTAAGATTAGTTTTTCAGTGTCTAGCCTTTCGCTATATGGCACGATTGCTAGGATTTCGACTTTGCCCTGAGTTGCGATGATTTCTGCGTTGTTTTCGGTCACGATATCGGCGGTATCAATGTCGTAACCGTTAATTATCACGCCGGCGACGTATATCCCTCTTGACCTTAGTGCATCGATTGTTAGTAGGGTGTGGTTAATTGTTCCGAGATTTGGCCTTGCTACGACTATTGTGGCTAAATCCAGATTGCTTGCAAAATCGAGCAAATCTATCGAGTCGCTAAGCGGGACGCGGATTCCGCCGATTCCCTCAACTACAACGATATCACTTTCTTTGCAGATGTTAGAGTATGCGCAGCTTAGGGTTTCAAAGTCTATTTTTCGGTGCTCTAGCTGCTCGCAAAGTATTGGCGCAGCAGGGGTTGCGTATGTTATTGGGCTTATTAGCGATAGCGGCAAGTCTGTTTGGCTACAATGGGCGAGAAACTCTGTGTCGCTGTTTACCAAACCTTCTCTCTCCCTGCGGCAACCGCTAGCGAATGGTTTGAATGGGGCGACTTTTAATCCCTGCGCAGCTAGCTTTGCGCAGATTGCGCCAGAAACGACGGTTTTGCCGACGCCGGTGTCTGTGGCTGTGATAAAAAGACCTGCTTTTTTGGGTAATTTCAAACTCAAAGACATAGTAAACCTCAAGGATATTGCTAAAAAAGAGGCTTTCATTATAAAGTAGAGATGAGTTTTGATACAGGTTCTTATTGAAAAAAACTACTTTTGCGCTGATAATTGCAACAGATGGGTTGCAAATGAATTTTAGAAGCTGCCTAGACTATTAATAACTAAATTTGAGTATTGCTTGCTAAGATGCCACTGGATTTAAATACAGAAATCAAATTCGTTAAGGGGGTTGGCCCAAGAAGGGCTAAGTCTTTCGAGAAGCTTGGAGTTTTGCGTCTTGGAGACTTGCTGGAGTATTTTCCACGTAGCTGGAATTTTTTGCCTGAGCCGGTCAAGATTAACCAAGTCTATGAAAATCAAGAGGTTACGGTAGTTGGTTTTATCGAGAGCTGCGATTTTCTCAGGTTCAGACGCCCGCCGGTATTTGAGATTCGCGTTGTTGATGAGACTTCTTCGCTTAGGGTTATCTGGTTTAATGGTGGTTATTTGGCAAATCAACTTCACGTTGGTATGCGCGTTGCTCTCTCGGGAAAGGTTTCTAAATATAAGCATCAGCTTCAACTCAATAATCCCAAGTTTCGCATTCTAGGCGAAGATGACCAAGCTCAGATTGCTACACTTGGTGGTGCGCAGTATCCTGCAACGGCGGATTTATCTAGTAACCAAATCAAGAAGGTAATCCATAATGTCTGTGCAGAACTCTGCGCAAGTAAGAAGGAAATTTTTACAAGGGAGTTTCGAGACCAAAGAAGGCTTATAGAACGCAAGGATGCCTATCGATTGATACATCTCGCTCGCGATGAAGAGGACCTTGAAAAGGCAAAGCGCACGCTCAAATACGAAGAGCTTTTTCTCATGCAGCTTGGGCTTGCTATTAGAAGGAGCAAGACTAAGAGTTTCTCACCGTCTGCGATTATGAAGTTTAACGATACGCTCGACTCGCATATTCGTCGCCGCTTTCCGTTTATGCTCACTCAAGACCAAGACAATGCAATCGCAGAGATTGTTGCCGATATGCGCAAAGCACAGCCTATGAATAGACTCTTGCAAGGAGATGTTGGCTCTGGAAAGACTGTTGTGGCTGTCTATGCGGCGCTTTTGGCAGTGGCGAATAAAACTCAGGTGGCTATTATGGCGCCAACGGAGATTCTTGCCGAGCAGCATTATCTCAATATTACAAGATACCTTGAAGGCTCGCGCGTCAACTGTATGCTCTTAAAAGGCGGCCTGACTGGCAAGAAGAGAAGTGATGCCCTTGAGAAGATTGCTAGCGGGGAGATTGATATTGTTATTGGTACAGTTGCGCTTATTCAAGATGATGTTGTTTATAAGAATCTTGGCTTAATCGTGATTGATGAACAGCACAAATTTGGAGTGGACCAAAGGGCGAGACTGCGCAAGGGTAAACTTCCGCATTGCTTGGTTATGACGGCGACCCCAATCCCGCGCACGCTAACAATGACGGCGTTTGGCGATCTCGATGTGTCGATTATAAAGGGCGCTCCACCTGGGCGAGGCAAGGTTACGACCCGTTTGGTGCAGCCTGATGATAGAGAGAAGGCGTTTGAATTTATCCGTGCTAGGCTAAGGGCTAAGAAGCAGGCATATTTTGTGTATCCAAGAATTACAGATGATGATGCCAATGGCCAGAAGAAGGCGGCGGTTAATGAGTATGAGTTGCTCAAGAATGAGGTTTTTCCAGAGTTCAATGTTGGATTGTTGCATGGTCAGATGCCACAGGCAGAGAAACAAGAGGTTATGGAGGGATTCAGAAGCGGCGACTTGGACATTCTCGTTTCGACTGTGGTGATAGAAGTTGGCGTTGACGTACCAAATGCGACGATAATGGTTATTGAGGCGGCAAATCATTTTGGGCTTGCTCAATTGCATCAGCTTAGAGGTAGAATTGGTCGTGGAATGAGTAATTCCTACTGCTTCCTATTTGGAGACACTGATAACGAAGCGGCGCTTGAGAGGTTAAAAATGATGCAACGCAGTAATGACGGCTTTGCCATAGCGGAGTTTGACCTCGCTCTGCGCGGGCCAGGGGAATTGTTTAGCACTCGCCAGCATGGTTTGCCTGATCTAAAGATTGCTGATATAATCAAAGACTACAATCTTTTAAACATGGCGAGAAACGATGCGTTTGAGATGATTAAACAAGACCCTAATCTGTCATTGCCTGAGAACTTAAACTTGAGGGAAGTTTTAATCTCTAAGCTTGGTGATAAGCTAGGGCTTACTGATATTGGCTGATTAAAAGGGCGTTGAACTAGCAACCAGTTATCTTAACAAGGAAGTTTGTTAGATGGTAATAGCGTATAAAAATAAAAAGTTAGAAAATACAATCATAACATTAAACTTTATCGTCGCCTCTTGTGTTATCGCTACGTTTGTGATGTTGTTTGGTTTTAAGGAACCGCTCATAAAGGCAACGTTTTTGTACAACGTTCAAGTTGTGGCGTTTATATTCTTTGTGTTGGAAAAGGTTGTTCGTTTCTTTAATGCCGTCTCGAGGAAAGAGTTTCTTAAAACCTATTGGTCTGAGATTCCTCTTTTGCTTCTGCTCTTTGTTGCGACCTTTTTTGCTTATAATCTCAATCTATTTAATGGTCATGGCAAGATTGTCATGCTTGGTATATATCTAATCGTTCAGGTGGTTGATAAACTCTGTAGGACCTGTGTTAATCTCGCCGCAACCGGACGAAATCCAATGCGCACACTTATTTTAACCTTTGTGGTCTTGATAATTGGTGGGGCGGGATTTTTGTCGTTGCCTAGATCTTACAATTGTGAGCGTATGGAGTTTGTTGATGCTGTTTTTACAGCAACTAGCGCAGCCTGCGTGACTGGTTTGGTTGTTAAGGATACTGGTCAAGACTTTTCAAAGATGGGACAGATTGTCATTCTCTTTTTGATTCAGCTTGGCGGGCTTGGAATTGTGATTTTCGGTGCGGTATTTTCTCTGTTGCTTGGTCAAGCGTTTTCTGTGCGAGACTCGGTTGCGATGCAGGATTTGTTGAATACCAACACCCTTGATCGAATTGGAAATATGATAGGTTTTATTTTTACCACAACTATTATTGTCGAGGCTATCGGAGCTATTGGAATGCTGGGCATGTGGAATGATGCTCAAGGTAGCGACCTTACTGGAGGTCATCAGATTTATTACAGTATATTCCATTCGATAAGCGCTTTTTGTAATGCGGGTTTTTCACTCTTTTCGAATAGTCTAACATCTTACAGCAGTAGCTGGGAGACTTTTGGAGTAGTTTGTCCTCTGATTGTCGTGGGCGGTCTTGGCTTTAGTGTGCTATACAATATTGCAAATGTTATTGTTAGTAGGGTTAGATTCATAGCTTACAAGGTTAAGTACAAAAGAGAAGCAATCTGCCCGTTCTCACCTCGCAAATTTACTCTTCAGACAAAGATAGTTGTCTTAGCGAGTTTTGCATTAATAGTCATCGGAGCAGTCGGATTTCTTATTTTCAATATTGGAGAATCTTCCTTGGCTGCGCAGGCGCATACTAGTGTTGGCAGTAGAGTTGCAGATGCATTCTTCCAGAGTGTAACTGCTAGAACAGCTGGATTTAATACCGTCGATAATGCGGCACTTTCTGAGGCAGGGAAGTTGTGGTCGATTATTTTAATGCTCATAGGTGGTTCTCCAGGTTCGACTGCCGGTGGTATGAAAACGGTGACCATTGTTGTTATAATGATGGCTGCCTACGCAACTATGGTAAAGAGACGAGAGGTTGAAATATTTAAGAGATCGATAAGATACTCTATTGTTGGTAGAGCTTTAACCGTTGTTGTATTTTTTGTGGTTATATATTTTCTGATTGTATTTAGCCTTTGCATAACAGAGAGACACAGCGGCTTTCCAATAATAGATATAATGTTCGAGGCGGCTAGCGCTCTTGGAACGGTTGGGCTTAGTTGCGGCGTTACGAGTTCTTTGACAGTGGCGGGTAAATTTATTATGATTGCAGCGATGTTGATAGGTCGTTTGGGGCCGTTAACATTGCTTGCTTCTTTGACATTTAATCTAAAGACAGCCAAGTATAGCTATGCCGATGAGGCGATAGTGGTTGGCTAGTTATCAGAGAGATATGATAAAAGGCTTGTGTGTTACACAACTTTAGGAAGGCTATTATGAAACGATTTGCAGTGATAGGACTTGGACGGTTTGGTAAAAAATTAGCGAACGATCTTGCGCTCAGCGGAGCAGAGGTTATTGCTATAGACATCAAACGCGACGAAATCGATAATATTAAAGACCAAGTTTCACTAGCTGTTAGACTTGATAGTACAGATGAGGATGCCCTTAGAGCGCAAGGCATAGAGAAGGTAGATGCGGCGATTGTTAGTATTGGTCAGGGAAGAGGTGGCTTTGAGGCTGCGATACTTACCGTTGTTAATCTCAAAAATCTTGGAGTAAAGGAGATCTTTGCAAGAAGTGAATCTCTTATTGGCGGTCAGGTTCTTGAGGCGATAGGAGCCAATCAGGTTATTTATCCAGAGATTGAAAGTGCGCAGAGATGGGCGTACAAGCTTATTGCTCCTCAGGTTGGAGAGAAGATTGATTTTGCTCCGGGTTATAGCCTTGCAAGGGTTGTTGCTCCAGAGAGTTTTGACGGCAAGACCGTTATGGAAATTCAGCTTAGGCAAAAATATAACGTTAACCTCGTTGCTATAAAGCGAGTCGAAGACGGTAAGGAATCTGAACGTATATTTAACGTTCCGCATCCAGATACAAAGATACTCAAGGGAGATATTCTGATGGTTGTTGGCGCAGGCGGAGATATTGCGAGTATCCCTGAGAATTAATGACTGAGTTTGGTTTAGTCTAGGCTTCTGACTTCGCGCAGAAGCTTTAGCATATTTTCCATATCTTCTGGTAAATCGGCAGTGAAGGTCATGCGTTTTTGTGATTTTGGGTGGTCGATTTCTAGTTTCCAAGCGTGTAGGGCAGGTCTGCCAATTACCGGTTCTTGAGGTTGAGGCTCCTGAGCTCTAACTTGCCACTCATACACATCCTTGCCTCCATAGGTGTTATCACCGACGATAGGGTGTTTGATGTGGCTCATATGTACCCTAATCTGGTGCGTTCTACCGGTGAGAATGTCAATATCCACTAGAGCAAATCCTTTAAACCTCTCTGCTACCCTATAGATGGTTATCGCTTCCTTTCCTTCATTGGGACGCACGGCCTGCTTTTCTCTAATTGTCGGGTGTACACCGATATTGTTTTTTATCATATCGGCATCTAATTCTGGATTGCCGTGGATTATAGCTTTGTACGTTTTCTTCGTGGTTCGCTTTTGGAATTGGTCTGCGAGTTTCCACTGGGCTTCGTCGTTTTTTGCTACGATAATCGCCCCCGTTGTATTTCTATCAAGGCGATGTACGATGCCAGGTCTGAAATCTTCACTTCCGCTAGAGAGGTTTTTTGTGTAATAGACAAGTGCATTAACAAGCGTACCGGATTTATAGCCTCTTGCAGGATGTACAATTAAATCTTTTTGCTTGTTGATAACGATGATGTCGTCGTCTTCGTATATAATGTTGAGCGGAATGTTTTCGGGGGTAATCTCTTTTGATACCGGCTCGGGCAGTGTGATAGAGATTGACTCGCCGCTATTTAGGGCATAGGAGGGCTTAACCGCTTTGTTGTTGACGAGAACCTGCTTTTCTTTAATCATTTTTTGTATCATGGTTCTTGAGAATGTTGTGATGCGCCCGTTTAGGTATTGGTCTAGTCTGCGGTGTTTGAGGTTTTGCCCAACGCGCAGCTTTAACTTCTCGCCGCCTTTGGAATTTTTTAAGAGTTCGGCAAGTTCGCTTGTGTTTTGGTATTTCTCATCTTCAGCGCAAATCTGTATTTCATTCTCTGACATGTTCTTATTCCAGAATGATTAATTAAAAATAGCTAGTAATTGGTTATGTAGAAATGGCGTTATTATCAATAAATAACGCCATTTTGTGTCAGTCTAGTTGTATCTTGCAGACAATCTTTATTTTGCTTCTGCATTGTTTTCTGCTGGTTTTACTTCTTCTTTTTTAGTCTCTTCTTTGCTTTCAGGAGCAACTTCTTTAAAGGTGTATTTTACCTTAGCATCGTTGAGTAAAGTGATTCTTTGCTGTGCTAATTTTGAAACAAAGTTGCTTTGATAGTCAGGATTGTCTGCGATTTTTCTGTATTGAGCTTCTGCAGAGTCAAAGTCTCTGACTTCTTCGCTACAAATAGCGATACCAAATTTTGCAAGCGCTTCAATGGTCTTGTTAGAGTCAGCTTTTTCTAGAGCGGCCTCATATTTGGCTTTTGCTTCTGCAATCTGAGATTTTAAGTCGTTTTCGTTGATGATGCCTTTCTTATAGTGCAAATCGCTGCGCAATGCATCACCGGCCTTTATGAGAGCTAAAGCTGCGATAGAATCACGCTTTACATCTTCTGCGGCAGCAGCAATGCTATCGGCGTTATTTAAGAAACCTGAGGTCTTGTTGCCACGTACGGCAGCTACCTTATCCATCATCTGCTGGTCGTATAGCTTTGTTAGCTTAACTTGAGAAGCTAAATCTCTAACGACAATCTTTTGGGTATCTCTAAATAGCCACATCCCGATACCGATGATAATCAGCAAGACGCATATAGCCTCAAACCAGTGAGTTTTTAGGTACGCTGGAGTGTTTTTTATATGTTTTGGCGCTTCTGCTAACCACAGTGCTAAATCGTTTCTTTTTAATTCGTGACGATGTTCTGAGTCCATCTTTGCCCTCTATATTTAAGTTTTCTAATTTAACTCATTGTTTAGCCATACGGCAAAAGTATCTGGTTATTATAGAAACTTTGCTTTAGGCTTGCAATAGCTCTTTGGCAACAATAAGATTTTAGCTGAAATCATTTTATAAAGTTAGCGAATATAATCTATTTTGGCTAAGCTATTAAATCGGCTTTTAATCTATGGCACTTTAAAATCGCTCTTAATGTGTCATAACGGCGTTTTGGGTTGTGCTAACATTTTCTGTTGAGATGGATTTAACAAGGATATTGATGAAAAAAAATACATTTCCAATATACAGGCATTTCTATTTTGTTTTCCTTTTTGTACTCTTTTTGCCAATATTGCTTCAGGCAGGTTTCTCTTTTGATAATCAGAGATACATTCCTATTGATGACATCAAGCCGGGAATGAAGGGGTATGTACTGAGTGTTTATTCGGGAACTAATATAGAAAAGTTCCCGATTGAAGTAGTCAGTGTAGTTAAAAATAATCGTATTGGGAAGAATGCGATATTCGTTATGGGAACAGACCCTAGATTTGTTCATACCGGTCCGGTTGAGGGCTGTAGCGGTTCGCCAGTATATATAAATGGTAAGATTGCCGGCGCCCTTGCGTTTGGCTGGAGCTACTCCAAAGACCCACTCTACGGAGTTACCCCAATATCTGAGATGCTAAAGGTTGCCCACGGAGAAGAAACGACAGCTCAGAAACCGCACCATGCAAGCAGTAAACTAGATGTCTCTGCTGGCGTATCGCTAGAGGTTGCGTACAAATCATTGCTCAGCTCTCTAAAATCAGAGAAGTCTCTTGCTACTAATAGCTTTGGTGAGATTGGTTTTCCTATGGTTACTTCGCTATCAAATAGTGCCTGCGCAGAGATTGAAGAGTTGGGTTCTGTTTTTGGGGCAAATTTAATTAGTAGTGATATCACGACTGTTCCAGCGGAAAAAGTTGCACAAGATTGCAAACTCAAGCCAGGAGCGGTCTTGGCGATTCCACTGATCTCTGGTGACATAAAGATGGCAGCGATAGGAACTGTTACTGATGTCGTTGGAGACGATGTTTTGGCATTTGGCCATGCCTTTACTGGTCGAGGTCGTGTTAATTTGCCGATGGCAAGCGGATTTATCCATACAGTTGTGGCAAATAACGTTAGTAGTTTTAAGTACGGTCAGTCTCTTAATGCTATCGGGGCGATTAAGTCAGATGAGTCAACTGCTGTCTTTGGAAAGATAGGGGAAACTGCTCCGACGATACCAGTTTCCATTACACTCGATAGATTTGATACACAAAAGCCTAAGACTTACAACTGTAAGATTGCAGTTGACCCAGACTATACACCGATTTTAGTTCAAACCCTCATTTCCGGCGTAGCTTTGGAGCGTGGCGGATTTCCCATTCATCATACCATAAAATATTGGGCGAGAATAAATTTTGATGACGGCGAAGCCTTGGAGTTTAACGATATCACCAGTGATGGAGGAGTATATCAACTGCTAAAGAACATTGTTGGTTCGGTGATGCTTCTATCTGATAATCCATTCCATCAATCCGTTATCAATAGTATTGATATCAAGATGGATTTGCTTGATGAAGATAAAATGGCGACCATCTGGGATGTAGAGGTTTCTAAGACAGAACTAAAGGCCTCAGAAGCTATGAACGTTTTGGTAACTATAGATACTTTTGGTTCAGAGAAATTTCAATACGATTTTTCTGTAAAGGTTCCTGACAACGCTCCAAAGGGAAAATATATGTTGTTTGTTGGTGGCAAGAAGCGTTTTATTGATTTTGAAAGAGATAATTTGCCATACCTCTATAAAGCAGAGAGTTTTGCATCTATGATAAAAATAATCAAACGCCTCTCCAAAGAAAGAAGCGATGAAATTTATTGCGCTCTTATCTGTCCAAAGAATGGAATCTCTCTTGAGACTGCACCGCTTTATAGCTTGCCAATATCAAAACAATTGCCGCTTGTTGACCAACGCCACGGTATGCGTGTAAAGAAAATTGGCAAGTGGCTAGTTTCAAAAAAGAAGTGTGGCTATGTTGTTAATGGAATGAAAAAGATAGAAATAAAAGTTGTTGAATAGATTTTAAACGATTCTTAATTGCAACGTCATCTGCGCGTGGTTGTTTTTAAGGCATGTCGTTATCAAACTAATTACAATGGAGTTGTTATGAGATTTTTAAGCTGTATTATTTTGCTGAGTTTTTCTAGTTGTTTGTTTGCGGTCAACAGCTCAATTGTGCGACATTCTCGCGCAGATGATTTTGCCGCTGCAAAGCCCAACAATATCGTGATTAATTCTCAAGGAAATATTAGTCTTGCCAATGAATCACACTGCTTGTTAAAAGACATTCCAGATACTTGGGTAATAAACACAGTATTAACAAAGACAGAATCCGATGGCAAGGAGGCTATCTTTTTTGGAACAAGCCCAAATGGAATTCTCTATAAATACAAAGATGGCAGGCTAGAGACCTTCTACAAGAAAGCACAAAAAAAACTAGATGCCGCAACAGATTCTGTTGCAGATCCAAATGAAGCTGGTAAAAAAATCGAGAAAGAAGAGAAGGTGACTAACGAACACATCTTTGCTCTTGCGCTTGATAGAGATGGCAACCTACTCGCGGCTGTTAGTGGCGAAGATTGTAGAGTCGTTAAATTTAGAGAAGATGGCAAGTCTCATGTTGTGTGTGAATTAGACGATGCTTTCTATATTTTTGCACTGTATGTAAACGATGCTGGTGATATTTTCTTGGCGACAGGGCCTGAGGGAAAAATCTATAAGATAGACTCTGGAACTAATGAGCCTAAAGTGTTTGCAAGTTTAAAAGAGAGAAATATTCTTTCATTGGCAGCTGATAAAGAAGGTAACCTCTATGCAGGTGCCGACGAGAATGGAGTGTTGTATAAGTTTGATATGCTCACAAAAAAGCAATCGGTTGTTTTTGACTCTAAACAAAATGACATTACCGCAATTGTCTTTGACGATGATGGCAATCTCTATTTTTCCGCAGCAAATGCCAAGGCGATGCCAAAGTCGGATAATGCCAAGCATGTAGCTAAAAGTACTAAAGCCGGTTCTGCTGATGTCAAAGATGATGTAAAGAGATTTAGTAAGTCGCAAGGAGTTTTCAAGATTCAGATTGCCAATAGCAATCGCGGTAAACGTACATCGTCTAGGACTAAGAAATCTGAAGATAGCAAAAATAGTAGTGTTGTGTATAAAATATCACCTAAAGGATTTTCATCAAAAGTGTACAGCCAATCGACGCTGTTTTTATCTATGCTCTATGATGACAATAAACTCTTAGTTGCAACCTCTAATGCAGGGGAGTTGATTACTATAGATACAAAAACAGATATCGCAACTCAAAGCACACCACAAAAGGATGCCAAACAGATAACTGCCATTGCTAAATATGGTGAAGGGTTCACTGTTGCTACGGCTAACCAAGCGATGCTTGTAGGTATCAGTAAGCATTTGGCCAAACAGGGTGAGCTGATTTCATCTTTAATTGATGCCAAGCAACCTGCTCTGTGGGGGAAAATTCAGCTTGATGCAGACATCCCAACCGGCGCAAGTATTAAGGTCTCGTTTAGAAGTTCCAATACTTCAAAGGAGGATGATAATCTATTTAGCGTATGGAGCGAACCTAGAGAGATTGTTTCTCCTTTAAATATTGATTGTCCGGTCGGAAGATTTCTTCAATACAAGCTTATCCTAACAGGTGATAATGATGAGACGCCGCTTGTTCGAGAAATTGCAATCTCTAATCTCATAGAGAATATTGCTCCAGAGATTGTGTCAATTTCAACTTCAAGCCCACGCGATAAAGGGGCAGTTGTGTTAGTTAGCTTCTTGGCTAAAGATAAAAACAAAGACAAGTTGAGTTATCAGTTAGATTTTCGACTAGTTGATTCTAGTCGTTGGATTCTCATTGATGATAAAATTAAAAAATCGCCATTTGAATGGGATAGCCGAACTGTTAGCGATGGTGTTTATCAACTTCGATTAAGGGTTGATGATGCAAAAAGCAACTCTCCTACAACAACAAAGTCGGCTAGTTGGATTAGCGATCCAGTAGTGGTTGATAATACCGCTCCAGTTGTTGCAAGTAGTGATGTTGCCGTAGAAGATTCCAAAGCGATAATAAAAGTTTCTTTGGAAGATCAACTCAGTATGATAGCGTCTTTTGCCTTTACAGTTGATAGCAGTAAAGATTGGATATCTACAATACCAGACGACTTAGTATTTGATACGAGTAAAGAGGAATTCACTATTGTTACCGACGAGCTAGAAAAGGCCGATCATGTCGTAACTATCAAAGCTAGCGATGATGCTGGCAATGTTGTCTATAAAAGTTTTTATGTAACGATAGAGTAGTTTTATGAGACAGATTAAATACGAAACGATAGTAAATGCAGTTGCTAAGCTGTGTATAGATTCTTGTCATAAATTGCCAGAAGATGTTCTATTGGCTCTAAAGGAAGCGCAGAGAAGAGAGTCAAATCCACGTGCTGCGCGTATAATTGAAAAGCTTATTGAAAATGCTAACCTCGCAAGTAGCGAGATGATTCCGATATGTCAGGATACCGGTCTCTCTATTGTATTTGTAGAGAAGGGTAGCGAAGTTTTCATTGAACCTCCTAAAGATAATCCCTCTGCAACAATAGACGATGCGATAAACGCAGGTGTTGAACTTGGCTATAAGGAAGGTTTGTTGCGTAAGAGTGTAGTTTCTGAACCTTTAAATAAAAGAGAAAACACTAAGACGAATACTCCGGCTATCATTCATCACTTTGTAACAAGCGGAGATAGATTGAAACTAAGCGTTATGACTAAAGGTGGTGGTTGCGAGAATAAGAGCCAATTTAAAATGTTTAATCCGACTGAAGATAAAGCTGTTATTGTTAATTGGATTAAAGATGTAGTCATCGAAGCCGGCGCAAATGCATGCCCACCATTTGTTATTGGTGTTGGTATTGGTGGGGACTTTGAGCAATGTTGTTTGATTAGTAAAAAAGCATTGCTTAGAAAATTAGACGATAGTAATAGCGACAGTTTTTACGCAGAGATGGAAAAAGAAATCCTATCATTGATAAACGCAAGTTCTCTTGGCGCTCAGGGTTTGGGTGGCGACACGACTGCTCTTGCCGTAAAGATTGAAACTGCTCCATGTCATATTGCATCGCTACCGGTTGCTGTCAATATTGAATGCCATGCGCATAGACACAAAGAGATTGTTCTCTGAAAAGGTGTCTGACACCTTTTTGGTTTTTACACCTCAGGGCAGGATAGGATGTAGTCTTTTATTTTGTCCATATCCGCTATCGCTACGGCTACTTTGTCATCGGCTGCGCCGTAGTATAGATAGAGCTGGTTTGTTGCTTTGTTGACTATCGCTCCGGTTGCAAATACTACATCACCAACATCGCCTAGCCTTTCATAGTCAGTTTGAGGACCAAAAACCCACTCTTCGCCTCTGCGCAAGACCTTCCAAGGTCTTTCAAGGTCTAAGAGGGCCATACCAGTTCTATAAATTTGGCCGGCTACTGTCTTTCTTACGCCGTGGTAGATTATTAGCCATCCGTATTCTGTTTCGATAGGTTGGCAACCTAAGCCAATTCTTTGGCTGTCCCAATAGGCGTGGCGTGTTTCCAGAAGAACTCTATGGTCGCCCCAGTGTCTTAGGTCTGGTGACATACTCATCCAGATGTGCGCTTCACCGCGTACGATAGGCCTGTGTATAAGGCAGAACATACCGTTAAATCGTCTTGGGAAAAGGCAGGCATCCTTGTCTTCAGGTGGAAGCAATGAGCCTAGTCTTGCAAACGATTTGAAATTTTTCGTTATTGCCAGAGATACTTCAGGGCCACCTAGTCCAAAGGAAACATACGTAATTGCGTATTGTTTTTGCTCTTCTAGCCAGACTATGCGAGGGTCTTCAAGCCCCCATCTTTCTTCCCTCTTGGAGTGGTCCGGTTGCATTGTTGGTTTTGGGTCAATCTTCCAGTTTGTTAGACCGTCTTTACTTCTTGCAATTGTTAGGTGAGAAAAACCCCTTAGAGATTCAACTCTGTTTAGTAGGATTACTTCTCCGTTGACAATCGCCGCAGCTGGATTCATTACGGAGTTTATTGGATATGGCCAATCATCTCTAGTTAGGATTGGATTCTTATCGTATCTCTTGAAAAGATCAAATGCTAATTTTTCTCTGTGGTAGTCTTGCATGTTATGTCTCCATCAGAATGCCATTTGAACCAACAATTATATCGTCTATTTGCCAACAGTTAAATCATCCAAAATAATAAAACTGCAAAGAATATATTGGCCGCACTTGCGCAATAGTTTAAGAGTTTCCATCAGAATTCGATTCTACCTTCTCTTGCAAAATGATACAACATTGCCCAAGCTTTGGCAGCTATATTTTTCTGAGAATTTAAGAGCTCTGCGATTTCTTGTGAGTCCATCAGTAGAACCTCTATATCTTCTGTCGCTTCAAGAAATTTGTTCGTTATTTCTCCGCTTGCTTCAACTAAAACCATATGATTAGATTCATCACTCATGCCGGCACTCGAAAAGACTCTAGGGCTAATCTCTACGATTCTATCAACTTTCAATCCAGTCTCTTCCTTGAGCTCTCTTCGAACAGCCTCTTCTATAGTTTCGCCTTTATCTATTAATCCAGCCGCGAAGCCGTATAGATAATCACCAATGGGAACTCTAAACTCACGAATTACAACCAGTTTGTTTCCAGATGGAGTTTTAACAATTGGTATAATGACAACGGCATCTACAATATGAGCGTCCGTAATTGGCTTTTCTTTACGCGAACACATAACCCAGCTACCTGATTTGCCATCCTTTTCATATGAGACGTGGAAAAGGTTGAGCCATTTGGAGTTGGTTAATTTCTTTAGTGAGAATTCAAAAGCCATGTTAGTCCTTCAATATATCTCGTGCATTAAAGAGTTTCTAATTTCTCTTGAGTTTAGCAAAGCTATAATTGTATTGCAATGCCAATGCCGCTCTTTCTAGTCTAATATTCTTCTTGAAGGATAATTAAAGTGGGGTAGAATGAGCTATCAATATTATTGAGGAGTTTTCTATGCAAGATAATTCGAGTCTGATAGCGCAGTCGGCAGTTACAACTCGCTATGTAGTTATGCCTCATCAGGCAAATCCAAACGGAACAGCATTTGGTGGAGCTATACTTTCGTGGATAGATGTGGTAGCTTCTATGGCGGCCCAGAGATATTGCCGCAGACCAGTTGCTACGGTGCAAATAGACAGTGTCTCTTTTTTAACCCCAATAGAGATTGGCGACCACGTTATTCTAAAGGCCAGTGTGAATTATACTGGCAATACATCACTTGAAGTTGGTGTGATTGTTTTTCGTGAGGATCCACTTACTGGTGAGAGGCAAAAGGCGACTAGGGCATACCTGACTTTTGTTGCCTTCGACGAAAATTCTAAACCAATGCAGGTTAAAAAGATTGAGCCTCAAACTCCAGATGAATTGCGCAGATTCGAGCAGGCAAAGAAGAGGGTGGCCCTTAGAAAACAAAATCGTATTGAGCGTGGAGTGTAGATGGTGGTTTTACTTGGATAGCGGCGGCTGGAAACCTCTACTTGCCGCCAAAGAGGATTGGTAAGACTTTATATATAGAAAAAAAACCAGATGCCCCTCCGAAGCTCTGGCTTTTTCCACGTCTTTCAACGCTTATTTTGTAAAGCGGGGCACCTCGATCCTCTGAGGATACCCGGCTATATTTTAGTCTATAAACTGTATCGCAATCTTAATCAGTCCGCGATCAATCAAGTGGTTTCTATCTACCCTTATAACTTTGCCACTTTTAATCCTCGCAAAGCGACCTTTTTGCATTGCAAGAGCCTTTGTGCGTGGAAAGTTAATCTCGATTTCGCTACCGTCTTTTATAGGTGTTGTCATAGGGACTGCCATATACACGCCACCTTTGCTTACGTTAACGCTTCTGCCGTTAACAAATCTGTTTGCTTCAGGTAACCACACGCTTACTGGCCATGAAAGATCAGCACGCGCATCCATTCTGTGTTCTACTTTCACTGTTGTTGTTGCCATACTAAAGTCCCTTTTAAATCTGTCAATATCGCAATTGAATAACCATTGCTTGTATCGGCGATGTTAAGATAGGAAGTTTACGTAAAATGAGGAGATTGGAGTGTTTTTTTTGTGGTAAAGATTAAATCTTGTTTTCGACTTGTCTGTTAGGATTATTCTGGGACGTTTGGTGAAAAAATTTTTCTATTTTCACGAGATGTTAATCTAGGGAAGGTGGAAAAGTGGCTTCAAAACAGATTATTTTATTTGAGCCAGTCGTTAAGATGTGTTGCAAGCAACTCTATATCTCGTCTTTGCATGATGTGGTTGCGCAGAGAGTCTTTGATTTTTAGCTTTACCAAGGCGTTATCTACCCTTTCCCAGAGTTTTTCAGCCTTTTTATCACTTTCGCAGAGATATAGCTGCGTTATTAACTCGCCTAGCTTAGTTAGCATGATGTTGTCTAGATTGTTGTAATAGTTGCTTATTATCTTCTTCTGGTGCGCACTATATTCTCGTTTAGCCACAGTAAACTCCGTTCCAAAATTATCAAGAGGATGATATATACATTTTTCGACCTCAATTTTCAAACCATCTTACATATTAAATATGATTTTTAACTGCCTGCTAGTGTGACTACTTGGTTTTTGCAGGTGCAACCAAATATTTTGATGATTTTTTTGAAAATTTGCGTTAATGGGCTATTGAATAAATATTTAAATATCGATATATTCATATATATAGATTTCTAGATATATGGAGGCTTAATATGAAATTTGATATTGATTCAGCAGAATCAGTAGCTCAGACATTGAAGGCCATTGCGCATCCAATTCGCCTATTAATTTTAGATACACTTGAAGAATCAGAAAAGTGTGTTGGTCAGGTTGCTGACGACGTTGGCGTTTTGCAATCGGTTGCATCAGGACACCTTGGTATTATGAAGGATAGGGGAGTTGTTACTGCGCGAAGGTGTGGAACGAAGGTCTATTACGCTATTGCCAATGTAAATGTTATACGAGTGATGCATTGTATTTTTGATAATTGTCAAAAGTGAAAGGCTTCTATTATGAACGAAAATGTAAACACAGAAAAAATGCAGACAAATGTCAAAACAAAACACAAGTATGCTTCATTTTTAGTCGGAGTTGTTGTTGGCGCTTTACTCGTTGTAATATTCGCAATGTGGTTTATTCCATCTGCGATGCTAGAAACTAATGAGTGTATTTACGGAATTGATGAAACAGTCTCTAAGCTACAGGACAATATCATTGCTCACGGTTGGAAAGTTTCTGGAGTTAGAGACCTTAAAAAATCAATGGCGAAAGATTCTGTTAATCTTGACTATGAGGTTCGCTTAGTAAAATTGTGTAATGCGCATTACGCCAAGCAGGTTCTAGATAAGGACCGCTACGTTTCAGCTATGATGCCATGTACCATAAGTGTTTGGCAGGGCGATGATGGCAAGATTTATCTCACGCGTATCAATATGAAGTTGATGGCAAAGATGTTTGGTGGTAATGTTGCAAAGGTCATGGGTGGAGCGGTTGCTAAGCAAGAACATGAGATTGTTAAGGGGTTGATTAAAGACTAGCTAGATTTAGTGACTTCTGAAAAATATAACTTTAAGGATAGCTTGAGGTAAGATATGAAATTATTTAATAAGGATATTGATCGTAGGTTAGTCGAATACTCTGTAGCGCATCACAAAAAGATAACATTGGTTATGTTGATTGCTACTGTTATCCTTGCCTGTTTTATACCAAAGGTTCAGGTAGATACAGACCCAGAAAATATGTTGAGCTCTGATGAACCGGTTAGAGTTTATCATCACAAGATGAAAAAAGAGTTTACGATATACGATCTCGTCGTGCTTGGTATTGTTAATGAAACTAACCCGCACGGTGTGTATAATCCAGAGACCCTTAAAAAGGTTTACGATTTAACTCAGTTCGTCAAGACGCTCAATTGGAAGGAGAATGGTGAAGAGGTTGGTGTTGTTGGTCCTGAAGTAATGGCGCCATCAGAAGTGGACCACGTTAGCAATCTCGGCATGGGAACAATCAGCTTTGAGTGGTTGGTGAAAACACCACCTAAAACTCAAAAGGAGGCGGACGAGTTTAAAATCAAGGCCAAATCAAATCCTCTTCTCTTGGATACAGTTTTCTCTAGAGACGACAAAGCCGTTGCAATCTATATTCCGCTGACAAGTAAAGATGTTGGCTATCGAGTTTATAAACAGATAAATAAGTACATAAAAGAACACTACTCTGGTTCTCAAGAAAAGTTTTATCTTTCAGGCTTGCCTGTCGCTGAAGATACATTTGGTGTGGAGATGTTTTTGCAGATGGTAATCTCTGCACCAATGGCGATGCTTGTAGTGTTTCTCTTAATGCTTGCATTCTTTAGGAAGATTATACTCGTTATATCACCTATGATTGTAGCAATCATTTCGATTATATGCACTATGGGACTTCTAATTGCATTTGGCTATTCAATCCACATCATGACTTCAATGATACCAATCTTCTTGATGCCAATTGCAGTGGTAGATTCAGTTCATATCCTCAGTGAGTTCTTCGATAGATACACTCCAGAGAGAGGACGCCGTGCAGTTATAATTGAGGTTATGCATGAATTGTTTGTTCCTATGCTCTATACATCTCTAACCTCTGCGGCTGGCTTTGCGTCTTTAGCGCTGACGCCGATTCCTCCGGTTCAGATTTTTGGCTTATTCGTGGCGGTGGGAATTATGATAGCATGGATATGCACGGTTACGTTTGTTCCTGCTTATGTAATGATGATTAGTGAGAAGTCTCTTGCTAACTTTGGTAATTCTACAGGAAAGATTTCCAGAGAGAGCCCAATGGCAAGGTCTCTTCATTGGTTGGGTCGCTTTGTTTTTAAGCATGCTAAATCTGTTATAGTTGCATCTGTTTTGATTTCGATTATTTCTGTAATCGGTATCACGAAGATTCACGTTAACGATAACCCAGTTAGGTGGTTTACGCTCAGACACCCAATTCGTATTGCTGATATTGAGCTTAATAAGCATTTCGGTGGTACCTATATGAGTTATCTTGTTTTAGACCAGAAGCAAGATGATACAGACCTTGTTAGCTATGCGCAGAATTTGAGCAAAGACTTTGACGCTCAGATTCCAAAATGGAAAGAGCAGGGTTATGCAAATGTAGATAAGGTAGCTTCTCAAATGAAGGAGTTATTCCTCAAATTATCAAAAACTGCAAAATCAAAAAGTGAGCTTTTAAATGCAGTATTTGATGAGGCCTATGAGCGTAGTTTTAATGCCGATTCGGGAGACGAGGTTGAGACTTGGGATGTCGTTGGAGAATATTTTGGTCTCAAAGATGAGGCACTCAAACAATTTAAACAGCCAGAGAATCTGCGATATATTTCCAAACTACAAAAGTATTTATTGGATAGTGGTTTGGTTGGTAAGAGTAATTCTTTGAGTGATATTGTAAAGAAAATCTATCAAGAGTTGATTGATGGTAAACAAAGCAATTACAGAATTCCAGATTCTTCAAGAGCTGTTGCTCAATGCTTAATGCAATATCAAAGCGGGCATAAACCTTACGATCTTTGGCATTTTGTTACAAACGATTTTAGGCATGCAAATATCTGGCTTCAACTCAAAAGCGGTGATAACAAGGACATGAAAAAAGTTATTGCTGTTGTAAATGAATTCATAAAGAAGAATCCTATACCAAATAATCTTGAACTGCATTGGGCAGGTCTAACGTATATTAATGTAGTGTGGCAAGAAAAAATGGTCTTTGGAATGCTCCAGTCATTTATGGGTAGTTTTCTTGTTGTATTTGTGATGATGGTGTTGTTGTTCCGTTCTGTTGGTTGGGGGCTTTTGTGTATGACTCCTCTTACCATAACGATTCTATTGATATATGGAGCAACGGGTTTTGTTGGTAAAGATTACGATATGCCAACGGCAGTGCTTAGTTCGCTAACACTTGGAATGGCGGTTGACTTTGCTATTCACTTTATCCAGAGAGTACGTGCCACCCATGTTGGCAACAGTAGTTGGAGAGGCACAAACAAGATAATGTTTGGTGAACCAGCTAGAGCTATTTCGAGAAATGTAATTGTTATTGCAGTTGGCTTCTTGCCACTTTTAGCGGCTGGCTTGGTGCCTTACAAAACAGTTGGTATTATGCTCTGTTGTATTATGGCACTCTCAGGTTCTATCACGCTTGTATTATTACCTGCAATGATAAAGGTTTGGCGCAGCAGGCTCTTCTGTGAGTGTAAGAGTGTTCGCTGTGCAAGCTGTAGTTTCATTATGTGCAGTGTTGTATCTGTGTCTATGCTGATAATAGTAGTTCTTTGTGTAGAACAATACATTAAATCTGGCCTTTCTGAGCTTCTTATGATAGCAGGCGCAACTGGCTTGGTCTTGCTAATTGCTAGCTATCTATTTACGAGACGCAAAAGGTGTAGAGATTTGCAAGAGTTAAAAGAAAGTGATGGGGTCTAAATTATGAAAAAGATAACCATAATAATATCGGTTCTGGCTTTGACAGGAGTTTCTTTGGCAGTAGAGTCTGCAAAGCTATCTGTTGCGGAGATAGTTAATAAGGCAAATATTGCAGCTTACTATCAAGGTAAAGACGCAAAGGCTAGAGTTCATATGGATATCATTGGCGATAATGGTTCTAGGAAAGTGCGCGATTTTATAATCCTACGTAAAACCATTGTTGATGGTGGAGACCAGAAATTCTATGTTTACTTTAACAGTCCTGCTGACATAAGGCGTATGGTATTTATGGTGCATAAACATGTTGGCGAAGGGAATCAGGATGACCGTTGGCTGTATTTGCCAAGCTTAGATTTGGTAAATAGAATTGCCGCTGGTGATAAGCGTACAAGCTTTGTTGGGTCTGATTATTTCTACGAAGATGTTTCCGGTAGAGACTTATCTGAAGACACACACGAACTTGTTGGTGAAACCGATAAGTACTACATAATAAGGAACACCCCCAAAAAACCAGATGAGGTTGAATTCAACTATTACGACTTGAGCATTGATAAGAAAACATTCTTGCCAATAAAGATATTCTTTTATGACAAGAGCAATATTCTCTACCGTAAGATTGAAGTCTTAAAGGTTGCTATTATTCAAGGTCATCCAACAGCTATAGATATATTAGTTACAAACCTTGCAGCAAAAAGTAAGACTCGCATGGTTTTCACGGGCGTAAAATACGACATTGGTTTGCCTGACATCTTTACAGAGAGATATTTAAGGGTTGCTCCGCGTAAATATCTTAGGTGATAACGGTAGTTGCTATGCGTTGCTACTTAGAAATTTTGGTCGCAGATACGTGATTGTATCTGCGGCTTTTTTTGAGGTTTTTTGTTTTGTCTAGCCCTAATTTTGCGGTAAGGGGTTAGCGAAATTAATTCTAAAGTTTGATACTCGTTAGTTCTTCACTTATGGCGTATTTAACAAGCTCGGGAATGCTGTTAATATTCAACTTATCCATAATCTGACGCCTACCGGCATCGATGGTTTTTGTGCTGACGTTTAATTCTCTCGCTATTTCTTTAGAAGACTTTCCGTTTGCGATGAGTTTGATTATGCTAATTTCTCTCTCTGTTAGAGAAAAGCTACCGTCATCTAAGAGGCACTCGCTAACTATAGTCGGCGAAACATACACTTGACCAGTCATAACGGTTTCTATTGCGGCAACGAGTTCCTCGAATGCCCTTTCCTTTGGCACATAACCACGAGCTCCTGCCTTGAGAGCTTCAGAGACAAACAATTTTTTGGAGTGCATAGACAATATTATGACCAGTGAATTATCCAGCTCAAGACAGAATCGCTTTGTGGCATCAATGCCATCCATGTTTGGCATGTTAAGGTCTGTTATTATTACGTTCGGTTTCAGCTCTTTTGCTAGTTTGATAGCCTCTATTCCATCGCTTGCCTCGCCAACTATCTCGAAGTTGTCTCGCTTCTCTAGCAGTGCACGCAGACCATCTTTAACTATTTGATGATCGTCAACTAACATTATTTTAATTGCCATAGGTAAATTCCTCAGTCGTGTATGCTGCTCATTTCAAGTGGGGCTGTCAATATAAATTTGCTTCCCTTGTTTATCTCTGAAAAGATTTCAAAGCTTCCATCGATATAATTGAGCCTCTCTTTGATGTTGAATAATCCGAAGTGCTCACCACTGGTTGTAGTCATAGCGATAGTGTTTATATCAAAGCCAATGCCGTTATCTTTAACTGTAATTATTATATTGCTACCATCTATCTTGACACTAATCTCAACTTCTGTTGCTTTTGCGTGTTTTTCTATATTTATCAAGAGTTCTTTTACTGCTTGGAAGAGTATTACCTTGATATCTTCAGCTATCTCATATTCGGTATCATCGCATATTAGTTTGCAGTTTTTCTCTTCACCGCAACGGATTTCTAACAGTTCTTTGATGGCGGCTCTTAGCCCAAATCTGTAGAGTGTTGCACTGCTTAGCTCAAAGGTGCACTCCCTTACTTCCTTTAAGACCTTGTTGAGCGCATCTTCGATATTTACTAACAGTTGCGATGCTCCCTTTACATCCTTACACAAATTTTGCAGTTCTTTTACGTTCAATATTGCAACTACGAGTTCTTGACTTGTATGATCGTGCAGATTTGTTGCGATTTCCCTTCTCTGTCTTTCCTCAATCAAAGATAGATTCGAAGTCATATGCCTTAGTTCATCGTGGTATTTGGCAATCTCTTTACTCATTAAATTTATATTATTGGCGATTGAGTTAAGCTCGTCCTTGCCTTGGACTGTTATGTTTGTTGGATTATGAGTGTTTTGGAAATCAATGATGCTGTCATTAATCTTCTTAATCCTTACAAAGACGTACTTCCTAAAAAATAATCTAATGCTCCAAAATGATAGAGATATAATAACGATGCAAGAAGCGATGGTGTAGGCTATTATGCGTTGACCAAGATTGTATATTGCTGAAAAATCATATGTTGCATCGTAAATGGTTGTCGTTCCGTTTGTTGATGTGAGCCTACTTGGCATAATTACTTTTTTTACGACCCTTATATAGCCCTTGTCTTTGTATGTGTAGCCCTGTGTAGTTAGAGCCTTTTTCATTATCTCCGGGGCGATATTACATTTTTCTCCAATATTAACTAACGACCAGCCGCTTATGTTGTTTAGGTCATAAATGTCGAATTCTGAGATATATGGGAACTCTATTTCCTTGCGTTTCTCAAAGAAGTTTAATAGAAACGTTGCTAGGGTAGGCGAGTATGTTTGCTTAATGAAATCAACAACATCTATTGATACTTCAAGACAATACTCACTTCCTTTAGGGCTGTAATAGGCGTACATGTAAGGTTTGCCATTTTTACTGTTTAGAGCAGCCTGCGATAATCTGTAATCGCAGTTGCCAAATATCGATAGGAGTTGATTCTTAAGGGCGTTACTGTGGGTAAAGAGATCGTGGTTTATGTCTGGTATAAAAGATGAGTTGGTTACAATACCATTAAAGTTGATAAAATATACATGATCTACATTATTAGCCTTTGCGAGAGCTTTAAGTTCCTGCGGGGAAAAGTTTTGTCTTTTGCTTTCATCTCCGACCTGGGTATATATGTTTTCGAGTGCTTTTGATGTTACGGAAACAACATCGTCTCTGATAGAATTAAAGAACAAGTCATAATCACATACTTTCTTGTTAACGTAGGAATCTAGTTCTTTCTGGGACTTGTCCCTCAGATTGTCAATAACCTTATCTGTATATACATAGGATGCGACGCTCAGGACTATCCCTGACGTTAGTATGAGTAGAAAAAGAAGTATAAAGAATTTCTTACGCAAAACCATTCTCCATAAAGCTAGCTTAAATATACTACTTAAGGGCTATTTGCTCAAGTGAAATAGTTATAAACCATAATATTTGTTTGGGAATATTCAGCCTTTCTCGCCATCGTTACTCTTTTTTATGAAAAACAAGCAAGTTTTCATTAAATGTAAGCTGGTTATTGTCGAGTTACTACATGCGGTATTGGCTACCAAAAGGTAGCTCGGTTAATGTTTGTAGTTTTTAAGGTTTAGTCATGGAGGATTAATATGGCTATGGTAGAACAAAAGCAAAAATCTTTGTCTGGCAAGTATCTTTCGTTCTTTCTAGATGAAGAGGAATATGGCATTGAGATCCTCAAGGTTCGTGAGATCTTTGCCTACACATCAATTACTCAGATACCACGTACTCCAGCTTATGTGTTGGGCGTTATCAATCTGCGTGGCAGCGTTATTCCAGTTGTTGACTTGCGCATCAAGTTTGGAATGGCAAGTAGCGAAATAACAGATTCTTCTTGCATCATTGTTGTTGAGATAAATAATGGCTCAAGTGTCGTTCCAACAGGAGTCTTGATTGATAGGGTCTCTGAGGTTATGGAGGTCACGCAAGAGCAGATTCAAGAATCACCGGAGTTTGGCTCTAGTATCAATACTGATTTTATTCTTGGCATGGCCAAGGTTGGCAGCTCAGTCAAGATACTGCTTGATATCGATAGAATATTTGTTGGTTCTAATTTGGATTCACTAGTTTAATTTCTAATGGAGATGAAAAAATGAAACTCAAGATTTATTTCATAGCGATGCTGTTACTATCTGCGCAGCTCTCATTGGCACAAGAGGTGGATTTGTTTGGTAGTGGTAGTGAGGGAATCGATTTTGCCGTTAGCACTACAAATGTCTATCAAAATAATGTGCATGGTGGAACCTCAACACACAATAGACGCGGTAGATTTACAGGTAGCTACGATCTTGAGTTGACACTTGATTTTGAGAAGTTGCTTGGCTGGGATAATGCTCAGTTCTACATTGATGCAGCCGGAAGTTATTCAGATGTTAGTATTGATGATACATCTATAGGAAGCTTCTTTGGCACAAACGCCGACTCTGGAGAACGCAGAGCCCTTGATGTTACAGAGGCGTGGTATCAGCAGTCTTTCTTTGATAAGACACTCGAGATGCGCGTTGGTAAGATAAGTTTAACCGGTGGTTTTGAATGCAGAGATGTTCCAGTAGCATTTGACACAAGCTTTTTTGCTAATGATGAGAACACTCAATTCCTAAACGGCGCGCTTGTCAATAACCCAGCAATTCCATTTCCAGATAATGGCCTTGGATTAGCTATATATTGGAATCCAACAGAATCATGGTATGTGTCTTTAGCTGTCTCTGATGCAAAGGCAGATGAGAGAGAGACAGGTTTTAAGACTGCTTTTGATGGAAATGATGATTACTTCTACATTGGAGAGACCGGTATTGTATCTGCGATAGACTCAGCCAATGGTGAGCTAGTTGGAGCTTACAGAGTTGGTGGTTGGATAGATGGTCAGGACAAGGCAGATTTTGATACTGGCAAAAACTCAAAACATGATGCAGGCTTTTATATCAATTGCGATCAAATGTTGATAAAAGAAAATAATATTGAAGATGACTCTCAAGGTCTCGGTGTTTTTGCTAGGTATGGCTGGGCTAATGAAGACAGAAACGACATGAAAGAGTTTTGGAGCTTTGGTCTAAGCTACCAAGGCCTGTTTGAAGGTCGCGACGACGATGTTCTTGGTGTTGGATTTGCGCATGGGGCGTTTAGCGACAAAGCCGGTGCAAATGATGGCGTTGGTTTCTCGGAGGACAACGAAGAAGTATGCGAAATCTTCTACAACGCACAAATCAACGAGTGGCTTTCAATCGCACCTGATTTACAGTATGTGAAAAATCCAGGCGGAAACGGCAATTCTGATGCAGTCGTTTTAGCTGTTAGAGCACATGTCGAATTTTAATATTTGAAGGGGATATAGAATGTTTAAGAACATGAAACTATCGACCAAACTCTACGCAGGATTTGCTGTCATAATTATTTTGGCAACGGTTGTTGGGGTGTTTAGTATCGTTGGTATGCAGAAGATAAAGGCAAATATGCACGTGTATGCCGACTGGGGCAATGTTGATATGGTAATGAATGAAGGTGTCATTGAGAATATTCTTGCTGTTGATGTTGCCTTTGGAGAATACAAAAGCGATACCGAAGAAGTAAATCTAGACAAACTAAATGCTGCTCTAGACGAAGCAAATAAGGGTATTGATGAGTGGGCAAGCGTTGTTGCCTCAAAGCCGTCGCTTGCTACGGTTGCTAGCGAAGTGAAGACTTCTATTGCTTCGTATAAAAACTCTATTGATAGGTATGTGGTACTATCGAATAACAGAGCTCAAACACTTGCGCAATCAGATGAAATTATTGATAAGTGTTTAGCCAAACTTAATACCACGATGGAAGATTTTATAGACCCTAGTAAAGAAGATGCCGAGAACGCCAAAGATATTGCAGAGATGGTAAGGTGGGGGCAGATTGATATGGTAATGAATGAATCAGTTATTGCCAACGTTCTCAATCTCAAAACTGCAGCTCACGACTATGCAAACAATGGTGATGCATCTTCTTGGTCAGCTCTAGAGAATGCTCAAGTTGCGGCGTATGAGGGTCTAAAAGAGTGGCAAGCCGCTATAACTGGTGAAGCGCAGATGCAAGAAGCTGCCAAGGCAATCTACTCTTATCTAAGTGAATATGAAGACGTTTGCAAGAAGTGCCAAGATGATGTGTTGGCGCAGGAGAAGTTGCAAAAAGAACTCACTGCAGGCCAAGAGGCGTTATTTGCTAAGCTAGAAGATATTATGGAGAGAGAAGTTGACCCTGCTAAAGAGGCAGCGGTTACTCAGGCTCAGGCGACTGAGCATGCCTTTGGGGCACTAGCTATAATCTTAACAATCGGTGGTATTGTTTTGGGGGCTGGTTTAGCTCTCTTCATTACTCGCTCAATAGTTGGTCCTATCAATAAGGTTATAGCTGATTTGATGGAAGAGTCAGATCAAATAACACATGCTTCTAGTCAGCTATCTAGTACTTCTCAATCTCTAGCCGAAGGTGCGACCGAACAGGCGGCCAATCTAGAAGAGACTTCATCATCACTAGAAGAGATTTCTTCTATGACTCGCCAGAATTCCGATAGTGCCCAACAGGGAAATATCCTCTCTAAAGAGGCAAGAGATATTGCCGAGCAGGGTAATGAGGCAATGGCTCGTATGGATAAATCTATTAATGAGATTCAAAAGAGCTCTGATGATACTGCAAAGATTATCAAGGTGATTGATGAGATTGCCTTCCAAACAAACCTACTTGCACTAAACGCTGCCGTTGAAGCGGCAAGGGCAGGCGAGGCTGGTAAAGGTTTTGCCGTTGTGGCAGAAGAAGTGCGTAACCTTGCAATGCGCAGTGCTGAAGCTGCCAAAGACACTTCTAGCATGATTCAAGAATCTGTTACCAACTCTAAACACGGAGTTGAGATTGCTAAAGAAGTCGCTAGCAAACTTGGTGAAATTACAGAGAAGGCGACACAGGTTAATAATATAGTTAGTGAGATTGCAGCAGCTTCTCAAGAACAGACTCAAGGCGTTTCACAGGTCAATGATGCTATTGCTCAAATGGATAAAGTTACTCAGACAAACGCAGCAGCTGCAGAAGAAAGCGCCGCTGCCGCAGCAGAGTTGAGTTCACAGGCTAACCAGATTAAGTTAGCAGTTGAGACGCTAAACAGAATCGTTACAGGCACAAGCGAAAGGACCTCTAGAAGTTCATCACATCTTAGCCGTAGTGATATGAGCTTCCATCAGATTGTTGATGGTGCTAGTAATTCAGATTCAGATGTATCCTTTGAGAATAGCATAGATGCTTTTAATTAGCAGTAATTAATTCTCTCTAAATACAAAATGTTCTACTTCTGGCTCTGGTCGAGATAAGACTCTCGCCCAGAGCCACTTCCTTATGTAGATTGTCTATTTTAAAAGGGCTCTGCGCAATTGGCGCAGAGCCCTTTTTTGTCTAGATAAGGTCCGATTTTCTTTGTTGTTATAAAAAAAATTCTAGGCTATTCCCTACGAGTAGCTCAAAAGAGACGTCTAATTTGATTTCTGTATCATGAATTAGAGTAGTTGCCACCGATTAAATAGTTATTTTTTCTTGGCAACGTATTTGATCATAAGAAACCGCCAAACATCAAATAAGTATTGTTGAGATATCACCGAGGAGTCAGTTGGTGGCAATTACTAAATAGAGCCTTTAGCTTAAAACTTTTCTAGGGGGGATGGGAGTGTTATGAGGATTAGTACAAAATTCATATTACCAACGATATGTGTTGTTACATTATCTCTATTGATTATTGCGATTTTCACTGGAACGGTGGTGAAGAGGCTCCTCACACTAGAAACCGACTGGGCTTACAATAGGGCATTTAAAGTTGCTGACAACTCTGCGAAGGATACTTGTTCGCTTATTAAAAGAAATATTGGTATCATTTCCTCTAAAGCATTAGATGATGCGACTATTTTCTCTGCTCAGCCAGAAGTGGTTAGTGCTTATAAATTAGCAAATAGCGGAGTTATTGATGATGAAGTGGATCCTACGGTACAAAAAGCACGCGAGCGATTACGTGAATATATGAAATCAATAAATAATAAACACGTGTCGTATTCTGGCGAGTCACAACTAAAGATACACTTTCATCTCTCGAATAGTAGAAGCTTCTTGCGTAGCTGGCGCAATCGTCAAGCTAAGAGAAATGGGGAATGGATTGACGTCTCAGATGATTTAACTTCATTTAGACACTCAGTTGTTAATGCGAATAAACTTTCTAAGAGTATAAAAGGTATTGAAGTTGGCCGCGGAGGTTTTGCTATTAGAGGCATCGTTCCTGTAATAGATGAGTCTGGTAATCAATTAGGAACTTGTGAATCTCTTGAGTCATTTAATCGTGTTGTTAAGCAAAGTCAGATACGAAAAGAAGATTTATTTGCAACGTATATGAATGCAGATCTATTACCGATAGCAACCAAATTGCAGGATACTGATAGATATCCAATCATCTCTAATAGATATGTTAAGACAGCATCAACTGCGAGTGATATTGTTGATAAACTAGTTACTACATCAGTATTAGAGAGTGGAGCCAAGGGGTTCTCTCTAGTGAAACAAGGCAACTATAGCATTGCATCTTTTCCGATTTTTGACTATTCAAAAAGACAAATAGGTGTGATGGTTTATATACAAGATCTGACAGAGACAATTGCAGGTATAGGAAATATAAAACAGCAGGCTGCTTCAAATATAAGCTCATTATTTGTTAAGATTGCAATATCTGGAGTTATACTGATATCTGTAATAATCGGTAGCATTCTAATAATTCTCAGAAAGACTATCACGAAACCTATCAGTCAAATTATTCAAAGCTTGCAAGAGGGTTCTGAGCAGGTCGCTAGTGCTGCTTCTCAAGTTTCATCTACCGCTCAAACCTTAGCTGAAGGAGCAAGTGAACAGGCGGCAAACATGGAAGAGACTTCATCATCACTAGAGGAAATTTCTTCTATGATTAAACAAAACTCAGATAACGCTCAACAGGCAAACGCTCTAGCTTCAGATGCAAAGAGAGCTTCAGATGAAGGTAGTAGTTCTATGGCTCGTATGGAGGAGGCGATTGTAAATATTCAGAAATCTTCAGATAAAACTGCAAAGATTATCAAGGTGATTGATGAGATTGCCTTCCAGACAAATCTACTTGCACTAAACGCTGCCGTTGAAGCGGCAAGGGCAGGTGAAGCTGGTAAAGGTTTTGCGGTTGTAGCAGAAGAAGTTCGTAACCTTGCGATGCGCAGTGCCGAAGCGGCGAAGGATACCTCTGTCATGATTGAAGAATCAGTTAAGAATTCTAGAGGTGGAGTTGAAATCGCTAAGGAAGTATCTAAGAGTCTCAAAGAGATAACAGAAAAGAGTGCTCAGGTTAATAATCTTATCAGCAAGATTGCCGCGGCTTCTGAAGAACAAACCCAAGGTGTTGTCCAGATTAACTCTGCAATCACTCAGGTTGATAAGGTTACTCAAGCGACTGCTTCAAATTCTCAAGAGAGTGCAGCTGCGGCAGAAGAGCTTTCTTCTCAAGCAGATCAGATGAAAGAGATTGTACGGTCTCTAAGTGAACTTGTTGGCGGCAATAGTGTTAGCGCAGTTCAAAGTCATAGCGACTCCTCTAGCACTAGACTAGATTGTAGCGATATGAGCTTCCATCAGATTGTTGATGGTGCTAGTAATTCAGATGTGTCCTTTGAGAATAGTATAGATGCTTTTAATTAGCAGTAATTAATTCTCTCTAAATACAAAATGTTCTACTTCTGGCTCTGGTCGAGATAAGACTCTCGCCCAGAGCCACTTCCTTATATAGATTGTCTATTTTAAAGGGCCCTGCGCAATTGGCGCAGAGCCCTTTTTTGTCTAGATAAGGTCCGATTATATTTGTTGAAATAAAAAAATTTCTAGACTATTCCCTACACGTAGCTCAAAAGGGACGTCTAATTTGATTTCTGTATCATGAATTAGAGTAGTTACCACTAATCAGGACAAACTTTGTTCTGATAGACATGTTTCTTGCTAAAAATAGCCAATTGCTAAAAAAGTAGTGCTAAAGTTTTTCCGAGATTCTAATTAGTAGCAGTTACTAAATAAAGCGGTTTAGTTTGTGCTCTTAATTATGAAACTTGCTTATGGAGGATTAGTATGGCTATGGTAGAACAAAAGCAAGAATCTTTGTCTGGCAAGTATCTTTCGTTCTTTCTAGATGAAGAGGAATATGGCATTGAGATCCTCAAGGTTCGTGAGATCTTTGCCTACACATCAATCACCCAGATACCACGCACCCCAGCCTATGTGTTGGGCATTATCAATCTGCGTGGTAGTGTTATTCCAGTTGTTGATTTACGCATCAAGTTTGGGATGGCAAGTAGCGAAATAACAGATTCTTCCTGTATCATTGTTGTTGAGATAAACAATGGCTCAAGCGTTGTTCCAACAGGAGTCTTGGTTGATAGGGTCTCTGAAGTTATGGAGGTCACGCAAGAGCAAATTCAAGAATCACCAGAGTTTGGCTCTAGTATCAATACCGATTTTATTTTTGGAATGGCAAAGATAGATAGTTCAGTCAAGATTCTACTGGATATCGATAGAATATTTGTTGGTTCTAATCTAGATTCATTAATCTAATTTCTGAGGAGAGGTTTTATGTTTAAGAGAATGAAATTGTCAACAAAGTTAATTGTATCGTTTTTACTCGTTGGAATATTGCCTGCTTGTATTATTGGTATATTGGCTATTAATAGGGCTAGCAATGCATTAGAACGAGAGAGTTTGTCTAAACTTATAGCAATTCGTGATGCTAAGAAGGTTGAGGTCCAAGATTATTACAATGAAGCAATAGTTGGAATGGAAACGTTTGCGAGAAGCAAAGATGCCAAGGAATTATATGCCAAACTGATTGAGTATCATGAGAAGATGCACACCAAACCGGACGGTGATTATAATGTAGATACTCCGGAGTATAAAGCAATCTGGGATGAGTATGGCAAGAACTTAGAGGAGTATAGAGAGGATACTGGATTTTATGATATCTTTATGATTTGCGCAAAGCATGGTCATATTATGTACACGGCTGCGAGAGAATCCGATCTTGGTAAAAATCTGCGTCATGGAAGCCTTAGGGGCTCTGGGCTTGCAAAGGTGTTTGAGAAAATTGTTTCACGCAATAGTGCGGCAGTTGCAGATTTTCAACCGTATGCGCCGAGCAACAACGAACCAGCTTCATTCGCTGGTTGCCCTATCCATGACGATGATGGTAATATTATTGGTGCTATGATTGTTCAGCTTTCGATAGATAGGATTAACCATATTATGCAGCAACGGGCTGGTATGGGCAAGACCGGCGAGACCTATCTAGTCGGTAGTGACAAGCTAATGAGAAGCGATTTATTCTTAGACAAAACTAACCACTCTATTAAGGCTTCTTTTGCTGGAAATGTAGCAAACAATGGTGTTGATACGGTGGCATCAAATGAGGCTTTATCTGGAAAAACAGATGCGAAGATTATAACAAACTATAACGGCCATAAAGTTCTCAGCGCATACACTCCAATTAAGATTGGCGATGTAACTTGGGCGCTTATTGCCGAACTCGATGAAGATGAGGCATTAGCTGCTGTGCATTTATTCAAACGAATAATGGTAATCTTGCTAATCATATCAGTGTGTATTACTGTGTTTGTTGGATTCTCTATATCTATTGGCATAGCAAAACCTATCAGTCAAATTATACAAGGCTTGCAAGAAGGTTCTGAGCAGGTCGCTAGTGCTGCTTCTCAAGTTTCATCTACCGCTCAAACCTTAGCAGAAGGAGCAAGTGAACAGGCGGCAAACATGGAAGAGACTTCATCATCACTAGAGGAAATTTCTTCTATGATTAAGCAAAACTCAGATAACGCTCAACAGGCAAATGCTCTAGCTTCAGATGCAAAGAGGGCTTCAGATGAAGGTAGTAGTTCTATGGCTCGTATGGAGGAGGCGATTGTAAATATTCAAAAATCTTCAGATGAAACTGCAAAGATTATCAAGGTGATTGATGAGATTGCCTTCCAAACAAACCTACTTGCACTAAATGCTGCTGTTGAAGCAGCAAGGGCAGGTGAAGCTGGTAAAGGTTTTGCGGTGGTAGCAGAAGAAGTACGCAACCTTGCGATGCGCAGTGCCGAAGCGGCTAAGGATACCTCTAGTATGATTGAAGAATCAGTTAAAAATTCTAGAGGTGGTGTTGAAATAGCTAAGGAAGTATCTAAGAGTCTCAAAGAGATAACAGAAAAGAGTGCTCAGGTTAACAATCTTATCAGTGAGATTGCTGCTGCTTCTGAAGAACAAACCCAAGGTGTTGTCCAGATTAACTCTGCAATCACTCAGGTTGATAAGGTTACTCAAGCGACTGCTTCAAATTCTGAAGAGAGTGCAGCTGCGGCAGAAGAGCTTTCTTCTCAAGCAGATCAGATGAAAGAGATTGTACGGTCTCTAAGTGAACTTGTTGGCGGCAATAGTGTTAGCGCAGCTCAAAGTAATGTTGGTTCTTCCCATACCAACCTTACCCAGAGTGATAGAGCTTTTCATCAGGTAGTAGATTCTAGCGAACTCTCAGAATCGAGTATCCCTTTTAATGATAATGTAGATGCTTTCAATATATAGCTATTGTCTTTTGAGGAGCTAAAATGATTAATGTGGGCATAAAGAAAAATTGCTTTAGTGACGGCAACTTACATAAAAGTGCTACATATTTTGCGCCGGCACCTAGAGAGTCGAAGGAAGCTCTTTTAGAGCAAATAGAAAAGATTAAAAAAGCTCCATTTATACGTGGCTTAGTTAGCACGGTAACAGATATGGCTGTACTATTAAATGATAAAAGACAAATAATAATGGCCAATGATGTGTTTTGTAAGATGGTTGGTCTGGATGCTACGACTGTAATTGGCATGCGACCAGGCGAAGCGCTCGATTGCAAGAATGTTAGTCAAGGACCATCTGGTTGTGGAACAAGTCCGTATTGTGCCTCCTGCGGTGCGGTTTTGGCGATATTAAAGAGCCAGAAGTTTAAATCACAATTTACAGATGAGTGTGTGATATACACTAAGGATGGCAAGCAAATAAAACTTTACATATCTGCCTCAGAATTCATGGCAGAAGGAGAGAGCTTTACTCTTTTGATTGCAAAGCAGAACAAATAAAGTAGATATTCTAAGCTTTAAGTTGCATTACTCTCACTTTTGAGCCCTAGACGTAAAACGCTAGGGCTTTTTTTATGACTATGGTGGCCATTTTTGCTCTTGAGGGGCAAAAACAATGTTTTCTGCTTGAAAAACAACCACCATTTGCATAGAATCGCCCCTCTTATGACGCCGTAGGTGTGCGCATAGGTTGTTAATAGAAACTCTTTTTTTGGGTATGTACATTGTTTGATGCTTTAACGGACAAATTTAGTTCTGTATTTCGCTCGCTTTCTGGGCGTGGTAGAATCACCGAGGCCAATGTCTCTGATGCCATGAATCAGGTGCGCAAAGCCCTCCTTGAAGCAGACGTTAACTACAGTGTAGTAAAGAAGTTCTGTAAAGATGTCAGGCAAGCAGCCCTCGGTGCTGATGTACTAAAGAGTTTGAAGCCTGGCGAAGTTATGGTCAAGATTGTCCAAGACAAATTGACCGAGCTAATGGGGCCGGTTGACAGTGAAATATATTATGTCTCGCCGGGGCCAACGGTAATTTTATTAGCTGGTTTGCAGGGTTGCGGTAAAACAACGACTGCAGCTAAACTGGCTAAATTTATCGCTAAGCAGGGCAAAAAACCTATGCTAGCGGCCGTTGACCTGCAAAGGCCTGCCGCTATTGAGCAACTCAAGAGCTTGGGTACGCAGATTGATATTCCTGTTTACCATGAAGATAGTAAAGATGCGGTTAGGGTCGCTAAAAACAGCATTAAAGAGGCGAAAAATCTCGGTTGCAATGTTGTGATTTTGGATACCGCTGGCCGATTGCACATAGACCAAGAGATGATGGATGAAGTTGCCGCTGTTTCTAAGGCGACAAATCCACAACAGATATATCTTGTCTGTGATGCTATGATGGGGCAAGATGCGGTAACGTCTGCTAAGGAATTCAACGACAGGCTCGAACTTGATGGTGTTATACTTACAAAACTAGACGGTGATGCAAGGGGTGGTGCTGCCCTCAGCGTTAAGGCTGTAACGGGTAAGCCAATCAAGTTTGTTGGTGTTGGCGAGAAAATCGAAAATCTCGAGCTTTTCCATCCGGACAGAATGGCCTCAAGAATCTTGGGTATGGGTGATGTTGTTACCCTAGTTGAGAAGGCTCAAGAGCAGTTTGATGAAGATGAAGCCAAAAAATTGCAGAATAAAATGGCCAAAGGCACGTTTGGACTTGATGATTTTCTCTCACAAATGAATAAAGTGAGAAAGATGGGCGGTATGATGAGTATGCTCAAGATGCTGCCCGGTATAGGTTCAAAGCTTGGTGATTTAAATATTGATGATAAAGAATTTAGCAGATTGGAAGCTATTATACATTCCATGACGCCTGCAGAAAGACGTGATCCAGATATTTTGGATGCTTCGAGGAGAAGGCGTATTTCTGCCGGTAGTGGCACGTCTGTAAACGAGGTTGCTGGTCTTGTTAAGACGTTTAAACGTAGCAGAGACATGATGAAAATGATTTCTGGTGGCGGTGGAATGAATGCTATGAGTGCTATGCAAGGTATGATGGGTGGCAATGGCGCGGGTATGTTTGGCGGTGGAATGAAAGTTAAACAGCGCAGCAAACGTAAACGTCAGCCAAGAAAGAAGAGATCGCGGCGGTAATATGGAAAAGCCAACTCTGGAAGAATATCTAGAAAGGCTTGCCTTGATGGTGGATGACGATTTTGGGCAGATGCTCAGGCGTCAGTTTAAGGATATCTCAGGCTCTAGTGAGCTTGCGATGTTAGCTTCACCAAGTAGCTTGGAATTAGAGCAGCTTACAAGGGCGGTTGCTATTATGACCGCTAAAGAAAAGCAGATGGCGGATAGGCTCAGCGATGAGCAGGTTGAGATTATTAGCAAAGATGCAAAAATCGACACCGCGCTGTTTGCGATGTTTATAAATGGATATTCGTTATTTTGTCAACGAGTCCGATGATTGCACGGTGCAGTTGTTGGAATTTAATATAAATCTTTTAAAAAGGAAAAGACATGGCAGTAAAATTAAGAATGACAAGAATGGGTCGTAGACACCGTCCTTTCTTCAGGATTAATGCGGTCGAGAGCAGAACTCCTCGCGATGGCCGTATCCTAGAGAAAATCGGTCATTATGACCCAATGGCGAAGAATGTTGATGAGCAAATCGTTCTAAATACAGAGCGTGCTGCATATTGGCTAAGTGTTGGTGCTATACCGACTGATACAGTGGCTGATATCCTACGTAAAAATGGTCTAACTTGTAAATACATGGAGGCTAAAAAGGCTCGTCGTGATAAAGCTAAGGCGTTGGCTAAAAAAGCCGGTAAACCATTTACTAAAGCTGATAGAATTGCGCTAGAAAAGGCTGCTGAGGCTAAAGCAGCTGCAGAAGCTGCTGCCGCAGAAGCTGCCGCTGCAGCAGAAGCCGCAGAATCAGCGGAATAATTAAATTAATAGGGGAATTAAAATGAGGTTTGACGTACTAACTCTTTTCCCCGAGATGTTTGAATCGCCACTGAGCCATTCGATACTGAGGCGTGCTCAGGAAAGTGAGGCGATTAAAGTTGTTCTTTCAAATATTAGAGATTTTGCTACTGACACCTATTCAAAGGTTGATGATAAACCCTACGGTGGTGGCCCCGGTATGGTGATGAAGTGCCAACCGGTTTTTGATTGTTACCACAATGTAGTTAAACAAGATGCTACCAAAGGCAGGGTTTTGATGATGTCGCCTCAAGGTAGAAGGTTTGATCAAAAGTTTGCTCGCGAACTTAGCAAGGAAAAACGATTGATTCTCATTGCAGGTCGATACGAAGGTTTTGATGAGCGTATTAGAATTGGCTTAGAAGCCGAGCAAGTTTCGATTGGTGATTATGTTTTGACTGGTGGGGAACTTGCGGCAATGGTGATAATTGATTCAGTAACTAGATTGCTAGATGGAGTTCTGGGCGATGCTGAATCAAATAAAGATGAGTCGTTTAGTGAGGCTCTTCTTGAGTATCCACAATATACTCGTCCAGATGAATATTGCGGTATGCGAGTTCCTGATGTGTTATTGAGTGGAGACCACGGCAAAATTGCAGAATGGCGCAGGCAACAATCTCTAGAGAGAACCAAAAAGTGGCGACCAGATTTGTTAGAGAATCTGGAAAAACAAGACTAAACAAAATACTAGAAATAGGAGATATATCGTGAACACTGAATTTCTTAAATTAGTTGAGGCATCAAGCCTAAAGAAAGAGATTCCATATTTCGAGATAGGCGATACAGTGGAAGTTCACTGTAGAATTATAGAAGGTGATAAGGAGCGTTTGCAGCTTTTTACTGGTACTGTAATTGCTCGCAGAGGTAGTGGTATCAATGAGACATTTACAGTACGTCGCGTTAGCGGTTCTGAAGGTGTTGAGCGTGTGTTCCCACTTCATTCGCCAAACGTTGTTGATATTAGACCAATCAGAAGTGCAAAGGTAAGACGTGCAAAACTCTACTTCCTACGTGAACGTAGAGGTAAGGCTGTTCGTCTTAAAGAACGCCGCAGCGAGCATACTGTAAGGGCTAAAGCTAAATAAGTTTTGAGCTATTATGTTAGAGTTTTTTTCTTCTCGAAAAAGATTGCTTAGTAATCCAAAGCTACTAGGTAGATGGGGAGAAAAACGCGTTGTTAAATATCTAAAGGGTAGGGGCTATAGAGTCCTTGCCCTTAATTTTTATTCAACAAAAGGTGAGATTGATATCGTTGCATATTCACCTTCTGCTGAGATTGTTTTTGTAGAAGTTAAGACTCGCCGCAATGAGGATTATATGCCTGCAATTGCGGCAGTTGGCGCAGAGAAACAGAAACGAGTGGCGCTTGCAGCAAAATATTTCTTGAAGAGCAACAACATCAAGAAACGTGCAATAAGATTCGATATTGCTATTGTTATCTTGGGAGATGCTGGAGAACCAGAGTTAAATTATTACGAAAATGCCTTCTTCGCTCCATTTGCTATATAGTTACACAGGAGACTAACATGTCTTTAATTGATTCACATGCTCATTTGACATTTCCAGAGTTACAGGAAGATTTAGACTCCGTTCTTTCTAGAAGTAGAGATGCTGGAGTTGATGGTTGGATAACCGTTGGTACGGATACAGATAACAATCTAAAGGCTATTGCCCTTGCTAATAGACATGATGATATTTGGGCAACAGTTGGTTTTCATCCACATTATGCAAAAGATGTTAGTGCAAAAGACCTTGATGTCATGGCAGATCAAGTCAAAGATAGCAAGGTTGTGGCAGTTGGGGAGATAGGTCTTGATTATCATTACAATCATTCGTCTGTCCAAGACCAGCATAGAATATTTAAAGCTCAGCTAGATATTGCAACCAAAGCAAATAAAGCGGTCATAGTTCACTCACGAGAAGCCTTTGATGATACGATTGAAATCCTAGATAAGTATAAAGATAAGCTAAATCATGTTGTCATACATTGTTTTAGCGGAACTCCAGAACAGGCTAAGCTGGTAATAGACAAGGGCTACTATATTTCATTTACTGGAGTTGTTACATTTAAAAATGCGCAGCTCGCAAGAGATGCAGCAGCTGTTGTTCCACTTGAGAGACTGATGGTTGAAACTGATTGCCCGTACATGTCGCCTGCGCCGATGCGCAAACAGAAGATTAATGAGCCAGCACTTATGATTCATACGGCAAAGAAACTCGCCGAGATTCACGATATAGATTTAGATAGATTCTCAGATATAGTTGGGAATACAACGAGAGAATTTTTTAGCATCTAATTAGAATACTTGAGCATTTATATGTTGCTCAAGGAATTCTTTGATTTCAGCCTCGTTTTGTTGTTTGGATAGGACTTTTTCAAAAGTCTTTGTGTCTGCCCACTGACTCTTGCCGTCCTTGCCACTTAGGATTAATTGTTGAATTTTTTTATCTATCTTTGCTAGTTCCTCGTTACTAGCGCCATTGTCTTGTAGAATAGATTTTTTTATCTGCAATTTTAAAATCTCTTCGCTCTCTAGCATATCTTCTTTTGTAAGGTAAACGTAGCCTGATTTAACAAATAGGCTATTGTAATTCTTCTTCGAGAATAAAAGGATTGTCTCTGGACCAGAGCCCGGTTCAATCCATTGCGATCTACACTTTACAGAGCCAATACGGAATAGTTTGTATCTATTAATAACTTCGAGTATGTAGTCTTTTGGAGGCAATTCACCGTGGAATAAATCGTACTTTGCTATTTCCATAGAGAGCACATCCATCGCTTTGATTGCTTCAGACTTATTCACCACATTTCTGTATTGGCTAAGGGCTGCAATTAGAGCAATTGTCAAAGCCATGACAATACAGAACCTAGCTAATAGTTGTTTTTGATGTTTATTCACTCCAATCACTCCATATAAAGGCTCTTACTTAATATGAACAATTCCATCTATAACAGCTATTTTCCCTTGAGCAAAGAGTCTAATCGCTTCTGGATAGGCAAGGCATTCTTGTTTGAAAACTCTCTTTGCTAGTTCATCCACACTGTCACTTGCCTTTGCCTTGCAACCTTTTTGAACGATAATGGGCCCCTTGTCATATTCGTTCGTGCAGAAGTGTACAGTGCATCCGCTGACCTTGCATCCAGCTTTTAGGACTGCCTCATGAACATGGTGGCCCCACATCCCTTTACCACCAAAACTTGGCAGGAGAGATGGATGGATATTCATCACTCTGTTAGTGAAGTCCTCAGGGATTTTCCAGAGACAAAGCCATCCTGCCTGCACAGCTAGTTCTATATTATTTTCTCGTAGTACTGAAGCAATCGCTTCGCTGAATGAGTCTATATCACTAAAATCTCTCTTGCGAATTATAACCGGTTCAATGCCAATATCTCTTGCCCTCTGAACTCCTTTAACATCACTTCGAGAGCTTATGACTGTTACTATCTGAGCATCAAGATTTCCTGCATCAATTTCCTTCTGGATATTGAGCATGGTAGTGCCGCCACCGCTTAGCATTATAGCTAGTCTTAACTTTTTGCCGCTGGTGGCATTTGTTTTTTTGGGGTAGATTTCGATGTCGTCTTTGATGTCCATTGCTTTGTTTGCCAAGGCATCTGCTTCTTTGTTTTGTTCTCTATAGACGTGTTCTACTTTCCAGTTCTGGAACTGCCCAAGTAGCTCGACAGCTCGGTTGTAGAGCTCTTTTAGGTTAGGGCTTTTTACTTTGTATTGCCCATTAATTTGGCGTACCATTAATTGGCTGTCGCTGTAGAGGGTTATTTTCTCTGCTTTCATTTCTAAAGCAGCCTCTAAAGATAAGATTACGCCGTTATACTCTGCGAAGTTATTTGTGTTGTTGCCAAGGAAAATGCCTTTGGCAAGTAGTTGATTGCCTAAAGTGTCTTGAATTACAAATCCAGCCGCCGAAGGGCCAGGGTTGCCTCTACTTCCGCCATCAGTAAAAATGATTACTTCTTTAGACAAAACAGAATCCACCAGATAAAGATTAAACTTATGATAATGGGTTTTTAATGCTCAAAAGATTCTTCTAGAACTACAATCCTACTGCAACTTGGGCATTGAAATACATCATCAGTTGTGAGGAGTTTATTGACAGCTTCATTGGTGAGTGTCATATAGCAACCACTGCATGTATATACTTTTCTGCGAGGATTACTCATTTCAACACTGGCAATAGCTTCGCCGTCATATGTGTCGCTGAGTTTTTGGAATAATGAAAGCACCTCAGCTGGAATTCCCTTAGACGCAGCTTCCCATTGTTGCTGGATTTCTGAAATCTTTTCTTCAATTTCAGTTATCTTATCTTTTGAATCGTTTTTGACTTCATCTACTTTTGCCTGTTGGGCTTGAATTTCTTTCTCAAGTTCACCGCAGAGAGCTTCTTGTTCTTCGACAGATTTCATTAGCTCTAGTATCTTGTTTTCGATTTTAGAGTTGTCGGCTTTGTTGAGATTTATCTCGGTAAGTATTGCAGCGTATTCTTTGTTATTCTTGGCGAGGTTAAGGGCTTCTCTGTATTTTTCCAGAGAGCTGTCTCTTGATTTTAGATCTAGGCTTTGTGAGTCTATTTCTGCCTTGAGAAGTTTGATTTCGTGCTGTTTTTCTTCTAGAGAATTTACTAGGCTACGCAATTGATTTTCTTGTAGGGTAACCGCCCTTTTTGCACGGGCAAGTCTGGCCTTTGTGCCCTTAAGTTGATTTTCGACTTCCTGAAGTTTTACTAAACTCTCAAGTACAGGTCCCATTCGATAAAAGCTCCTATTATATTGTAAAAGTTGCGGCGAGTTTAATGCCACTGAACCTATTATTATGGTCTTAAGGAGATAATCTGCAACAAAAAAGTCATTATTTTATCTTTCGAAAAGGGCGTTGGGTTTGAAATTGCTAGCTACATGTAAAGTTTATGGCACATAACATGTAGGGCTAAGTACTTAATATTGCAAAAAAAGACAATAACTTCTCATTATTGTCAGATGGTGATTAACTTGGCATATTTTTTTACCGATTTCACAGCTGTGGGAGATCACTAGAGTTACTTAGCTTATATGTTCTCGATTGTTTTATCTAGTCTCGGATGGGTGTTGAGACTGGCAATTGAGGTGAATTTTATTTGGAGAAGATAGAGATGAAGAAGTTATTGTTGTTAATTGTGATGAGTGTTTGCGCAGCTTCGGTGTCTGCTAGTGAATTGCAGTCGCCGCTATTTGGTTATGGTCCATGGCAATACAACCAAATGGATATGACATTTTCAGGGTTGCCTAGTTTAAGTATTATCTCTGAGCCAGGATTATCTATGAATATTGGCGATATTAAGCTCGATGGTTCTGGAGCGATTGCTGGGGCAGTTGATTTTACTATCATTAACGCTCTCGGTGAAGCGCTTGTCCGAGGAAATATCGTAGATGGTTCTTATCAAACAAACACAACAGGAATACTTCTATTTAGTGATGATATTGCAGATGTCGTTATAAACGACGTTCTTGATGATAGCAATCCATTTGTTGCATCTCTAGAATCTAATGATGATATAAGGATAAACTTATCATTGAATAAATATACAGGTAATATACTAGACTCTTCAAATACCTTCGGAGTTTTCTCTGGCACATTTGTTGCTGTACCAGAGCCTATGACTTTGGCGATATTGCTATCGGGTGCATTATTGATGCGCAAGATAAGGTAAAATGAGTTTGTTAGATTATTAAACAGAAGCCCTGATAGGAGTTTGTTTCTCTTATCAGGGCTTTTATATTCTAACATTTAGTTTATTTCTTTTTCTTTGAGTAGCTCTTCTTTCTGGCCAAGGATTTTCTTGCGGCTTTACCAGATGATTTGTCTTTGCTGTAACTTCTCTTTCTCTTACGAGAGTTTTGCGCAGAAGCTCTAGTGTCTGTTCTTGCCTTTACAATTATTGATTTATTACCAGATTTAACATTTCTAAATTTCTTAAGAATTATCTCTGCCTCGGTAAAGGGTACTGTGATAAATGAAAATTCTTTTAACACTTCGACATTGTCAATCAGGGATTGTTTTGTGCCGGCCTTATCGACAATAAAGCTAACTAGCTTTTTCTTTGTCATACCGCTCTCTTTACCTTTTGCGATAAAGAGCCTAGTCTTGCCTTCTTCTTCTACTAAAGAGCGTCCTCGATTTGCTTTCTTTGGAGTTGATAGTGTTTTGTAGCTCTTTTCATCAAGGTCTTTTCCTAGCGAGTGTTTCAATACGGCCCCAATTACTTCTTCAGGCATTTTGCCCCTTAGAAGTTTTTTGGCTAGATCTTTATAATCTTGAAAATCATTGTTGTATATGATTCTCTCAATATCTTCGATGATTCTTTTTTTCTTTATATTGATGACATCTTTTACTTCTGGAACATCTTTCCTACGAATATCAGCTTTAGCAATACGTTTTATAAATCCTAGCTTTCTAAATTCTGAAGGAGTTATGAATGTGATTGCCGTTCCTTGTTTGCCAGCTCTTCCTGTACGTCCAATTCTGTGCACGTACGCCTCTGGGTTTTGGGGAATTGCAAAGTTTATTACGTGCGTTAAATTCTCTACATCAATTCCACGTGCTGCAACATCAGTCGCTACCAAGGTCGTAATCTTGCCAGCTCTAAATCTGCGTAGAGTTTTTTCTCTCTGACTTTGTGTAATATCTCCGTGAAGAGCCTCAGAAAGGTAGCCTCTCTCATTAAGACGCACAGTGAGAGTATCTGCATCCATCTTAGTTCTACAGAAGACAATTCCGTAGAATTCTGCTTCTACATCAATGATTCTAGAGAGTGCTTCAAATCTATCCTTCTCTGCTACTTCAAAATATATTTGGTCTGTCAGATTAGTTGTTAGCTGTGTTTTTGTTTTAACGTGGCTGTATTGGCCGAGGTATTTTTCCGCTAGCTTTTTAATTGCAGCTGGCATTGTTGCAGAGAATAGAAGGACTCTCTTTTGTTCAGGCGTATTCTCAAGTATTGTTTCAATGTCATCGATAAAGCCCATATTTAGCATCTCATCAGCTTCGTCTAGAACGAAATACTTTATGTCTTCTAGCGATAGGCTTTTGCGTTTTAAGTGGTCTAAAATTCTTCCGGGCGTTCCAACGACAATGGAAACCCTTTCTTTTAGTTTCTTTAGCTGCATCGACATGGACTGCCCGCCATAGATTGGAGCAACAGATATAGCGTTGTCCGTCTTTAGTGAGTTTATCTCTTGGCAAACTTGAACGACAAGTTCTCTGGTAGGAGCTAGAATAATAGCTTGGACCTTTTTAGAGTTCTTTTTAATATTTTCGATTAACGGTAGAGCGAATGCAGCGGTTTTGCCTGTTCCGGTTTGTGCCTGCGCAATGATGTCAATCTTGTTTTCTAGCAACAGAGGTATTGTGAGCGATTGAATCTCTGTTGGTTCCTCGAAGCCTTTCTCTGATAATGCAGCAATAGTTTTTTTTGATAATCCTAATTCGGTAAACTTTTCCATACTTTTCTTTCTTAAGCGCTTGGGACATACCAGAGAAAGCCCTATTCGAAAAGCTGTTACCGGAGAATCCCACAATTAAATTTTCTTGCCATAACCCATATAAATGTAGATTAAACAGCAGTTATCGCAGATTGTACCCGTTTAAGAGGGCTATATTTGAATATCAAGAAGTGTACAAGGCGAAATGTTAGTGAACATGATAGCATATTTGTCGCTTTAATAATACAACTTTCTTTTAAGTTGCTTTGTTTGAGAGGGTGTTGACTGGCAATTGGTGTGTATTTGACAGCTAGTAGAGCGGAAATTCACTTTAGGTTTAGTTAGTTTTTTTCTCTACTTAGTTGCATTAATATTGCTGATGTGGTAAAAGTTAGGCATGTCTAACAAAAAAGATTACAATCAGCAGGAGATAATTCTCGATTCGATAAGTGAAGGTGTCTTTACTGTAGATGAGAATTGGAGGATAACTTCTTTCAATAGGGCAGCCCATGAAATCACGGGGATTGCTCCTAGCGAGGCTATTGGGAAATATTGCAGAGACATCTTGCACGCTGATGTCTGCCAGAGCGATTGTACATTGCAGCAGACTATGAATACAGGTAAGGCCGTTACAAATAGGGTTGTTCATATTATAGATGCTAATGGTAATAAGCGTGCAATTGCGATATCAACTGCGCTTTTAAGGGATAAGGCTGGAGACATTGTTGGCGGAGTTGAGACATTTAGAGACATGAGTACAATTGAAAATCTACGCAAGGAGATTATGCAGAAATATTCTTGCGAAGATATAATCAGCCAAAGCCCTAAGATGCGCAATATATTTGAGGTTCTGCCAAATATTGCAAAGAGTAATATTACGGTCTTAATAGAAGGCCCAAGCGGTAGCGGCAAGGAGTTGTTCGCTAGGGCAATTCATAACCTCAGTTCGCGCAAAGACAAACCGTTTATAGCAATTAACTGTGGGGCCCTGCCAGATGCACTTTTAGAGAGTGAGCTTTTTGGCTATAAGGCAGGCGCATTTACCGATGCAAAAAAGGATAAACTTGGTAGGTTCGACCTAGCTCAAGGTGGTACAATATTTCTTGATGAGATCGGCGATGTTTCTCCAGTAATGCAGGTGAAACTCTTACGCGTTCTTCAAGAGAAGACTTACGAGCCGGTCGGTGCGGTTGCATCGGTTAGCGCAGATGTTAGGGTTATTGCAGCGACTAATAAGAAACTTGAAATATTAGTTGAGCAGGGGAAATTCAGAGAAGATCTTTATTACAGGATTAATGTGATGAGGATTGAACTGCCGCCTTTGAAAGATAGAAAAGAGGATATTCACCTATTGATAAATCACTTTATAGACAAGTTTAACAGAATTCACAACAAACACATTACAGGCGTTACTGACCAAGCAGCCGCAGCTTTATTGGCTTACGATTATCCTGGCAATGTACGCGAGCTTGAGAATATATTGGAGCATTGTTTTGTGCTTTGTTCTGGAGACCTTATTCAAGTAAAAGATTTGCCAGTGCATCTTCGCCGTTCAAGCGGTGCTAATCAAAGCTGCGCAGCTAGTAGTGGTGTTACCATCAAGCAGATGGAAATTGAGCTGATTAAAGCGGCTATTGATAGAAATAATGGCAACAAAACAGCTGCAGCCAAAGAGTTAGGCATAGATAAGAGTACGCTGTTTCGCAAAATCAAATCTTTAGGTATTTAATAGTTGCAATTTGCAATCAGCTATTGGCGATTAGTTGCGGATTGCTACTCTTCTTTCGCCAGTCAATTCTAAATTTCAAAAACACTTATTATTCTAACTTGTTGCCAATAAAGATGTTAGATGGTTCTATTGCTTCTGATATGCTTTGTTGGCATGATTGTTGCTATTGATATGTGGAAAGGTTTTACAAGAGATGAAAATAGCAATATCGGTATGGAATAATTCGCTTTCAAATGTGTTTGATTTTTCTACAAATGTTTTGATTGTAGATATTGAAGATGCAAAGGAGGTTGCGCGTTCAAAGGTAAATCTAGAAGACACCTTAGCGCAGCAGAAGGCAAAAAAACTCAAGGATCTAGGCGTTGAAACCCTCATATGTGGTGCGATTTCACGTGAGGTTGTCTTTGCGCTAGATAGCGTTGGAATTGAAGTACTTGCTTATGTTACGGGAGAAGTCGAAGAGGTTCTCCAAGCGCATTTAAATAACAGTTTAGATGCAGCTAAATTTGTGATGCCGGGTTGTTGGCATGGAGCTAGAAATGGTTTTGGCGGTTGTATGCGCAAACGTAGGCTGCGCAGCTGTGCCAAGGAAGCTATAAACAAGAAAGGTGGTTAATATGAAAGTAGCAGTAACTGCACAAGGCAGAGATCTTGCAAGTGAGATTGATTTGAGATTTGGAAGGGCAAAGTATCTTCTCGTTGTTGATACAGAAACAAATGAGTTCGAAGTTTGTGATAACACTGTCAACCTAAATGCCGCTCAAGGTGCTGGGGTCCAAACGGGTATGAATATTGCCAACTTAGATGTTGATGCTGTTATTACAGGTAATGTTGGTCCAAATGCCTTTAGAACTCTTAATGCAGCAGATGTGAAGATATTTCTTGCTAAGAAGTGTTCTGTTCAAGAAGCAATAGATAAGATGAAATCCGGAGAGCTAACAGCTCAAGAGAGTGCAAATGTTGAAGGGCATTGGGTTTAGATAGTTGTTTCGGTAGGCAAGAAGAAGTCTTGTCGCTGAAAGATAAGGGAATTCTATTTATTGCTTAAAAGCAATTATTGGAGTTGTCTTTAGTGTTTTGAAAGGAGAATTATCATGCCATTTGGAGATGCAACAGGTCCAACCGGTGCTGGACCAATGACAGGTAGAGGATTAGGTCCTTGCGGTAGAGGTCAACAAAGAGGTGCTGGCTTTGGAGGCTTTGCCGGAAGGGGAAGGTTTGCGACTCGTTTGGGTCGTGGTCGATTTGGTTTTAATCAAGACGTTTCGACGCAAGAACAGATAGAAGATTTAACTGCGCAGATACAAATCCTCAGCGATAAAATAGAAGACTTGCAAAAAAGAGAGTAGCGGTCTCTGATGACAATCGCCCGCTTTCTTAGCCGCGGGCGATTGTTAGTTCGTAGTTTCGCGTTTTAGTAATAGCCTCTTGTAATTTTAGGGTTTTTCTATGTGTAATCTACTCGAAGTTAATGAAGTTACGGTTGGATTTCATCCTAGTGGTTACAGGATTGATAAGGGGGCCTCTGCCATGAATAGGTACACGAAGTGGAGAATCGACAGAGGTCACTGGTGTGAGCCAAGAGCAGTCTGCTTTCATTCTCTGCCAACAGATGGATGGATAGCAGTGGATAAGTTCGACTGGGATGAGCAGGATATATCTTTGGATTTGTAATCTGCAAAACTTATTTAGCTTACCTTTAAGATTAAAACAGTATTGGAATTAATTGTGACTAAAAAAAATATTAAGATTGCTGTCGCTAGCGGTAAGGGCGGTACAGGAAAAACTACCATCTCAACAAACTTAGCTAGAGCAATTGCTAAGAATCGCAGGGCTGCGCAATATCTAGATTGTGATGTTGAAGAGCCTAATGGGCATATATTTCTAAAGCCAGAGATTCAGAAGTCAAAAGCAGTCACTATAGATGTTCCAGAAGTGGACAATGAAAAATGCAACGGTTGCGGCAGGTGTAGTGATATATGTCAGTATAACGCTATTGTTTCCTTGAAGAAGGTTGTCGTTACGTTTGATCAACTCTGTCATTCATGCGGCGGTTGTAAGTTGGTTTGTCCGACTTCTGCGATAACAGATAAAGCTAAAGAGATAGGATTCGTAGATATTGGTGTGGCTAAAGAGATTGGTTTTATTCAAGGTCGTCTCAACATTGGCGATATACACACACCGCCACTGATTAAAGAAGTTAAAAAGGCTGCTAGTAGTGATTCTGTTATCGTGATAGACGCTCCGCCGGGGACGTCGTGTCCGGTTATTGAGGCGATAAAGGATTGCGATTTTGTTGTCCTTGTTACAGAGCCTACGCCGTTTGGTCTCAATGATTTAAGATTGGCTGTTGGTATGGTTCGAGAGCTAAAATTGCCGTTTGCTGTTGTGATTAATCGTAGCGATGCTGGAGATGATGAAGTTCTCAAATATTGTTCTAAAGAGAAAATTGATGTCGCTCTTGAAATACGCGATGACATAGAAATCGCCAAGGCGTACTCAAAAGGCGAGATGATTGTTGATGTCGCCGCTGATTACGAGAGAGGGTTTATCGATTTGTTTGACTACATTGATAAAAATATTCAATTACAAGAGAAGCTAATATGAAAGAGCTAGTAGTTATAAGCGGTAAAGGCGGTACTGGTAAAACTAGTATTGTTGCCTCTTTGGCAACGCTTGCAGAAAAGGCTGTCTTGGCAGATTGTGATGTTGATGCGGCAGATTTGCATCTCGTACTAGAGCCAACAATTAAAAGAAGAGAAGATTTCATTGGTGGCAAGCAAGCCTTTATTGTTGAAGATAACTGTATTGGTTGCGGTAGATGCGCTAGGATTTGTAAGTTTGAGGCAATAGAAGAAAAAGCGTTATCAAATGGTTCTAAAGGTAGTGTCTACAGAGTTGATACAATATCTTGCGAAGGTTGTGGCGTGTGTGTGGAGTTTTGTCCTCGTGAGGCAATTGAATTTAATGAAGTTGTCAATGGGCAGTGGTTTATCTCTGATACAAGATATGGAACTATGGTACATGCTACTCTTGGCATTGCGCAGGAAAATAGTGGCAAGCTTGTTTCATTAATTAGAAGAGAAGCAAAAGAGATTGCCAAGAAGGAAAATCAGAGCTTGATAATCGTTGATGGTTCTCCGGGGATTGGTTGTCCTGTTATTGCTTCTATAACTGGGGCCGATATTGTGCTGGTTGTTACAGAGCCAACGCTTTCTGGTCTGCATGATCTTGAAAGAGTTGTCGAGCTTGCAAGAGGCTTTGATTTGAGTATTGTCGTTGCGATTAACAAGTATGATTTAAATCCTGATATGTCAGACAAGATAGAAGCGTATGCGTTGCAAAACGATATAGAAGTTGTCGGAAAGATTCACTACGATAAATCTGTTACCAAAGCTCAGATTAATAGAGAGTCGTTGATAGAACATGGCGATTCTCTTGGTAGCACAGATATAAAGGAAATGTGGAAAAGATTAAGTAAGAGACTTAGTGAATAATTACTTTGATAAAACTGTTTGTATAAGGGAAATAAAATGAGATTAGCAATACCTTTAGTAGAGTCTAAATTGTCACAGCATTTTGGTCATTGCCAAGAGTTTGCGATTGTTGATGTTAATGCTGATAGTAAGCAGATTGTATCAACAGAACTTTTAACTCCACCAGCACATGAGCCTGGAGTGTTACCAAAGTGGTTATCTTCTCTTAATGTTAACGTTATTATCGCAGGTGGAATTGGTCAGCGTGCGCAGCAACTATTTGCTAACAATGGAATAGATGTTGTTGTTGGAGCCCCTGTTGATACCGCAGAAAATATAGCACTAGCCTATGTCAATAAGACCCTAGTCTCTGGCGCTAATGTATGCGACCATTAGGAGGAGACTAATCTATATGTCTACGGGACTCAAAATAGTTGTACTCGTTGAGAATGATTCTATTAGAGACGATGTCTTGACCGAACATGGTCTTTCATTCTGGATTGAGTATAAAGGGAATCGCATTCTCTTTGATACAGGTCAAAGCGATATTATCTTGCACAATGCTAAAAAGCTTGGAGTAGATTTATCTTCTGCTGATGCGGTTGTCTTAAGCCATGGTCATTATGACCATTGTGGAGGATTGCCTGCTGTGTTGAAGCTGGCGTCTAAGGCAAAGATTTTTATACATCCATCGGCCTTACAGCAGAGATTTTCTCAGAAGCCAACGACAACTCGATTTATAGGAATGAGTGAAGCGGCTATTGAAGCTTTAAATGGCAGAGATGTTGTTTGGACTAAAGGCTCTACGCAAGTTCTTGAAGGAGTTTCTGTTACTGGCAGCATTGATAGAGTCAACGATTTTGAGGATGTTGGCGGCAATTTCTTCTTGGATAAAGATTGCAATATTGCTGATGATGTTGTTGACGACCAAGCCTTGTTTATTGAATCAGACGATGGGATTGTAGTTCTATTAGGCTGCGCTCACAGCGGTATTATAAACACGCTAGATTATATATCTAAGATTACCAACAACAAGCCTATCAAGGCAGTAATAGGCGGAACACATTTGGTAAATGCATCGGATTATCGTCTTGAAAAAACAATGGAGGCAATTGCGAGATACAATTTATTAATGATATCACCGCTTCACTGTAGTGGAAATAAAGCGGTGGAGAGAATAAGAGAGGCTTTTCCAGATCTGTATTCTTATAGCGCTGGGGGAACTAGATTTTCACTGTAATATATCTAAAGGAATCTTAATAATGGCGAAATTACCACAAGAAGTTAAAGATGCAATTGAGGTAGCAATAAACAAGCAAGAGGCATTCCCCGTAGCAACGGCTAGCAATGATTCTGTTGCAAATGTTGCCTACATTACATATTTAAAGCCAATCGATGATGAGACAATATTGATAGCGGATAACTTTCTAAACAAGACACGTGATAATATCTTGGCAAACTCCAATGTTTCATTTGCGGTCCTTGATGAAGCAAAGGGTTCATATCAAGTTAAAGGAAAAGCTAAAAGATTAACAGAAGGTGAAATGTTTGACCACGTTCAAGAGTGGGTTGTGGATGAATTGCCAAGGGAAGCTGCAATTGTGATGACAGTAGAAGAAGTTTACAACGGCGCCAACAAACTATGCTAGCTGATTAATAAAAATTAAATAATAGGGATAACGAAAATGATAAAAACGGATGTGTTAGTTATTGGAGGCTGCGCAGCTGGTATAGTTGCAGCGACAACAGGTAAAAGTAATAATCCAGACAAGAGATTTCTTGTCGTTCGCAAAGAAGAGAAAGTTTTAGTGCCGTGCGGCATTCCCTACATCTTTGGCTCTCTTGAGAGTAGCGATAAAAATGTTATTCCGGCTGAGGCTCTATTTGAGAGAATGGGTATTGATCTTTTGATTGATGAAATTGTCTCTATCGATAAAGAAAATAAGGTTTGCAAAACATCGAATGCACAAGAAATAGGTTACGATAAACTTGTGTTGGCTACTGGCTCTACTCCATCAGTTCCTGGTTGGCTTAAGGGTAGTGACTTAGAGAATGTATTTGTTGTTCCAAAAAATAAAGTATATCTCGACAAGGTTCTAGATAAGTTAAACGATTGTAATAAGATTGTCGTTGTTGGTGCTGGCTTCATAGGTGTAGAATTGTCTGATGAGCTCAAAAAGAGAGGCAAAGATGTTGTCCTAGTTGAGTTGATGGATCATATACTGGGAATGGCGTTTGATCAAGATATTGCCGTTAGAGCGCAGAAAGAACTGGAGTCTAGAGGTGTTACACTTAAGTTAGGCTCAGGGATTAAAGAGATACAGGGCGAGGGTAAAGTTTCAAGTGTAATTCTTGGCAACGATGAGGTAGTTGATGCCGATGCAGTTATCCTTTCAATGGGATATCGACCTAATGTCGAACTGGCAAAAACTGCGGATATTAGAATCTCTAAATTGGGATTCTTTGCAGTAGATGAATATATGCGTACAGATGAGCCTGATATCTTTGCGGTTGGCGATTGTGCGGAGAAAAGAGATTTTATAACACACAAGGACAGCCCTGTTATGTTGGCTTCGGTTGCGTGCGCGGAAGCACGTGTTGCAGGAATGAATCTCTATAAACTCTCAACTCTAAAAACAATTCATGGAACTATTGCTCTCTTTGCCACTGTCGTTGGAGATGTTGCTTTCGGAGCTGCCGGTGTTACGGAGAAAACTGCACAGCAAGAAGGCTTTGACGTAATAGTTGGCGAGTTTGAAGGTGTTGATAAACATCCTGGCTCTTTGGAGGGCACCAATAAACAACTGGTTAAATTAATTGTTTCCAAAGAATCTGGAGTTGTATTGGGTGGTGAAATTGTTGGTGGTCAAAGCGTTGGTGAGTTGATAAATGTCTTGGGTGTTGCGATACAAAATGCAATGACAGTGTACTCACTCTTAACATTGCAGATTGGCACGCATCCACTCCTTACGGCTGCACCAACTGCGTATCCGTTAATTAAGGCAGCCGAAGCTGCGATGCGCAAACTTCAGAAATAAGGGTTACCTTAATTTATTATGTTTGTTAAAATGCCGTGGACTTGCTCTAATGAATAGGGTGAGTCCATATTTATAAATACCAAAACAATATTGAAAGGCTGAGTTTATGGATATTTTTAAAAATGAGCTAAGTAAGGTTGGCAAAGATGTTGCAACGACTGTAATGAGTGGAGTTGGCAAGGTGACGGTTGAAGCTCCCCTTGAATACGGTGGTAGCGGCAATTCGCTTAATCCAGAAGAGCTTTTTGTTGCCTCTGTTAACAGTTGTCTGATGTTAGTGTTTGAACATTTTGCAAATAAATATAAGGTTGATTTAATCTCTTATGACTCTGAGGCAGCTGGAGAGGTTGAGAAGACCAAAAATGGCCTGCGTTTCACCAAAGTTGTAGTTACTGCTCAGGTTAAAGTTGATGAGTCTCATGCGGATAAGATTAATGAGATTGCAGAATTGGCAGAGAAGTACTGTCTAGTCTCTGGGTCTCTGAACTGCCCGGTTGAGTATAAAGTGGAAAGAGTTTTGTAGAGAGTTTTAGCAATCCTACAAAAGTTTAGAAGTTGATATTAAAACTTTACTTGCGTAGCATGTTAAAAGTGGTAAAATCACTGAGATATTGAGCATTTTAAGGAGGTGCTGAGTATTAAATTATAGTTGTTTTTTTGGAGAATGATGTGGCTATGAACTATCTTAAATCTTTTACTTGCGTTGCTTTATTGCTATTGGTCACCATTTCGGGTGTATTTGCAAACGACAACACTTCCGACACCAAAATCTTATCAGATAAGGGTGGCCCTAGGGTGGAGTTTGAAAGCACCATTAGAGATTTTGGAGATGTAGCTCCAAAGAGTGTTCATGAATTTGAGTATAGATTCAAGAATGTTGGTGATGAGCCTTTGATTATTTCCTATGTTCAAAGCACATGCGGATGTACTATCCCGACGCTGAGCAAAAAAGAATATGCCCCTGGAGAGAAGGGTGTTATTAAGGTTAAGTACACCGCTTCATCGAGAGCTGGCAAGGTTACAAAGAAGATCTATTTCCATAGTAACGATGTCGTCAATCCACGCTACGGCTTAGTTATTAAGTCCAATACCGTTTTGAAGGTTACCATAAAACCTAAAAGGATAAATCTGTCTCTAACTGCGCCAAACTGTGGAATGGTGCCAATCAAAATACGTAGCAAAGATGGAAAGGATTTTTCAATTCTTAGTGTTGATGGACCGGTCCCAGGGCTTGTGACTACTGATATTGATAAAAATCTTTCTGCAAATGAATTTATACTGAATCCTGTTGTTGATGTTAAGAAACTAGAGAAGCATCTCAATGGTATTATTCGAGTAAAAATCAACCATCCTGATTGCAAGGTTGTAACCCTTAGCTACACTACAAAGCCTAAATTTAGTATCTCACCGGCTAGGATTCTTTTCCTTGAGGCAGAACCAGGCCAGAGTGAGCAACGTGAAATAATGATAAAGACTAACTACAGCGATAAAATTGAGATTGGCTCGATTGTATCTAAAAACGGCCTTATCAGTGTTGTTGGCAAGGAAATTGATGGTCCTATTGCAACCTTAAAGGTTGTAATTAAGGCACCTAGAGACATGAAACAACAGCGTTTCTTTACAGATTCACTATCCGTTAAGCTTTTAAGCGGTGAAGAATTGGTTATAAAATGTAACGGTTGGTTTAAGAAAGAGCTCTTTAAAAAAGCAAAATAGTTGTTTCTTAGAAGGATTTCAAGACAAGAGCCGTGTCGTAAGGTTGTATAGTTAAAGAGTTTATAAGAACACCCGTTTGGGTGTTCTTATTTTTTTGCCCAGATATACGCCAGCTTTTAGCAACTTTAAAGTCTATTTTCAGTAGTCTCTTCTAGTCATATTATGTGGCGATACAATGATTAGGAACTTTAATCGGTTTTACTTGTCAAAATTGTTGAAGGTATATTCGCTATTATCAGTGTTAAAATCAGCGATATGGGATAAATAGGCAAAATAGCGGCTGAAAATATAGCGTTTTTTTGGTGAAATACCGATAAAAGATTGGACTTTTTTAAGTGGTTGATTGATTAAGAAGTTAGCATTTTGTTTAAATTGATTGAGGTAGAATTTATGCAGGCTTGCATCTGTAGGTTTATCAAGGATGATAAAAAATCTCATGTGCAGAGAAACTCCATCTTAGTTTTTCTTATATTACTAGTCTTATCTTCAATTGTTGCGGCACAGCCAGATCGGACCAGAGTGTTTAGAATGCAACACATTGATGCAAAGAAGGCCAAAGCACTTGTCGAAGAGCTTGGTTTTGCCAGCAAGGTCAGTGTTGTCTCTGGCGTGAATGCGATTGTAGTTACTACGGCTGCGGAGAATCTTAAAAAGGCCAAAGGCTTATTGGAGACTATCGATTCTAGTAATGAGTATGTGGCAGAATTGCTAGTCGGTGTTAATCCTGATGACACAAAGAGCTACGATAAGGCAGTTGAGAAACTAAAAAAAGATAACGTTAAGGTTGTAACGTTTGATAATCCACACACAGATATAACAAACGCGAAGGTTATTGTAGATTCAATTGGCAAAAATGTTTATCTTGTAAGTCCAAAAGAGCTAGCGACCAAGGTTAAAGCGGCTTTTGGAATCAATGCTACTAAAAAGTCACAGCCTGTTTCCCAACCAGTAAAGATCAA
>JALWYQ010000002.1 GCA_027078365.1 Phycisphaerae bacterium
ATTCTAGCCGGCACGCAGATGTTAGCTAAGGGCCTTCACTTTCCAAATGTTACATTGGTTGGGGTAATCAGCGCAGACACATCCCTTTCAATCCCAGACTTTAGAGCCAACGAGAGAACTTTTCAATTGCTCAGCCAAGTAGCAGGTCGAACGGGTCGAGGCGATAAGCCCGGTCGCGTTGTAATTCAAACGATGATGCCAGAACAACCAGCAATTAAATTTGCACTAGATCACGATTTCGAAGGTTTCGCCAAGGCAGAACTAGACCTTAGAGAGAAGTGTCATCTACCTCCTTTTGCACGTATGGCAATAATCCATCTAAGAGACGAAAAGTACGACCGCCTAGAGGCAGCGGCAAACGCGCTAGATTATTTAATCGGAGATATCATAAAGGCTAACTCTCTAAACATAATGACACGCGGCCCAATGGATTCGACAATCGCGAGATTACACAGAAATTACAGGATGCAGATAATTATAAACGCAAGCGACGCTAAAGATATTCAGATACTCTTTAGGGTATTGAGAAATTCCAAGCCAATAAAACCGTCTGTCGCGACGGTTTACGATATTGATCCGGTTAATCTGCTCTAGAACGAAACTGCTTTAACGCCGTTAATCGTTGTTACGGTCATCTTATTCTTAGCTGGTGGCAGTTTGAATTTCTTTCCTGCAAATTCAATGATTAAGTTAATCTCATCTGGTTTCTTGGATACATTCCTTATCTCTGCGCAGCCAATGCTTATCGATGGAGGCATTTGTTTTATTGGTACAGAGTTTACTCTAGCCAATTCGTTTACCGTATAGGCTAATCTTGATGAATCTTTTTGGATAAGGAAATCTTGGGCGCAATAGAGATTCTCTGGTTTGCTGTATTCTAAGACTCCATCAAGGCCGTTGACGCATTTGAGGGTTAAATCTGTGAGTATTATATTTTCTATCTTGGTTATACCACGTCTGCGCAGATAGGGGACTATGGTGCTGCGCCCAAGGTCTTTGATTGAGCTTGAACCGCAGTTAATCAATAGGTTTTCGTCAGCCTGTTCTATAAAGGTGCAAGAGCCTTTCCCTACAGAGAAGGTTGTTATGGTCAAAGAGTTATCGCTATTTTGGCTAGGGTAGAGCATTAGAAAAGATACTGCGCAGATGAGTAATACAGACGGTTTAAGCAATCTTCTAAAAGCCATCTTTGATATAGATAGTAGCAATAGAGCGATTGCTATGTAGAGCAACCATACTATGGTTTTGCTAGGTGCGGCAATAATAATCTCAGAGATACTAACGCTGCTCATTTTAGCGACAAGTGTGGTCATTATCTCTGCAAAGAAGTTTACGATAGGATTCACTAAAGTGATAGCGCTTGGAAATATAATTGCAACAGCTAATCTTACCAGTTGCGCTGAGAGTGTTAGGGTGAAAAAGGGTAGTGCGATACATGTCCAGATTGCCGATAGGGGGTAGATGCTGTAAAAGTAATAGGCGATAATTCCTGCGCTACCTATCCAAGCGGCGATTCCAACGCTGAGTAGGCTAAAGTTGTGAGAGATAAATCTATGTATGAGAGATTTATGCTTAACATCGAAAAATCTAAATCCAGTGAGCGAGTCTATCGCGAAACGGATTTGTTCTTGAAACAATACGATGCTGATAATTGTTACAAATGAGAGCTCAAAGCCAACCATAAAGAGGTTAAATGGGTTGTAGAGCAAGAGTCCTATAGCAGAGAGGCTAAGGGTGTTTAGTATGTCGGGTTTTCTTTTTAAGACGATTGCCAAAAAGAAGATTATTGCGATTGTTGCCGCCCGAACAATAGGAGGGCGTGGTTCGACTAGATAGACAAATCCAAGACAAAAGACAATGCAAATAATAGCTCTGTGATGCTTCCTTATTCCGATGGTTCTTGTTGTTAGCCAGACTATTGAGAGTAGTAGCGCAACATGCAAGCCAGAGAGACTAAGCAGGTGCAATAGACCGCTTCGCCTGAAATCTTGTATTACTTTTGTATCAACTTCGCTTCTGTATCCACTGATAAGGGCGTTTAAGAGTTTGGAGTGTTTAATCTTGATTGGCTCGGCTCTTTGGTGGAGCCTTTGCATAAAGCGGCGACCGTAATATTTTATCTTCCCAAAGGATTTGGAGTCTCTCTTGTGGATATATCCTTGGTTTGAAATCTGTAATCTATATCTAATGCCTTGATAAGACATATATTTCTTGAAATCAAACCCGCCAATATTTCTAGCCTCTGAAAAAGCCTCTAGCCAGCCAGTTGCTTCAATATCATCGCCAACTTCAAAATCGAGATTCTCTTGGCTGTTTAGAGTTGTGTATAATTTTCCGTTGATTTTTTGCCAGCCATTTTTAGTCTTTATTTCTTCGAGATCTATCGTGAAGTGGTAGGGGGATTTACCCCAATTAAACGGGCTAAAGAGCCAGTGTCTGTAATCTTTTCTAGAGGGAATACTCGATATCGTCGCTTTTACCTCGACTGGGATTTTATTATCAAACTCTAGTGAGTTAATATTGCTAGGGCTGTATCGGTTGGCATCTACAAGGCGAAGCGCACCGAGAAATGCAAAGGCAAAGCAGACAATGAAAATGGCAACTTCTCTTCTTTTTTTGCTTAAAAGAAAATAGAGAATAATGGAGAATAAACAAAGAATCGCAAATGCCGATAAGGCGAAGATTGCAGGAAGCAACGAAGAAACAAAGATGCCCACAACTAGCCCTATGGCGGGCAGTAGCAGTGGGCGTCTTTGTATGGTTGTTAAAAGCCAGTTCTCTTTTGAAAGCTGCTTATCAAAGATTTTAAGCTTGTGCTGAATCTCGTTCAAAGCTTTTCTTTCTCAGAGAATTTACTTTGTAATAGTCTTTTTGCCACCCATATACGGTTGCAATACTTCTGGAATATTTATCGATCCATCCGCATTCTGATGAATTTCCATTAGGGGTATCAAAATACGAGGTGAAGCGATAACCGTATTGTTGAGCGTGTGGCAGAAGACATTCTTTTTGTCCGCATCTTTATAGCGCAGGTTAAGCCTGCGTGCTTGAAAATCGTAGAAACGGCTAGCCGAGTGGGTTTCGCCGAAGCTATTGCGCGATGGCATCCAAGTTTCAATGTCGTATTTCATTGCTTGACCTTTGCCAAGGTCGCCGCTACAAACATTCACGACTCTATACGGCAGTCCAAGAGCTTGAAGGACTCCTTCAGAGTTTTCGAGTATCTCAAGGTGCATCTTCTTGCTTGTTTCGACATCGTTCTTGCATATGATAACCTGCTCGACCTTATCGAACTGATGAATTCTGTATAGACCGTGCGTGTCTTTTCCCGCTGCTCCTGCTTCGCGTCTAAAGCATGTTGATTGCGCACAGAGCTTGATTGGTAAATCATCCTCAGAGAGTATTTCATTGCTGTGGTATGATGTTAGTGGAACTTCAGCCGTCCCGACCAAACAACGCTCATCGCGTTCGAGTAGATAGGTTTGCTCTTCAGCACCTGGGAAGTATCCAGTACCGCGCATCGCTTCATCTCGCATCAAAAGCGGTACGCTCATTGGCGTATAACCTCTAGCGACCATAAAGTCTATCGAGAAACGCAGTACTGCCCAATGCAGCATCGCACCGTCGCCCTTTAGGAAATAGTTGCGAGTTCCAGCGAGCTTAACGCCTCTTTCGATATCTATCATTCCAAGGGCTTTGCCTAGAGTTACGTGATCTTTAGGTTCGAAGTCAAATTCTGGAATCTCTCCTACTCTGCGCAGCTCGACATTCTCAGTATCGTCTTTGCCGACAGGGACCTCTTCATCGCAAGGTTGCGGTACGAGTAGCAGAATTTTGTCGTATTCAGGCTGGAGAGACTTTAGCTTCTCGTTGAGAGCAGCCTCATCCTTTTTAAGCTGAGATAATTTTGAAATCGCAGCTTGTTTTTCTTGAGCTTCAAGAGTAGGAATTGTTTTGCCAATGGCGTTTTTCTCTGTTGCAATATCTTGAAGACGAGCCTTTGTTTCTCTTAATTGAGAATCTACTTCAAGCAATCTCTCAATGTCAACATCGAAGTTCTTCTCTTGAGCTGCTTGTTGATATTTCTGCGGGTTTTCTCTTATCAGTTTTATATCTATCATAGTTTTTCCACTATTGTCTAAGTTTTATTAATCGACAAACTTCTTGATGATGACCACATCGTTTTGTCCGCCAAAACCAAACGACTCGCTCATCACTGTATTTAGCTCTGCCTTGCGTGGTTCGTTAGGAACGTAGTCAAGGTCGAGTTCTGGGTCTGGGTCGTTTAGGTTGGCTGTTGGCGGTATAATCTGGTCGCGCAGCGCCATAACAGAAAAGATAAGTTCTGCTGCGCCAGTCGCCCCGATTAAGTGACCACTCATACTCTTTGTACTGCTCACTGGAACATCCTTTGCGCCATCACCAAAGATACCCTTAATCGCGCGAGTCTCTATCGAGTCGTTTTCTTTAGTGCTCGTTCCGTGTGTGTTGATGTAGTCGATTTCCTCTTTTTTAATGCCAGCATCATCTAATGCGTACTGTATTGCAGCCCTTGCGCCTCTTGCCTCTTCGTGCATATCTGTAACACGGAAGGCATCAGAGCTAGAGCCAAATCCAATAACCTCAGCTAAGATTTTCACGCCGCGTTTTTTGGCACTCTCTAGAGATTCGAGAACCATAATTGCTGCTCCCTCACCAATCACAAAGCCATCTCGTGAAGCACTAAATGGTCTTGATGCTGTCGCTGGATCATCGTTTCTTGTGCTAAGGGCAGTTAGTCTGTTAAAGCCAGTAATGCCAAGCGGATGAATCATTGAATGCGCACCGCCGGCAATCATAATATCAGCTTTGCCTTCTCTGATGAGTAGCATTGCTTCTCCAATTGCCTGTGTACTGGCAGCACAAGCCGTTAAACAGCTTCTATTAACTGCTCTAGCGCCGGTTAGAACGGCAAGGTGGGCAACAGGCATATTTGCTTCCTGTTCGAGCTCACGTGGAGCAGTCATTTTTTCAAGGGCAACCTTAGCCCATTTTTTCCAGTCCATTTGATTTTGGGTTTTGTCCCACGCTGCGGCGACTGAATTAAAGAAAGCATCAGTATCCACTGCGCCTTCACCTGCGCCAAGATAGATTCCCATTCTGCGGCGGTCAATTCCGTCACTTGGAGAATCTGTTTCTATATCGATTCCAGCTTGCTTGCAAGCTTGTGCGGCAGCACCGAGTGCAAATGCAGAACCTCTTAGAGAATCTTTGTGCAACTGTGGTTTTGAAATCTGAGTTGACAAATCGTAATTCTTGACTTCCGCAGCAAATTTTGTTGGAAATGTTGATGCGTCAAATATTGTTGTCTCAGCCATACCATGCTCACCGTTTAGTAAGCCATGCCAGACTGTTTCAACGTCGTGTCCCATTGGACAAACAATTCCTGTTCCTGTAATAACAACTCTCTTAGTCATTGTTTTCACCGTCCATATTCTTTAGGATAATAGCTCCAGTCTGGCCACCGTATGTATAGCTACAAATCAATGCGTATCTAATTTTCTTTGAGATTGCTTCTTTGACAATATTTAGCTCACAGTCTGGTGAAATGTCTTGGCAGTTAATAGCGGCTGGTATTTTAGAGTTTTTCATAGCCATTGCAGCTACTATGATATCAAGACCACCAGAAGCGGCGCCGGTATTGCTAAGCATACTCGTTGTTGGCAACGCTGGTATTGTTTTAGCCACTTCGCCAAGGGCGTTCACAATTGCCATAGATTCAGCCTTGTCATCCTGCGGTATTGCAGTTGCGTGGGGAATGATTAAGTCGATTTCCTCAGGGCTGATCTGCGCCTGTGTTAGGGCGTCCTCAATAGCGATTTGGAGTCCTTTTCCATCTGCGTCGAGATTTTTATAGTCTAGGTTATGGCTTGTACTCTCACCGCAACCGACAACCTCAGCGTAGATTTGAGCGTCTCTACCTTTGGCATGAGATAGTTCTTCTAGGATTACAAGTCCAGCACCTTCACCAAAAACGCATCCAGACGCATCATTCGCAAAAGGCCTGCAAGCTTCTTTAGGATTTTCATTTTGAGATGTTGTTCTTCCAAGTAAGCATTGACGAGTTAGAACAATCGGATTAACTTTTGCTTCGCCGCCACCTGCGATTGCAACATCAGCCGCGTCGCGTGCGATTGTTGAACAGGCTTCCGAGATACTTAAATGGGAGCTTGCTTCGCCGCATGTTATGCTGTTTCCAGGGCCTTGAATATCGTGAATAATTCCAACGTGGCAATCGAGCATGTTTGGAAGGTATTTTAATAGCCACAGGGGAGTTACCAGAGGAAGCCCTTTTTCGCCCCAGATTCTAATATCAAACTCACCATTGTTGATACTCTCTGCAATAGCAGGGGCAAGTTCTACTAAATCGCAGCTTATAAGACCTGCGCCAATATTAATTGCCATGCGCTTTGGATCGACCGAGACATTTTCGGCGTCGGTAGCTTTGGTTACAATTCCAGCACTCTTAAACGCCTCATCAGCCGCTATAACAGCAAGTTCAATATCGCGGCTCATTAGCTTCACTGCTTTGCGGTGAAACTTAGGTATATAGCTGCGCAGTTTATACTCTGGAACTTCGCCGGCAATAGAGCACGGCAATTCAGATGCGTCAAAGGCTTTTATTGTATCGATTCCGCTTTTGCCTTGGCAGATGTTATCCCACATCTCACTAGCAGTGAGACCAAGCGGACTTACCGCTCCAAGACCCGTAATTGCAACTCGACGATTTTTCACCAAGTTTTTGCTCCCAATAGAATTCTTACTGCTATTTCTGAGAAAGTTTGAAATTGTTATGATTGCTTTTTCGCCGCTTCGCTAGCAGCAAAATCGCGAAGAAGCCATTCAAACATTTCTGTAAACACAAAATTTTCTTCTGGAAACTGTTTTCCAGAGATGTTGTTGTCTAGATGGCTAAACATGAGATTAATTTCGGCGATTAGCTTATCACCGCACATAACCTTACCTTGTGTACTCGCCGCTTCAGGTGCAATAGATATGATTTCTGCATGGTGGTGGATTGTTTCGCCTGGTCGCACAAAGTCGTAGAAAACGGCCTTGTTCACCTTTGCTAGAATCACTTTCTCCTCAAAGTTTCTACACTCACCAACAAGGATACCCGCAGTTTGCGCCATTCCTTCAATCATCAAACATTCAGGCATAATTGGGAAACCAGGGAAGTGGTCGTGAAGGTGGTCTTCTGCTAAAGAAACATTTTTAAGGGCAATAGCATTTTTTCCGCTATTGAACTCCACAAATTTATCGATCCAAATCCAACGCATTTTATAACTCTCTTTTGCTTAGTACTTTTATAGAAAACCATCCAAGAGAAGCTCAAGTTTCCCTTAAATATGGCTAAGTATATAAACAGCATCAGAAACTTGGCTATATAGCGAAGTTTCTGATGATAAATAACTGTTTACTTTTTGAGAAATTCAAAAGATTAATTTAGCTGAGTCTTGCCTCAATGAAGTTTACAATTGAGTTGACTGTAAATAAATCAGAAATCTTATTTACGTCTGGATCAGCCTCAAAACCTGAGAAGTCAGTATGTGGCATTTTAGCCTTGAATTCTGCTAGTCCAGCCTCAGTGAGCTTACCATCTTTGACGTACTCTGGATTGCTCAAGAGAGATTCAGCTGGGAAAAGTTCCTCCCTTGGAATCTTTATGTCAAATGATTTTTCAAGTCTAAATACGATATCGAGGAAATCGATACTTTCAGCACCAAGGTCGCCCATTAGTGTCGCATCTGCCGTTACCTCATCATCGTCAAGGCCAAGTGCATCTACCAATACTTCTTTAACTTCCTCAAAGATCTCATCGCGAGTCATTGCCATGTTTAGAGCCTCCGCTATTGCGAAAAAAAACTACATTCTTGTTAATATTAAAAGGTTGAAATCAACCCGTATCATATAAAGGTATTTTACTGAGTCAACAGTTTCCAGCGTTTTTTCATATTTTCAACGATTTCAGCATCGGCGCCTGCTAGCAACTTGTTTGTGTCGGCGAGATTGAAGTGCTTTAGATTTATCTTAGCCTCAACAATTGCTTCATCGCCACAGGTTCCCACGCCTTTAAAGACGCTAGTGTTCTCGTCGATACTTTTAGCTACAAGGTGATATTGAACCTGCATACCAGGGGCTGCGAAGCTTTTGTAACGTACATTTCTTGCCATTTCTAATGTAATCATACTGTTGGCAAAATTTTGAGCTTCCCTAACTAACCATGAGGCGGAATCAACCATACCTTGGAGCAGAAAAACGCCAGGTACTACTGGGAAAGCTGGAAAGTGATCGCCAAGATATTCCTCTGCAAGCGAGACGTTCTTAACGGTTGTGATTTCTTTTCCGCTTTCTATCGATATTACTTTGTCAATTAATGTATATTTCATAGTTCGCGTAATTTTATTGATAATGAGCTGATTTTCCAGCATTTTTTCATACTTTTTAGATATTAAATTGTTTAAGCTGTTATTTTACTTGATGAAATTTAGAGTAATTCTGTGTTATTTGAGGAATTGACGATGCAAATAAGGGCTGCCCGTATTGGCGATGTTGACGCTATTCACTCGTTAATCTCAGCGTTTGCGCAGTACGATAAGATGCTGTTTAGGTCGAAATCTAATCTCTACGAAAACATACAGACATTTTTTGTTGCTCTGGATGAAGACGAAAAGGTTTGTGGTTGTTGTGCGCTCTCGGTTATGTGGGCGGATTTAGCAGAGGTTAAATCTTTAGCTGTTAGAGAAGATGCCTTTGGTAGGGGGATTGGCCGCAATCTTGTTGAGGCAGTTATTGCTAAAGCACGAGAACTTGGAATAGCAAGATTATTTGCGCTAACTCTTGAACCAGTATTCTTTGAGAAACTTGGCTTTGTGCGCATCGAGAGGGAGTCGCTACCTATGAAGGTTTGGAGTGACTGCGCAAGTTGCCCAAAACAAGACCATTGTGATGAAATAGCAGTGGAACTTCTACTCTAATTTCGGTAGTTGTTATGGTGGCGGTTGTATAAAATTCTTGACAAATCGGACCTTATCTGTGACAATCAACCCGTAGGATTGGATTAATTGTCTGACGAACAGGCATGAGGGATAAAATGCAATTAACGCTCTAGATTTCCCGTTGTTTTCTCCTGTGTTAGTTGCAAGAAAGGAGATTTTGCTATGCGTAGAGATGGTTTCTTACGTGGTTGTGTGTTCTTTTCTATTGTGTTGTTAGCTCTAAGTAGCAGTGCCTTTGCAACACTCACATCCTATCAAGGTCGCTATGGCTCTGAGATGGATATGGCTAGAGCTAGCTGGTTAAGCGACCTTGGCATCAGCGAACCAGATACTACAATTGATTTTGAGACTGGTTTTGTTCAGGACGAAGTAGTTCTTGATACTGTACTAGATGGTGGCATGACAATCAGCAGTCCTGCAGGTTATGGCTATGTAACCAATGATTCAGCTGATATGGGCAATTCTTTACCAATAGGGACTTTTGCCTTAGCTATTGATGAGGGCGATGCCTACACTTTCAGTTTTGCTTCACCGATTTCTTACTTTGCATTCTACATCATGGATAACTCCACAATGACCAACGGTTTGCAGGTAAACTATTCAGATGGTTCAAGCGATTTAGTTTCAATTCCTAATGGTGGTTCTAGTGGTCTAAATGGAATATTTTTGGCAATGACATTTGATAAGGATGTTGATTCGCTCTACATTGCTCACGTTTCAGGCGGCGATAGCGAAGTTGGTATCGACAATCTTGAATTTGGCACTGTTCCAGAACCGATGAGTCTGAGTTTGTTAGCTCTAGGTAGTTTAGCTATTCTCCGTCGTAGATGTGGTAGATAATTAAATTTCTCTTTGTTGAGTAAGAGAAATTATTAGCATTCTTGGCCTAGTTAATTGCACTAATACAGGTGGTCAGTTTAAAATGGCCACCTATTTTTATTTGACTAGAATGCTAGAGCAAAACCGTTTTCAGAGATTTCCTCGAGTTTGCATTGTTTTTTGCGATGATTTTCAAGTTCATAAAAACAAAAAACATCACAAATTAAAAAAAAGTAAAACACATTATTCACAATAGCGTTGATACTGCAATGTATATACAGATGATTCCACGTGTTTTTTTGTGGAGTTATACAGTAAATATTTTGAAAAAAACAAATCTTCTGCTATGATGAGGGTAAAGCAGAGCGTTTTGGTAGATTTTAATGCGAAGCTGTGGTGTTAGCCGACTCTTAGACAAGGTAGGGCCTAATTGCCGGTTGTGTGTATGGGCGAAGTGTTTTTTTTAGGAGATCTGGTTATGTTGGATTCAGGCGTGTTTTCTATTCTCTCAACCCTAAATTTAGACAAATCAACGATGCTTCAGGGCAATATGCTATTGGTCGTGTTGGTCTTGGCAATTGCTTTCATTGTAATTCTTACTTCAAAATTTAAAGTTCACCCATTTTTAGCATTGCTTTTGGGTTGTTATGGAATTGGCTTTGCCGTAAAGATTCCTGTTGATGAGATTTCTAAGGTAATATCTACTGGTTTTGGTGAGATACTATCAAGCATCGGCCTTGTCATTATCTTTGGTACGATAATTGGCGTTATTCTTGAAAAATCTGGCGGCGCTGTAACAATGGCGGATTCAGTGTTGCGAGTGGTTGGAAAGAAACGTCCAAGTCTTGCGATGAGTATCATAGGATACATTGTCTCTATTCCAGTCTTCTGTGATTCTGGCTTTGTAATCCTAAACTCTCTTAAAAACGGTATGGCAAGACGAGCTAGGAAACCAATCCTAACGCTTAGTATTGCTCTTGCGACAGGTCTCTACGCTACGCATACATTTATACCTCCAACCCCAGGACCAATTGCGGCGGCTGGTAATCTTGGCTTAAGCGATAAGCTTGGTATGGTTATCTTGTTTGGTGCGTTCGTTGCTGCAATCGCTACGATAGTTGGTTGGATGTGGGCAAAGTTTATCGGTGCTAGGCTCGGCACTGTTCCAGAATCACAGCTGCCAGAAGATCTTGATCTCGATTTAAGTAAGTATCCAAAGCCGTTTGAGGCGTTTGCTCCTATATTGATTCCAATCATTTTAATCGCAACAAGTACAATAGTCGCATTTGCTACAGGTAAGGGTCCAAACGATTCGATAGGATTAGTCCTAAAGACAGTATTCTTCTTAGGTCAACCTCTAAACGCATTGTTAATTGGCTTGGCATTAAGTTTGATTCTCACCAAATACATAGAAGACAGTGATTTCTCTTCAATGGTAAACAAGGGATTAAAGGATGCGGCTCTTATCCTTGTAATCACTGGAGCTGGTGGCGCACTTGGTAAGGTCTTAAAGGTTTCTCCTATCGGAGATTATCTTGGTAGTACTCTTACTCAGTATCACATTGGTATCTTCTTACCGTTTATTATCGCAGCAGCCCTTAAAACAGCACAGGGGTCTTCTACGGTAGCAATTGTTACAACATCTTCAATCGTTGCTCCACTTCTAGTAGATATGGGCTTAGGCTCTACTGTTGGTAGAACGTTAGCAGTAATGGCAACTGGCGCAGGCGCTATGACAGTCTCACACGCTAACGATAGCTTCTTCTGGGTTGTTACAGAATTTAGCGGGCTTGATGTTAAAACCGCTTACAAATCCATGACAGTTGCAACCCTGTTGCAGGGAGTTGTTTCAATTTCAATCGTCGCCGTTTTGGCGTACTTCTTTGCGTAAAAGGAATAAAGTCTTATGAAAATTGTTATTGCACCAGATTCGTTTAAGGATGCTTTGCGCAGCCCTGAAATTTGTGATATTATTGCTAGCCAATATTCTAGAGTCTTTCCTGATGCTGAAATAGTGAAGATTCCCATGGCTGACGGTGGTGAGGGTACAACGGAAGCTCTGGTCTATGCTCTCAACGGAGAGATGGTCGAACTTGAGGTTACTGCTCCGCTCGGGGAAAAGATAACCGCCTCGTATGGTCTGGTCGATAATGGCAAGACTGCCGTTATGGAAATGGCAGCGGCTAGTGGAATTGAGCTTGTTCCGAGAGAAAAACTCAATCCGATGAAAACGACCACTTTTGGAACTGGCGAGCTAATCAAAGATGCTATTAACAGAGGAGTAGAGCAGATAATCATTGGTATCGGTGGAAGTGCTACTGTTGATGGTGGTACTGGTATGGCAGCGGCACTTGGTTACAAGCTACTCGATGCCGATGGAAACGAAGTTGCTCTTGGTGGGGCTGGTTTGAGTAAGATTGTTAGTATTGATTCTAGTTCTGTTATTGACGGGTTAGACAAGGTTTCAATAAAGGTTGCTTCTGATGTTACTAACCCTCTCACCGGCGAGAATGGCGCAGCTAGAGTTTATGGTCCGCAAAAGGGCGCAACGCCAGAGATGGTCGAAGAGCTTGATAATGCTTTAGCCGCATTAGAGAAGCTTTTAATCAAAGAAGGCTTTTACAAAGGCGGCGCCGCAGGCGATGGCGCAGCCGGTGGCCTTGGCGCAGCTCTTCGCGCATTCTGTGGTGGCGAGTTGGTTTCTGGAGCAAATTTAATTGCTGATGCAGTGAATTTAGCAGACCACCTTGAAGGCGCATCGCTTTTAATAACAGGTGAGGGAAAAACAGATTCTCAAACTCTATGCGGAAAATTACCGTCAGTAGTTGCCTCTTTAGCAAAAGAGAAGAATGTTCCAACGTTGCTAATAAGTGGGGCTTTGATGATACGTGAAGAGCTACTAGAAATGTTTGATTATGCAGTGAGCACATCTTGCGGTCAGTCGTCTCTAGAAGTGTTGCTGCGCGATGCACCTAAAGACATATCATTTATTGCGTTGAATACGGCTAAGATGTTAAAGACAGTTTTGTAGCGTTTTCAATAATTTAAAATCTAAAAACTAACAGCCAAGGTTTTAGTGATTAAAATCTTGGCTGTTTTTTTATGCCAACTCATCCGTAATGTAGAGTCTCGATTTGCGTCTGCTTTGGGTGTCTAAGTTGCATTATGCAATTAGTTCTTTTGTGAGAAATGTATTTGAGACATTGAATTGTAGGTGTGTAACTCTCTTGTTTTAAATGGTTTATGACTTTTATATTTCAATTCGTTAATTGTGGCATCCTAGTTGCTACAAGTGTAGTGTTGATTTGAAAATAAGAGTTACCTTAGATTTTAGAATACAAATAGGAGCAAAAGATGCCTTGGATAAAGCAAGAAGCATGTGTCGGTTGTGGCGTGTGTGTTGATAACTGCAGAGTTGGGGCTATTGAGTTGGATGATAATAGCAAGGCCTACGGGTGCCTCTAATAATTCATTTTGGCTCTCAAGCGAACCTTTTTGTCGCCGGCTGCGTCAGACAAAAGTCACCTTATTTACTAATAAGGCTAATTTGTCTTTCTTGCCGGACAACAAAAATTTTCTACTTGTAGCTCAAAAGCAATTATTAGAACCAGCCCTCATAAATGAAGATGAATGTATTAGATGTTCAGTGTGTCATGGAGTTTGCCCAACAGACGCGGTTAGACATGACGGAGAGAGAATCCCTCTTGACGTTGAGGATAATATTAAGAGGGTGGATAGGCTCTTAGAGTATTATAATACTGTTCAAGAGCAAAGAGGTTTCTTGGAGCGTATGGAACGCTATTTTAACAAACAAAGTAAAGTTGCTTCTCTTAGCGCAGCTGAAGTTGCCGCTAAAAGATCGCAGCTAAGTTGAAAGGGCTCAAGCAAGTGGATGCACGCAATGTAGAGAGAGAAAAACACAGTTACGTTTTTGGGCCAGTCCCTTCTAGGCGACTAGGGCGATCTCTTGGAGTAGATCTTGTGCCATTTAAGACCTGCAGTTACGACTGTATTTATTGTCAGCTTGGAGAGACGACGAATAAAACAGTCGAGATCAAAAACTCGGTTCCACTTGATATTGTTATTGACCAGATCAAAGCCAAACTTGAATTTAAGCCCGACTATATCACTCTCTCTGGTTCAGGTGAGCCAACGTTGTGCGCGCATATTTCTGAGCTGATATCTAGGATTAAGTCTATTACAGATGTTCCAGTAGCTGTATTGACTAATGGTTCATTGCTTTGGCTGCCCCAAGTGCGCAAGAGCTTGCTTATGGCGGATTTAGTTGTTCCATCGCTTGATGCAGGAAGTGGTGAAATCTTTGAGTATATAAACAGACCTCACAAGAGTATCACATTTGATAACATGCTAAGTGGATTAATAGAGTTTAGCAAAGAATTCAAAGGGCAACTATGGTTAGAGGTGTTCTTGCTTGCAGGCGTTAATACGACAGAGGTTCAAATTTCTAAATTGCGAGAGGCCATCTTAGCGATATCACCAGATAGGGTTCAGATTAATACTGTAACTCGTCCACCTGCTAAGGAATTTGCTCAAAAGGTTCCACAGTCTCAACTTGAGGAGATTGCAAAGAAGCTCTACGACAAAGCAGAGGTAATTGCTGACTATCGCCATGTTCATAATCAGAGTGATTTCTCGGTGATTTGTGGTGATGTGCTAACTCTTTTAAAACGCAGGCCATGTTCTGTTGAGGACATCTCCGAAGGGCTTGGAATTCACAAAAATGAGGTTGTTAAGTATATCGAAGAATTGTTGTCTAAGGGTGATATAGAATCAAGATTACAAAATAAGAAAACTTACTACTTGGCATCTAATTGCTAACATATCCCTTGTAGATAGATGTTGTGATATGCCCCTTCTATCCAACATCTATCTTATTTTTTATCATCTCAAATCGAGAATAACCGCAACCATATTTTTACTCAGTTTAGTAACCTCCAATTGAGAATCTTGTTTCAGGATAGAAATTAAACTTGACTTTAATTTTTCTAATTGCTAATATTTGTGGAATGTTTCTATTAAATGAAATTCTTAATCTTAGTGTATAGCTACCGAAATGGCAAAAAAACAAACATTAGTTGGAAATTCGATTGTTCTAAAAGAGGTTAATCGAGTCAGATTGCTCAACGAGCTCTGGTTTAACGACTCTTATAGCCGCGCAGAACTTTCTAAAAAAACTGGTCTTGACGCAAAGACGATAACTAATATTTGTAATGAACTACTTGCCGAAAAGCTTATTGTTGTTGATAAGATAGTGGTTGCTGGTCGAGGCAGGCCATCTGAGATGCTCAAGTTAAATCCTAAAGCTATGTATTCTGTTGGGATTGATGTTGGAGCGAGCCATATAACAGCGATAATCATAGACTTTGCCGGCAATGTGATTGATAGGCAAAGCGTTTCTTTTAAACCGATTAAGTCTTTCAATTTTGTTGTTAAGAAATTGGATGCCTTAATAGAAAAACTCTTGGACTCTTTTCCAAAACGTAACCGGATAAAGGGAATCGCAGTGGGTGTTCCTGGTATCCTTGACAGAAAAGATGGTGTGGTAATCGACTCTGTTAATTTTGATAAAGTAGCTAGTTTTAGGATCGTTGATCACATTAAAAAAATGACTCGCCTACCAGTTTCCCTCGATGAATCATCTAGAATGATGGCATTGGGCGAGCTGTGGTTTGGTGGTCATGGAAATATTGAGAATTTTATCTCAGTCGATCTTGGCTACGGTATTGGTATGGGTATTATTCAAAATGGCTTGCTTTACCGCGGTGTTAATGAAATGGCTGGCGAGATTGGCCATATTATGGTGAATCCAAACGGTCTCAAATGTAGATGCGGCAAGATTGGCTGTCTTGAAACCATCGTTGGTGGCAAGGCTTTGTCGGATGTGGCATTGAGTTGTGATTTTGAGAAATACTCAGTGAAATCATCTGGAGGTAAAGCAATATTTGAACTTGCAGAAAAGGGCAACAAAAAAGCTATAAAAGTGTTAGAAGAAGTTGGCTACTCCATCGGAATAGCAATTGCGAATGTAATCACCCTTATCGACCCTGGTTTTGTAGTAGTAGGCGGGGGGTTGACTAATGCAAGTGAGTATATTTTTGAACCATTGCAAAATGCTGTGAAGAAATATTCAGTTTCTTCATTTCGCAAGAACTCTGGTGTAATCCAGTCAGAACTTGGTAACGATGCCTGCGCATTAGGCGCAGCGATTATGCCAGTAAAAGAATATTTTGAATCTGAGAATATAAGGTTGTAATAATTGTGGCGATTGATTTCTCAACATGTAGAGTAATAAATCCAAATGGAAAACTCGCAGATACGATGCATAAAAATCTCTGGGAGATATTTCCGTATGATAGGCCTGTCTATAATGCAATCTTAACTGAGAATAAGTCTTTGTATTCAGTGATAAACTATGCTCTTTTTCAAGAAGATGAGTTTATCGGAAACGCTGGCTTGTTTCCGCTCAAGATGTGGTATCACGGAGAAATCATCGAGATACTTGGTATTGGAGCTGTTGCGACTATGCCGCAGTATCGCAGGCAGGGCGTGGCGAATTATCTTATGAACTATTGCATGCAAAAGGTTGATAAGAGAAATAAAGCGTCCGTTCTTTTTACAGAGTTGCCAGCGGTCTATGAAAAACATGGTTTTAAAACGGTTGCTCAGGAATATATGGCTATGAATGTAAGCGATTTGGATTTTGAGAAATCCAATCTAAGCCTCAGATATTACGAAACCATAACGAGCGAGCAAATAAAGCCAATCAAGGCTTTCTATAATGATAGCTATTCAAATTACGACGGCAAACTTGTAAGGGGCGATGAGCCCGATTATTGGGATTTCTATTTAATGATGTTTAATCCCTATATGAAGCCTAGACTTGTAATCGCAACAGACGAGTCTGGTAATTGCAGAGGCTATTGCAGGCTAGAAGTTGAGACAGATAGAATTACAGTAACAGAGCTATGCGTTGCAGAAGATGATATTGATAGCTGCGGAGCATTACTTGGATTTGTTAAGGATTTTGCAAAATTGACTGGCTACGAGATTATAACATTAGTCGTAGCTAAAGAGCATTTTGTATGGGATTTTCTCAAAGAGCGTAATGTTGAAATATTCGCTGAACCCAAAGGCGTGCGCCGTGAGATATTTATGGTCAGAGCTGCTGAAGGTGAGAGCGTCGATACCTACGAAAACTTGCTTTGGTCTTTGGCAGATAAATTTTAAGATTTCAAATTTTATAAAAAAATGTTTATTTAAATATTAACTAGAAACTATCTATTAAATCGTTGGAGAAAAAAATGTCTGAAACATTAGCAGTAAATGGCGGCCCAAAAGCCGTAACAAACAAACTAGTTGGTTGGCCAAACTTTGATGACGCCGCGATTAAAGCGGTTAACGATGTACTTGCCTCTGGAAAGGTAAACTACTGGACTGGTCCAAAAGGAATGGAGTTTGAAGAGAAATTCGCAAAATGGCAAGGTAGTAAGTATGCGATTTCTGTAAATAGTGGTACATCTGCATTGCATGTTGCTCTAACTGCAATGGGAATTGGCCCTGGAGATGAAGTTATCGTTCCTAGTTATACTTTTATTGCAACTGGGTTCTCTGTTGTACAGGCAGGCGCTATACCTCGTTTTGCCGATGTTAATATTGATGACCACTGCATTAGTGTTGAATCTGCAGAGAAATTAGTCAACGAAAGAACGAAGGCAATTATTCCTGTTCACCTTTACGGTAATGTCTGCGATATGGACCCAATTATGGCGTTTGCTAAGAAGTACAACCTTTATGTGCTTGAAGACAACGCTGAGGCGTTTGGCGGTTCATACAAGGGTAAAAAAACAGGAACAATCGGTCATATGGCAGCGTGCAGTTTCTGTCAGAATAAAACCTTTACAACTGGTGGTGAAGGTGGAATGGTTACTACTGACAATGAAGAGTTTGCGTGGCAGGCAAAAAGCTTCCGCGACCATGGTTATAATGTAAAAGAAAGGCTCAACCTACTTGCTCTAGAGCAAAAATTGCCTTACATCCACGATATGGTTGGATGGAACTACAGAATGACCGAGATGCAGTCGGCTATTGGTATTGCTGAACTTGATAGAATTGATAATTGGAATCTACCAAACAGACGCAGAAACGCACATATCATTATGGATATGATAAAAGATTTGCCTCAAGTTAAATACTTGCCTATCGACACAGAAGAGCGTGTTAATGGTTGGTTTACTATGGCGATATCGTTAGATATTGAGAGTATGAAGTGTGATATAAATGAGTTTGTTGAGGCAGTCTGCGCAGAAGGCGCTCCTTGTTGGAAAGTCTTCTGGCCACAAGGTCATACTGAAAATGCGTATCAGAAACATAACGCTTTTGGTAAGAGTGGTTTCCCATTCAATTCAAAAGAATATACAAATCCTGAGAGCGTTGATTATAGCAATGTTGATGTTCCTAACGCTATCTGGCATGAGCGCAATACATTTACTTGCTTTGCTTATCCAACATTTACAGAAGCTGACTGTGAGCAGATTGGAAGTGCTTTAGTCAAAGTTATTAAGGCTATGGCGAAGTAATTCGTGTATAATAGGGCTGCCGAGTTTGTTCTCGGCAGCCATTTCTAGGCTTTTCTTACATCGTGAACTTTTGAAATATGGTAATGAAATGAAAAAACTTAAAATCGGTCTCGCTCAAGTTGAATACAAACCAAAAATCGGCTTGCCAATGATGGGGCACTTTCGTGATGACTATTCGTCAAGGGGTTTTCACGATCCACTCTATAGCAAGGCGATTGTATTTGCCGACGGCGATAGTGTAGAGTTTGTGCTTGTTAGTCTTGATATATGCATGATAACTGCTGCGCAGGTTGAGTTGCTTCGAGAGATTATTCAAGAGGATACAGGAGTTTTAGGCTCAAAAGTTTTTGTTACTGCAACCCATACTCATGGTGGGCCTGCTACGGAGAGAATCTATACTTCGCCAAAAGCGCAGGACCAAGACATCGAAGAATTTCTCAAGAGAGCGGCAAAATCAGTAAAGGTTGCTATTTCAAATCTAGCAGAGGCTCAGATAAAGGTTGGCTATGGCTACGAGGATAGGCTAGGCTTTAATCGTAGGCTCAAATGCAAGGATGGTCAAACCCATATGAACTGGGAGATGCTAGAGAAAGATTTTGTACTCGAAGAACTTGGCCCGATAGACCCTGAGGTTGCGGTTGTCTCAATTGAGCAAAATGGCAGAGCAGTTTCAGCGATGGTTAATCATGCTTTGCATACAGCAATTCTTGATTATGAAAACTTTGAATACACAGCAGATTTTCCCGGCTATCTTGCGCAGGCGATGGAGAAGTTTTTCGACAAAGATTTCATCACCTTATTTTTAAACGGTTGTTGCGGTAATATAAACCATATCAACTATGCAGACCATTCTTCACCGCGCAGAGGCTTTGAGATGGCTCAGCGATGCGGATATATGCTCGCGGCTGAGGCTTTTAAGGCAACAAAAAATGCAGCCCTCTGTCCGGTCGATAAGATAGCTGTCTCTAGCGAAAAAGTTGAGCTTGAGAGATTAAAGATAGATGAGAAGATGTATGAAAAGGCAGTTGATTTTCTAAAGAATGGCCAAGAAGAAAACGCAATTGCTGACGGTTTACCTATGGAGTATGCAGCTCCTGTTTGGATAGAGATGTGGAAGAAGCAAAACGAAACCTACAATGCTGAGGTTATGGTTGCTAGAGTTGGAGCACTTGCGATAGTTGGCTTGCCGGGGGAGATGTTCTGTGAGTTTGGTTTAGAGATAAAAGAAAAATCGCCAGCCGCTCACACTATCGTTATAGAGCTTTCTAATGATGCGATTGGTTATGTTCCTACAGAAGTTGCATTTGACCAAGGTGGCTATGAAGTAACCGCTGGTGCGTGTCATTTTGTAGCGAATGCTGGAGAGAAATTAAAAGATTCAGCAATCAGGCAAATTAATAATTTATTTAAAAACTAATGAACAGGAGATATTCTCATGTCTGACAAAATTAAATGGGGCGTTATTGGCTCTGCAGGTATCGCTAGAAGAAGAACAATACCTGAGGGTATTATGGCAGCTGAAAATGCAGAGCTTTCAGTTGTTTTTGATATAAATGAAGCTGCTAACGCTGAAATCGCCAAAGAGTTCAATGCAAAAGCGGCAGGTAGTATGGAGGAGCTTTTAGCATCTGATATTCAAGCAGTCTATATTGCAACACCAGCAGTGCTTCATTACGACCAAGTTATTGCCTGCGCCAAAGCGGGTAAAAATGTTCTTTGCGAAAAACCATTGGCTATGACAATAGAAGAAGCAGAAAAAATGATAGCATTCTGTGAAGATGCGGGCGTTCTTCTAGGTTCAGGATTTATGATGCGTTTTCATACGCAGCATCAAAAGGCTTTGGAGATGTTGCAGCAGGGCAAGCTTGGAACCCCAGTGCTTGGTAGGGCTCAACTATCTTGTTGGTACCCACCGATGGAAGGTGCTTGGCGTCAGGATCCAGCAACTGGTGGCGGTGGTTCATTAATGGATATGGGTAGTCACTGCATTGACCTTCTTGAGATGTTTTTTGGCAAGGTCAAAAAGGTTAGCTGTTTTATAAACAATTCAGTTCACGATTATAAATCAGAAGACAGCGCAGTTGTGAATCTATTCTTTGAAAATGGCGCAATGGGAATAGTGGATACATTTTTCTGTATCCCAGATAACAGCAGCAAAAACGCTCTTGAGCTATTCGGCTCTAAAGGTAGCATCTTAGCGAAAGGAACCATAGGTCAAGGCGATGCAGGCGAAATGGTAGCCTTCCTAGAAGATGATAATGCCGGCTATGACGCGCAGCAGTCAAGAGATGCTGCTGCTGGTATCGAGATAAAACCAGAGCCAATTAATACATACCTCGCTGAAATAAAAGAATTCAGCAGGGCGATTATTGATGGCGACACTCCATCCAACAACGCTCAACTTGGCCTAGAAAGCCAAAAAATACTTCAAGCCTGCTACGAATCAGCTAAAACTGGCAAGATAATAGAACTATAAAGATAACGGTAGCTTGCATAATAAAGTGCCCCTTTGCATAAAACAGAAGTAAATGCAAGGGGGTACTTATTTAATAATTTTAGTACCAACCTTTTCTCAAAACTAACTTAAGTTTCCACGCACTCCAATTCAACTTGTCTTTAACTTACTTCACATTGCAAGCAATTCACAAAATAAGCCTCTATTGTCATAGTCTTTTTGTAGTATTGTTTTGTTTGATATTTATCTAAACAAAGTATTTTTCTCTATAATTTTGTCTTTTTCTGTTTCCAGTATAAATCTTTATGGATACGAGATATACGTTGTAACTCAATGAGTATTCTGTGATGAAATTGAATTTTTTTATGGGAATTACAAAGAAAAACATTGACAAATACGAGGGGGGGGGGGGTAGCGTAATTGCTGGTGGCACCATGCTTTGTTTGATAGTGCTACGCTACATTTTAGGGAGTGTGTTTTAAATTTGGAGGTGTAGTCGATCATGAATGGCGCAAGATTTGGTTTCAACGCGTTCCAAGCTAATCTTTCTTCTGTTGTTTTCTGGGTATTTACAGCAATGATTGTTTTTGGTAGCGGTCTTGTGTTTGCCGTTGACTCCAGTGGCATTGAAGATGTCATGCGTAAGTATCAGAGCAAGTACCATTATGTTGCAGTTGTTAATGAGTACAATTCTGCGAAATACCTATCTTGGCCAAGCCTTCGCTGTAGCGAACCTCCTAGCTATCCGAACGGTTTTTATGGTGAGATCACAGAAGCTGAAGCTCGAACCCTTGTCAATGATATTGTAAATAAATTTTATGGGACAAATTCAATAGATTCTTACTTTCTGGCACACCTCCCAACTGATGAAGAATACACTGGAACTATTAATGTGACATATCCAGACCCAGAGGATAGCTGGCAGGACAAGCTTGAGCAACTCAATACCGACATTGAAAAACTCAAGTATTATAATGTGGGTTCGGCAAGTATCGTGGATGTGATACGAAGAGATGGTCTTGCCTACAGTTCCGCAGAATTAGATTCTAGTCATTGTGATAATTATGTGGTTTCAAATGGCTCTTTCGAAGATGCAAAGTCAGAAGCAATAAGCCACTGGAATAATAACTCTAGCACATATTCGTGTTGGATTGGGGTTGTAAATCGATCATACCACTATCACCTTGTGCAGAATTGCGGTGAAACGACTTATACTTATGATAACTATTCATCCTTGGTCAAAAGTGCTAATGGAAAACTTCGCTCGGATTTATCTAGGTACACCGGAACTGCCGCTCATTGTTATATCAGATTGAGCGATGACTACAATCATACTGGTAATTGTAACGAAGAATATAATGCTACGGATGGCATTGCAGAACCTCATCCGGATAGTGTCTCTATTAGTTCAGACAGCTCGCCAAAGTATTATGAATGGGGCACCCCTTCAATAGGTCAAATATGGACATCTGATTATTTATTTGACACTAATGTTCCACAAATATTTGAGCCATCAAGAACCATAGTTAGCAATGATGACGGTAGCTACACTGAAATAGATGAGCGGGATTGGTTTCTTAGTGGCACGTTGATTGTTATTGAGCCTGATTTTGACAGTGGCTCTGACTCTACCTTGGGTTGTAGTTCGCCTACAGAATTGGTTTACAAAAATAAAGATAAGCATACGGTCTATTCGGCGGGTGACGGATGTGGTCATTGTGAAGGTGAGACAGTTCATGGGCGTATCATGGTCGATGGTTATGTTTCGGGGATGTCGGTTGAGGTCAAGCTCAACGATGCATTTTCAGATAAAATAGCAAATCTTACGATTAATTACACAACTATTGCCCCTGACGATCCAAACCGCATTTATTGTTTTATTCCAATCCAAACTCAAAATGACCCCAATACCGCATACCTTCCTTTTAGCATAACGGCTAGAGTTGGAGAAGGTCGGGTTAGCTTTGCTACAGCAACAGTCTACTCTAAAGAATTGGGAGAGAATGCAGCTGATCCCAATGATGCACAGAGGGTAGATGCATATCGTAGTGAAGGTTACGATTTTAATTTCCAGATTAAAACTAATGGTTATGAATGCTGTAACCGAAAAGAAGTTTCAAGCGGCAATGATATGCCACAACTTAGCCAACTTGATAACGGTGACACCCAGATATATTTTCCAGATATTGACGAAGCATACATATTGGATGGTTGTGGATTTCTTGATGCTTCAATAACTTCATACACACCGCCAGTAGTTTTTGATTCGCCTTGGCATGACTTATACCCTGATATGAAGGTTGAGTTTGCAGCGACTACGACCACTGGTTATCTTAAACTCTCCTTTTCAGACGGTAGGAGCTTTATCTATACAGACGTAGGCGAGTTCGAATATGAAGTTGACGCCAGCAACAAGATAATTGCACAAGCTACCTATGATACACAGGGCAGACTTGATGAAGTCAAAGACCCTGACCATCCTGATATCTACAGGAAGTATCTCTACGAAAATGTAACCGACCCGAACAGAGTAACTGGCTATGTTGACTATGTCGGGAATCTTAGCAGGGGATACACGATAATCTATGACGGTGACAGAGTTTCAGGTACAATTGGTGCCGCAGGCTCTGGTTGTAGTAGTTGTGCTTCTTCGGATGGGAATTTACTTTACACCTATGATGAACAAGGCAATATTTTGACTAAGTCAGACAGTCAAGGTAACGTCATATATGAATATGAATACGATAGCAAAGGTAGATTAATAGCTCAATGGTTGGGAGCAAAGACTAACGCAGAACCGGTTCAGATAGTTGAGTATGGCGACTACACAGGTGACTTTGGCGGTACGGAGATCAAGGATGTTTATGACTATACTTCGAATGGCAACTATTCTCTAACCAGATACATATTGGATAATAACGATCGAGCTCTTGCGAAAATTGAATTCGATGAGCTGAATGTAGATGCTTCAACGATTAGTAATGACCCGAATGTAATTCTCGCTTCGAGCGCATATGTTACAACATACGAGTACACATATGAAGATGACGGTAGGACAGTGGATTCTATAATCACTAAGTCTCCTAGATTCAATAATGCAACGATCAATACTTATCGTAAGACTAGTCTGAACAATTCATTTAATGATGATGTGGATAATATACTCGTTAGTTCAGAGCCAAATGGACTTAATGTAGAAGAAGTTGTATTGAGTAGAGAGACTTATGGTACGTTTAGTATCAATGGTGTTAATGCTAGAAGGATATCACGTAGTTGTGACGCAATTGGTCTCGAAGAGAACATGTACACCAACTACTCTTACAATATCAGTAACGGTCAACAGAGCCATTACGCCCAGCCCGGAGTCTATCAGCTTAACGGAAATATGACCAGGCTTAGTTACGATTATACATACGATGTTGATGGTCGGATAGAAACAGAGACCGTAAGCAATAACAATCAAGATGATTCCAAAGTAATCACGACATACCTCTATGACTATTTGGGCCACCCAAAAGGCAGCGAGACAAGAGATTCGAATGGTAATCTACTTTACAGTACTGTTTCTAAATGTAATGGTTTTGGTGAGGAAATTTACAGAATTGACAAAGCCGGTGTAGCCAGAGGTAAGGAATATGATAGCATGGGTAATGTTGTTGGCGAGTTTGTATTCTATGACCCTGCTGATGTTGCTAGCTTTGAAGACCCTAACGCATGCACGGAAGATATATCAAGTGTCTATGCCACGCTCAAGGTTGTTAGTCAAACAAGATACACCTATGACAGTCAGAACAGGGTTTCTGAGATTAAGGTTGCCCTTGGAAACGGAGTATTTACCTACAATAGCCCCGATAGTTGGTATATCACTTCTTACGAGTACGACAACTATGGCAGGAAGATTAAGAAAATTGAGGACAAGTCAGGTCGCAGCCTTACAACCACTTACGAGTATAATAATCAGAGCCAGCTTGTAAAGACAACATATCCTGATGGAAGATGGCAAAAGCAAATCCGCAACGGCAGGGGTCTGATCGTTAAAACAATCAACGGCTACGGACCAGAGGATACCACACCGAACGATTTTATCGTAAACGAGACGATTTACGATGCTGATGGCAATGTCGTCAAGGAGCTCAAGGATGGTGTTGTTGTAAAGAGCTATGACCTCGATGAGCGTGGGATGGTTTTCCGTGAGTATCAAGGCGACTATGAAACTGACTATTGTGATTATACAGAGTACACAAGAGATATTGTAGGTAAGGTGATTAGCCAGAGGGTAGTAAGCGTCGATAAAACGACAGGCAATGAAACGCTTATCCACCAAACAAAAAGTCGTTACAACGTTCGTGGTGAGAAAATAGAAGAGAGAATACTCGCTAACCCGACAATCGGTGAAGACAATGCTAAAGACAAGATATCGCTATTTAGCTATGATGTTTCAGGTAGAATGGTCGAAACTGTCGCCAAAGCTGATAACAATAGCCAGATTTATATAACCAATTCATACGGTCTTGATACGGTCGATTATCAGGTTGGTGATTCTATCATTAAAAATTATTACAGTCTAACTGGTGATTTATTGTACTCTCTCAAGTTTGACTATAAAGGCCCGTCTTCTGGTGGAGTTTCTTTGCCTTTTGATAGTCTAGATAATGCCTTCCGCTACGCTAAAGACATTCAAGATATCTATATTACCCGTTACAACTATACAGACGCCATGATGTCGAGCAGAGAAGCCCTTATCGGATTTGATGAAGACGATCCTGACTTCAACAGCAATCCGCAGGCTGGTTTGCTATGGCGTCAGATTGAGGCTCTTGAGTATGACAGCGCCGGCAGAAAAATAAAGACTATTGATGCTGGCGAAAATTTTACGACTGTTAGCCTTAACTCAAGGAATCAGCCAATCAAGGAAACTCTCTGGCAGGGGCAGCCAATATCTAGAGCCAATAGCGCAGGTGACGATAATTCATCATTCGAACCTTACAAGTTGAGAGAAACTCTGCTCTCCTACGACAATGCAGGCCGAGCTTCAAGAAAAGTTTTACTCAGCGACCCGAATAACAGCCCAGATATAGAGATTGATAATGTTAATCTTGCGATAGATAGAGTGACGGATTATGTCTATGACAATTACGGCAGGCTTTACCGAGAAAGAAGATATTTTGACAATTCCAACCAAAGAATTGCGTTGAAAGAATTCAGTTACGACGGGCTTGGCAGAGTCGCGAGTGTTGAATTTGGTGAGCTTGAAGAAGTGAATATTTTTGGTGAGATACACGAAACAAAGTTACCTCAAAGAATAATCAGCTATCAGTATAACACTAAAGGGCAAAAGGTTCAGCAGACACTGACAAATATCAATACGATTACGGGCCAAACGGCAGATATTAATTCTTACTACGGTTATGACTTACAAGGTCGTCTAAATAAAATCGAAAATGATAACGGCATTATCTTTAGCTGTGAATTTGATGCTCTTGGTAGAAAAAAACAAGAAACGGACGCAACAGGCAAGATAACGCAGTACGATTATTGTTATACTGGCGAAATGGTAAGCAAAATCGAAGATCCGGCAGGACTCAACAGAGTAACCGATTTTAGCTATGACAGATTTGGCAGGCAGATATCCATTACTTCAGGAAGTGATCAAACTAGCTATACGTATAACTATCTAGGTCAGGTTACGGAGATTAATTACCCTAGCAGCGATAGTATTGCTTATGGCTACGATATGCTCGGCGCTGTTATCCGCAGAACGATTACAAAAGATGCTCAAGCTAATATCACACACTATAAGCGAAATGACCTTGGCAGAATTAGCTATAAGCAGTACAGTGATGAAATTGAATGGAGTGAGCCAAATAGTCTATTGATGTTTGATGAGATACTCTATGACGCGGCAGGCAACAAAAAGATTATCGCAAATATTGAGGGTGACAGCGATTTGGAGTTAAATCTCTATTCCTATGATGGTCTCGGCAACCTAGTTGGTAGCACCGAATACTACGGTGAATTTGGTAAATCAATCGCTTACGGCTATGATCAGCGAGGATTGATTACTAGCATAACATACCCAAACACAAAGACGGTTCTGTTTAGCAGAGATGCTCTTGGCAGGATTGAGTCGGTCAGCTATGACGATAAAACGATTGCCGAATATGGCTATCTAGGCGGTACTGTCATCAGCAAAACGATGGCAGATGCTGATGTTAAATATTCCGCAGTCGTAGATGCTCTTGGCAGAGTTACAGGTGAGACATTCAGCGATATATCTGGCAGTCAGAGCTTTATTAGCAACACCTACGGCTATACAGCGCACACAAGCCGAATGAATGACCGCAATGGCACCGACTATACTTTTGATACGCTAGGCAAACTTACTGCCGAAGATAGCACTCCATACACAAGCGATATTCTCGGCAATCCAACCAACGCTTCTGATGATGGTTTGATCTATGATTTTGATAATGAGAATAGAATCGTTGAAGTTAGCGGTACTTCCGGCAACATTGCAGCCTACTCATACGATCGACTAGGCAGACGAGTTAAGAAAACCATTGGCAATGTTGCAACATATTTTGTTTACGATATAATGGGCAATGTGATTGCAGAATACAAAAAAAATGGTACTGGCGAAATCAACTGGTCAAAGAACTATGTTTATGGTGGCAAGGGAGAAGCCTTATACATGCAAATCCCGCAGACCACCGAGATGAATGACGCACTTGGTAATTTCTTCACATTTATTGATGCGTGGTTGTGTTACCCTGATTGCACGCAGGATGATCTCCAATGGGACATCAACAGCGACAGCCAGATAGATCTAACAGACTGGGCAGTAGCGGTCGATGCCAACGATTTTGAAAGGGCGTTTACTGTTAACGGTAGATATCTCTTGACTGACTTCCGTGGTAGCGTGGTCGGTGAGGTTGATCTTGACGGTAATGTTGATGAGATTTCGTATGATGCTTGGGGCGAGCCGACAGTTTCGAAGGGCGGCGATCTTGCGGGGTTAAGTGTTCTTTGGAATGGTTATTACTATGACGATGAAACAGGCAACTATTATCTTCGCAATAGATATTACAGCCCGCAGGAGCGCAGCTTTATAACCGAAGACCCTCGCGGTGTCAATCCAGATGGGAATTGGAATAATCACTTTGCTGTTCACACGCAATATACAGATGGGTATGGATTGAGTGTTTACGCTGGTTTTGATCCTGTGAATGGTCGGGATGATTGGGGGTTGTTTCGGGGTGCTGTGATTGGGGGCCCTAAGGTTAGTGGCAAGTCGACAATTTCTTTTCTTACTGATCCGGGTGATGGTTGGGTTCGATTCTATGTAGATGGCAAAAGAAAGTTTCAACAAGCCATTCCAAAGCAGGGAGGTATTATTAACAAGGAGTTTGACTTTGACTGGCTCAAGCACAAGAATGGTTCTGGTGAAGTTGTGGTGCAACTCTGCAATGGTTCAAAGTTTAGAAAAACATATAATGTGCGTGAGATTCCCTGGGCAGAAAGTGATATGAAATTTTCATACGGTCTCGCTGAGAATTTTGGTATTCATGTCGTATCTCTGGTGGCAACCAGTAGCTTTTTAGAGTATGGAAACTACAGTGGAAGTTCCAAGATTGTATGGTTGTATAACGCAGGGGTTTGGACGAGAAATATAACAATAGATGGTAATTGGTACTACAATCAAGAGGCTGGGGATGCTCGAGGTTACTTATACGACGCTCACTCGCCTTTTGGAAGTAGCGGTGATCGTTCTACCAATAGGAACTATGAGGAAATCCCAGCTTCAGTCGGTGCAGTACCAGCTTGGTGGCATTTGTCTCCGCCGCCTCTCAAAAGATATGGCGTGAATGCTAGACTTGTCCATCCAACTATTGGAAAATGGTTTGCAGTGGGTGGATCCGAAACTCTAACTGTTGAAGCGATATTAGGCATTGACGCAGATGCAGGTGGTGGGGTTGGGATTCCTAGAGAAGCTTCATTTCCGCTGCCGGGCTTTACGATAAAATAATCATTCTGAAAAGAAAGTAATACAATGATGATTAAAAGAAGAAAAAACATTGTTTTGATCATGGCTTTGATCATGTTATCGATTGCGGTCTATTACATTTACAACAGTCTCTTTTCTATAAGTTCAGGTCTAAAGACGCCTAGAAGACGAGCCGCAACATTGTCTAAATTGATAAGAAGAAATTCTATACATGACTTGCCAAAAGATTTTAGTTATGAGGATGACGAAGATGTTATTCAGAATTTCACAATAAAAGATAAAAATGGAGCTAAGTACCATTGGGTCTTAGTCACATATCCCGTAGGGGTAGCAGGCCATCGAGCTTATTCTTTTATTTTTAATTCTGATTGGAAATGCTTACTCAAATCCGAAGATAGTTTGACTATAGATAACGGTTCCATGAATGATTATACAGGGGATGGTTATGTTGAAAAGATATTCGTATATGATATAGCGGAGAAAGACGGTAGGGGTGATGAAACGATTAATTACGATGGAGCTTTACAAGTATGGCGTCTAAAACCGCAATCTCCAGAGCTTCTGCTTGATGTAAGGTATAAAAGAGGTGTGTCCACAGAAGGTAATTGGTTATATCAATATTCTATTGTTCCTACCTCTCTTCCTTCTGATGATGGCTATCGGATTGAGCTTACGATTCTTGGTCAGGAAAAAAATGAGACCCTTGTGACATTTTTGTGGTCGCAAGAAAAACATAAATTTATTTGTAGCGGTCCTTTAGAGCCTAAGCTTTGGAAAGTTTTGAAGAATTAGAAAGCCAGAGACAGCTACGAATGGTATTTACGATATAATGGGCAATGTGATTGCAGAATATGGCGGATTCAACTCATAAGTGCAAACTGATTTATAATCCTAATGGCTACAAAGACAAGACTTGGATTGCTGTTCATATAGGGAAAGGGGTCAGATCTAAGCTTTATGGTAATTATGTTTTATTATATAACAAAGAAATAAAACGGGAACGACATATTCTTGAAACTGCTCGAAAGACCAAAGGGGTGAAGTATTATACAGTGAAACACTAGGTTGCCGTTGCATATTAAGATGAAGCTTTCTC
>JALWYQ010000003.1 GCA_027078365.1 Phycisphaerae bacterium
GTATTAGTAAGAAAACATGCACTGATTGTTACTGAATCAGATTCTCGCACCTTTCTTTTAAATTCCCTCGATTGTAAATATGAATACAGTATGTTAGAAATAACAATTGCATAAATAATAATCAAGATCGCGTAAATAATCTTATCTTTGATTTTCTTCATTGCTAACCTCCGTCAACTTCCAACTAAAAGAGTCAGACAACTTTTAATTAGAAAGCCACCAGCATAGAGAAATACTGCCGCTAAGGATATCACATACAAAACTATGACACCGTATCTCACTAGGATATTATCTTTGATAGAAAAATTACTTAGCCGACTTTTACAAATGATTGAAGCCAAAGGAATAGCAATCAATCCTAACAATAAAGATGCTACAAATGCAACTATTGTAGCAAAACTTTGAAAAGAACTAGAATTAACAAGAGCCCCAGCGAGATCAAGGAACTCAACCGCAACATACACAATGATAGCCCAAACATAAAACAAAAAACGCTTTTTAGTTAGAACAACATAGAGAGCTGTAGTAATCAATATTGCCGCCAGAGAAATCATCTTAAATATTAATACACTGGCATAGGGAAAGATGTGCCATGCTGAACTACTCACTACACCATGCAATATCTGAAAAAACAATGAATCTACAAGATGACATAAAACTACAAAAACTACTAAATCCAAGAAACGTTTAAGCGTCTCCTTCATATTAACACCTCAAATTTAGGCAAGACCACACATATATTAGCAATCTTCCAATTCTCCACAAAAGATATACCCTTCCTGATCAAACGCAGCAAAAACAAGATATTTAGTATTATCTGCCATCAACTCTAGAACATTCTTATCAACAACAGACTTATTTTCTATCTTAACATTCTCTGGAAGGTCAATCAATGCGCCGCAAAGATAGGGGCCAGCATGCCCTGCATCATGCATCGCCAGCAGGAGTTTTTCTTTGGCTATCGCCGCATCAACAAAAAAATATACTTCATTGCCATCCCATCTCTTTATAGTAGAGCTAAAAAATGGAGCCCCTTCAGGATAATCTGCATAATCATCTGAAGTATCAATTATCCAATCTTCAAAGACAGCTATCCTATTATTTCCAGCGTTAAGAAATTTCACAATCTTATCATAAATCCAAGGATCTGTACTGGCAACTTCTGGAATATTTAGATAGTCCTCAAAACTTTTGACGTTATCTAAAGAAAATTTAGGGGCCCAGAAAGTATATTTCTTTGCCGAAACAATATCTTTTCTCTTCTCAATCATTTTCATCAAAGATAGCCCTGCATTGATACTCTTAGTAATCCATTCATCTACGGCACCAGAGATTTCAAACTCCTTCAGTATTGTTTTAGACATTCTAGAATCTCCCTTTATTATTTACGTCTCAATAGTAACGTCTAAGCATTTAGTTGCCTCAATCTGGTAAGTGCCTCTCTCTTAGCGTAATTACTCTTAAGACCTTTCTGGCGATGATCAAGATGAAGCTGTAACCATTTAGCCGCTAGTCTTTTTCTTCCAAGCTGCTCGTAGCACAAACTCACAAGATATCTACAATCATTTTGTAATGCTTTGGCATACCATAAGCTTTCGTTTTCCAAGAAAAGTGCAACTTTTTCAGTCTTTCTTTTAAGAATCCTTTTTGACACATCTAATGCTTTAACAAAATCACCACTAGCTTCCAATATTTGAGCGTATACCCATAAATATAAAGAATCATCGGGCTTAATTTTCATTGCCCTGACAATAGACTTCATTGCTAGGTCAAATTCTCCAATCTCAAGATACAAACTTGCTAATTTAAAAGAGAACCAGCTATCATCTGGATTTTTACACTCCTCTCTCTGTAATAGTTCCTTAAGATTCGCAATATCATCGTCATCTTTTTCTTCAAACCATAGCTTTTCAATTGTTTGAATTGCTGAGATTGTATCAATGTAATCTGTAGCCTTTGATAGGTCAAAGTCGCTATTTAGCCCCTCTTTCCGATTCGATACATACTCAGTAAGCCAGATTAATGAGAGTTTTAATTCTTCCCGATTGTAGTACCATTCTCCAAGAATAAAACGGCTATCATTTATTAACATCTTTATTGAATCAAGATTATTAGGGACCAGAGAACTAACCGTATTTCTTAGTAATATATCGGAAGAACTTCCTGCAAGTCTTTTCATAATCCTGAGCGCACGCAATTCTTCATTAGTGATCCATAGATACTGAGCATAGTCCCAGATAATAAGACCATCATTGGGGTATAGTTGCCAAGCAGTCAGGATTTTCTTACCAGCCAAACAGATTTTATCTTCTTTAAAATATGCAAAAGCCAGCCTGCGCAGTAAATACGGATTGCTAGGCCATTTAAGAAGTAAAGATTTGGCTTCATTTATCAACTCAACATAGCAACAATCTTTGTAATACTTCTCTACCCGTCCAAAGATTTCTCGATTTGAAAGAACTTGATTACTCCCCATGCCATTTCTTCCCTTTTTCTCTTCTTAGCTTAAGTAAAAGGTATCAAACACCTTTAGTTCGTGTAGTCTGGCCTTAGCTGTTCTATGTGTTTGGGCAAACAAGTTTCGTCTAGGTTCGGATAATCATCTCTGTGGTGAACTCCGCGGCTCTCGCATCTTTGCTGGGCGGCCTCTGCCATTAGCAATGCAATGGCAAGCATATTTTGACATTCCCATCCATCTGGAGAATCAAAAATCTTATCCATAACGTATCTTTGCCAAAAGAGAATTATCTCGCTACACTCACCAAGAGATTCCTGCGCTCTGGTGATGCCGACATTTCTCCACATTAGTGCACGTAGAGAATTTCGAACATCTTCAGTATCCAATCGAGAACGGCTACTTCTCTTGACTTTGTAAACAATCTTTCTATTAACAAGACTGCCCGCTTTGGCCCTTGCATTTTTAACAGCCTCATCTGCTGCGATTTTTCCAAAGACCAATCCCTCAAGAAGAGAGTTGCTAGCGAGCCTGTTGGCTCCATGCAAACCAGTCGATGCTACTTCGCCGCAAGCCCAAAGGCCGGGAAGATTTGTTTTTGCATTTTCGTCGGTTTTAACGCCTCCAATCATATAGTGCGCACTTGGACGAACTGGTATTAAATCTTTTTGAGGGTCTATGTCAAAACTCTTGCAAATCTCACCTATGAATGGAAATCTCTTTTGAATATGACCATCTTCAAAATGACGGACGTCGAGATATACATGTGTTGAATCGGTTTTTCTCATCTGCTCTAAGATAGAGCGGCTAACAATATCGCGTGGAGCAAGCTCACCGGCTGGGTCGTAATCAAACATAAATCTGTAGCCGTTAGAATCTAACAGAGTCGCCCCTTCGCCGCGCAGCGCTTCAGTCATTAAAACTCTTGACGCACCGGCGATATAGAGTGTTGTTGGGTGAAACTGCATAAATTCCATATCTCTCAATACTGCCCCAGCTCTGTACGCCATTGCAATTCCATCACCAGTAGCAACATTTGGATTTGTTGTTTCTCGATAGAGTATGCCTGCCCCGCCGGTAGCGAGAATGGTACTTGACGCCCAGATAATTCCTCTACCATACTTCTCATGATTACCAATCACGCCAAGGCAACGCTGTTCTTTATTTGTGATAAGGTCTATTGCAAAGAAATTTTCTATATAATCAATATTGGGGTGTTCTTTGAGTTTCTTTATCAGTGCCATTGCAATCCATTTTCCAGTGGAATCGCCATGAGCATGAGCAACTCTACTCTTAGAATGGCCTGCCTCAAGAGTGGTAGATACGCTACCATCGTCTTCAAGGTCAAACTCTGTACCAAGAGCTAACAATTCAGCTATTAGTTCGGGGCCTTTGCTTATGACAAGTTCTACAACTTTTTCATCACAGAGGCCGCAACCGGTTTTTATAGTATCATTAACGTGCTTTTCAATAGAGTCATCACTATTTAAGACACTTGCTATACCACCCTGAGCATACCATGTATTGCTCATCTCAAGCTTATCCTTGGAGACAAGCGTAACATTACTGGTCTTGGCCGCCTCTAAAGCCGCAAAAAGACCTGCAATACCGCCTCCGATGACCAATACATCGGTAAAGATTTGCTGAGTACGTGCCGTGTTGACATCAACAAGGTAGCGCCTAAGCTCTGGTTGCTTAACTGACATACAATCTCCAATACGATAAAGCTAGAGAAGCATAAATATAAAATGCGTAAAATGCCATTTTTAGGCGTTTTTCATTATATACAGCAATAGCTACGCTTGCAAATACCGAATTAGAGTTTGACTTAAAAACCCAGCTAGGCTCAAAGATTAGCACCTAAACAATCCCCACTCCACCCCTTTAGGTATAGACCCAAACACAAAAACAAGAGTTATTAAATACAATCAGCAAAACAGCCGAATTAGAGTGTATATACCTATGGATAAGAGTAGCTCTAATAATTATGTACTAAAGATGGAAATAATCAATGAAACCAGACAGACTCAATGTTATAAGAATGGATAATGAATTTCGGGCAGACCCTACAAGGGTAATAACCAAACTTTTCGTCCCCAATGAGACTAGGGCCAGAAAAATCGTGGCAAGAGTCCTTTCAATGCCCAAAGATAAGATATCTGCAACATTAGACGAAGTTATGGCAGAGTTTGCGCATCGCCATCGTGGTTATAACGAAATCCTTCTAAGGCATTTTGATGCAACGAAGCATTTTGTCGACAATCCTGAATCGCTGACAGAAGAGGCAAAGATGCTTATAGGTGCATACTTTACCAGCGAATACTCAATTGAATCGGCTGCCTTTTTTAATCCATCTATTGTTTCTGCGCCAGATCAAAGCAATGTCCCTGCTGGATGTGAACGCGTTATTCTAAGCTTTCGCTCGACTGGCGAAGGACACGTCTCTTCAATAGAGTTTCGTTCTGGCTTGATTGATGAAAACAGTAATTTTATTCTAGATGAACCAAGCAAATTCTTAGAAGCCTCAAGAATTTGTCAAAACATGACCTACAACCGTGAAACATGCGGAACGATGCTAATAGAGTCTTATATTCCACAAGAAGGTGATAAGAGCCCTAGCGAGTGGGATAAATCTACCAAGTATATTAGTCTTATTACTGACGTACTTGAGACTCTAGGAGAAACCTTTGATCATCAAGAGCTAAACCAAGCACTAGAGAAACTCAGAGAGGATAATAAAAATTCCACAGAACCACAGATTCTAGATGAAATTGTAAATAAAATCTTATGGCTAGCGAGAAGCAACTACAACATCGAATTTCCGGCAGAGATGGATATTTCTGAACGCGTTATTTTCCCAGTGACAGAAAATGAAAGCCGTGGTATTGAAGATGCAAGATTTGTATGTTTTGAGGACAATGGTGAAAAAACCTACTACTCCACCTACACTGCCTTTGATGGAAACAAATCACTATCACAGTTATTAGAAACAAAAGATTTTCTAAATTTTAGAATCAGAACTATCAATGGCGAACAGAGAAACTCTAAAGGACTAGCCCTCTTTCCACGCAAAATTAATGGCGAGTATATGATGATTGCTAGAAGTGACGGTGAAAACCTCTTCATCTTATCGTCCCCTGATATACTATTCTGGCACAAAGCAAAGCCTCTTCAAGAACCAAAATATCCGTGGGAATTTATGCAGATTGGAAACTGCGGCTCTCCAGTCGAAACTAAAGAAGGATGGCTACTCTTAACTCACGGCGTTGGCGCAATGAGAAAGTATTCTATTGGTGCTACCCTTCTAGATTTGGAAGAGCCACATAAAGTTATCGCGCAAACACCTCTTCCAATACTAGAGCCAAACGAGTATGAACGCGAGGGTTATGTGCCAAACGTAGTTTACACCTGTGGATGTATGATACACAACGACGATCTAATAATACCATACGCAATGAGCGACTCTGCTTCGAATATTGCCAAGGTCTCGGTTGATGAATTAATAAGCTACATGAAAAGAAACAGCTAAATTTCAATTCGTACATTAGTGGCTAATAGTTTTTTCTTGCGAGTTTCCATCATCTTTCAATGATGTATTCTACCTATTTGAACACAGCTCTATTACGCTAGCCGATAAATCTGCAAAAGCTAGCTACTATGTTCTCTAGGCATTATATTCAAAGAAAGTCTTTCATATATGGTTAAATTAATTGAAGATCATTTAGAAGAGATCTTTAAGTTATGCAAGCAACATATTGTTGAAAAGTGCCGTTGAGAGACAATTCGAAATTGTTGGCGAAGCGTTAAAGTAGTTAGGGTTTTGTAAAGCATCTCAGATAGAACTAACATAATTAATGCTTGACTCAAAACTAGCATAAGCAGATAATCACTCCCTCGCAGGTCAATTACAATTAAGAATTAAAATACCAATCTCGAAGATGGAGTCGATATGAGTGAAAATAACTGTTCTAGTTGCCAGTCAAAAGGCAGTGGCTGTCAGGGGTGTCCGTCTGCTAGCAATACAGAAAACATCAACAATATCAAGAAAAAGATATTAGTCATGAGTGGTAAGGGCGGGGTTGGAAAAAGTAGCGTTGCTGTTAATCTTGCCGTATGGCTTAGTATGCAGGGAAAACAGGTTGGACTTCTTGATATAGACTTGCATGGACCAAGCGTTCCAAAACTTCTCGATATAAATGGTGGTATTGAAGAGCTTGGTAATTATATCCTACCTATAGACTATTCTAAAACACTTAAAGTAATGAGTGTTGGTTTTCTTCTGCAAAGCGAATCTAGCCCTGTGATATGGCGCGGCCCTGCAAAGCATGGCGTTATTGAGCAATTTGTTAATAAGGTTATGTGGGGAAATCTTGACTACTTGATAGTTGATTGCCCTCCCGGAACAGGAGATGAGGCTCTCTCAATAACACAGACCCTGAAAAATGCAAATGGAGCAATTGTTGTAACAACGCCACAGGAAGTGTCAGTAGTTGATGTAAAAAAATGCATAAGCTTTTGCAACAAGATTAAATTGCCGGTCATTGGCGTGATAGAGAACATGGCAGGACTCATCTGTCCTCATTGCAATAAAAAAATAGATATCTTCACATATGGAGGAGGCGAGAAGGTTTCCAAAGAGTTTGCCGTTAAATTCTTAGGCTCAGTTCCTATCGACCCAGAGGTTGCACGAACTGGAGATATTGGAAAACCAATAGTAGAAAGTGATAGCAATAACGCATCTGCGCAGGCTCTAGCAGAAGCATTTAAACTAGCTATTGATTCTTGTTCTGAATAAAAAAAGGCTCACCCTTTTCTAAAGTCAAAGGGGTGAGCCTTTTTTAATTTAATATCTCAAGGCTCTCTTTACCTCTCTAACAAAATCATTCGATTGTCTTTCTTAGATAGCCATGTTGAAATATCAAAGAGTTGGTCATAATCACTAGACGGAATTATTGATGGCTTAAGATTTACCTTATATACAACTCTAAGTTTTGTTTCGCCTAGTCTTTGCGAGTCTATCTCAATTGTTCCTGAGTCATTTGGGATTTTTCTAACCTGAGATTCTGGGCAAAGCAATATGTTCTTGTATGATTGTGGAAGCTCAACATCCATCTGCACTGTATAATTTAAGAAGTCTGAGTTGTAAAAAGGAGTCTCTCTCTTATCAGATTTTAAACCAAAGATATCTCCAAAAACTTCAGGCAAGGTAATATACATATAATTAGTATCTACCACGGCAAATCTATCAATATTGACAGCATAGCTGACTAGCCCCGGATAATTGGAGAAATCACTTTTAAGTTCTGACGAGGCCAATGCAGATTGTGAAAGCTCTGCCACCAACTCTTGATAGTATCTGTTTCTCTGTTCTGGCGGCATCTCAGAATACATCTTGTTGTCCATCTCAAATGAAACACCAAAGTCGTGAGAACTAACCTTTATATCTGCACTTGCATCTTCATTTATAGTTATATCATACATGTCGTCAAAGTGAGTCTGGTCTTGCTTGGCAAGTTCAAGTGATTCTATCTTGGCATCTTTTAGCGAGATAATCTGATACTCCCTTGATGGTGTCGTTCCAAGTTTTGCATATTGATTTGTGTCGTTTAGATAAAACTTATTAGAGTCCAAATCTACTCTAACAAGAGCAACTGAGAAAGTATCCGTGCTAGGATATTCTCTGTCGATAGCCTCAAGTGAATCAATACGCGCATCTCTAGAAGCAAGAACAATCTCACAATCTATACCGACAGCTCTTAGCATCGTATAGAGTAGAATGGCCTTATCTGTTGTGTTTCCATAGGCATCTTTAAGAGTTGTATCCGCACTACTTATAGCGCTAAGTGGTAGAGAGTCAAAAGAAACAGGAACGTTTCTGATATTCTTTGCAACATAATCTCTTATCGCAATAACCTTATCGCGTTTTAGATTGATATGAGCCGTCAAATCTCTAGCTCCCTTGATGGATAGTTTTTGCTCTCTAGAAGCGTCTTCTATCTTTTGCATGATAGTCTTGCAATATTCTCTCCAATCTCCACTGCTCATTCTAGCTACCGGCACATATGCCCTTAGCGGAGCTGTAGAAACTTCACGTTTTAGTGGAGCTTGATTTTTAAATTCAATAGTCTCAACTATCCTATCACCTAGAACTTTTTTAGCCTCAACAAATTCAGGACCGCCACCGGTAAAACTAAACCCATCTGGGTCGATAACACTCTTAATCTTTTTATCAAGTTCTTTAGGATAGCTAATATGCAGAGTTTTTTTATCTAACGCATCGTAAGACGCAAAAACCTCCTGCATATCAAAGAACGCTCTATCTTTAAAGACCCTTTCATACTCATATTCAATAACGCTACCAATCTCAACTCCAGGTAGTGACGCAACTAGTGTTTTAGCTGCAGGATATCTTGGCGCAGAGCCACTCCAAGATGCGTCCATAACGTTAATCTCTTGATTGCTAATTTCTTTAACGCTATCACCATTGATAACCTTAGCACCGATTAAACGCACAGATTCCCAAGCTGGATTGTAATTAAACTTAAGCTCTGCCGAAT
>JALWYQ010000004.1 GCA_027078365.1 Phycisphaerae bacterium
CTATAATTGGCTCAAGCAAAGATGCATCAAAAACATGCTGAGCATCTGACAGTGTAGAAACTCCCGTGCGTTTAATGCCAAATCTTTTACAAACAGATTTGAGCTCACTAGCCCTTTGTATGCTGCGTAATGAATCACATACAGGAGAAAACATAGACATTAAGAACATTGCAATGTATTCATCCATGTGCAACTTACGCTTATTAGGGCGAAGAGGATCAACTTCAACATCATGCAACTCTTTGAGTTGCTTGATGATATGCTTGAGATATTTCGCGCCTTTAACTTGTGAAGATTTTATTTCCTTTTTCGACATAAAAATATTAAAACACCGAAAAAGGCCGGGCGCAATAGTAAAATCAGAAATTAATGAAAAAACTTGCAAATTTGGTGCCGAACAGTGTTGGGTCAGGAACCTTTAATTCACGCTGATTGAAAGGAAACTTAAATGAACCAAGACGAACAAAATCTGAATCTGCTTGCGATATTTCATTATATCTTTGGAGGTCTCACTGTAATTTTCGCCTGCATTCCGATTATTCATATTGTCGTAGGGATCTTGATGCTTAATGGCAAGCTTGAGGGTGAGCAACCGCCACAGTTTTTCGCATGGTTTTTCATCTTATTCCCAGCAATGTTTGTTTTGGCTGGCTGGGCTATATCTATATCCATTATTGTAGCGGGCCGAAAACTAAAGAAGAGAACATCTCGGACATTTTGTCTGGTGGTCGCCGCGTTGGAGTGTTTCTTTATGCCATTCGGTACGGTTTTAGGGGTGCTTACTCTTGTTGTCTTGACGAAAGAATCTGTAAGGGAGTTGTTTGTAGACACTGGGTAAAAGAAACACTGGTTGATTTAGATCTGCAATTAACAACTAACAAAAGGGGGGGGGGCAAAAAAAGGTTCCGTACCCCTTTAATTCAGACTTAATTAAGATGGCGAGTGCAAGCAAATAAAAAAGTAGTAACTGTTAGGGTTAAAGTAAAGGGCAGTTATGTCAATAAAAGAAGTTTTCAAAGATAGCGCAAAGATTGCAATTAAACATTACTGGTTGTTTTTGCTTGTGGCATTAATCAATACGTCATTACGCTTTGCTACGATTGGTTCTGGAAATTTTTTAAAAATGCTTCTAATGTTAGCCTTGTCAATGTTTGTAAGCTATGCGGGGCTATTCATATTATTATTGCGAACTAGAAATGAAGAATTGACCAAACTGAAGATGCTTACTTTCCTAAAGAGTTCTTGGAGAATAATGCATTATATAATTATAGTTATTTTTCTAGCAATAATAGCTCTTCTTACAGTAATTGGTCTTGTCGTATTTGTTGCACCTGAGTTCTATCTTATTGTTGCGTTTGCTGCGCCTGTAATCTATTTTACTTGTAGGTGTTGGTTTTCAGCTATTATTCTTGCAGACACTAATTGTAAGATAACAGAAGCCATTGGAGAGTCTTCAAGAATTACAAATGGTAACATCTTTAAGATATTACTATTTGTAATATTTGTCGTGATATCAGTGAGCCTTCAAATGCCAGCTATGAAGTTAGTTAATAGTTTGCCTGAAGCGAGTTCCCTCTATAAAACCGTATCCATAGCTGTTTCTGCAATCTCGATATTTTTCTTGTTGCCATTTGGGAGCTCGCTCCATTTAAAATACTATGAGGCTCTAAGAATAGATTCGTCAAAAGATAAGAGTAAAGACCATGCTTCGAATAAAAAAAGAAGTGTTCTCCATATTGGATTTCTTGTTGTCGCTCTCTTGGCTCTGTCTGTAGGGCATTATCGTAGAGAAAGTCTGCAACATAAAGAGCTAAAAGAAACGCTAAGTTACTACAATAGCCATGCACTTGAAGTGGCAATGGTGTATGACGATGTGTACATACTCAACCGAAATGGAAATTGGGATAAGCTTGGGCTAAATGTGGTGTCAACAGATAGTGATGAACTATTATTTACAGAGAAATATATTGTCTATGAAGACATGGAATATAATATTTGTATCTATAATAGAAAAACTGGCAAAGTCATCGAAATTCCCGAAGGGAAATACCGTTTTCCTTGTTGTTTTTCTTTGATAAATGATGAGACAGAATTGCTGTTTTGTGCAAAGGTGTCAATAGAAAACCAAGATCAATCAGATACTGTTTTTGCGAAACTAGACTTGCAATCAAATGATCATGTGATTAAAGAGTTGTATAGATCTCAAAAATATATCCATCCATATTTCTCAGAAGATGGCAAGGTTGCTTACTTTAACAAGGGAGGCTATGTTGTTAAGTTAACCATAGACTCAGCTGTAATAGAGCGTATCACAGAAGGTGATATTGTTGGCATAACTGATGATGCAATTCTTGTCCGCAAATACGATAACTACAAGGATTATTACGCTAAGTATTTTCTAGATGATGGTAGAAAAGTTGATCTCTGGTGCGGCAATAATGTTTATGCTGAAAATATTGATAGACAGGGAACTTGTCTATTGATTGGAGAGTTAGATTTTTCTAAACTGAGATTTGTAGTGAGATTGTCATTATATGACATTAAAAGTGGGAAGAGATATAAATTGCCAATTCTTACAGTCTGTCCATCACATAGCATTTATATTTTGAAAAATAGCGAAAAGTAAGAGGCTCTGGTTGCATAGCTTATTCATAGTTAAATAAGATCTTTGGGGGTCGTACTCTCTCTAGCGTTTTATAATTTCTATTTTTCTTGTACCTACTATGCTTTCTGTTACAATCTAAAGGGTTGGTTCAGTCGATAGGAGAAAACAACAAGTAAATAGGAGAAAGCGATGAGTACATTACCATACAAAGGCATCCGCATTATTGAGTTGAGCAATACCCTTTCAGGTCGTTTAGCGGGGCTTCTCTTTGCTGATCAGGGGGCAGAAGTATTCATCGCTCGATCTACTGATTTTAAGCCAGACGACCATGACGATTTTTTTGATCGCAACAAGATTGCTATTTCTCCCAACAGGCTTGAGGACACTTCAACCGCAGATGTCATCATTGTTGATGGTGATGTCGAAATCGATAGATTACCGCAACAGATTATACTGCGCATTACAGCGGCTCTACCCGGCGATGAAATATATGGCGATTTAGATGCCGATTGCAGTGAAGATTTACTCAACGCTCTAGTGGGATTTTTTACTGACATGGCTACTGTGGGCAAATTTGTTGGCCGCCCAGTAATCTACACGCCACTACCGCTGTGTTCTGTATATGCTGGCGTTAATGGCGCGATAGCCGCCGCCGCTGCTCTAGTGGATAGAACTCGCTGCGGTAAGGGGCGGGAAATTATCAGCTCACGAATTGCCGGTGGTCTCTCTGCTATTGGTGCATTGGCACTCATTACAAAGGGTGAGCCAGAGCATTTAAAACCAGCCGATCTCACTGGGCTACCGGATGGAGTTGATCCAGCATTAGCAAAAAAAGCTTTGCAGGATGCTGCTGTTGATCCCAATAAACAACTCTGGCTTGAGCAACGTTTGATACCACTTAATGCTCCTTATAAAACATCCGACAATCGTTTCGCTATGGGTATTGCCGGAGTCAACCGCAGAATTGCCAAGAGATTTTTAACAGCCCTTGATCTCTGGGATGAGGCTCTTGCTGCTGGTATGGTGGATGTTGATCCTTATGATCCAAAGAATAATGATTATAGAGGGCGCAACTTGGCCGATGCGGGCTCTATGAATTTTCAATACAATGCATGGCTAGCCGACAAGATTAGCGAAGTAATGGCAACAAAAACTGCGACGGAATGGGAGAAAGAACTTTGCGAAGCTGGCATTCCTGCTGTAAAGATTCGTAGCTTTGAAGAGTGGATGCAAGATAAAGAAGCTCGCGCATCTCGATTGGTAGCTCATGTTAATGGGCTAGAAAAAGTTCAGCTTGGGCGGGTTGCTTGGCTTGATAGCGCACAGCCGTACAATGAGCTTGAAGCATGCAAACGACAGGATTCAATACCAAAGAGAACATCAGCACTTCCAGAGGTTAGCGAAGATAAATCTGTGGCAAAACGACCTCTGGAGGGATTTGTTCTTGTTGATTTTGCCAATGTGATTGCTGGCCCTAATTGTGGGCGTATGTTTGCAGAGCTTGGCGCTACTGTTTATAAGATTGATCCAATGCATCCTCAGCATGCGCCGATTATCATGGTGACATGGGCAGCCGAACACGGAGTAGGAAAACGCTCCATCATTCTTGATATGCATACCGACGAAGGAAAGGCCCTGATGCATAAGATCGTAGCAAAGGCAGATATGGTTATGGCTAATAAACGCGATAATCAGTTTGTTCGGATGGGGCTTGGCAGAGAAATGCTTGATAAGATTAACCCTAATATAATCGCTGTACAGCTTACTGGCCATAAGGGCGAAAGGCCTGCGGCTCGCGATAATTATCCCGGCTACGATCCTGCCTTGCAGGGAGCCACCGGACTGATGCATCGATTTGGTCCAGATGGCTGCCCAACCTTTCACGGGGTTGCGTCATGCGTGGACTATCTCTGCGGATACCTTGGCTGCTGGGCAGGCGTGAGCGCACTCTTTGCGCGGCAACAACGTCAGGACGGCAAAGGTGATTGGGCGGGAACTTCTCTCGCCGCTGCTGCATCACTTACCCAGCTTCTTTTGCAACATACTCCTGCACCTGCATCCGCTACTGGTCCTGACGCTATTGGTATGAATGAGTCGGAGCGTTGGTACAAGACTAGCGATGGTTTTGTCTTTGCTTTAGGGGATCACGATCTAAGCGCAGAATTGACATCTCTTAATGTAGCTGAGGCGCTTAGCTATCTAAAAGATAAAGATATACAGGCGGTTCCAGTTCAGACTTGTAAGGAGCTTGCGCAGCGACATCAAGAAACTCCATGCAAAACTGTAACCTTTGAAAAACGCCTGCGCGATGGCTGGGAAAGTCATAATTTCTCTCCAACTTGGTTTGTATTTGATGGAGAATGTGTTGGTTGTCCTGGAGTTGCCGCCCGAATAGGTTCAGATGCGCCTGAAATTCTCAAAGAGCTTGGCTATAGCGAAGAAGAAATAAAACAGTTAATTCAAGACCGTGTTGTAGGGCCAACGCAGTGGATTGCAACGTAGCGATTCCTTACGAACAAGCGTTCTGCGTTTGCCTTCTAAAATTTAAGTAGGGCATAGGTGAAGATGATAATCGCCTAAAAGAAAGAGAGGAACCTATGAAGAAGAGTTGTTTTAATGCAAAGTCACTGGTTATGGCTGTAGTTTGCGCCATGTTTTTAGTGGCTCAGCCAGCGGCTTATGCATGTACAGGCATTCAGTTGCAAACAAAAGATGGAACATACGTAAGCGGGAGAACGCTTGAGTTTGGTATCTTCTTTGAAACCAGCGTTGTTGTCGTCCCACGAGGTTATGAGTTTACCGGCGCAACTACACTTGGCGATGGGAAAAAGTGGAAAACAAAATATGCATCAGTAGGTACAATCATCGCAGACAACGAGGTTATTCTAGATGGTATCAATGAAAAGGGATTGTCGGTAGGTAGCTTTTATTTTCCAGGCTTTGCCAAATACTCTGTTACCACACCTCAAAACCAATCTATCTCCATGTCGTCATCAGATATCACGCAATGGATTGTCTCGCAGTTTGCTACAGTTGAAGAGGTTCGCCACGCTATCGAGAACAATGAAGTTGCCATATCCCCAGTCTTGACACCTGGCTTTCCACCCGAAGTTCAACCATTCCATTTCATAGTATATGACAGAAGTGGTAAGAGTCTTGTCATTGAGCCTCTTGACGGCAAGTTGGTTCTTTATGATAACCCAACCGGAGCGATGGCTAACTCACCAACATTCGATTGGCATCTGACGAATTTACGCAACTATATCGCGCTTAACCCAAACAACATTCCGCCAGTCTCTATCTTTGGTAAATCTTTCAAACAGCTTGGTCAGGGCTCTGGAATGTTAGGGTTGCCTGGTGATTTTACGCCACCATCACGTTTTGTTAGGGCTACGGTTTTTAGCGCCACAGCCATCCCTTCAGAGAATGCAGAGAAAGGAATCTTGCAAGTCTTGCATATCTTGAATAATTTTGATATTCCAGTAGGTGTCGCTCGCGAGGTACATGAAGGAGTTATTCACTCAGATTACACTATGTTGACAACAGCTCGTGACTCAAAGAATCTTCGCTATTATTTTAAGACTTATGAAGATCAAACAATCAAAATGGTTGATCTCTCCAAGTTTGACTTAGATGCTAAGAAAATTGTTAAGATTAGCACCAACAGCAAGCAACCAATTATTGATGTAACAGGCGATTTAAAATAGAGACGGTTTGTAATTTATTCAATCTTACAAGAGGTAGTGGTAGTTTTTCCCGCTACCTCTTGCTTTTGTAGTAGCGAGAAAATAGGAAAGTAGTAACTGTTGATTTAAAGTAAAGGGCAGTTATGTCAATTAAAGAAGTTTTCAAAGATAGCGTAAAGATCGTAATTAAACATTACTGGTTATTTTTGCTTGTGACGCTAATCAATATATTGTCTCAATTTGGCATAATGTATATTGTAGATTATTTCTGTAAGTTTCCACCTTGTGGGTCTGTACTATCAATACTACCAATATTCATAGGCTATGCTGGATTATTCATTTTGTTATTACGGATTAGAAATGAAAAATTGACGAAACAGAGAAGCCTTGCGTTTCTAAAGAGCTTCTGGGAATTATTTATCTTTATAATTGCACTTGTTATTTCTATAGCAACAGTTGGTATTGTTGCGATTGTTGTATCTATGGGTTATCTTCCTATTGCGTTTGTTATGTCTGTTGTGTGTTTTGTGCTTGGAGTCTATCTTCTTTGCAGATATTTATTTGCAGGAATCATTATTTTTGACGCTAATTGTAGTATAGAGGAAGCCTTTGCTACGTCTGCAAAGATCACAAAGGGCAATATTTTTAAGATATTACTATTTGTTCTATTTATCATAACGCCAGGTTCTCTTCAGATACTTTCTTTAATACTACTCTTTGGTTTATTTGAAGGAAACCTACTACTTAATACCATAGCTATATTTACTTATGCGATCTTTATATTTTTCTTACTACCATTCTGGAATGCACTTTATTTAAAGTGCTACGAGGCTCTTAGGTAAATTAAAGGTGTCAGACACCTTTTTTGATGATTGACTGTTGCAAACAGAAAAGGTGTCTGACACCTTTAATTCAGTTCCTGCGCGACTGCGTCCATGAGCGGTTTTATTGTTTTCTTTGAGAAATCAAATTTTATATTCGCCGCTTCAAAGAGTTCTGGTAGCGGTCTTGAGCCTCCAAGTGCAAGGGCGTTTTTGTAGTCTCTCATCGCGGCGGCTTTGTCAGTCTTTGCGTTTAGCCATATTCCAAGTGCGCCAAGCTGGGCTATTGCATATTCGATGTAGTAGAATGGTACTTCGAATATATGCAGCTGCCTGTGCCACAAGTATTGTTTTTCTCTCTCAAGGCCAGAGTAGTCTATTAGGTCGCCGCCAAACTCGTCGTAGATTTTTGCAAACATCTCTGAGCGCGCCTGTCTTGAATTTTCTTTTGATTCATAAATCCAATGTTGGAATTTGTCTATAGTTGCCACCCACGGTAGTATGTCAATAACCTGTTCGAGATGGTTTCTGGTTGAGCGTCTTGCATCTTCTTCGTTGTAGAACTCTCCAATGTAGTCGTTGGCTAAGAGTTCCATGCTCATAGATGCGACCTCGCAAAACTCCATTGGTGCGTGCCTATAATCGAGAAGGTCGTCGCTAGCACTCTCAAACGCATGGAATGCATGGCCGCTCTCGTGCAGTAGGGTGCGCAGGTCTTGATCTGTACCGACGGCGTTCATGAAGATGAATGGTTTTCGCGCTTCGGCTAGGGTGCTTTGGTATCCCCCCGGAGCCTTGCCTTTGCGGTTCTCTAAATCTAAGAGCCCAAGCGATTCCATAGTGGCAAACTTTGCGCCAAGGTCTTTGTCTAGTTTGTTGAAAATGTTTTTAGTGCCGCTAATCAAGTCTTGCGTCTTTGAGAATGGTTTAAGCTCTTCTGCGCCGAGTGGGTCAACCTTCATATCCCAAGGCCTAAGCGATTTGAGATTCATTTTCTCTTTGCGTTTTTTATGCATCTCTTTGACTATTGGCATCACGACTTCTGCGACAGTCTCGTGAAATTCTTTGCAGTCATCAGCGTTGTAGTCAAAGCGGTGGTACGCTTTGAACATGTAGTCTCTAAAGTTTTCCAAGCCTGCATTGCTAGCGACCTTCTTGCGCAGCTCTAACATATCGTCGAATAACTCGTCTATTTTCTCTGCGTCTTGGAGGCGGCGGTTTGTTATTGTCTTCCAAGCGTTTTCTCTGAGGCTTCGGTCTGTCTTTAGTAGATTCGTTCCAATCTGAACTAGGGTTTGCTCTTCGCCCCAAAATTCGGCAGTCATTGAGCCGCTAACCTTTTGGTATTCTTGGCTAAGCAGGCTAATCTGTGTTGAGAGCTCTATATTTTCCTGTCTGAAAATCTCGATGTCACTCTTTTTGTTACGTGAGTAAACGAGATAGCGGTCTTTATCAATCTTGAATTCTTGCGCGAGAGTGACGAATTTTTCGTCTAGCAAGTGAGATAGCTCGCTGATAACTGGTATTATTTCTGTCGTGAACTTTTGGTATGCGCTGCTTCTCTCGGCATCTTGTGTTTGACAAGTCATATTTATGTACAGGCTTGAGCCAAGTTCTCCTATGGCGGCCTCTAATTCTGAGCGGTCTAGAATGAACTTTTCAAATGCAGAGTCTGAATCTACTTTGCGCTCGATGAGCCTGTTGTATAAATCTCTGACATTATCAGGATTACTAAGGTCTATATCGTTAGGTACAAACTTTCTTGGCTTGTATCTCTCTAGCTTTGGTACGCCTTGGTTTGATTTTGATTCACTCATTATTTCTTGCTCCTTTTAATCTTACGAGAGTGCCTATGTTAGCGTTTTTTTGATTCGAAGGAAATGAAAAATCGCAGCAGTTATACCACAATTGGAGCAGTCTAAAATCTTTACGCATATTTCAAGCGATTTGTTGGTAATAGACGATAGAGATAATGCTGTAAAATTCTCGAAGCCAATGATTTGGGGTGTTGATGCCATTTACGTATGCATTAGCCTTGATATTCACATTGGCAGAGATATAATGATTTTGTCTGAATTAATGAAACAATTAACGATTTATAAGGGTAGTGTCATGAAAAAAATATCTCTAGTTGCAATGGTCTCAGTTGCTCTTCTTTTTGCGTTTTCTGGATGTGATAGTAATAAAACCATCAAGCTCAATCCAGCTGTATCTGGAACATATAAAGTCTCGCAGGAAACGCTCAAGGAGGTTAATTACTCACAGCCGTCTCTTGGTAAAAATGATGTTAACAAGACTTCTACCGTAACAGAGATGACATTTGACCAGAAGGTGGATTCTGTTGAAAAAGATGGCTCTGCCAAACTAACGATTACAATCAAGGCGATTAAACTCTACTCTAAAGGTAAAAAGGGTGTGGTTTATGATTTTGATAGTTCACGCAAGAGTGATTCTAAAGATCCCCTATCTGAGCTTATCGGCGTAAGTTACAATATTGTTGTAAATCCTAAAGGTAAAGTAGTTGCTGTTGACGCAAAGAAGGCTCTTGAGACAGTTAAATCACGCGAAGCTAAGGCTTTCCTCAGAAAAGATATCATCCAGAAGCGTCATAACTTCAAGGCAGCGCCTGAATCAGACGCAGAAGTAATCACTAAAACAGGGGAATGGAGTTGTGTTGCATCTTCTCCTAAGGGTGCGCTTGAGCCAAAGGCTTTTGAGAAGAAATACAAGGTCGTCTCGGTTGACAAGAATGGTATTGCCAAGATTTCTATGGAGGCAGTACCAACCAACAAGAAGCCTGAAGGCGGAGTCAAGGGTAGAGGGCTTGGTATAATGGCTGGTATCTTTGATTCAAAGGAAACCTTTGCTGGAGAAATGCTTTTTGACACAAAGTCAGGTTCTGTTGTTAAATACACAGAGAAACTTCAAGACAACTACGTTGCAGCGCAGGAGGCTAGCGAGGGTAAGACAGATAAAGGTCCAGATGTTCTAAAGATGACATTTACCAGTACATATTCTGTTGAGAAGTTGAATCAATAGCTTCTTGTATTTACCCATAGATTGATAAACATTAATTAGCCCCTAAGATACCCTCTTAGGGGCTATGCTTAAGATAGCTCGAATAATTGCAAAAGATTTGTTTGTCTGCCAGACTGAATCGTTAGGGCTTTATTAAAATGGACGCTACGTTCTCTTTTCGAAAGGGTTAGATTTGCGATTTATATATAGGCTAGCACTTATTATCTCATTTATTGCCATTATTGGCGGTTGTGATAAGGATGGAAATAGCGGCAAGACTTTACTAGGTGTAGATTTTCAGAGCGGCGAGCCACTTCGCTATCGAGTTGTGAGCAACCGTGATGTCACATTGATACTCGAAGATTCTAACGGAACAAAGAAACAAAAGAGTAGCGAAAGACTTGAGATGGTTATATCCTACGAGCTTGTTGATGAGGATATATACTCTAATCTAACGATAAAGGCGACGTGCGAGTCTATCAGCTCTTCAAAGCAAAGTTTTTCGAAACGCCGAGTTAGAGAAAAAGAGCCTCTTGAGATGATTCAGGGTAAGAGCTGGCTATTTAAGATAAATTCTCTTGGGCAGATTCAGGATTACAGCGGGCTTGATAAACTCATCAAGGAGGTTGGTGCTAGTACAATAACCACTAGAGGGAAGCGCAGGATTAAATCTGCTGATATGATTAGTGATTTTATGGCAACACAGTTCTACATGTGGGATGTTATTGCCAGCATTGATAAGCCACTAGAGGGTATTGCCAGAGGAGATACTTGGAGTTCGTATCAGCCAATTCCATTTGCGAGGATGTTGCCGTACGAGCGTATTGTTACGTATAAGCTCGCTAAAATGCCGGCAAAGGACGACGATGTTGTTGTGATTAATACGACCTCAACTCTGGCAGAGCAGGTTGTTGGTAAAGATTCCCACGTTAAAACAAACCTTGCGCATCTAATAAATCCTTACGAGGGTTCATATCAGATGAAGGGTATGTTTGGTTTCTTACGTGGGTATAAGGTTATTGATTTAAATGGTAGCGGTAAGATTGAATTCGATGTCAAACGTGGCAGACTCATAAGTAATGTTCAAAATTACAAGGCAGATATTGTTGCAGGATTTATGTTCCCTCTTGGCAACTCAGTTCCAGAGCTAGAAGTAAATCAAACTATCGAAGTCAAAGAAATCGTACTTGGCAATAAGTAGTAGCGGGAGATATTTTGAAGAGACGTAATCTATGGGCGCCTTGGAGGATTAAGTATATTCAAGGCCTTGATGACAGTGAGAAGCACGATTGTTTTTTGTGTTACGACCAAGCGAATCCAGATAAGGATTCTGAATTGCTCGTTCTATGGAGAACGCAGCTCTCTATGGTTATCTTCAATAAGTTCCCATACAATAACGGTCATCTTCTTGTTGCTCCGCAAAGGCATATTCCGGATTTAGCGGCAGCTAGCGAAGCAGAACTCAGCGATTTAATAATGCTGGTGCGTGATGCACAGATAGCCTTGAAAGAAGTTCTAAACTGCCATGGGTTTAATGTTGGTATTAATATTGGTCGCTGCGCTGGTGCAGGAGTGCCAGACCATGTTCATATCCATATCGTTCCTCGCTGGGACGGAGACACAAATTACATGAGCGTTTGTAGTGATACGGATGTTATAAGCCAGTCTATGCAAGAGCTTTACGCTGAACTCAAAAGTTATGCAGAGAAAAACTCATTACCAAGGGTAAACTATTAGTGAATGTTGAGGAAAGGATTCTAACGTCTTGAGAAGCTCTGAGCAGTCATCTTTACTTGCCCCTTATGCCGCTAGAGCAGAAACTAGCCAAGGTCGCCAATACCCTCAAAAAAAGCACCCATACAGGTCTGGATTTGATAGAGATAGAGATAGGATAATTCACTCAAGTGCCTTTAGGCGATTAGAGGGGAAGACTCAGGTTTTTACCCCCTCTAGAAATGATAACTTCAGGACTAGACTAACCCACAGCATTGAAGTTGCCCAAATTGGAAGAACCATTGCCAAATCACTGAGGCTAAACGAATCGCTAACGGAAGCAATATGCCTTGCACACGATCTTGGGCATAGCCCGTTTGGTCACTGCGGAGAATCGGCACTTGCTGAGATTATGAAAGATGATGGCGGTTTTGAGCATAACAAGCAGACGATGAGGGTTATCGAGATACTTGAGAAGCCATATCCTGAGTTTAGAGGTTTGAATCTTCTATACGAAACTCGTATTGGTCTTAGCCGCCACCATAGCCCATACGACAAACCAGAGGCGGACAACTTCAAGGAGAAAAACGCTTCACTTGAAGGGCAGATTGCAAATGTTGCCGATAGGATTGCTTATAATTGCCACGATCTTGAAGATGGTCTGCGCAGTCGTATTATCAGTCACGATGATTTGAAAAAAATTGAGATATACCGCAGAGCTTACGATAAAATCTCGGCGGATAAGATTGGTGATGCTTATGTGCGCAATAACCGCATTGTTAAGACCGTAATGAACCGCTTGATTGGCAATACCATAAAAGAGAGCGAGCTGAGGATACAAGACTTTGCCCCAAGCTCGCTTAGCGACGTTATGAATACGAGCAGACAACTGATTGATTTAGATAAATCCCTAGACGTTGAGCTGCGCGAACTAGAGAGCTTCTTACTAAATCAGATGTATCTTGGTAAGGAAATCAGCTCAGCTACGGCGAAAGTTGGCGATTGGCTTAGCAACCTATTCGAAAGATTTATGCGCAATCCCGATTTGATGCCGGGTTACTATAGGAAATTTATAGATGAGTTTGGTCTGGCGAGGGCTGTTTGTGATTATATCGCCGGAATGACAGACTCTTACTGTTTGAAAATACTTGAGGCTTAGGCAAGCCTAAATCTGAAAGGTTATGAATATGAAACGTATGTTGACTAGTTGTTTTGGGCTAGGATTTATGCCATTTGCTCCGGGGACATGGGGCTCTATCCCTCTAGTTGCGGTGTTTGTGCTTGCCGCCTTGTTTGCGCCGACTGTTTGGATTGCGGCTTCTATCGTGGCAGCGGTGGGGTTTGTCTTTTCTTTTGCATGTGTCAAGTTTGCACCAAAAGTAATGGAGATTACTGGCAAAAAAGACCCGTCTGAGATTGTAGCTGATGAGTGTGGCGGTCAGGCGGTGGCAATTCTTATTGCTATGCTGGTTAATCCAGAGATGAAATTCTTATTTGTTACGGCATGCGCGGTATTCGTCTTGTTTAGGGTCTTTGATGTTATAAAGCCTTGGCCAGTAAACAAGTTAGAAGAGTTGCCGGCCGGCTGGGGAATTCTTGCGGACGACCTTTTTGCAGGTGTTTATGCAGGGTTGATTTATTGGCTCTTTTTCTCACAAGGCTGGCTAGAGCATATTAATAACTGGTATTTTGTTGAGAGTAAGCTCAATCCAATCTATGCTGGAGTTCTTGGAATTGTGCAGGGGCTTACAGAATTTTTACCAGTATCTTCTTCAGGGCACCTTATCTTTTTTGAGCATTTCGACCCTAAACTGAACTCAGAGTCGCAAGAGATGCTTCTCTTTGATATTGCCATTCACGTTGGAACACTCGGCGCAATTTTTCTAGTGTTTGGCAAGAATATCCTTGAGTTGATTAAAGATTTCCTAACGTTTGGAAAATATGGCAAGAACCCAATCGAGATATATAAAAAGTCGCCTAGTGTGCATTTTGTTGTGTGTATTTTGCTCACAACTCTCACAACGGTAATACTTTACAAGCTTTTCGAGGATAGGCTAAAATCCGCAAGACAGCTCTCTGTTGTCGTTCCAATGTGGGTGATAACAGGTGTGATACTCTTTGTTACAGATATGAAAAAGAACACAAAGAAGGAGCTTCTAGATATTGGTTTGCTCAGCGCCATAATTATTGGTGCCGCGCAGGCTGGAGCTATAATGCCGGGTATTTCGAGGAGCGGTACGACTATCTGCGTGGCGATTTTCCTTGGCTTGCGCAGAGAATGGGCTGTCGAGTATAGTTTTATGATTTCAATACCGGCGATTTTGGGTGCGGCAATTTTAGAGTTCGACCCAGCCGCATTCGGCGTTATTTCTATTCCAGCGATGATAACGGGCGTGCTGTGTTCGTTTATTGTTGGAATTGTATCTATCAAGATTTTGATTAAGCTAAACGAGAAGAAAAAGCTCAAATATTTCAGTTACTATTGTTGGGCGTTAGCGGCAGTAGTTTTCGTCTTGTATTTACGCTGATTTTGTGGGAAAATGCACCCTCTTGATTGCAGGAGTTTGCGGGATAGATTTATCGAATGATGAAAGTTGTTTTTGGAGATAGCAATGGTAGTTGCCACATTTAGCAAATATTCTAAACAAAATCTAATGATAGCGATTGTAGTTTGTATTGGTGCGATTATAGTTTGTATCCATGATGGCTACTACAATCAGGATTTTATCAATAAGCACACAATCGATGACCAGATTGATTCTGTCTTGGCGTTTAACAAGTACAGCCCGCCAGTATTTGCTGTTTTTGCGATACTTGCTGCTATAAGGTATTATGTCGTAGGAAGTTACAAAGTTGTCGCAGATAAAGAAGCCATCGAAATAGACGGCAAACTAACCATAAAATACGACGATATTGAGAGCCTAAATAAGACTTATTTCGATGTAAAGGGCAAAGGTTACTTTATCCTAAAATACAAGAGTAGTGATGGCAGCCTCAAAGATCTCAAAATTTCCAAAAAGAGATATGATGGAACAAGTGAGCTCCTAGAGACGATAGTTTCAAAAATAAGTTGAAAAATCGCTGTTTGAGATTACAATTCTTGCTTTGGCCGCAGGGCATATTTTGCTTTGCGGTTTATTTATGGGCGCAGTCCATTTTTTGTGGTGCGCGAGTTTCTAGTGCCGCTAAGCGAGTTGGTTTTTGGTTTAACGGCGAGTTGATATGAAAAAATATAAAATTTGAGGCCAAAAGCATGAATCGTTGTGTTGTAGGGTTGCAGTGGGGAGACGAAGGTAAGGGTAAGGTTGTTGATATCCTTGCCGAACAAAGTGATATCGTTGTACGTTTTGCCGGTGGTGCAAATGCCGGTCATACGGTAGTAATCGGCGATAAGAAATTTAAACTCCACCTCATGCCTAGTGGCGCTGTAAGAGATGACGCATGCTGCGTTGTTGGAAATGGCGTGGTTATGGACCCTGAAATATTCATCCAAGAGATTGAAGGTCTAGAGAAGCAGGGCATCTCTATGGATTCGAGGCTTTTTATAAGTGAAAACGCACATGTCGTCCTATCCTATCACAAACTTGAGGATAGTCTGCGCGAGGCATCGCTTGGAAAGAATAAAATCGGCACAACCAATCGTGGTATTGGCCCTTGTTATAGTGATAAGATTGGTAGAAGCTATGCAATCCGTATGGCTGATTTTAGAGACCTAGACGCTTTAAAAGAGAAGCTTACTAAGATTGTAGAATACAAGAATAAGATTTTCTCTGCCCTATACGATGCAGAACCAATCGATGCTGATAGCGTTTTCGAGTCTTGTAAAGTTTACGCTGATAAGCTAGTTAAATATGTAACCAACACTACTAAGTACCTACATGAAGCGATAGATAACGGAAAGAGCCTTCTCTTTGAAGGCGCTCAAGGCGCTCTCTTAGACCTTGACCACGGCACATTCCCGTTCGTAACAAGCTCAAACGCATCTGCTTTGGGTATGGCTCCGGGTTGCGGCGTTCCTTCTAGGTTGGTAGATGATTTTCTTGGAGTAATCAAGGCCTATACAACCAGAGTTGGTGCAGGGCCATTCCCTACTGAACAAGACAATGAGATTGGTCAATTAATTCGCGATAAGGGAAACGAGTACGGCACAACTACAGGCAGGCCAAGGCGTTGCGGCTGGTTTGATGGTGTTGTCGTGAAATATTCTGCTAAGATTGGCGGAATTGACCAATTGGCGATGATGCACCTAGACACTCTCTCTGGAATGAAAGAGTTGAAGCTTTGTAAGTCTTACATTATCGATGGCGTGGAAACAGATTTCTTCCCATCTGATGCAAAAACTCTTGAGAAGGTTGAGTGCGTCTATGAGACTCTGCCGGGTTGGGATGAAGATATTAGCGCAGTTAGCAATTACGATGATTTGCCAGCAAACGCGAAGGCGTATGTTGATATGGTTGAAAAAATAACAGGTGTTAGAGTTGGAGTTGTTGGAGTCGGACCTGGTAGAAGTCAGGCTATTTTTAGAGACTAATGGACGAATACTTTAAACAAAGGCGATTAGTAGCTGCAGAAAAACTCGGCATTGCCGAAGAGAAAATACCACGCCACGTTGCAATCATAATGGACGGCAACGGGCGCTGGGCTCAGCAACGCGGCGAGCCTAGATTTGTTGGGCACAGAGAAGGTGGCAAGAGGGTAGAGCCTATAACTCTTGCCGCAAGCGATATGGGAATTGAAGCTATTAGTCTTTACTCGTTTAGCTTGCAAAACTGGAAACGGCCGGCGATGGAGGTTGATTTCCTAATGCAACTCTTTACGCGTTATCTCGTAGAGATTCGTGATATGCTAAAAGAGAACAACGTAAGACTCAAGCATCTTGGTCGTATTGATGGTTTGCCAGGTTTACTCGTTGATGAACTACTAAAGACAGAAGAAATTACAAGTAGCTACGACGGATTAACACTTGGATTGGCCCTCAACTACGGCTCTAGAGAAGAAATTGTTGATGCAACGAAATCTATCGCAGCGAAGGTCGCTTCTGGCGAGATTTCTGTTGACGATATTGACGAGGCTCTCGTGTCTGAAAACCTCTACACATCGCCCCTGCCCGATCCAGATCTTGTAATAAGAACATCGCACGAGCTGCGCATGAGTAATTTTCTACTCTGGCAGAGTTCGTATGCGGAATTTTATGTTGCAGGTAAGTTCTGGCCTGATTTTATGGTTGAAGATTTTGAAGAGGCAATAGTTAAATTTGCAGACCGCTCGCGCAGAATGGGCGATGTCAAACCGATTAATTAATCTATTATTAGAAGGCTTAGTATGCTAAAGTACCGATTACTTTTTGGCTCCTTAATGATAATGGCATTGGCCTTTATATTGTGGCTTGATAAGAGTTTCTCGTTTACCATTTCTAATGGTGCAACGATTCATGCGACAGTCCTCTCTGCGCTTTTGGTTTTAATATCATTGCCAGCAGTCATTGAGGTTAAAAAGCTATCAGCGCAAAAGGGAATGGTTCTCTTTACTCCGATAGTGATGATTGGGGCGGTCTTGCTTTCTCTTATCTGGTATCTGCGCCAATACGTGGGCGATGGCTATACTGGGAAGATGTCGTTTGAGTTTGTTTTTCTTATTACAACTCTCTGTGCTGTCTTCTTTGCCACATACATTTATCAGGCCCGTCGATTTGGCACCGAGGGGACATTCCTAAATTGTTCGGTCAATATGTTTGCCGTTATCTATCTTGGCTTGCTTAGCAGTTTTATGCTTGCAGTTAGAATTGAGTTTGGGTTTTGGCCATTAATAATGACATTGGTTACAGTGAAGTCTTCCGATATTGGCGCCTATACAGTTGGTAGAATGTTTGGAAAGCACAAATTTGCACCGAAGATTTCTCCGGGCAAAACATGGGAAGGAATGTTTGGCGCAAGTTTATTTGCAGCGCTAGTTGCTACTGCGTTTGCTAGCAAGATAGAAGCAATTACCGTTTGGCAGGGGGGTGTGTTTGGTGTTATCTTTGCATTTATTGGTCAGCTTGGCGATCTTGCAGAGTCTATGCTCAAACGTGATTCACAATTGAAGGATTCCTCGTCGTCTATTCCGGGTTTTGGGGGTGTCTTAGATATTATAGATTCACCACTTGTTGCAGCCCCGTTTGCATATCTATTCTTTTCTGTAATTAATGCTAGAGTGATATAAGGTGGAACGTACTGTAAAACTTGATAGAGCAAATCTAGAGGAGCTATTTGGTCCTTCGGATAAGTATCTAAAGATAATTCGTGATGCTTTTAACATTAAGCTCACCGCTAGAGATAACGAATTAAATCTAAGTGGCTCTGAGGAATCCGTTGCACGAGCTAATCTAGCCATAACCAAGATGTGCAAGAAACTCTCTCGAAATCCATATATCACAGAACGCGAAGTTAAGAGTATTATCTTGCAGGTAACTTGCGATTTGGATAACTATGCAGGTTATGGGGTACGCGTCTATCCGCCTAGAGACATTATTGAGCCATTCACCAAGGCTCAAAAGCTCTACATCGAAACGATACGTAAAAATGCCCTAACGTTTTGTTCTGGACCTGCCGGTACGGGTAAAACATACTTGGCTGTCGCAGTTGCGGTTGCGATGCTTAGGGCTCAAGAGGTGCGTAAGATTGTTCTTGTTCGCCCAGCAGTCGAGGCTGGTGAGCGGCTAGGATTTTTGCCCGGTGATATTGAAGCGAAGGTTAATCCATACCTGCGCCCATTATTTGACAGTCTAGAAGATATGATGGAATTCTCTCAAATGCGCAGGTTTATGGAGATGGATATTATAGAGGTGATACCACTTGCATTTATGAGAGGTCGAACCCTAAACGATGCAGTGATTATCTGTGATGAAGCGCAGAATACAACGCCGTCTCAAATGCTAATGTTTTTGACTAGGCTTGGAAGAGATTCTAAAATGATTGTTACTGGTGACTTAACCCAAGTAGATCTTGCCAAGGGCGATAGGAGCGGAATGCTAGATGCTTATGACGTTCTCAAGAGTATCGATAACATTGGTTTTGTCAGGCTTGAACGTTGTGATATTGTGCGTCACAAATTGGTACAAAATATTGTTGCAGCATATGAAACTCATAAAGAATCTAACGAGAGGTCTTCTTAATGAAGTTTTTTAACCGTAACAATAAAAAGATAAGCCCGCGCAGAAAACAACTGCGTGACAACTTTGCTGACGAGCGAGTTGATTGGCTAGTCAAGCTAGTCAACGAGGGAATACTCGGCGCATCTCTAATAGCGGTGCTTTTTATAATACTGGCAACCATAATATTGAGCTTTAACACTGTTCGTAGTGCCGAGTTTGGTTGGCTAAGCTTTACTAAAATTATCGCTACATTTCTTGTAGTAACAATTGTAACCATCGGTGCAAGTTTATACATCTATTCGAGGCAAATACGTATCGTTCAAAATACGGTACGTGGCTTCTCTATGCTATTACTCTTTACTGGTCTCTTACTCTTTGCAAAGATATGCACATTAGACCCAGACTGGTCTTATTTTACAGTTGCCACATCGGTAACATCGGCAGTGATTCTAACAATTGCCTATAACCAAAGATTCGCATTTGGAATGAGTCTATTTTATTCAATACTTGCATCGCTCGCCGTTGATAGGGCAGAAAATCTAAACTTATTCCTAACGATGCTTGCGGGTGTAATTCCGTGTTGTTATTGTCTTCACGAGATTCGCACACGTATGAAACTCGTGCAGGTTGGTTTAATAAGCGCAACCACCGTATTTATCATCGCAGTATCTCTTGGCATACTGCAAGATCAAGAACTTGCCATACTCTTCAAGCAGTCTGGAACGGCAGCACTGGCGACTTTAATCGTAGGAGTTGTTATCCAGAGTATATTGCCGGTTATTGAGAGGGTCTTTGGCGTAGTTACAAGTATGACACTGCTAGATTACAGCGATGCAAATCAGCCGCTACTCAAAAAATTGGCAATGGAAGCACCTGGAACGTACAGCCATTCACTCTTGGTGGGTGCGATTTCCGAGTCGGCAGCAGAGGCTATCGGTGCTAACGGCTTGCTTGCGCGAGTTGGAGCCTATTATCACGATATTGGCAAAATTAACAAACCTGCCTACTTTGTAGAAAACCAGATGGGTGAAATTTCTCGACACGACCACCTTTCTCCTGCTATGAGTCAGCTTGTGATTGTTGGCCATGTTAAGGACGGAATCGAGATTGCCAAAGAATTTGCCTTGCCAGTTGCCTTGAGGCAATTTATCGAGACTCATCATGGAACAACACTAATTCAATACTTCTTCGAAGAGGCAAAGAAAAAGCATAACGGTAAAGGTAGCGACATATCAGAAAACGAATTTAGATATGTTGGTCCAAAACCGCAAACAATCGAAGCTGCTATTGTAATGATTGCTGATAGCGTTGAGAGCGCTGCTAGGGCTATGGTTGATGTTACTCCTACGAAGATAGAATCTCTCGTACACAACATAATAATGAAACGTCTTCAGGACGGCCAATTTGATGAGTGCGATATAACGCTTAGAGAACTGAGTAGCATTCAGAAGGCTCTAACAAAGGCATTAGCTGCGCATCATCATGCGAGAATCGCATACCCTGAATCTAATGAGCAAAACTCAGACGCAGATTCTGCCGTAGAGAAAACAAATTCTTCTGGAGAAGAAGAAAATGAGTGATAACGATTCTACTAAACTAGAGATTCAAATTACTGAACTCTCAGACATTGAATCTTGCGATAGAGAAAAGATAATTGAGCTGGTTACATTTACATGCCATAGGTTTAATCTCTTTAGCGCAGAGATAAGCGTTGCAGTTGTTGGTGATGAGCAAATGCAAGAGGTGCATCGAGATTTTATGGACGACTCTTCAACGACAGACGTGATGAGTTTCGATCTTAGCGACCAAACAAAAGTCTTTGAGATAGTCGTCAATGCCGATATGGCAAAAAGGCAATCACAGATAAACTCAAACTCTTTTGAGGCAGAGCTTTTGCTCTATATACTTCACGGGCTCTTACACAATCTCGGTTTTGATGACTTAAGCGATGGCGAGTTTGAAAAGATGCACAAAGAGGAAGATGAAATAATGAAGGCTCTTGGCTGGGGAGTTGTTTACGCTAAGTAGCTAAGGGTAGATTAAGCTACCTTGAGGGTTTATGTTGTTATAATTAAGGAATATGTTTTGGAAGAAACTTCAGTAATAGCAATATTGATATTGGTTTTTGCGTTTTTATCTCTTTTCTTTTCTGCTAACAGCCTTGCGCTTAGAGCAATCTCTCGTTTCAAATTGCAAGAGGCACTAAAAGAGGACGATAAGGAATCTCTTCTCGACGAGATAATGAAAAACTCTGAGGACCTGCAGCTATCATGTAGATTCTTCCAGCTCATATCTAACATAATACTATTTCTATTGATATTCTCATTCAACGAACAAAGATCCAATGCGCAGCTGACCATTGGCGTTTACGGTTGGGCGTTTTGCTCTGCTGTCGTTGTGTTTTCTCTTGTCTCTCTCGCTCTGCCGCATGCCTGGGCAAAGTACAGTGGAGACAAACTCGTTAGTAAAACCTACAAACTCTTGGTCTTCTTGAAATATATAACAATACCGATACTGCTATTGTTTGGTTTTTATGACAATATAATCCGCAGGCTTGCCGGTGTTGCTGATATGAGTGAAGATCAAACACAGGAAGAAAAGCACGATGAATTTCTAAGCACAGTCGAACAGAGTAAGGCCGATGGTGTGGTGGACGACGAAGAGCTAGAGATGATTGAAAACGTTCTAGACTTAAGCGAAACAACTGCAGGCGAAATCATTACACCACGAACCGAAGTTATAGCACTTGAGATTAACTCAGATCTTGACTTAGTTCTCTCGACTATAACAAAGGCGGGGCACTCTCGAATACCGGTTTATGAAGATACCATTGACAAGATTGTTGGGCTTGTTTATGCAAAGGATTTACTCAGCGAAGTTGGAAGAGAAAACAAGGGCTTTAAGCTAAGAGATATAATACGTGAGGCATATTTTGTTCCAGAGACAAAACCATTGAGAGTATTGCTTCATGAATTTCAGACCAAGAAACAGCATATCGCTGTCGTTCTTGATGAGTACGGTGGAACTGCTGGAATTGTTACAATCGAGGATATACTTGAAGAGCTTGTTGGTGAAATTGCAGACGAGTATGAGAAGAATCCACCTGCGAGCATACGCAAACTAAACGATACAACAATAGAGATGGATTCAAAGATTTACATTGATGATTTAAACCGAGACTACGATTTAGACCTTCCAGAAGATGAAGATTATGATACCGTTGGTGGTTTTGTTTTCTCTTATCTTGGCTATATCCCAAAGACAGGCGAAAGTTTCACCTACAACAACCTACGATTTACAATCTCATCTGCAGAGCCTCGAAAGATTAAACGTCTTCGTGTTGAAAAGATGCCAGATACAGATAAAGACAATCAATAGTTTTGTATCGGAGTATTCTGAAAGCCTCGTCTGGTCTAATTTGATTGTGTATATGTGAGATGTTAGAAAAAGATATAGCAATTTGTATTCGCAAAACAGACTACTCTGAGACGAGTCAGATAATTACGCTCCTGACTAGGAGCTCCGGCAAAATCTCCGCTATTGCTAAAGGCTCGCGCAGAGAGAAGAATAAATCTTTTGGTTCTAAGATAGAACTCTTCTCCTTTGGAGAGATTGTATTTTCTCCACCGAAAAATTCTTCACTCGCTACATTAACAGAGTTTGACCAGCGGCCTGTATTTGTTGGGCTATCAAGAAGCCTCTATAAGCTTAACTGCGCAATGTTTGCTGCAGAACTCGTGCATTCACTAACCGAAGAATACGACCCCCACGCAAGCCTCTTTGAGCTTCTCTATGATTTTCTCGCTAATATTCAAGTATGCAACTCAAGAGTAGAAGCGCTTGTATTGTTGATTTCTTTTCAATTGAACCTACTCCAAGAACTCGGGATTGCGTTGGTGTTTTCTCATTGCACAAACTGTGGGTATGAATTTTCACTAAATTGGCAAGGCGCTTGGTTTTGCAGTGAGAACAATGGAGTTGTTTGCCGCGATTGTGAAGCCGCATTTATGGATAAAGTTAGAGTCGATATTTCCATAATTGAATCGCTTGGGAATAAGGACAAACTAAAGAAGAAAAAAATTGAGGCGCTAGATTATATCGAGAGATTATTGATTCGCCATTTTAGTTTCATACTAAATAAAACCCCAAGAATGGCTCGCTTCTTTATTACAGATTGAGGCCAAATCATAAAAAAGGTTCCAGGACCCTTTATTCGCACCCAAAAGAAGCTTGCACCCTCACGTTCGGCCTCCGGTCGGTTGTAGGTGTCCCAATTTTACGGCATATGCCTCCACGCAAAACCCGAAATCAGGTAACTGTCCCCATTTTTTCTCTACAAAACAAATCAATTTACAATACCCTTCCAATCTGATAGAATTTTTCAATAATAGTTCTATGAAATTGTGGTAGATTATCGCCTAGACTGAAGTTTAATGGTTGTTTTCCTACGGCATTTAAATTGTGTAGAGCAGACCGACCCTAAACTATAGGTAATTTTGAATGGATGGATAGAAAGCAATGGTTGATATTGAGAAGGTCAAATCTGAGATAGTTGAGAGCTTAAAGCCACTTGATCCAGAGAAGGTAATTCTTTTTGGTTCGTATGCCTATGGTAATCCAACCGAGGATAGCGATATTGATCTATTGCTAATTAAGAGTATAGAAAAAAACGATTTGACTAAATATGAGCTGAGTGCACGTAAGAAGATAAGGAATCTAATTTTTAAATACAATATAGGTTTCGACATATTGGCCACCTCGCAGGATCTTTTGGATTCAAGAGAAGACTATTTCTATAAGGTAGATATCTTGAGCAATGGGAAGGTTTTATATGCCAAATAAAACTCTTGCCAAAGAATGGTTAACAAAAGCATACCATGATCTGAGCTCCGCTAAGGTTTTGTACGAGGCTAAACATTAGGGTAGTTCTAATAATTGCTTTTGAGTAGCAAGTAGAAGATTTTTGTTGTCCGGCAAGGAAGGCAAATTAGCCTTATTAGTAAATAAGGCGTCTTTTGTCTGACGCAGTCCGGCGACAAAAAGGTTCGCTTGTCTGCCAAAATGAATTCTTAGAGGTTCCCGTTACCGATACGATTGGCAGTGCCTTACAGCAGGCCATGGAAAAGAGTCTCAAAGCTCTTCTTGCTAATGATAATAGGAAAATAAAGAAAACACATGATTTGATTGAAGTTTATAAATTAACAATAGATTTCATTCAATTTGAAGAGTCTGAAATAGACTTGCTTGATGTTGCGACAAATTATTACTCACATAATAAATACCCAGTGACACATAGTTCTTTGCCGCAGAGAGAAGAAATAAAAGAAGTGCTAGATTTTGCATACGAGCTTTTAGATCGAGTTTGCAGTATTCTAGAGATAAACGGTGAAGATTTGAAGTAAAACCGGGACTTCTACGTTCGGCCCCCGGCCGGTTGTAGGTGTCCCAATTTTACGGAACAACCAGAAACCGCGTTCTCCAACGCAAATAACGCAAACGAAAAGAGCGACTGGTTTCGGGTAAAGTCAGTGCAGGTGTCTGACGTCTTTAGTTGTTAGAGTGCTTCTCTAATCAATCTATTGGTCTGACCAACCATGTACAGCGGTAAAGATAACAGGCTAAATGGTCTTGATTCACGAGATGCTACCGCCGTAACTGTATCTAGTAGTGATGGGATGTTGGCATTAAAACGTAATGCAAAGTCGCGTTCTTTCTCTAGTATGAAAACATGCAGTGATTTAAGCCGGCTTGTAGTTCCAGCTTTGACTTCTACAGGGATTATTTTTGATCCATGCTGAATAACATAATCCACTTCGCTGTTTGTCCCTGCCTTTTGCCGCATCCAGAAATAGAGTTCTGGTCGTTGATACGATGGTTCATTGTAAAGTAAATGTTGACCAATGAATTGTTCACAGATTGCACCAGAATTCACCATAAACAAATCTTTTGCCTCAAGGATTTCTGTCATATCCAATCGACATGCCCTGCAGAGCAGGCCAACATCCAGAAACAAAATCTTGAAATCTCGTTCTTTAATCTCGCCTCCCAGCGGAATACCGTTAGCGTGTGTATGCATGATGCGGATTATTAGTTTTGCCTGTTCTAATTTATCGATTGCGCCGGCGAGTTTCACGCTACGCTCATTTGGATCGATATTAACATACTTGATTTTCTTACCAACCTGCAGAGGAATACGAGAAAACACCTTACGCAAAAGTGTATGGTTGACTCTTGTGGCATATTTACTAAAATCATCCTGATAGGTCGCTAGTATGCCCTCCTGAACTCGCGCAACATCAAGATAGCTGCCACTCTCAAGATAAGCCTGAATACTACCCGGCATGCCTCCAATAATAATGTACTTGCGGAAGTCTTCCATAAGAGAGTTATGCAGGGCCTCATTGAAACCATCATTCAATGAGAATTTTCTCAGTTGCTCAAGTTTAATCTCATTACCACTAGCCAGAAGAAATTCCTCAAAACTCATTGGCCCAAGATGCAGATATTCAATCCGACCAACTGGCATGGAGAACTCATGGTCGTGCAATACAAAATCGAGTAGTGAACCAGCAGTGATAATATGCAGATCAGGCATCTGCTCATAAAAGTATCGCAGTGAAGCTAGTGCTTTTGGCTGTGCCTGTATCTCGTCGAGAAATAGCAATGTCTTGCCAGCAACGATACGCTGGTTATATTGAGCTTCCAAAAACGCTATTGTGTCTACTGGGTTTTTCTGATTAAACAAATCTTGCGCCCACCGCGCAGTCTCGAAGTTGATCTCGATAATGTTCTCAAAACATTCCCGCCCAAACATCCGCACAAGGTACGATTTGCCAACTTGCCTAGCCCCCCTGATAATGAGAGGTTTATGGTCTGGGCGATTCTTCCACTCTTTTAATGTACGGATTGCTTCTCTTTGCATTTCTCACCTATTAGAATGATACATCGTGCACAATTTATACCTATTAAAATAGCACTATTGTTACGTTATTCAAGTATAGTTTCGACAAACAACCCCATTTTCTTTAGTAAAACCGGGACTTCTACGTTCCGCCAAAGGCCGGTTGCAGGTGTCCCTGCTTTACAAGGGGCCGCACCTAACGGAGCTAATCTATTTTATCTCGCGTTTTCGCTACAAAGAGAGCACTCCGATGGAGTGTTTGCGGCAGAGCCGCGTAGGAAATGTATCTCTAAAAAGATTCTGCGAAGCAAGACCTTCATAGAATCCCGTGGGGATGGCAGCATCGCAACTCCGGAGGACGCAACCCCTCTCCCAAGCTCCGTTAGGAGCGACACCTGAGATTGCGGAGCGCCAGCTTGCAGTTTTAACTATCTTAGTTCAATTCAGGATAACAACCATCTAAGCGCAGGCGGCGTTGGGGACGCAGAGGAGGATTAGAGGGGCTTCTGCGCAGAAGCTTTGGCTGGCTGTAGGTATCTCAGTTCCCAATGCGACCGGTGCGAAAGTGCAAAATAGGGTACTTTCCTCCAAGTTAAATCTGAAAAAAATTGAGCGATTCAGAAAAAACTTTAAGATTTTTTCTATGCCAAAAATTCACGTATATAACTACATACTAGTAACTTAGGTCAATACTTGAAACTCTCGCCTATTCAAGGAATCAGTGAGAAACACAAAT
>JALWYQ010000005.1 GCA_027078365.1 Phycisphaerae bacterium
CTCTAGTTTGTTTTTTTTTTTTTTGTTGTGGCCGATAAAAAGTGCTAAAGGGATTGAGGATGATGAAATTTGGGAGGGTTCTAAGTTTCTAGACGTCTATTGAGATGTCTAGGCTAGCTTGTATTCTCCGTTTCCTTCCTGATAACGAAAATCTCTTTTATGTTCACGTGGTGATGTTTTATTGAAGGTGATTACTGTTGAGAACTCTTTAATGGTATTGCCAACTATTGCTTCGTAGAAGTGGTGTGTAAGTTTGGTCTCTTTGTTAGGTCAACTAGGTAAGAATTGTATTAATGGCGTTACTTGTGTGAGGTAATGCAGTAGGGAGGAATTCTCTTTTGGAAAGGGTGAGTAAAATGAGAAAAGTAATGTTAATCTGTATGCTTGCTATGATGGCAAGTGTGGCAAGTGCTGCGTATGTAGAAACGTTTGATAATGGCAGTGCTGATTGGCTATATGGATATGGCACAAATTATGCCCAAGGCACTACGACTTGGAATTCTACGGGCGGAAATCTTGACGGTTGTATTAGCGGAGCATCTGAGAATCTCTATGCAGTATGGACATATGAGACAGCTGTATATGGAGATATCACCGGTCTAACAGTAACAATCGATACAAAGATTGCTGACTCAGCTTCTGGAAACGCACAGTTTTACGTGGGACGCGATGGAACCTACTATATTGGGCAAAGCTGGGATATATCTCAAGACACAGAGTGGACAACACACTCAGCAGTTCTAAACTTAGCGAATTTCACTCGCTGGACTCAAGGCGGTGCTGGTAACGAGAGCTTGGCTTATGTTCTCGCTGCGCCAGATGACCTTGGCATATTCTTCGGTGGCCACCTTGCTACAGGAAGCGGAGACCTATATGTTGATAATTATGGCTTCGTTCCAGAACCAGCTACACTTGCTCTGCTTGGTCTTGGCGGACTATTGCTTCGCAGGAACAAAAAAGCATAAGTTTTTAGTTTCTAGTTATAATCAGGCAAAACAGTAAAAAGGACGTCGCGATTGCGGCGTCCTTTTTTTTGTTTGCGCATTGGGTTAGTATTGTGCATGTTGATCTACTAGATTCTTGTATCTTCACTCGTTTAGTGGTATCATTGTTTCTGTAGGAAGCGGATTTAATTGAGAGTGGTCAGTGGGGGCAATGGCTACGGCGTAAGAGTCTTGTGCCATCTCTGGTCCTTACCTTTTAGGAGAGAAGATTATGTCTAGAGCAAGCGTTTGTTCAAATCGTGGGAATGTATTGTCGTTTTTTTCATTTCTTGTTTTTGCCTGTCTAACCCTATTGTTGGCTTATCCAGCCTGTGCTACGATTACAACGCAGGGAGAAGTTTTTCCAGGAAGTAATCCTGCAGATTGGACAATGAGTAATTATTGCATAATTGGGTATCATAATGATGGAGCGGTGATTGTTGATAATGGCAGTGGTGTCGAAGTTTATCAGACGACCATAGCTAATGACGCTGCTGTGAGCGGTACTGTCAATATTGATGGGGCGGGTTCTACATGGAATACGCTCAATTTTTTCGTAGGGACCGGAGGTCATGGTTTTCTAAATATCACCGGTGGAGCTAGCGTAACTACCAGCAATATTGATTATATTTCTAGTGGTAATGGATCTACAGGTTTTGCGGTGGTATCTGGAGTTGGTTCAACTTGGACAAATAGTTCTTCTGCTATTGTAGTGGGCAATGCAACTAATTCAGATGGTGTGCTGAAGATTTCTAATGGTGCAACTGTTGATGTTAGGTCATTAACTATTTCTAACTATGCAGGTTCTAGGGGTAGAGTTGTTGTTAGCGGGCAAGGAGCATCATTGCTTGTTGGCAAAACGGGTGCTGCGCCAAAAGAGATGAATGTAGGACTAAATGGAACTGCGACGTTAGAAATTTTCAATAATGGACTCGTCTGTACTAATTGCGATTTTACTATTGACGACGCTGCCAACGGTAGTAGTGCTATTTTTATGGCTTCTGGAGGAATGCTAGCGGTCTATGATAGCGACTGGACTAGCGGCGATGGTCTTTCTGAATTTCTTGAGCTTATTAATGGAACTGATGCAATCAAATACTGGGATAACGCAGCATGGTCGGATATTACATCAGCTAGCTACGGAAGTGATTATACTCTAGCACATATCAGCGATGGAGGCGATTTGGACGGCTATACTGTTTTGACTGTCAATGCGTTTTATCCTGACGCTGACATCAACGAAGATGGCAAGGTTGATTTAGACGATTTTGCAATTCTTGCAGACCAATGGCAGGTAACGACCTGCGCAAGCCCATACTGGTGCAACCGAGCCGATATCGACCAATCAGGCGATGTTAGTCTCTTAGATTTAGAAATTATGGCGCAACAGTGGCTAGAAGGAACAAATTAGAAATCCTCAAGAGCGTTGAAAATAGGAGGTAGAGGCGTTAGATGTCTTAACTCCAGCTTTTTAATAGGGTTAATTTTTATTTTAAAAAAGTGATAAACTGTCTTGACAAATACTGTGGTAAAAAATAATTTGCGGCGATAAATTACCGGCTTACTAAAACAACAAAAAGGGAAAATATGATGAAAAAATATCTATTGCTCGTCGCTGTTATTTTGTGTTGCGCTGTGTCTGTCTTTGCAACCACAGAAAAGCTTCCATGGAAGATTATATTGGTTCCGGATACCCAGTACTACACTCTCTATGCAGAGAATGAACCAAAACTAATTACGATGATGGATTTGATAAGGCAAAACAAGGATAAAGAAAACATCAAGATTGTTTTGCACCTTGGCGATTATACGAACAATAATACTGATGAGCAATGGCGTGTAATTAAAAAGGGCCTCTCTATTTTGGATGGTGTTGTTCCATATGTGTGTTGTCTGGGCAATCATGACCTTGGCGATAATGGTCGTACAAATTCTCGCGAGACTCTCTTAAATAAATATTTTAAAGTAACAGACAATCCACTAAACGAAAAAATGTTTATTGGTGCCTACGAAAAGGGCAAGCTTGACAATGCCGCCTTTACCTTTACTCAGTATGGCAAAAAATATTTGGTCTTGTCTCTAGAGTTTGGTCCAAGGGATGAGGTTCTAGAATGGGCAAACAAAATTGTCTCTAGCCACTCAGACTACGATGTTATACTAGTGACCCATGATTTTATAGATGAACGTTCAACGTTTACAAGTAAAGATGGAAAACCTCTTAGAAGTACCACAGAAACTAGCGGTAATGCCAGAGGCTATTTCACCGGCAACACTGGAGAAGAGGTTTGGCAGAAATTAATTAGAAAGCATAAGAATTTCTTTTTGGTAGTTAACGGCCATTATTTGGACTGGGAAAAAGATAAAGACGGTAAAATCGTCCCTGCTAAAGGCATCGCTGCGGCTCACAGATCTGATAAGATTGAGGGTGGTAAAACGGTTCACCAGATACTCTTTAATGCTCAGTGGACTCCAAACAACTATAAGGGGTGGATTCAATCGCTAGAGTTTAATCCAAACGACAACACTGTAAGTGTGAAAACCTTCTCCCCAGTTTTAGAAAAAGAAGGTAAGCCTTTTACGAAGACTGGCGAACAATTCGAATTTAAGTTTAAGCTTGATTAGTAGTTATATTTCCTGAAGTAAACTTTTTAATCACAGCAAAATGGAGGGGCAAATGCCCCTCCATTTTTTTTAAGAGTATTATCACATCACTGATTTAAACGCAGTTATTTGTTTAGTCGCATTCAAGAAACTACACGAAATGACTATACTATGAGCTTGACGTAAATGTTATATAGGGTAGAATGAACCTTATGCAGGATGCTGTTTTGGATTATTACATTATTTTGAAAGGGGATTTCGATGGGAAAATTACTATTGGCTATGTTGGCAGGTGTTACAATTTTAATCAACGGTTGCTCTACAGTGCCAGATACCGCTGAGAGGAGAGCTGTTCTCAAAGCTGAAGTCCGCGAAGCTATTGAGATTTTCAAAGACAAAGATCCTACCATTGAGACCTTCTTCAAAAATAGCTATGGCTATGCTGTTTTGCCTAAAGTGTTTAAAGGCGGAATTTGGCTTAGTGGCGCAGGAGGACAGGGAGAGGTATTTGAGAAGGGCAAAATGGTTGGCTATTGCAAAATGTCTCAGGCAACTTTAGGTTTCTCTTTCGGTGGCGAATTCTTTAGAGAGATTATTTTCTTTAGAACTAAAGAGGATCTCAGAAAATTCAAAGCAGGCGAGTATGCGTTTTCTGCCCAAGCAACAGCAGTTGCTTTATCTGTAGGTGCTGCAGCTAAGGCAGATTACAAAGATGGCGTCGCGGTATTTGCCCTCACAGATGCTGGTTTGATGGTGGACTTCTCACTGGGAGGTCAAAAATTTAATTATATTGGCAAAGATTACTAATCAGCAATCCTTAGTTAAAAAGTTCTTAAGGCTCTTCCTTGTGGAGAGCCTTTTTTTTAGAGTTGTTTGCGTTAAAAAAAGGAGGGCAAGTGAAACTCTCTAGCGTTAATCGAGAGTGCTTGTAGTTTTCAGCTTAATCGCTATCTTAAAAACTTTTTGCGTTCTTCCCTCATGGGCAAAGGCTAACGGTTGTGCTTTATTCTATAAATCATCGCTAGAACCTCTGCAATTGCCACGAAGAGATCTTCTGGTATGATTGCTCCAATATCCACATTTGCGTGAAGATTTCTTGCGAGTACTGGTCTTCTGATGATAGGGACTCCGTTTGCGCGAGCAATTTCTTTAATCTTTTCACACATCAAATCGCTACCCTTAGCAACCACAATTGGAGCGGGCATCGTTTTGCTGTCATACTTAATTGCTACTGCATAGTGGGTTGGGTTTACTATTACCACATTTGCATCTGGCACGTCCTGAAGCATACGACGAGAGGCTAGCTGGTACTGCAGTTGGCGTATTCTTGATTTAATCTCAGGTGAGCCGTCTTGGCTTTTGCGTTCCTCCTTGACTTCTTGCTTGGTCATTTTCAAATTCTTGTTGTATTTCCACTTTTGGTACGCTGCTTCAGCAATGGCAATAACGAGCAATGCTATACAAATACGAATCAATGCACCAAGAACAAATGTTGAAATCACCCCAACGAGATTGGCAGGTTCTACCCATTGATATGTTGCAATTTCGTCCATTTTTGAACGTATATAGATAGCTACGATAATACCTATAACTACTATCTTAGCGATTGAGGAAATTAGTTTTATCAGAGAGTTCATTGAGAAGAGTCGTTTGAATCCACCCGGTATTGAGAGCTCTTCTGTTTTGAACTTTAATGGCTTTAGCGTAAACGTTATTCCACCCATAATCATCGTGGCAATAATTCCGCCAAGCATAATTGCGACCATAAACGGAAGGGCCATCCAAATCATATCTGCGCAGCGTTGTTTGAAAAACTCAAGAAAGGCATCTCCATCGTGAATATAGTCGATTCTACAAGAGAGGCCTTCTTTAATAAGATCTCGAAACCAATCGATAAGCTTTGGGCCTGCAAAAGCACTTACTGCCACTAGGGCAACCAAGCCTACTGCTGCAGGAAGTTCCTGACTCTGCGCAACACGACCTTCCTCGCGTGCCTTCTGGATACGCTTGGGGGTTGCTTCTTCAGTTTTTTCGCCAGCAGGCTTATCAGGCATTTGTTTTCCCTAGTAAAGAGTTTCTATTAGAGAGGTATTATCTCTTGCATATACTGCATTAGTTCTTTGACGAAGCCTTGAGTGTATGGCACAAATACTGCTGCCATAGCAAGCCCAACGGCAACTCTTACTGGCATAGACAAGAATAAAATATTCATTTCTGGTGCAATCCTCGCAAAGATAGCGAGCACAATTAGCATGAAGATAAATGCTGCCATAATCGGCGCACTTAGCTTGAGTGCTGCAGTTAACATTACAATTCCAGAGGTAACAACGCCTTGTAAAAGAGTATCTATCGTTGGAATTTGACCAAGCGGAAAATTATCATAGCTGTTAGAGATAATCATTAATAGTCCGTGATGACCATGCGCAGCTAGAAACATAAGTATAAAACAAAGCTCAATCATCATACTCATCGGCTGGCTTTGCTCGCCTGAGATTGGATCGAATATTTGAGACATATTCAAACCCATCTGTGTCTCGGCGATTCTTCCGAAAACTCGGACAGTCGCAAAAAGAATGTTGGCGATAAGTCCAAGCGCCATTCCATAGATAACTTCGTTTAGAAGTGTTATAGTTGCTAAAGTTGCGCTGAGTTGATAATCGCTACTGACAGGGTCCATTTGTATGGCAATAAATGCAGAGAAAAATAGCGCAATAGCAATCTTTACTCTAACAGGCAGCCCTTGCCAGCTAAAGATTGGTCCAATCGCAAAAAAGGCCGATACCCTCGTTAAGACCATAATGAAAGCTAATAGTTGTCCGGTTACTAAATCCATACTGAAATATTAGTGTCCATACATCTGTATTTGGTTAAAGATTTCTACGGTGAATTTCATCAAAAGTTGAAGCATCCAGTTTCCAAAGAACAATCCCGTTGCGCCAACCGCAACTAGCTTTGGAACGGTTGAGAGTGTCATATCTTTAATAGATGTTACAGCCTGAACCAGAGAAACAACGATACCAACAATCAAACAGACCGCTAAAATCGGAGCGCTCACAAGTAGGGCAGTCTCTAATGTGTGTCGCCCCAGATATAAAACAAACGTTTCGTCAAACATAGTACAACCTCAATGTTTCTTTAATGAAAACTCAAACTCAAGCTCTTTGCCAGCAGGCCCCAGCCATCTACCAAAATAAATAGAATTAGCTTAAACGGTAGAGATATCATCACAGGTGGTAGCATCATCATACCGGCACTCAAAAGAATTCCAGCAATCACAAGGTCTATAAGCAAAAACGGAATAAAGAGCAAGCAACCAATCTCGAATGCCGTTCTAAATTCGCTGATAATAAACGAAGGCGTAATTATCTCTAGCCCAAGGTCGATAGGTTTCTCTGGCGGCTCGGTCTTGCTCATCTTCATAAACAGCTTGATGTCGTCAGTTCTAGTCTGACGCAACATAAACTCTTTCATATGTAGCGATGTCTTTTCTAATGCTTGATTAAAATCAATTTCTTTCGCGAGATATGGTCCAATTGCATCGGTGTTTATTTGTTTAAAGGTTGGAGCCATTGTAAAGATTGTCAAAAAGAGGGCGAGCCCGACAATTGCCATATTTGGTGGTATTGTTTGAGTTCCAAGAGCGCGGCGCACAAAACTTAAAACAATGACAATGCGCGTAAAAGACGTCATCATTATCAAAAGACTTGGAATAATAGCCAGCGCAGCAAATACGATTACAAGCTTTATAGAACCACTCCACTGTGTGCTTTCCTTGGTCATATTTTCAGGGTTGGTTGCTTGGTCAATAACCTTTAGTATATTGCCTATGCTCGGAAGGTTGCCCTGCGATGGAGGCGCTTCGTTAGCGGCTGTTGCTGGTAATACAAAGCTGATTAGAAATAAGGTAATGATGAAGAGTTTTGCTGGTATTTTCACGTTAATCCCCACCTAATTTACTTATCATTGATATGTTGTTATTGGTTGCGCCGATTAGAAATCTCCCCTCATCTGGAACTTCTATTATGTGGAGATTCTTACCCGGACCAAGCCTAGTCGTTTCTTTGATGATAATAGCCCCAGAAGAACCAGCGGAGATTTTTGGCAAGAGTTTCTTGCTAAGACCGTACGCAATAGAGCCAAGAACAAACACCATTAGCACCGAGACTAGAAGCTGCTTAGCATAACCTTCGTCGTCTCTGGTATCGTAGCCGCCTGTCTTGAGAGAATCCACAAGGGAGTTGTCGCTCTTTTGTGTTGGCTTGGAAGCGCTTGGCATTTTAGCTTCAGTGGCAAAGAGAGTATTTGCGCATAAAATAACCGCAGCTACTATCATAACTGTAAAAGTTTTATACTTATTCATCTTGTTTTTTGCCCAATATTAACATTAGAACCGTTAGCCCATATAGGTGCAATTTCCGTGCCGTAGAATTTTAATGGAGGCGCAGTTGCCTATTTTGGCCCCGATATTGTACTTGATAACTCGCTTAGGAGATGAGATGATACTGCTTTCAAAGCGAATAAATAATCAAAACTAGCAAGGATTTTAGTATGATTGAAGATTTGATTCGAAAAAATCGAAGCGTTCGCCGTTTTTCTCAAGATGCTCCGATTTCGAGAGAAACACTTGAGTGGTTGGTTTCTCTGGCAAGAATGTCGGCGTCTGGCGCAAATTTACAGCCATTAAAATACATACTCTCAAATTCCCAAGAGAAAAATGCCAAGATATTCGAGACTCTAGCATGGGCGGGCTACCTTAGTGATTGGGCTGGCCCAAGCGATGATGAGGCTCCGGTTGGCTATATCGTAATCCTAAACGATACCAATATCGCTAAGAGCTGCGGCTGCGACCATGGCATTGCCGCCCAGAGTATGCTTCTTGGCGCCTGTGAGATTGGAATATCCGGATGTATGATTGGAAGCATAGACCGCAAAAAGCTGCGAGCAAATCTCAACATAGATTCTAGGTATGAGATTGCTTTAGTCTTGGCGCTTGGCAAGGCCAAGGAGACTATCGTGTTAGAGGATGCGCAGGATAACGGAAGCATCAAGTATTACAGAGACGCCCAAGATATTCATCACGTACCAAAGAGACCTCTTGAGGATTTGATATTGGATATTTAACACCTCAACTGCGTTAAAGCAGTTGGGGTTTTAGTGGTTAGCGCTTCAAGTGATCAGCGGTTCCCATTAGTGCTAGTATCAGCCTGTCCAAATCTTTAATTTTGGTATTTATTTGACGCTTTGCTTTGGAGAGTATAAAATGCTCTCTTAATTCGCTAGGGGCGGTCTTTGTACCTGAGAAATAACCCTTAGAACCTGATCATACTCATAAGAGTTAATGCGTAGGGAAGCGAGATGATTATTTTAGCAATAATTGCAATTTGAATCGCTCCTTATGAAAAGGGGGCGATTTTTTTTTTGAACTTGGCGAGTATCGTATGAGAATACTCGCTTATACTCTAAAAGGAGTTAGCAATGGCGACACAATTAGAATCAGCACGTGCTGGTGATATTACCGAAGCGATGCAGTATGTTGCAAATGAAGAAGGCGTTGATGTAGAGATAATTCGCGATGAAATCGCAGCGGGGCGACTTGTAATCCCTGCAAATAAGATGCACCTCGCTTGGAATCTAAAGCCAAAAGCTATTGGTCGCGCGGTGAGTGTAAAGATTAATGCCAATATTGGATTAAGCAGCGTGCGTTCTTCGCTTGAGGGCGAAATAGAGAAGATGAAGGTCGCCATAAAATACGGCGCAGACGCAATGATGGACCTCAGCACAGGTGGCGATCTAGACGCTATTAGAAAACGACTTCTTGAGGAATGTGAGGTTCCTTTTGGCACTGTTCCAATCTACGAGGCAATTCAAGATAGAAGCGTTGAAGATATTACGGCCAAGCTTATCCTTGAGATTGTTGAAAAACAAGCAAAGCAGGGTGTGGACTTTTTCACAATTCACGCAGGTTTATTAAAAGAGCATCTCGATTTGTTAGGTAGCAGAGTCTGTGGTATCGTTAGCCGCGGCGGTGCGTTGACTGCCAAATGGATGTTGCATCATGGCAAGCAAAATATGATGTACGATATATACGACGACCTTTGCGATATTATGCGTGAGTACGATGTTACCTTCTCACTTGGAGACGGGCTTCGCCCAGGTTGCGGAGCGGACGCAACCGATGAAGCGCAGATAGCAGAACTTCGAACACTCGGTGAGCTAACAGAGCGTGCGATTGCAAAGGGTTGTCAGGTTATGGTTGAAGGCCCTGGGCATGTCCCGTACAATCAGATTCAAAAGAATATGGAACTTCAAAAAGAAATCTGCAACGGCGCGCCTTTCTATGTGCTTGGCCCGTTGGTGACAGATGTTGCGCCAGGTTACGACCATATTACCTCGGCAATCGGCGGAACAATGGCAGCCTATCACGGCGCATCGTTCTTGTGTTATGTAACACCGAGAGAGCACCTTGGCTTACCAAGTGCCGATGATGTTCGAGAGGGCGTTATCGCATCAAAAATTGCTGCCCATGCGGCTGACGTTGCAAGAGGTTTTGGCAATGCAGCACAAAGAGACCTTGAAATTAGCAAGGCAAGAGCAGATCTCGACTGGAAGAGTCAAATCTCTCTAGCTTTAGATCCATATACAGCAAAACGTATGCATGATGAAGCGGGCAAGGCTAGTAAGATGACTCAAGCCGAGGCTGATTACTGCTCAATGTGTGGCCACGACTGGTGCAGTGTGAGAATCAACCGCGAAATTTGTAGTAAATACGCTAAGTAGAGACGCACGGCCGTGCGTTTCTACAAATCTGCGGTCCCAATTCATCTCGAATTTTCACTCCAAAACTCATTATAATTGCATTTAATACGGATATGTGGTTAAATGCAGGTATTGGGTGAACGGATAACTTTAGGGAGATGCGTATGTTACTGGCTATATTAATGTTTGTGTTAGTTGTCGGGGTGATTTTATTAGGGCCAATTGCTTTTATCATTGCGATGATTGCAAACAATAAACTCAACAAGCTGATTTCCAGATTAGAGGAAAAGGGAGTCATAGATGCAAAAACATACGAATACTCACCGCCACCGAAAGTAGTAACTAAACCTCCTCAACCGATAGAAGAAACTCCTGCCTCTATCGAGGAGGTAGAGCCAAAGGAAACTCCTAAAACACCAGCTATTCCAAAAGAGGCTCAAAAAGATACCCCTCCAATAATTACTAAAGCTATTAACAAGAGTAACGCAGATACATTAGAACAGTCTATTGGTACGCTATGGGTTTTAATCGCTGGAATTATTACCATTGCTGTTGGCGTTATATTCTTCTTGAAATATGCATACGACAATTCTCTCCTAGACCCACTTGGTCGCGTGGTTGTTGTTTCAATCTCTGGACTGGTTACTCTCTTTGTCGCAGAATTAACGCGCAGACGAGGCTACGATATCGTCGCGAGGCTCGTTACGGCACTTGGCTTTATAATACTCTATGCTGCGGTATTTTCAGCGTATCAATTTTATGAGATTATTGACTCTGTGCCTGCGTTTGCGATTTCGATTTTGATAACTGCCGCCGCGATGCTTTATGCGGTTGCGCTAGATGAATTATTGATTGCGGCTTTATCTTTGATTGGCGGCTTTTTAGCTCCATTGATTTTATCTACTGGTGAGAATAAGCCACTGTCATTGTTTATCTACCTTTTAGCCTTAGGGTTAGGTGCGATTGGCTGCGCATACTATAGAAGGTGGCGAGTTGTAAATCTTCTTTCATTCTCTGGAACATTCTTTCTCTACACAGTTTGGTTTGAGAAGTTTTATCGAGATACGATTAACTTAGAACAGCAGCCCCCAAAACAGTTTTTGATAGCCCTTGGCGGTATTGCTGTGTTCTTTGTGGTTTACTTGATACTTCCATTATTTAATGGGATTATTAAGAAAGTGAAATCAAAAAGAGAAGATTTTCTACTCGTTCTTGCTAATGCTGGGGCAACTTTCTACTATCTCTGGACGATATTGTTTACGCATTACCGAGTGGAGCTCGCCTATTGCGCAGCTCTTATGTGCGCAGCGCATCTTATAGTCATGATGATTGTGATGAGAAGAAACGAAGAAGATACTAATCTGCGTGTTATGCTTACCGTTATTGGGCTCTCCTTCCTCACAATCGTATTCCCGATTTACTTCAAGATGTATGCAATTTCGGTAGCTTGGGCGATTGAGGCGGTTGTTTTAGTCGTACTCGCAATGCGTTACAAGAGCCTGTGGACTCAGATTGTAGCGGCCGTTGCAGCATTGCTTAGTGTTGGGCAATTGTTGAGTAAAATGCCAATGCACGGAGCGGCGTTTAGATTAGCAATAAATCCAATATTTGGGACGTGGCTTTTAGTCTTTGCCGCTATATTTGTGGTTCATCTTCTTTATCGGCGCAGAGAAGAAATTAAGGACACTTACTACGCAGTCGCCGCCGAGATTTACTACATATTCTCTGTATTTGTACTATTGCTTGCCTGCATGGGTGAATGGTATTTCCATTGCGACTTGAACATTGCGCAGCAGTCCGTTAGTGATGTATATGCAATACTTGGAACTGTTGCGATATTTGCCGCAAGCGTTTTATTATTAAGTGTCAGGCCAATTTGCCCTAAAGGAAGTATTCGCACCATCGCAGCTTTCATCTTGGGTTTAGCGGGCTCTTTATTTACAATATTTGCAATTCCTGAGAGTTACCGTGCGAAGTTTACGATCTTTGCCAATGCCAATTTCGCTTTTGCATTGCTATTTGTTGTGGCTCTCTTGATTTGTGCAAAATCCATAAGCAGAGAAAGATGCAAAAATTCTGTTTGTTCGTGGGTCAGTTATGCATTTGCATTGTTGAGTATCTTTTTGCTTTGGGGCCTATTGATTGAGCAGATATACACCTATTGGTATTGCCAAAATCACTATGGCGATCCGGTCAAGAATTGGAGGTTTATCGCTCAAATGTACATCTCCGTGATGTGGGCAATTTATGGTGGGGCGATTATGGTGATTGGATTCTGGTTTAGAGTAAAATCGCTTAGATATATTGCTTTGGGCCTGTTCGTGCTTTTGATTTGCAAGATATTCATCTTTGATATGAGTACTGTCAAGAACGTCTTTAGAATTGCCGCATTCTTAGCAACAGGAATAACTCTTGTTGGTATCTCATATCTTTATCAATATCTGAAGAAGAAAGGTTTCTTTGAGGCTAAAGCAGTTCAAAATAAACTCGAGGACTAATGAAAGGATTGGCTACATGAAGAAGCTAACATTTAAGGCTGTAATTTTCCTAGCCATCTTATTTGTAAATATTGCAGTTGGTATGGATATATCAAAGTGGAAGTATTGCTCGAAGATAAGTGTTGAGCAGAAAAAGGGCGTAGATTATGCTAAGGCGCAACTCACAAAAGAAATCTATAACGTTGCAAATCCTGACTTATTTGAGCTGCGCATTGTAGATCCTAACTCCGTAGAGATTCCATACTTGCTCGTCAAACAAGATTACACGCCAAAGAGAAAGACCATCGCGCCGCTTATAATAAATCGGGCGACCGATGATAAGAACTGTTATTTAGTAACTCTAGACTTTGGAAACAACAAGCTAAGAGACTCGATAAAAGTCGAAACAGAAGGCAAGAGTTTTAGACGCAAAGTGACAGTAATGGGCTCTAATGACAATGCTGACTTCAATACTGTTGTTAATGGTGCATACGTCTTTGCAGTCGATAACAAGGAAAAATCTAGATTTAGCGAGGTTAAGCTTCCGCTTGTAGATTATCGTTATCTAAAGGTGAAAGTCGAGCCAATGGCTAGCGAGAAGCAAAGCCCTGTGATTAAAGCGGTCTTGGGCTTTGAATCTCGTCAGGAAGAAATAGACTCAGAACCAGTAGAGATGGTTTTTTTAGATAAAATAGAGGATGCAAAGAAAAAGATAAGTATCTATGATTACGACTTGAAATATAAAAATTTACCTGTAAATGAGATTAGGGTATTAGTTTATGGGGACACCTTCTTTAGACGTGTAAAATTGCAAGGAAGAGATTCTGCTACACGTATGGTTAAGATTAGAAGCGAAGATAACAGAGAAAGATACCGTGAAGAGAAGGTTGCTTGGAAAGACATCACAACCACATCAATCTATTGCTATAGAAGTGATTCAGATAAGAAATCATATCAGCCTCCGGCTAATAATCGTGGGATTTGTTGTAGTTGCCGATCAGAGTACTACCGCGATAATTGTGGTTGTATTACAGAAAATAAAACAATCAAAATACCACCGCAGAGCAAAATGTATCGCTATCTAAGGGTTGTTATTGAAAATCAAGACAACCGCCCACTTGAGATTAGGAGCATGAATGCGACGATGCTACCAGCCAAGATAATATTTGCCAACTCAAAATACAAACCTGATAGGCTTTTGGTTGGTGCTAAATCAGTATCGAAGCCTCATTACGATATAGCCAAAATTATTAGTGAGCCATTAAAGGTAAAGGCAGTCTGCGCATCTCTTGGCGCCTTAGAGCCAAACCCATTTTTTGAAGATGCCAAACCAAAAGTAGTGCCTTGGAGTCAGAGACACAAATCTCTTCTTCTAATAATCTTGGTAACGACAACATTGATTCTGTTTGCCTTTATACTAAAATCATTGAGTGATTCACTCAAGTCAGGTAATAGCTAAAGGATTAAAAAATGAAAATAGTCGTTGTTGATGGTCAAATGTTAAACCCAGGCGATTTAAGCTGGGCTCAGATTGAAAAACTTGCAGAGACTGAAATCTACCCACAAACAAAACCAGAAGAGACGATAGCTAGATGTAAGGATGCCGATATCGTCGTAACGAATAAAGTTATGTTCGACCAAGATGTTATCGCGCAATTGCCAAATCTAAAATTTATAGCTGTTACCGCTACTGGCTACAACGTGATTGACCTTGATGCTGCAAAGAAGGCCAATGTAATCGTTTCTAACGTTCCAGCCTACAGCACTAAATCAGTCGCGCAGCTAGTGTTTGCGCACCTGCTTGAGCTTACCCACCATGTTGGCTATCACAACGAAACCGTCAAAAATGGCAAATGGGCATCTCACAAAAACTTTTGTTATTGGGATACTCCCCAGATAGAACTAGATTCACTAACGATGGGAATAGTTGGCTTGGGCAAGATTGGAAGCGCTGTCGCTGCGTTGGCGCAGGCGTTTGGAATGAGAGTTCTTGCGTATAGCCGCTCCGCCGATAGAAGTAAATTTCCAGAGATTGAGTTTGTTACACTTGAAGAGCTTTTCTCTAGAAGCGATGTTGTGAGCCTAAACTGCGCACTAACCAGCGAGAACGAGAAGATGGTAAACTCATCGCTATTAAAGCTTATGAAGCCAAGTAGCTTTTTAATCAATACAAGCAGAGGCGGTTTAATAGATGAAGCTGACTTAGCAGAAGCATTAAATTCAGGAAAGATAGCCGGCGCAGGCGTAGATGTATTATCGACCGAACCGCCAAGTAAAGACAACCCACTCCTTAGTGCCAAAAACTGCATTATAACCCCACATATAGCATGGGCAACCGACGCAGCAAGAGGGCGATTAATCTCAATTACCGCAGACAATATCGAGGCGTTTATAAATGGCTCACCGATTAACGTCGTGTCATAGAAAAACCGGGCTATAAAGGTGCAAAGCTATATCTCCTACGCGGATTACATCGTAAATGCTCCATCGGAGCAAACCTTTTGTAACCCAAAAGGGGATAAAATCCGTCCCAGTATCTAGCCACATGGAGGCGACACCTTAATCGCTCCACCTATTCTATTTACCACCATAAATCAAACGCATCTTTGAAATATTTGGTATCAATGGGAGTTTTAGGATTCCCTTTGCGAATTTAGGGTTTAGCGATATCTTGTAGCCGCTTGGCCAATAAACGTAGAATGCTTTTCCGACTAGATATTTTCTAGGAACCACCCCAATTGGGAAACTTTCTCCATTGTTGCCCATCCCTCTATAATTCCAAAGCCTAGAATCTGCGCTACCAGGGCTATTATCTCCGCAAGCAAAGAACTCATCCTTGCCTAAGGTAAACGGATTTGATTCTCCAGCACGCACAATACTACCATCGCGTAGATCATGTGACATATAGTAGATGTCTCGCCAAAGAGAGATATGTTTTAGAGCTATCTTTCCAGAGCCAAATATCTTGACCTCTGGTTCGACTCTATCTTGCTTCTTACCAAGATCGTCGCGTTTATCTCCAAGGTCGAATTTCTTATCCTTATACGGCCCAAAATCCAGCACGAGCATATGGTCGACAATGGCAAATTTAAACGCTATAGGTTTCTTCAGAGGTATTTGGTCAATATTAAATTTCTCGAGCTCAGTAATCTTTCCATCAGTCTTTTTGCTCAGCGATATTGTTTTCTTTGCAGAGTCAACTGTTGCGATATATTCGCGACCATACTTTTGGATTTTGGCACCAAAAATAGAAGTCTCAGAATCAATCGACACTTCATACTCTACTTTCAAATCGCTACAGAAAGGCATTTTCTTATTCCAGCCGATTGGGTTATACGCATAGGTCGCTCTGAAATCATTCCCGATGCTTGTGTCGTATTTGATTGTGTTTATTTTGTCAGAATCAAGCGTGAAAGTTTTATTATTGCCTGTTTTAAGATTCCAGTGTGAATCGGCTAAATTTATAAAAGGCTGTTTCCAATCGTGATAGTTGAAATTCCCTTTCGTGTCAACCGGTTGAAAATCATTGTTGTAGATTTCCATCCAAAGCTCATTCTGCACCTTCTTAGGCTTTCTTGCTATCCTATCGTTGATGAATATATCACCATCAACAATCTCCACCTTTTCTCCAGGCCGTCCTATCACACGCTTGATATAGTTAATTCGTGGCTCTGTTGGGTTTTTAAAAACAAACACATCCCATCTCTTCGGATCGCTAAAATGGTAGCCGCATTTGAAGACAAGAATTCTATCCCCGCCAGACTTTGGAAGTATTGGTCTTTGGCAGTAATGACCACAGTTTGGGCATTTAGGGCTGGTATTGACATGATAAAGGTCCATGTTTCTAATCTTTCCCATTGGAAAGACGTGGTCATATTCGTAGCCACATTCAGGGCATGCAATCTCGAAATGGTCGCCTCTTAAAGTCGGAGCCATCGAACCGGTTGGGATTTTGTATGCCTCAACAACAAAAGCACGAAAGGTTAGAGCTAAAATTAAGGCCGTTACCATCCATTCCAGCATGTTAACCATTGACGAAACGGTTGAATGCTTTTTGCGTAGTTTAGAATTATTACTATCTTCCATATTTTCTTTCAACTTAGCTATTTATTATCAAACATAGTAAGTCTGAGATTATACAGCCAATCTACGGGGCAATCCATACTTACTTTTTCAACTTCTATGCATAAATCGCATATTCTCTTGTTAGCTTTCGCACATGCATAGAGTTTAACGCCGCCATTATATTGAGAGGCAATACCGTTAATATCGTCTTGCGTAGAAACTTGCTTGAGATTATATCCAAATAGTGGCAACTTCGGCTCTTTGGGAATGCCAATGGCTATATTTTTTATCGCATCAGCAGTGTTTAAAATTGTAAGTGATTGCCATAAATAAAGTTACGTAAAAAAGTACATTTTTTAAGAAAATGCAATAATTCGTATTGAACTTTCTTGCATTCCAAGAAGAAGTTGTGTAAAATTCCTCACTCATATAAAACGGAGTGTAGCTCAGCTTGGCTAGAGCACTTGGTTTGGGACCAAGGGGTCGTGAGTTCGAATCTCTCCACTCCGATTTAAGATTAAAAACCTGCAAGTCAAAGACTTGCAGGTTTTTTTTATATATTGTGGAGAGGTTCGAACTCACGTGGAGCAAGCGCCAGCGCAGCTACACCCAAGTGAGTTTGACACTAGCGCAGCTAGAGCCGCGCAGCGAATCTCTCCACTCTGATGTAAAATAAGCACGGCAACGCCGTTTCCATATTCCACCAAACGTTCTCAACTCAGCCATCATTCGCATAAAGTCGAAAGACTTGCAGCTTTTTTTATATTCGTGGAGAGGTTCGAACTCACGTGGAGCAAGCGCCAGCGCAGCTACACCCAAGTGAGTTTGACACTAGCGCAGCTAGAGCCGCGCAGCGAATCTCTCCACTCAGATCATACCCAAACGAGACATCCCATCATTTCACAACCTAACCAATTTAAAAAGTAATTCTCTACACTTACCCACCATTCGACTCCAATCCGCCGCAACTCGGTCGTATTGGTCAAACATTGCATATATTATCGCACCTCAGGTGAGTTTATGTTTCTCTAGTGGAAATTAACGATGCCAATTTTTAGCTGTAAATAGCGGCAAATATAGCCGATAACCACAATAGTAGTTGTAGGTTGTTATGCTCTAATAATTGCAATCCGAATCAGATTCTGCTTGTTTAGCATACAAAGATTGCAGTAATCCTTACGCAGGAGAAATAAAAATGACAAACACTCACAGGGCGAAGTTGAGGTTTTCTAAAGTGGCATTTGTTGCAGTGCTAATAGTGATTATCACTCAGAGCAGTTTTGCCAGTGATCAACCCAGTAGCGCAGACTTATCAAAACTAACCACAGGACTCAACACCGTGTGGGTTTTGCTCGGAGCATTTTTGGTGTTCTTTATGCAAGCCGGCTTTGGTATGGTTGAGGCTGGTTTCATTCGCGCCAAAAACACATGCAACATCCTGACCAAAAACTTTCTTGATTTTTGCACCGCCTCGCTTGGCTTCTTTTTGGTAGGATACGCATTTATGTTTGGCGATGGAAATTCATTTATTGGGCTCAAGGGATTTTGTCTTGCCGGCTTAGAACCTACTGCCAGCGGATTACCCCTCTACGCATTCTGGCTTTTCCAAGCGACATTTTGCGGAGCGGCAGCAACCATCGTAGCCGGCGGTATGGCAGAGAGGATGAAGTTTGTTGCCTACATCGTATACACTCTTATTATCTCCTCTCTGATTTATCCAATAGTCGGACATTGGGTTTGGGGCGGCGGCTGGCTATCGAGCTTTGGCGAAAGCGGTTTTAGAGATTTTGCTGGTTCTGGCGTTGTCCATACGGTTGGCGGAATCGGAGCACTCGTCGGCACAATCATTCTAAAACCAAGAATGGGCAAATTCGGTGTTGATGGAAAACCAAGACCTCTTGCAGGACACAACATTCCAATCGCTTCACTTGGCGTTTTCATACTTTGGTTCGGCTGGTTTGGCTTCAATGCCGGTTCAACACTTGGAGTTGGCGATGGCTCTTTAATCGGGCGCATTGCCATAAACACCAATCTCGCCGCAGCCGCTGGTGGCATTGCTGCAATGATAACTGTCTGGAAAAGATTTGGAAAGCCCGACCTTTCCGTTGCCATGAATGGCGCATTGGCAGGGCTAGTTTCCGTAACTGCCTCGTGTGCTTTTATTGATCCATGGGCTGGGATAGTAATAGGGCTTCTGGGAGGCTGGTTAGTCGTTCGAGGCATAGAGGCACTTGATAAGCTCTGTATCGACGATCCCGTTGGAGCATTTCCAGTACACGGAATAGGAGGAATCTGGGGTTGTCTTGCAGTTGGCGTGTTCGCCAAAGATGGCGGGCTAGTTTACAGCGGCGATGCAGCGCTGCTTGGAACTCAGCTTGTTGGGGTTGTTGCGATTGCAACTTTTGTAGCAATCTCCATGTCGATTGTATTTACGCTAATAGATAAAACTATAGGCCTTAGAGTATCAGAACAAGAAGAATTGCGTGGGCTTGACATCACTGAACATGGTATGGAATCTTACGGTGGCTTTCAGATTTTTTCTAACAGCTAAAATTAATCTTTCGTTTTAAGGATTTACCAATGAAACTTATTGTCGCATATATTCAGCCATATAAATTGAACGATGTAAAAGAAGCCCTCGTTAGCGAAGGTATAGCCAAGATGAGTATTACCAACTCTCTAGGTTGCGGTGCGCAGCAAGGCTATCACGAAAGTTATCGCGGCGTAAAATTCGATGTAAACCTGCTGAAAAAAACTCGTATTGAAGTGGCAGTCTCAGAGCCGTTCGTTGAAAAAACCATAGACGCTATCGTAAATAGTGCCAGAACGGGAAACATAGGCGACGGTAAAATCTTCGTGACAGATCTAATTGACTGTGTTCGTATCAGAACAGGCGAAAGGGGCAATGATGCAATAGGGTAGTCGTCCCTGAAAAAACTGAGTTTTTAACAGAGCTTCATTGTTTTCGAGAGATCATTAACCTCATTTTAGCATGTTTTATATTGCAAAGTAGCTTACGCATATAGAATCCGTACGCACTCAAAATTGCGTTTGTTTTATCGCCTCCACCTCCTTCTAGATATTGCATACATCGAACAGTCGCGTTATAATCATATGTTTGAAAAGAAAAAGCTCACCTGTTAAGATGTGGTAAAGTTTTTTTATATTTCTCAATTTTAACGAAGGAGGTCACATGAAAAACTATTTACTACTATCCTTACTTGCTGTTTTAGTGGTAGCAACACAAGTATTTTCTGCCCCAATTCAATGGTCCGGCAACGGCCATTACTATGACATAGTCTTTAAAAAGGCTAATTGGACATCTGACCTTGCGCAGGCCCCTCTATCCGAATACAACGGAGAGAATGGATATCTTGCCACCATTACATCTCCGGAAGAAAACGCATTTATCCTAAACAGCTTCTTCCAGAATACAGAATTTTTAGCTTTCATCGGCGGTAGAGATCTCGGCGGCTTAAGCCAAAATCCACCGAGTGAAGATATTGGTAAATGGGTGTGGTATAATGGTTCTGAAAACGGGATTCAATTCTATCAAGAGAACACATCTGGCGGCATCGCAACTGCCCCATACAACTACGCAAACTGGGCGCAAGGCCAACCAAGCCGATTTGACATTCATTATCTTGCCATGTCTTTAAACACAGGCTTATGGTACGACACAAACAACGGCGGCTACACTGGCGCTCCTAGAGCCGTATCTGGATACATTGTAGAATACGTCCCAGAACCAGCCACTATGTCTCTATTGATAGTAGGGCTGATTGGTGTTTTAAGAAGAAAATTAAAAAAGTTTGCTTGAGGCTTTGACTCTGCCGCATTGCCTTCGTAGCTCATCGGTGGATAGGCTATCTTAATCGTAGGTATCAAAGGAAAATATGATTTTTGAATATGTTTGTTATTTAAGTGTAATTGTCTTTGCAATTAGTGGTGCGTTGGCTGCGGCAAAGTCGCGACTTGATTGGGTTGGAGCTACATCACTAGCTCTTGCTACAGCGCTGAGTGGTGGAACCTTTAGAGATTTGATTCTAGGCAGAAAAGTGTTTTGGGTGGAAGATCCTATTCATATATGGTTGTCGGTAGCAGGGGCATGCGCAACAATCATATTCTTGAAGTTCTTTAAACCACCCAATAAACTTTTGTTACTATGCGATGCGATTGGGCTAGCCTTTTTCACAATATTGGGAGCAAAAATTACAAGCGCAAATTGTGATTCAATCGCTGTTATAATCTTACTTGCTCTGTTTACAGGTGTATTAGGCGGTATTGTAAGAGATATATTTTCAAATGAAATTCCCTATATCTTCCGAGCCTCGGAACCTCTCTATTCTGTATCAGCACTTGCAGGAGTTTTGGTTTATATCGCATTGTCTCATTGCGCCTTAAACTCTGATATAACAAGTCTATTATCTATAGTTACCATTATCTTGATTAGGCTCTCTTCGATTTACTTTAACATTACATTACCATCTTTGAAAATAAAAGACCACTAGCTAGCTACTTGGGTAGTGCTTTTCGATAATAATGAGTTTGACAAAAAAAAAAGAGAAGACATCATGTGGAATAAAATTAACAGCCCCATCGTAATAACTATCATCGCAGTTGCATCTCTATTTGTCTTGAGGTCAACAATGAAGCCGAAGCTGGCAAGCGAAATTCGAGGTGCGTATGAAGAGTTAAATGCCATACTTGAAGATGGTGCATCTGATGTGCATAAAACCAAGGTCATTCAGGCATTTGCAAAAGAACTTTCTACTCAAATGCGGGCAGGGTTCAAGTTAAACAACGCTACAGACGAAACCGAAGCTTATCTAGAAACAAAAAACAAGATCAAGATTGGTAGTATCAAATTCGTAAAGGCCAAATGGCCTAGTCACGAGACTTTCATTTTTTAAATCGAAAATAAGTCCAACAGATACATAAGCAACGTGCGATTAAATTGCGAATTTTACAAGAATGGAGAATTGGTTGATTGCAAAAATAAATGGGTAAGTGCAATCAAAATTTTGGAACCCAATCAGAAAATAGCCCTTAGTGAAGACAGACGGTTAGCACCCCAAGGCACACCAAAAGAAGAGTATGATAAGTACAGATCTGATGAGGTCAAGATCTCAATAACATCATTTAACGTGAAAGAAATGAAATAATTTTCTTGGACAACAGAATGAGTTTAACATAAAGTAGCTGCGCAATTTTTGCGAGTTATGCAAACGTTATGTAAGGATGATAATGTAGAATGAACTTTGAGCCCAAAGATATTATACGAATAGATCTTCCTAGAATACTGGGAGATCCTCCGGCTAGATTGTCCTTCGAGTTATCATCAAACTCTATTGACCTAGCAGTTCTCTCTAATCGCATTTATAATTCTACCAAAACCGAAATAATCAACAACGAAAATGATCGAGTCACATTACGTTGTACTGATGAATCCGTCATTCTCTTGCATTCAGACTTCAGAGAAATGCAAAATATTTATTGGTATCCATTTGTCTCCTCCCAATTCAACATTGATTCACTGCAAATTACGAATACAAAAGCCCCTTGGCTAGAGATTTCGACACCAAACAATTATAAATCCCTAACTAAACTAAGTTCTGTCAATCATGGAGAAAAACGTTTTGAGAAATGGACTGCCGATTCTGGAACGTATTACTTCCCTCTAAAAGAGGGTATTAACTCAATCACCATGACCTTTAAGGCTAACGGTGCAAACATTTATGATGGACTTGTGCATCTACTTCTTCCAGTGCTGTTGGTTTCATTAGGAACGATTCTATCAAGTGCAGAACTTTCTGATGCCATTCGCAACAACACAACTGCTATTATAATGGCAGTGCTACTTTCGCTTACGCCTCTATTTGTAAGCAATTTTAAACGATTTCTGGAAGGCTCATTTATGTCCATTACTCTTGGACTGTTCCTGTATCTGCATTCATACGCAATATCTGTTATTTATATAATTGTGTTCTGGTTCTTACCCGCTTACACATCTGCTATTGCGGCATATATTTTAACTTGGTTATTAATTATGTTTGTAAATACTTTATCATATTTTCGTAAAGGCACGTTTAATCGCGTATTCACGAATCTTATTTTCAAGCCTATCCTGTACATAATACGAACGCCTTATTTATCTGCTTGGAAAATCAAAAAAAAGTGACAATCGATAAAAAGAATAACGAAAATAATGCCGAACAAGAAAATGCACTTGACCAAAATTAACTGCGTATTTTTTGCAGATTATCCAAGTCATTATGCCACAAAATAAAGGCATGCCTTACGGCATTTCTTTAATTATCCTTAACTGTTGGTTAGTGAGATAACTCATGCATGGAATGCGTAGTGAAAGAACGTTGCAATCCTCACTGCTGTTTGATACACTCCTCTTAGATCTGTTGTGTAATAATATTTTAGATCTGGAGAAATTATGAATAAGACAGTCGTTGGATGTGTTGTAATTATTGCAGCAGCTGCAGTGTCATGCTTTTTTATATACTCACAAAACACTCGCTACATCATGCTAAGTGCGGGAGATGGGCAAGTGTATAAGACCGATCAACGCACAGGGCAATCTGTACTTCTACTTGGCACGATCGAGCAGGAAGTAAAACCAGCCTTCCTGACAAAGCAAAAATCTTTGGAGGAGAGTGCAATCTGGCTTGCAAAGAACGGGTACACACTAGGTTTATATCCAACAGATAATGAATCTGGGATTCGTAATGCTATCAAGAAAATTATTGGACCATTAAATATCATAGGGTGGCAAGCACAACAAGTTGACGAACAAACTTTTGTGGTAACCTATTCGTACGAAAAGGGTGAGGAAGTGAGGAGTTGGGCGTTTGAGGTGAAACCGAAGGAGCGTTTGGTTAGAAATATCATCGGGGATAGTGCTCTGGAAAATATGTATGGATTTGAAAGCAAACCTGATGCAAATGATCGCTAGGGTTGAAAAAAACTTCAAAAGAGGAGCTAACAATGCAACAAGTTTGTAGCACATGTGGAAGTGTAGTAGAACCTAAGAAAGTATTTCAAGGAAGTCTTGGGCTTGAGATTGTTTTATGGTTAATGTGCTTTCCTGTTGGTCTTCTCTATAGCGTCTGGCGTTTATCAAGTAAAAAGACTGTATGTACATCATGTGGTGCCGAGACTCTTCTACCACTAGATTCACCTATGGGGAAGAAAATACTTGATGAAATGGAAGAATATGATTGATATGTGGAGATCCATACTACATTCTCAACCGATAGTTTACGTGTTTTTAAACGATTGATATTTATTGATTCTTGAGAGACTATACGTATGAATAAACTCGGAAAAACAGACTTATTAGTTTCACCGCTTGGTTTTGGTGGGATTGTTGTTATGAATGCGCAACCTCAGCAGGCATCGAATGTTGTGAGGGATGCCGTAGAGGCTGGAGTGAACTATTTTGATGTTGCTCCATCGTATGGGAATGCTCAAGAGATTCTTGGTGGGGCGATTGAGCCCTTTAGAAAAGAGATAGTCTTAAGCTGTAAGACTCTCGTTAGAGATGCTTCTGGTGCTAAAGAAGAGCTTAATCGGTCGCTAAAAGAACTAAAGACTGACTATTTCGATCTCTATCAACTTCACGGACTTATCGAAGTTGAAAAAGATGTTAAAGCTGCATTCTCAAAATCGGGTGTAATGAAAACAGTACTAGAAGCAAAACGGGCTGGCGTGATAAGGTATATTGGCTTCTCTGCGCACAGTAGTGAGGCTGCGCTAGCGGCTATGAATGAGTACGATTTTGATACGGTGATGTGTCCGGTTAATTATACAGTTCACCACAAGACTGGGCTTGATATTGAAATCTTAAGAGAAGCAAAAAAGAGAGGTATGGGAATCATCGCCCTTAAGGCCTTAGCCAGACGAAGACGCGGACCCGAAGAATCGAGAGGGGATTATCAAAAATGCTGGTATGAGCCACTAGATAATCCAGAGATAGCCAAACTTGCCCTAAGCTGGACTCTTAGCCAAGGCGCTGATGTTGCAGTGTCTCCAGGGGAAGAGAGCTTATTTAGAATGGCACTCAAATTCTACAAAGACTGCGGCAACCTCAGCGATCAAGAACTTGACAAGCTAAAGACCTACCTCGCCAACGATGAGCCGATTTTCTAGATTAAACTCATTTAACGTACCAATTAAGGTATCGCACCTAACGGTGCTAATCTGTTTGTTGCATGTTATTTTTTCTACAAAGAGACCGCCCCCACGGGGCTGAGAGGCTATGGCGATTTTTATCCCTTCGGGTTACAAAGATGCCATCCCTCCGGGATTAAAAACCTTTGCAGAAAAACAAGGAAAAAAGGTTCCTGACTTAACTACAAAGAGGCCGCCCCTCATGGGGCTGGATGATGGGGTACTTTTTATCCCCTTCGGGCATACGCGTCAACTTAAGATTTCCATAGCCTCTATTGCAGTTAAGATTTGTAGTTCTTTTTCTACGTAATTAAGCCTTTTTCTTTTATCGTAAGTACAATATTTCTCTAC
>JALWYQ010000006.1 GCA_027078365.1 Phycisphaerae bacterium
GGTTGGGGGTTGGGGGTTTTGAAATGAGTGGGGATATGATTAGGAATAAGAGCTTAAAGTTTGCGGTACGTATTGTGAGGTTGTATCAATTTTTAGTTTCGGAGAAGAAAGAATATGTATTGAGTAAGCAACTTTTAAGAAGTGGCACTTCTGTTGGAGCACTGATAAGAGAAGCTGAACATTCTGAGAGTAAAGCGGATTTTATTCATAAAATGGCAATTGCGCAAAAAGAAATAAATGAAAGTATTTATTGGTTAGAGTTAATGAAAGAAACGGACTATCTACTAGAAGAGCAATATCAAAGCATAAACTCAGATGCCGTTGAAATAATCAAAATGATTACAAGCATAATCAAGACCGCCAAGAGAAATTTAAATAACCAATAACCACTGACCACTAACCACTGCAATCACCATCATTTGATGTAAAACGCCCTGTCATCACTAAACAACTGAAAAACATCTTTTGAAAGCGGTGAATTAGACGAAGAAGTGGTTAGTTCCATTTTGGAAACAACCACTGCCCACAGAGCAATCGCGGGTAAATATTACAATCTCAATGTCATTATTGCTGTCGGGTACAGGGTAAACTATTTGGTAGGTAGAAAAGCAAAGACCTTCTAAAAACATCAACCGCAGGATCTTCGCCCCCGTACTTTACTAAGGTTTATCAAACGCTGGTGCACCGACGCAACATTGTTTTTGCTACTATCTTTCATAGTATGGCCTCTAGGTAAGGTTTCATAACATTAGATACGCGGCATAGCTTTGCGTATTCCCAGATTTGATCATTCGTGCATAGTTTTCTCTGCCGAGAATCCTTTAGAGCTTCAAGAGCAATATCAAGCCCTATCTTATTTCGAAATTTGAAACAGTCGGCAATCGTTTTTGCCTTATTGTAAATTTTAACTTCTACCCCATCAATTAGGTGAGTTTCTATTCCCTCAGAGAGAGCTTTGCCTGAAAACCTAACTATCCTGATTGGAGGATAATCAATCTTAGGCTCAGCAGCCTTTTGGTCAATCGCTACCCATACCTCAAACGGGCTTTGAGTTCCAATATCGTGAAATTGTAGAGATGAAAGCAGGCAGATAACTCCATGTGGCACACGTTTTGAGACCTGCGCAAGACCTACATTTTGAGATACCTCACTATCGGCAGATATATAGATTCCTCTAGCCATTTTAACCAGCAGGCCTTTTTTGCAAAGCCTACGGAGTGTTTCGGGGTGAATTCCTTCTTTGACTGCATCTCTAAGGCGAATCATACCGTGCTGCTTTGCAAAGTTCACAGCTTTTTCCATATTTTGACTATGCTTGCCCACGTGCAATACTCTCTGTAATTATAAATATGTACCAATACTATTACACACTTCGGATAATAATGTCAAGGTCTTTATTAGGAAATCCTAGAACAATGGAAACTAAAGGAACCCGGCTAGGATCACGGCTAGAGTTGCGGCTAGAGTCAAAATTGCCTACAAAGACTTTTTTGACCCTCCACTGAGTAGTAATGACACTTACCACCAACCACTAACCACTAACCACTAACTAAGCTCTTTCGTTTGCGTCGTCTGCGCCTCTTGCGTCCTTTTGCGTTAAAGCAGTTAAGGTTTTAAAATCTGTGTTCATCTGTGTCCATCTGCGGTTAATATTTTTTGGTCTTTAGCGTCTCTCGCGTTAAATCCTCAATCCGCCATCAACTTCTAAAATCTTACCGTTTACAAAATCATTTTCGATTATAAATTGAGCGGTACGGCTTATTTCTGACATTTCTCCAAGTCGTCTTAGAGGTACTTTGCTCACAATCTTTTCTAATATTGCTGGGTTTATGGCTTTGACCATCTCTGTGGCAATGTAGCCAGGTGCGATGGCTGCGCAGCGGATATTATAACGAGCTAGTTCTTTGCTCCAAGTTACTGTCATTGCATCAACGCCTGCTTTTGCGGCGGAATAATTGGTTTGCCCCATATTTCCAGCTCGCGATACTGAAGAAATATTGATGATAACTCCTTGTTTCTTAGGTTGCATAATCTTTACCGCTTCTCTACTGCAAAGAAATACCCCAGTTAAATTCACATCAATAACTCTTTGGAAAGAATCTAAAGACATCGTTTCGATTTTATCATCTTTTACTTTTATCAATAAGCCATCTTTGGTTATTCCTGCGTTGTTGATAAGAACATCAAGCGAGCCGTTTTCTTTTGCTATGCTTTCAAAAACATTTTTGATATTTTCTTCGTCGCAAACATTACCAATATAATACTTAATTTTGCCATCGCTTTGGTCTTGCAGTTTCTTGAGGTTGTCCTCATTGATATCAATGGCGTAAACTTTTGCGCCTAGACCTGCAAAATCAAGGGCCATCTGTCTTCCTAATCCGTTACCTGCACCTGTTATTGCGCAACAAAGGTTTTTAATTTCCATATATAATCTCTCTTAAGTTTAAAGTAATGGGTAGTTTTAATTGATATTTTCAAGCAGTATTGCCAAGCCCATGCCGCCTCCGACACAAAGGGTTGCAACACCAAACTGAACATCTCTTCTTTTCATTTCGTGTATTAGTGTGACGATTATTCTAGCACCACTTGCACCAACTGGATGACCCAAGGCAATCGCTCCGCCATTGACATTGATTTTAGCAGGATCTATTTTAAGCTCTTCAATAACAGCCAATGATTGCGATGCAAAGGCTTCGTTAATCTCCCAAATATCAATAGACTCAACATTCATTTTTTGACGTTTCAATAATTTCTCAACGGCATATATTGGGCCAAGCCCCATTAGCTCTGGTTCGCAGCCACAAGAAGCTATATCTTTAATCTTAACGCATGCGCTTGGTTGAATGTTTACAGAATCAAGCATCGTATCTTCTAATACAACCATTGAAGCAGCGCCATCGTTAATGCCTGATGCGTTGCCCGCTGTTACCGATCCGCCTTTCTTAAACACTGCTTTTAAAGAGGCCAGAGAGCTTGCAGAGGCATCTGCGCGAGGATGCTCGTCAATATCTAATATTATCTCTTTGCCTCTTTTGTGGGTGGTTAGCGGGGTTATCTCTGTTTTAAATATTGCGTTTTCTAAAGCCGCTGCGTATTTCCTTTGACTCTCTAGGGCAAACTCATCTTGTCTTTGACGTGATATATCATATTTTACAGCGATATCTTCTGCGGTTATGCCCATATGATAATCGCCCAGCGCATCTGTTAGAGCGTCTCTGAGAATCGTGTCAATAGCCGCTGCGTTACCTAAGCGTGCCCCGCTTCTCATAGCGGGCAATATATAAGGCGACTGACTCATATTCTCGGTGCCGCCGGCTATTATTATTTTTGAGTCGCCAGATTTAATCTGCTTCCAAGCAAGATCGACAGCTTTCATTCCCGAGCCGCATACTTGATTAACTGTAAAGGCTGGGGTGCTAATTGGGATATTTGATTTTATCGCAATTTGTCTGGCGGGGTTTTGCCCAAGACCAGATTGCAGTACATTACCAAATATAACCTCGTCCACTAGTGATGGGTTAAGATCGCAACTTGCTAAGCTCGCAGTTGTCGAGGCAGTGCCAAGGGCAACGGCACCTACTTTTGCAAACATTCCGTTAAAAGCACCAATGGCAGTTCTGGTTGCTCCGGTTATTAAAATATCACTCATTGTTATTCTCCATAGAGTTATTTTAGATTTATCTTTGGTTCAAAAGCCATCTGCGCAAGAATATCTTTTTCAATATCGATTCCAGACGCAACTTCTATTAATACTAAGCCGTCTTGGGTTAATTCAAAGACAGCTCTTTCGGTTACGTATAATACCTCTTGCTTATTCTGACAAGAATACGGCCCACTAAATGTTATATGTTCAACATCAGAAACAAATTTTTGGAAGGCGCCTTCTTTTATAATGGTTAGTTGGCCATCTTTCTCTTCTACTTCTAAGCCCCCTGCCGTAAAGGTTCCCGTGAAGACCACTTTCTTTGCTGTTTGGGTTATGTTCATAAATCCACCTATGCCAGCGATTCGACCATTGAATTTACTAACATTGACATTGCCCCTGCTATCGCACTCGGCCATACCTAAAAATGCAATATCAAGCCCACCGCCATCGTAGTAATCAAACATATAGGGTTGGTCTATTATCGCATGCGGATAGCTTGAAGCTCCAAAGCTCAAGCCTCCAGCAGGTATTCCGCCAATTGGCCCTGATTCTATAGTGAGAGTAATATCGTCTAATCTGTTGGTTTGGCGGGCAATTGTTGCGATCGCCTCTGGTATGCCAATACCTAAATTAACCACCGAACCGGGCAAGATTTCTTCGAGTGCTCTCTTAGCGATAATGCCTCTGATATTGGAGGTTACCTCAGGAATAGGAAGTTCTTTTACGTCGCCCTGAATAACATAATTGCGGTTAAATTCTTCAGCAAAGGTTTGGTCATGGCATTTTTTGTCGGTATTAACAACTATCGCATCAATCAAGATACCAGGGATGCCAATGCTTTTTGGGTCTCTTGAATAATCAGGGACAACACTCTCTACTTGAACAATAACCGTGCCGCCACTATTTTTTGTGGCCTGCGCGATTGATAACGCCTCGCCAGAGAGCACCTCGTTTTCAAAAGAGACATTGCCAAAAGAGTCGCTCGATGTCGCTCTGATAAACGCCACATCGATGGGGAACGATTTATACAATAACCATTGCTTGCCATCTATATTCTGTAAAGACACTAAATCCTCAGTTGTTTTAGCGTTTAATTTACCGCCGCCCATACGAGGGTCTACAAAAGTTTGCAATCCTATATGTGTTAATCTTCCAGGCGAGCCAGCAGCAATCTCTCTAAAGAGTTGGCATATAACGCCCTGTGGAAAGTTATATGCCTCTATTTTGTTTTCCATCGCTAGCCTGCCCATCGCTGGTGCTAAATTCCAATGACCGCCAACGACTCTTTTTAATAATCCCTCATGGCCAAAATGGTTTAAGCCTCTGTTTTTACCGTCGCCTTGTCCAGCGGCATAGGTGAGAGTTATATCTCTTGGAGAGCCATCATTTAAAAAACGTTTTTCGATACTTGCGCTTAACAGCTCAGGATGAGCGCAGCCAACAAAGCCACCAGTGGCAATTGTGTCGCCATCTTTTACTAATAAGACTGCTTCATCAGCGGTAAGGAAATTTGCTTTCATTTCTGTTTACCTCAATAAATTTTGGGTTACAAATTATGTCGATGACATAAAATAAAGGATTAAGAGATTGAGCGGTTCTTGACTATGGTTTTGAGACATGTGGGGTGTCGAGCCATTAAAGAGAATGCAGTCGCCCTCTTGCATGGCAATTGTCTCTTTGCCTAAAACTAAACTAAGCGAACCATTGAGGCAGTAGACAAATACATACCCATCGGTAGTCACCGTTTTACCTTTGCTACCACTTTCTATGTTTAGTATCACACTTTCAAAAAAGGACTCTTGCATAAATTGAGAAAGAAGAGTTTGGTAGTGATAGCCTTTAGCGTTTTCTCTTTTGATCGTTCGGCGTTCTTTTTTTCTGGTCAGCAAGTATCTTGTCTCACTGGTATCTTCTAAATAATCCAAAAGCTCGCTTAATGGGGTTTTGATTGCTTGGGCAATATTAAAAAGAACAGGAAGCGATGGTATACTGCGAGCGTTCTCCACCTTAGAGATGAGCCCTTGTGACAACTTTGCTTTAATTGCTACATCATTAATTGTCAGGCCATTCTTTTTTCTGATCCGGCGTATAGTCTCGCCGAGCTTGATTAGGTCTTCTTGATTCATATTGTTAGTATAGAGCTTGTTTCGTATTTGTCAAGTTTATTGTAAATGTTTACTAATATGAATATTTCACTATAAAGAGCATGAAGACAATGAAAGCAGCAATGGAATCTGGAATTGCAGACAACATTGCGCAACGCTAACACCTAACCACTGACCCCTAACCACTACCCCCCCCCTTTTCATCTGCGTTTATCTGTGCTCGCCCTGTTAGAGTTTCAAACTCTAATAGGGTTCATCTGCGGTTGCAATCTGCGGTTAAAATTTTAAATTGTTCTCGTAACAATAAGCCATAGTGTTACAATGATTAGCGATAGAAATTCCTCACACTCATTGAAACAGGGAGAGTAAAATGAAGAAATTAGTTTGGTCCGTTGTAATAATAGCTCTCATAGTTTTGTTGGTATCTATGAAGAATATTAGCAAGAAACCAGTCGCAAATACCACACCGCAAGAATTGCATCAAACCATCTACTACGGTGGAGATATCGTTACGATGGAAGGCGATGAGCCGAGCTATGTCGAGGCAGTCATTGAGCGGGACGGCAAAATCATCTATGCTGGAAGCAAGGCTGGCGCGGTCAATAATTTTGCAGGTAAAACCATCGAGGTGGACTTGCACGGAAGAACCATGATGCCCGGCTTTATCGAGCCTCACGCCCACCCTGTATCAATCGGCGCTTTTATTCTAGCAAATGATATTGTAGCCCCACATGAATGGAGAATGCCGCATAAAACCTATCCTGCAGTGGTTGGTGAAGACAACTACCTCAAGGCAGTTAAGGGCATTATCGACTCAAAGAAGGATAAAACAAAAACCGTTATGATTTGGGGCTACCACAAAGCATGGCACGGGCAATTGACCCTGAAGAAACTCGATGAGGTGACCGGCGACGTGCCAACGATTATCTGGCAGCGATCTACCCATGAAATCTACCTAAACACCGCTTGCGCCGAGAAATATGGAGTCAAAAAAGGTGATCTTTCCACTGAAGATGATGAGCAGGCAGATTGGGATAACTACCATTTCTGGGAGCGAGCCTACCAGCAGATAAAAACAACAAAACTGCAACCATTCTTTGGAAACCAAGAGATGTTGGACCTTGGAATGGAGAGAATTTCAAAAATGATGTTGCAAAACGGGCTCACTGCCATGTGCGAACCAAGCTTCCCAAACAGCTCTTTCGAAGACGAGTATGCCGTGCTGAAAAAGGGAACAGAGCAAGCTAAAGCCTACACCATATTTCTCATCTCAGGATTTCCAGAGCAATTTGTCAAAAAAATCGGCAACGATGCCTACAAGAAACACATAGAAGAGTTGCCTAGAAAGTACAACACGGATTATATCAAGTTTCTAACCAACCAATACAAAACCTTCGCGGATGGAGCAATCTATTCGTTGGCATTGCAGCTTCGCGAGCCGTTCTACAATTGCCAAAGCTGCAAATCCGAATGGATTATTCCGCTCAAAGAAGGAGAAGAAATCTTCGATTATTGGTGGAACAATGACTACAAAATTCACGTCCACATTACGGGTGATTTGGCTTTTGAGAAATATCTAGACTTTGTAGAGCGAGCGATGAAGCAACATCCTCGAAAAAATCATCGCACTACTTTTCACCACGTAGGCCTCTTTGATGCAAAGCAGGCGCAGCGCGCAGCAGATCTAGGCGTGGAAATATCCGCCAACCCATACTATCTCTGGGCATTAGCCGATAAGTATAGCGAGATTGGTTTGGGGCCAAAACGCGCTGCTAATATGGTCGCATTAAAAGAATTCACCAAACGCGGCGTGCCAGTATCGCTGCATTCAGATTTTGCAATGGCTCCGGCAGAACCGCTTCTACTGGCATGGGTGGCAGCCAATCGAATTGTAGCAAGTGGCAAAATAATGAACCCTCAAGAATGTATTTCGGTCTACGACGCTATGAAAGGCATCACGATTACCGCTGCGCGTACATTTGAGATGGACGAGAAAATCGGATCTATCAAGGTTGGCAA
>JALWYQ010000007.1 GCA_027078365.1 Phycisphaerae bacterium
CTTAATGTAACCCACTCAATCCTCAGCTTAATCAAGCTGAGCGTCAATGCTGCGCAAAAATAAAACTATAAGCATCCTACCGTCAAACAAATCTCTTGAGATAGTAAAACTCTTGCGATAAACTCAGAGAGTAAATGTAGTGCCGAACGATATTGGGCTAGAACCTAACTACAAAGATGCCGCCCTCACGGGGCTGGGAGGCTATGGCGATTTTTATCCCTTCGGGTTACAAAAAAACTTCAACGGAAAAGGTTCCTGACCCCTTTAACTTGGGAGTAAATCCCGAATTAAAGCGTGAGGCGCTTTAATTCGTCCAAGGCTAACAAATAAAAGTCGAAAATGTTTTATGTGAGAATGATTTTGGAATCAATAATATGAAAGTTGAGAAGTTTAAAATTATTGGTTGGGAAGACCCTGAAAAAGGTCTTGTGATAGATGAGAATGAAAATTGGATTTTGGTTAAACATATTCCTGTTGATTATATTGTTGATGGTTATAAGGTATATAAAAAAGAATTTATTGAAACCCGTGAACACTCTCAAAGCGAAAAAGAAATAGAAAAAGTACTTAGACTGAAGAATGTAAAAATAGATAAGCCTGATGACTTTCAGTTTTCTGATACAGTTGGTATTTTAGAGTGGGTTGAGAAAAAATATGGTCTCTTTGAGTTTCAAGATAAAGAAGAATCTGAGCTCTTTTATGGGAAAATTAATAGAATCGAAGATGGAAAATTGATTATCGATATGATTGACTCCAATGGTCTCGTAGAAACTAATTATGACTATAAATTTGAGATTGAAGGCATTCGAATAATAGCTTTTGAATCTGACTATCATTCATCAATTAGATTGCTTTGGATTGATAAATTAAAGACTCTCTAGGAATCCAACCAGGTGAATCATTACAAGAAAGTTGTTGCATTTATTTTATCACCAATCTAAACTCATTGAATTACTGTTGACAATACTATGTTATGCCTATGGGTGCAATATAACATGAACCACTTTACCAGTAAGGACATTTGGCAAGGAATAATCCTTTTTGGATTAAACGCTGCAACCTACAAAATGGCACTAGCTAACTCTTTGCTTGAGTTATCGTCAAAGGGGATGACTGAGGTTGAATGGGAGGTTTTGAGCGAGTCATTCCTAAAGCAATACCAAAAGAGGCTTGCTACAACAAAGATGCCTCAGCAAAGTAACCCATCAAGATTGACTGTCATGGAAAGAATTGTGGCGAGTCTCCAGTCTAAGACAATAACGTATGACGAAGCGGTAAATAGAGTAGGTGCCAAAGGATTGAATGATGTTGTTCCAAGATTTCAGACTATTGGTTCTAATAAAGATATAGTTGATGAGCACTTTTATGAAATTGATTTTGGTAAGAAAATTATAATAAAGGATCCTCTTTTATCTTTCTCTTCACAGGACCGAGAACAATTGCGAAGTGAACTTCTTGCCAGATGGAGTTTACTTGAAGGTGCATTTTCAATTTCTACTAATAATATCGAACTTGCAAATGATATTCGAGAGATTTACCTTCTAACAGGTTATGAAAGAACTAGTTTGACTGCTAATATTCCATTCTTGAGTGGTTATCAAGGGGGCATCTGTTTCTATTGCGGAGAGCCACTAATAGATAGCATACATGTTGATCATGTACTTCCAAGACAGGTTCTTAATCATGACGAAATATGGAATCTTGTTTTAGCTCATAGAGATTGTAATCTACTTAAATCTGATAAGTTGGTTGGTCCTCATTTCATTAGAAAGCTAATTGCCCGCAATGAAAATATAATGGGTAGCAACCATCCATGGAAACACAAGATTTCAACTGCCCTTGGAGAAACACCTAAAAAGCGGGCTAGAACGCTTCAAAGACATTATGACAATGTTAAGAAAGTCTTGGGGGCGTACTGGTGGGGAGGGCTACCTTCGTACAATCCATCAAGTGACCCTTTTTACAAAAGACTTATCACCGTAATTAACAATCCTGATATTGGGGTTCCGCGATGAATTACTATGATGAAAATGCTGATGCATATATGAAGTCAACTATGGATGTTGATATGAGTGAACTGTACGATGAGTTTTGTAAATATCTGCCAGAGAGGGCAAGTGTGTTAGATGCGGGTTGTGGTCCAGGCAGAGATATTAGAGAATTCCTTAATCGTGGCTTTTCAGTAGATGCATTCGACAAGTCTCAGACCATGGTGAATATTGCCAGAAAACGAACTGGAATCAAAGTAAAGTGTTCTTTGTTTGAAACTGTAAATTATAAAAAGAAATTCGATGGTATTTGGTGCTGTGCTTCACTACTACATGTTCCATTTAATGAATTACACAAAGCCGTCAAGAATCTTGTTGATCACCTTAAAGTTGGTGGCATCCTCTATGTCTCATTTAAATATGGAGATGGTGAGGTGATAAAAGATGGAAGGCATTTTACTAACTTAACTGAAAAAACGCTTAATCAATTGATGGAACAAATTGGCGAGTTATCTGAGATCAGAGTCTGGAAAACATCTGATGTTCGCCCTGGAAGATCATGCATCTGGTTAAATGCTATTTTTAAAAAAAAAGGTTCCTGACCCCTTAAATTCACCTTTGGATTGAAAAGCATACAGATCCTAAAACTGGAAAAACTAGAAGAGTTAGAAGAACAGGTCCTCTTAAGTGAAGAGAAGGGATGCCATGAAAATTATCCAAATAGATGATTTGGCTGCGGCGAATGAAATGATACGATATTTTAATTTTTTTCATGATGCATGTATCGTGAAAATTGAGTTTGACAAAGGGCGTGAATTTGAAAAGTCTACTGGAGATATAGTTTTTTCGGATTCGAAGTCTGAAGTGAACTGTTGCAATATTGACATTAGTTTATTACATAATAACTATGAAAAATCTGAGATTGAACAAAATGGTAGTTTTGACTACAGTTTTATTTATGAAATTAATTGCTTTGAGCATAATGGTGAACTGCATTGGCATTTTCTCTATTCCGATACCGCGGAACCTTTCCTTGCTATAATGGCACCTCAGCTAATTGTTCTGGAATAAATTAAACCGTAGAGGCAAGAATGTAATACCTCTAATCTATAAGTCTAATTGCTTGGAGTTATGATGAATAGAATCAATCTTTTGTTACTGCTCATAACATATAGTTTTATAGTCGCTCTCCATACTTTAGTTTTCGTGTTTATTTCAGGAGAAGACTCAAACGATTTTTTGTCGTTTCTTACTCCAGGTATGGCGGAGTGGTTGGTTTTTGCGTTTATCTTGATGCGAGCTTTTAGAAATGTTAAGTCTGCTAACTATATTTGTCTTAGAGTTGGTCTAGTTTTTCTTTGGCTGTTTATTTCATTGATGATGTACACATTACCGCTAGACCCTTTCTTCTTACTTGGATTTACATTTTACCCATTGGTTGCGGCAGTAATTTTTTGTTTGGGTTATTTTATTACGAAGATATTCAGGGTTGTTGTTCAAAAGTGGAAATGCAACGTGGCAGATGGTTGTCAAAATGAATCAAATTGAGAGAATATGTAACAGTAAAGTCTTTTGAGTTTACATTGATTTGTATCTGTCTGCTGTTTAATGCCTTTGTGGTTTTGGACTTTGAGGCAATAAAAAAGGGGTGACTCTTTGCGAGCCACCCCTTTTTGTTATTAGTGCTGCGGTTATTTGATTACGCTTATCTTATCAAACTTTACTAGAACCAAAGGTGTTAGTGGGTCGGCGCACTGGGTGCCGGTTATGCCGACTTTTTTGCCTAGTAGGTTTGAAAGATTTTTGTTTTCTAGACTCCCTACTGGTGTTGCGTAGGCAATTATTCTGCCTGCATCATTTTTGATTAAATAGCGAGTTTGAGAAGTCTTGCCAGAATAAACTGAAGAGGTGAAGAGGTATCCTTCAACTGTGTAGTCGCTAACCTTTGGCATATTTACCAATGTTTTCTCAAGGTTGATTTGAATCTTCTTTATTCTATTGTTTAGCTCTTCATCCTGCTTTGCAGCTTCTAGGGCTGCGAGTTTGGCAGTTTCGTATCGCTTTACTTCTGCCATACGGAACTGAGCAAAACGAGATGCTTTTCCGGCTTTCTTATTGTCTATAATCTTCTTTAGCTCGGTCTTTATCTTGTCAAAGTTTTGGCTAAGAAGAGGCTTTTTGAGTTCTTCGTTAATAAGTTTTGTCAACTCGGCTATTTTGGCTATTGATGTTGTCTCTTCTGATAGTGGAGTTGTAACCTTAGCTTCAGCTTTTTTCTCTGGGGCTGCTACTACAATTTTAGGGCTATCTGTTTTCGTTGGAGTTTCTGTAGCAACAGTTGCAGTGGCTGTAGCTTTTTTGTCGGCTATGGAGATGAGCTTGGTGTTTTGAGTTTCATCTTTGCTTGGGGTAAACATAGAAAGCGGACCTAGTTTCTTTAGGTAAGATGAATTTATCCATAGGTATGCATTCTTTGGCGGTTCAATACAGTAGTATCCGCCTTCGTCTCTGCTTCCATCGGTAGTTACAAACTTAACCCTGTCGCCAGTGTTTAGTTTTACCTGCATGCTTTGAGAGTGCAGAGGTGGTACGTACGGAGAGCCCGTCCAAACCCTGACGTTGTCGCCTTTAACGATACCGATAGAAGGGTCGCTTGGATCTTTGTCCACATATCTCATTGAAATCCAAGAGAAACTTCCCTTTGGTGGTTCAATCATAGACCAGCCATTTTTCTCTGCTACAACAACCACGGGAGTTGGCTCAGAAATCTTTCCGCATCTATAGAAGTTCATACCGTTTCCACTTCGGATATAAACGTCTTTGCCAATAACTTGAGCTACATATCGACTGTCTTTTTCAGTTGGCGTTGCTCCAAGAGCGATCTGTGTAGTTAACGCAACCATAATTAAAAGAGTTGTGATATTTTTCATTATTATCTCCCTGAATAGTATTTACGCTTGTAACTCTGTCATTATAGCGATTAATTCTGTAACGACCAACGTAATTTTTTGCTCTATTGAGTGAAGCTTTTAAAAATCATCTCGGTAGCCGTTAGAGCCCTTTTATCATCAGTACTACTTGAGGGCGATTGTTAGAATAAAGCTATTAATCCTAAGAAAGAGTGTTCTTCTCCAATTCTTCACGACACATCTTAATCTGCTCTGGGTCAGTTAGACCATCAAGGGCGTCTTGCAAGTTCTTGATGGCCAAGTCTGGTTTTCCAAGATAACGTGTATATATTATGCCAAGCATGAGTTTTACCTGCTCGATATGCTCATATCTTGGATAATGTAGCTTGAATTTCTCGTACGCTTTAGCGCTCTTATCCCAGCTACCAATGCTCATAAGGTGATTGGCTACGTCTAGCTGGTGTTGTTTCGAAAGAACCTGCGCATCGTCTATCGCTATGAGTTTTAGATAGTTACGCGTCGCTCCAGAAATGTCTGGAATGCTTAATTGTTTATTGATTTCCATGCGTAGTCTAAGAATTTCCTCTTGTTTCTCCTTGTCTTTTTGAGAGACCTCTTTTTGAGAGTCACCCAGACCAACACCAAAACCAGAGAATGGATCGTAGCCACTCTTGTTGAGCTCATGCTTAAAACTGCTTCTACGCCTCCATTGGGTTATTAAAGACAGCATGGTTGAGTAGTCATTGTGTAATAATTTTGTCCTTAGTAGAAGCATTATTGAAACGATACCAAAACCGTAACCGGTTAGGTGCGCATCGTAGGCGATTGGCATATTTGAACCAAGAGTAGGGGTTATTATGTTATCGAGGATAATCATTTTTAGTAAAATTAGCCATATAACAGGGACTTCAAATGTTCCTACAAAGATGAAGAAGTAGAGTATTGTCATGATTGATTTTGGGTATAACACAAGATATGCCCCTGTAACTGCGGCGATTGCACCACTTGCCCCTAAGACAGGATTGTTGCTAAATAATGTATGGCCCACGCCAGCGGCGATTGCTCCTGCTAGATAAAAGCACACGTAGCCGACATTGCCTAGCCTGTCATTTACATTGTTGCCAAATATGTAGAGAAAATACATATTTCCAAATATATGCATTTTGCTCGCATGTAGGAATGCATAACTGATAAACTGCCAAACTTGGAGATTTTGTGAGTTTAGTACGAATATCTGGGCCCAATCCTGAATCACTCTAGTTTCTCTAACGAAGCCAGTGAAGACTATGTGTGGGTGGTAGGTTAGGGCAAATATGATTACATTAAGCACTATCAAGCCATAGTTTGCATATGGTGTTTGCTTCGGTATTATGCTTGTTCTAATAGGTATAAACATGCTTAAGTATCTCTTTTAAATCTAGTGCTATATCGTTGGTTTAAAACGTTCGGGTATTGTACTTTTAAAATACTCTACTCTCAAGTATTATATTGTTCCTGATTTTAGGTAGGGCCGTTGTTGGGTTTGATACTTTGACCAGAGAGGACTTAAATGGACATTAAGTTGATTAAACGCAGAATTGCTGCGATTTCGCGCAAGTTAAAGAAGGATTCGTTAGACGCTATTTTGCTCACATCAAAGGCTAATACTACATATACTACCGGCTTTTTAGGTGACGATAGTTGGGCTCTTGTGGCTGGTTCAAAGGTTTGGCTGATTACTGATTCTCGCTATATTGAAGATGCGCAGCAGCAGTGTAAATCTTGTGAGATAATTAACCGCACAGTGAGCCTTGTTGATGAGGTTGTTAAGCTAGCGGCTAGTCTAAAAAAGGTTAAGAGGCTAGCTTGTGATTCTAGTATTGGTGCTTGCGAGTTTGAATTATTAAAAAAGAAACTCCCAAGAGCTGCAAAGGCTAAGCTTAGTTTGGCTTCAGAATCAATTTTGCAGACTAGAATCGTGAAAGATTCCTGCGAGGTGGAAGAAATTAAAAGGGCGGCTAAGATTTCCAAGAAGGCGCTTAGCAGGGCAATAAACGAGCTGCGCATTGGAATAAGCGAGAGTGAACTTGCTGGCAATATTGAGTATCAGATGAGAAAACTTGGTTGCCGAGCGAGTTTTGATACAATCGTCGCGTTTGGTGCAAACGCCTCTAAGCCTCATCACAGAGCATCTATGCGCAAGCTCAAGAAAAATGACACTATTCTGATAGATTATGGCGCAAGGTTTAATGGCTATTGTAGTGATATGACAAGATGTTTTGCTGTTGGTAATGTTAGTGCAGAATATCTCTCTGCCTACAAGGCCGTTATGCTTGCACAAAGGGCAGCGATATCAAAGGTTCGCGCAGGCGTTAGAGCTTGCGATGTTGATGCTGCGGCAAGAGAGGAAATAAAAAAAGCAAATTTCCCGCAATACGGCCATGGCACAGGTCATGGGCTTGGCCTTGAAGTTCATGAGAATCCGGTTGTCTCGGTCCGCAATGATAAAAAACTAAGAGCTGGCGAGATTATTACGATTGAACCGGGGATTTATATGCCAGGTAAGTTTGGTATTAGAATTGAAGATGATATTTTAGTTACAAAAGAGGGGCCTGTGATATTGACCCGTTCTAAAAAATCGCCTTTGCTGGAGACTCTTGAACTTTAATACAACCGACGTAAGCGATCGGCGGTATTAAGTCTTCATTGAGTCTAGCTCAATCATGGCGATTGGCATGAAGATTAGTATTGGTAGCCATGCGAATAAGACTGGTCTAATCTTGCCTAGAAAGACTTCTGTGCCGATGAGCTTAGAGACAAAGGCAATTATAAAGCATGCCATCGTTGTGCCAAAGCTAATCATTATTGCAGACTTCATTGCCTTGTTATCTCTACAGACAAGTATTGGAAGAGCTACTAAGAGCATTATGAAGTTTATTAGAGGGTCTGTTATTCTTGTGTGTTTTTGCATGTAGAGCTTTGCTTTATCGTGAACTTTTGCATCGTTGCGAGCTAGTCTTTCAAGTTGAGCTGAACTTAAAAACGAAGTGAATCTCTCTTCCTTTCGAATCGGGATAATCTGTGGAGTGAGATCGCTTTTGTAGTATTTCAACTCTGAGTAGGTTTTGGTAACATCGTCGTCACCAGGTGGGACTATCTTTTGAAGAATTCCGCCTGTAGTGATGACTTCTTTGGTCTCTGGGTCAACAACCTTTGATGAGAGCCTCCAGCTTTTTTTGCTTTCGTCGTAAACGGCTTTGTCTGCGGTTATCCAGCCTACAGTTTTCCATTTGTTGGGAGCAATCTCTTTTTTCAAAATTATGGATGGATTGGTAAGTGTGTGAGTTGCTTCATTGTAGCTAGAGGCGTTTAGAATTGAAGAATTGCTATCTGTCATACATACGATTCGATAGGTTTGGTCTTGTCTAATCTCGTCGTGTGATTTTGTTAGTTCGGTAGCTTTGTTTGGTATTAAGACTTCTTGATCTACAACGAGAAGGGCAGTAAGCGCTATTGATAGGACGATGATAGGCATGATTATTCTTTTTAAGCTTATTCCCGATGCCATTACAGCAATGAGCTCGTTTTTCTTTGTCATATTGCCAAGTGAGAACACAGCCGCAACTACTGTTATTATCCCTGCAAAATCACGGAAGTAAAGCAGGCTTTGTACGCGGTAAAATTCGAAGATATTTGCAAGTATCATAGAAGTGGAATACGCTTTGTTTTCTGTGAACTCATCAACGTTTACGCTAAGGTCTATCAGTATGCGCATTCCAACTAACACAAGAAATGCAATCGCATAGCCTATTAAAAAGTTTTTTGCTACGTATCTGTCTAGAATCTTTATTCTCATTTATGTTAAGCCTTTAGCGAGCTTTCAATTATGTCTTTAATAATTTTCTATACATCCAAAAACATGCAATAGATAGTAGCGTTAATCCTAGCCACATAATCATAATTCCATTGCTATCTACTTCAACTGCGCCACGTTGATGTGCTGCATTGTTTGTAATATTCTTTCCCATGGTCATAAATATAATCAATGCTGCTGCAGGTATCGAACTGAGTCCAAAACCAGCTAGAGGGTGTCCGCCTTTATTGAAGATTCCAAATGCAGCACTCATAAGAACGATAACGATACAGCCAATACCAAACACTAGCCTTGATTGAATTTCTGTGTCGATATCTGCATTTGTTAGAAGAATCTCTCTTTGTAGGTAATAAATCATAGTGGTTAGTGAAGTGCTTGGATTTTTAATAAGCTTGGCATTTTTATTTATTGCTTCTATTATGTTTGTCCCGCTTAACTTGTTGGCAATATTGCGCGGCAATTTAAGGTTGTGAACGCTATATTTAGTTGGAACACCACTGTATCCACTGTTGCTTTTCCAGCTAGCTCCTTCGAGGGTTATGTATAGCTGAGCCGTTGAGGTGTTAGCTTCTATCTTTATGTCAGCGGATTTGCAATTCCATTTTCTTATTAGTTTGTCTGCTCTGCCTTCTTTGTTTAGAGAGTATTCGTAGAGTTCAACATTGTTTCTCAGTGCAACCTTGCCGTTTTTAGTAACTACCTTGTCGCCGCTTATAAGTATGGCAAAGTCTTCGTTTTTCATTTGGTATAGTTTGCCATCTTTTTCATTGATGTCTTGAGCGAGCATTTCAAGAATCATCTGGTTGTATGCGTTGTAGGCTCGTTTTCTGGTTGGTTCAAATTTGAGCGGGTTTAATCTAATCTCTTTTAAGCCTTCAAGCTTTTGGAAGTTAATATTGTCTTCTAGAAGAGACGGTAATTTTGCCTTTATAGGTAATTCTTGAGAATATGCTTGCCCCTGTTGGTCTAGTTGGAATGCGTTTTTAGCGACTATTGTTACGTCGTTGTAGTTTTTGTGAGTGTCGAACTCAACGTACGCTTGATCGCACGATGTTAGGCTAACCGGTTTTTGTTCGTCTGTCTCTATGACATTTACTCCAATGAGCAGATTCTTGCTAGGTACAGCTTCATCTGCGATTAGCGTAAATCTACTGCCTTCGATGTTGTAGTAGCCTTGCCGTTGAATATTTTTAAAGACAATCTGTTTTGCGTTTGCTCGTATGCTGCGTTCGGCCTTGCTTACATAGGTAGGCACTACGTAGAAGCTAAGCAATAGGTTTGCAATTGCAATTGCTAATCCAAGACAAAGTGCTGGGTAGATAATAGTTAATTTAGAAATGCCACTCGCTCTGCAGGCATCTAGCTCGTTATCACTTGCAAAACGCCCGTAAGTGAGGCTTGTTGCAAACAGAGCGGCCATTGGCAATACATATGTAAGCGAGACTGGTATCGAATATCTCAGCAAGCTTAGCACCTGCTTTGGTCCAACGCCGAACTTCTGTATAGGCGCCAATATGCTACCAAGGCTCATTATGACAGTCATGGCAACCGTTGATAGCAAAAACATCTTTATCAGGTCGCGAAAAATGTATCTGTGTATCGTAAAGACCATTGAGGTCTCCTTAGGTTTAGCTGACTACAAGTTTAGCAAATTTACGCTTACCAACCTTTAAAATCATATCGTTAGCAACTGTTATCTGTGCGTTTGGGTCTGTTATTTTTTCTGAGTCAACAGTGAATGCGCCCTGTTTAATCAGGCGTTTTGCCTCGCCTCCAGTTGAGGCTAAGCCCGCAGCGACAATCAGTTTGCTTGCTGAGATTTCGCCTGCAGCTACGCTAGCGGTAGGGATTTCTGTTGGTAGTTGCTTTTTGGAGAATATCCTCTCAAATTCTGCCTCTGCGGCATTGGCAGCTTCTTCGTTATAGAATTGAGAAATGATATTCTTTGCCAGTGTTACCTTTGCCTGCTTTGGATGCGTTTTACTTGGGTCGATGAGGGTTGCGATTTCATCAGTAGCTACGTTTGTTAAGAGCGTGTAGTAATTTTCCATCATCTCGTCTGAGATACTCATAATCTTGCCAAACATCTCGTTTGCCGAGTCGGTAACGCCGATGTAGTTGTTTTTGCTTTTGCTCATCTTTTCAACACCATCTAGACCTACTAGAATAGGCATTGTCATCACGATTTGCGGTTTTTGACCACTTGCTTTCTGTAAATCTCGTCCGACTAGGTTGTTAAATGTCTGGTCTGTGCCGCCAAGTTCCACGTCGGCTTGAACCATCACGGAATCGTATCCCTGCATTAGCGGGTAGAGGAATTCGTGAATTCCGATTGGCACTCCCTTTTTGTATCTAAGCTCAAATGTATCTCTCTCGAGCATCTGCGCAACTGTCATTGAAGAGCAAAGCTTAATAATATCTACAAGTCCGAGTTTGCTTAGCCATTCACTATTTGGGCGTACTTCGAGTTTGGCTGGGTCAGTATCTAGGATTTTGCCTGCCTGTTCAAAGTAAGTTTTGGCGTTTGCGTCAATATCAGCACCGCTTAACACTGGGCGAGTAGTGTTTTGTCCAGTTGGGTCTCCGATACGTGCGGTATAGTCGCCGATTATCAATACAGCCTTGTGGCCCATATCTTGGAATTGTCTTAATTTGCGCAAAACAACGGTATGGCCTAGATGAATATCAGGGCTAGTCGGATCCATTCCTAGCTTGATTCTTAGTTGCTTGGAATTTTTCTCCGCGTCAAGGAGTCTTTCGGCTAGTTCTTTTTCGCTGTAAATCTCTACAGTGCCACGTTTTAGCAATTCTATTTTTTCTGAAATATCATTGTGCATCGGTTTTATTCTTTCATTAAAAAAGCACTTCTCTAGCTAGAGAGCTAAAATCAATAAACAATTGCGTGATTATACTCCAATATTCTTGCCTTAGCAAGCAATCGCAGAGCTATTTTACCTCTCTTGACTATTGCCGTTGATATAGCTTTAGAATGGGTGTCTTTAGCTAGCGAGGATTTGTGCTTGATTAAACATCACTAAAAAGGTATAGATAGTTTTTGTTAGCTGCGATACAAATCTGTGGTTTAGCGATTTTGTAGTGATTGCCGATAAAGTTTTAGAGTTGTGTTTTAATCTAGGTTAGAATACACTAACCGTGCTGAATATACTTAAATATGGTGAGATTATGAGTTTAGATATATCTGTTATTAAAACCGATTCCAACGCAACGAAGCTGTGCCTCTTGGGAAGCATAGACAACGACACTTTCAATAATCTAAAGTCTAAGCTAGATGAAGTCATTGCTGCGGCAACTGGGGCAATTGTTGTGGATATGGCTGAGGTTGAGATGGTTACTAGTGCTGGAATTGGAGTTTTGACTGCGGCTCTGAAACTTGCTCAGAGGAAAAACGTTGAATTTGCTATGGTGAATCTACAACCGCAAGTGAAGAAAGTTTTCGAGATTATGCGATTGATGCCTATTTTGAATGTGTTTGAATCTCAGCTAGAATTAGATGACTATCTCAAACGCATTCAACGTAGAATTCAAGAAGATGGCGGCTTTACAAGCATCTAGGGAGCTAATATGAAAATTAAGCAAAAGATGATTGTTATGCTCTTATTGATGACAATCATGCCTCTTGTTGTTAATCTAGTAATCCGCCAAATCAATCTACACAGATTTCGTAAGCAGGTCTATAAAACCACAGTAAAAGCCTTTGAAGCCACAGCTATCGCAGATTTATCCGATAAGCTCCAAGGTTACAACGAGCTTCTTTTAAAAGATTTTCAGCTTACAAAATCACTGCTTGAGTATCAAAAACTCAAGGTTGAGGCTGCTTTAAGAGAAGAGCCAATAGTAAAAAAATTAGATTGTAGCGACGAAAAGTTTGGCTACCTTGAGTCTGGCCAAGTAACAACTTACAAATACCTCAAGGATAGACTCAAATACGATTCAACCATATCTTACAATAGCCAAAGTTACCACATATTTGGTTCAGAAACCCCAGATGTCAAGAAGTCGTTAGCGCAGTTATCTGCGATGACTAGCGTTTATAATTATTTGTTGGCGCAGTCAGATGGTAAGCTGTACTGGCAATATACAGTCCTTGAAAACGGGCTCTACACGTCTTATCCATTCAGCGAAGCTTTACCGGTAGATCAAGGCTACAATCCAAAGAAAAGGCCTTGGTACATCAGGGCCAAGCAGATGCAACAGACAGTATGGACAGGGCCTATTATTGACGCAGCTAGTGGCAATAGAATTATAACGGTTTCTACGCCTCTTACGGATAGAGATGGAAACTTTATAGGGGTAAGCGCAATTGATAGGCGTGTGAGAGATTTCTTTGTCAGTCGCAGAGTTGACCATGCATGGATGAGCGGTGCCTTGAGTTTTCTTGTTAGCATAGATGATTCTAGCAATCTTCAGAATAGCTTAGAAGTCATACTTGAAAGTGGCTGCGATAAGAAAAAGGATTGGCGCAAGCCGTTAAAGAATACGTTCCTATTCTCTAGCGATAAACTTAAAATGCAAAAGATGTTAGAGGATATAGACAAAGGCAAAAGTGGTGTGGTCAAGATGCCCTACAAGGGAGAGATGTCCTTATGGGCCTACGGTCGTAGCGGCGGCTATGATGGGTACGGCGTTATTCTTATCGTAAAATACAGTGATGTTATTGCGGTTGCAGATTCGGCGAATAAGTCTTTGCTCAAGGGGTATAAATTTTCGTTTATGATTACCTCTGCTATGATGATAATCGTTGCAATTTTGGCTTTAGTGATTGCTAGCAAAAGGGCGTCTTCTTTCACCAAACCTCTCGTAGAACTCGCTCAAGCATCGCAGCGTTTTGCGCAAGGAGATTACGATGCTAAGGTTGATATAAAAACCGGTGATGAGCTAGAAGAGCTAGGTGAGATATTTAACGATGTTGCTGACAAACTAAAAGAGAGAGACAAGATGAAAGTCTCTCTTGAGCTTGCGCAGACTATTCAGCAGAACCTACTTCCGGATAAACCAATGAAGGTTGCTGGTTTGGAAGTGGCTGGTATGTGTCTGTATGCAGACGAAACTGGCGGTGACTATTATGATTTTATCCCGTTTGACAATGGTCGCGATTTAACGATTGTTCTTGGTGACGTTTCTGGTCATGGTGTTTATTCGGCTCTGTTAATGGCTAGTGCGCGTAGTCATCTGCGCACATTAACTAAAACATATGGTGCCGATATTTCTACAATATTGACAAGTTTTAATATAGAGCTATTTAAGGATACCGATGACGGAAGATTTATGACAGTCTTTCTTGGTCATTTCAATACAAGCAATAATGAATTTCTCTGGGGTGCAGCAGGTCACGATCCGGCCTTGTGGGTTGATGGCCAGACTGGCGAATGTAGAGAGCTTGGCAATACCGGTATGCCAGCCGGTATGTTCGATCAGGCATCTTTTGCGTGTGAAGGACCAATCAAACTCAAGAAGGGCGATTTGATTGTGGTTGGCTCAGATGGTATTTGGGACGCGAGAAACCCTGAAGATCGCATGTTTGGCACGGCGAGGTTCCGCGAGGTGCTAAAAGAGTCTCGCTCTGGTAGTGCCCAAGAAATATGCAAAAGTGTTATCTCAGCAGTGGCAGATTTTGTTGGTCCGGCAGAGAGATACGATGACGTTACAATTGTTGTAGCTAAAGTGTAGCTCTTTGTGGGGGCTTTGTGTATTTCTCGCTCTAATGCCTCTAGCAATTCTTTTGGTGATAAAGTATAATCGCTACATATCAATCGAATAGTTTATAGCGTACGGAGACACAAAATGAAGAAACTCTCTATTCTATTTATAATATTTGCTCTGTTTATTGGTAGCTCTCTTGTGTTTGGCGCAGGCTCAAACAACGCCAAGGCAAAGAAGGTTGTAACTATAGACAAGATGAAGTTGCCCGCAACCGAAGCAGAGGGTGATGTCTCTGTTGAGCAGGTTTTGAAAAAGAGAGGCAAGAAGGTACAAACTACAACTAGAAACTTGAGCTTTTTTGAGGTTTCCCAATTGCTTTGGGCGGGATATGGATACAACAATATCGATGAAAAAACCCGCACTGTTGCCTCCCAAGATGATGCGTATCCGCTTAGTCTATACCTTGCTACCAATAATAATATCTACAGATATTTACCAGACGAAAACGCAGTGGAAAAGGTTGCAGAATCAGATATTAGGAAGAAACTCTCTGATGCTGCCAAAAAAGACGCCAACGTGTATAGATCTACATTCAACATTATTGTTACCGGCTCAGAGAAAAAGGCTGGTTATAGGATGCCACGTAACGCAAAGCAATACATGTTAGTTGAGGCCGGTAGAGTCTGTCAAAATATTGAACTAGAAGCTATTGCTTTAGGGCTTGCAGTTAAGAGTACGCTGAACTTTGACGTCAAGAAAGTTAGGTCTCTTCTCAAATTAAAGGGTAGTGATGAGCCAATAGCAATTATTACTATCAATAAGACTAGCTCAAAGAATGCCTATGATTTCAAACCAATCAAGGCCAGACAAGAAAGCACTCAAGCTACCACAGAGTTGCCAAAGCGCGTTGCTGTTGTTATTCCAGATAGAAGGGTTATTGAGCGAGAATATTCTGATATCCTAGCAACATTTAGACTCGTTGGCGTATCCGTTGACGTTGCTTGCCCAACATTAAATGAAGTTAGAGGTGATAGGGGTAATATAATAAGGCCAAATATATTGATAAAGGATCTGCGCAGTAGTGACTATGACGGAATCGTCTTGGTTGGTGGGGCAACAGGAAAGAAACTCTACAAAGACGATGCTCTCGTAGCTAGAATTGTTAGAGATTTCTATAATGATGGAGATCTCATTGGAGCCCTTGGCAGAACGCCAAAAATCTTGGCAATGGCAGGTATCGTGAGAAATCTACGAGTTGCATCGGATCTTAGCCAAAGAAAAGAACTCAAACGTGCTGGAGCTGTATGGATTGATTCGCCAATTGAAATCTCTGGAAACATCATCACAGCTAAAGGCTATGTCTCTGGTAGTGGAATTAATTCAGAAGATGGCTTTAGCGGCGTGAATAGGTTTGCCAGCGATTATGTAATGACATTAAAAGGTAAAGACGTGCCAGAGCGTGACTACAATAAAACTAAAAGACGTTCTTTACGTCAACACCTCAGATCTGAGAGTTTTAATTAGCCTGTATTTTTTGTGTTTGTAACTATGAGAAATATTGCAATATAAACTCCACAGACTCCAACAAACCAATAGCCATATTTGCCAAAAACTGTAGTGCAGTTGTACGTGTTGACTTCTGCAGTAATAACTGCCGAGTGATTACGTATATGATCGCAACTTGCTAGAATCTTGCCTCTTGGAGATATTATAGCAGAGACACCATTAACGGCTGCGCGAATGATTGCGTAGCGAGATTCTATTGCGCGATGAATACTGCTTTGTAGATGTGTATATCTTACTACCTTCCAATCAGATGTTGGAACTGCAACAATTGGCACCTTTTCTCTAGAGTATCTGCGCGATAGGTCTGTAAAATTGTCGTCTTGGCAAATCATTGCACCAACACGAATTCCATTAAAAGTAACCGTCTTTAAGGCTGCGCAGCCTTTCTTACATTGTTCGTATGGAATTAGATGTGTTTTAGAATATTCTTTAATCTGTTCATTATTGCCGGATATAAATGCGACTTGATTCTTTTGATTGGCCAAGTCGTAGTATCCGATTATAAGTAGTATGTCGTACTGCGCAGCGATAGACTTGAACTTATCAACCCATTCTTGTTTGTTGTATTTATCAAAGTAAAATCCCATCTCTGGAGTTACTATGATTTTTGCACCAAGGTCAGTGGCTTTTTTGATTGATGCTAAGATTACTTCATCGAAGCCCTCGTCTGTTTGTATGTGATCTGGTCTTGGAAATTCATTGCTACTGTATCCAATCGCAGCCACTGTTATTTTTCCGCTTGGTTTTTTTGTTTTAGCTAAAAAATCTAAGCCTGCAATCAGAGCGATTGCCAACAGAGCGTAAATAGTTGCGCGACGGAAAGATTTAGGCTCTATAATTACAGAGACAATTAAAGTCGCAAAGAAAGCAACTGTAAATATAATACCAACTATACCGGTAAAACAACTAAACGCAATAATAGATGGATAAGACGACCAAGACCTTGCAAGGGATTGCGCAGTCGCCCAGATAGGTACGGCGGAGATATTAATCCAGTCTGTAATGCAAAAGAGCGAAGCAACGGCAAGGGCTGTAAGAATTAAAGAGCCCCTTAAATTCCCTCGTTTAATCAAAACGCTAGTCGCGCAAGAGAGAGTTATCATTATAACGCTAAGGTATAGCAATAAAACAATCGTAATTACAGCCGGTAGCTTCAGCAGAATCATCTGAGGGATTGTGTACGCAAGAGCCATATATAACCCAGCTATTGCAACATTGGAGAGCTTTGATTTTCTTATTGCACACACATATAGAATCGGAACAAACGCGATTAGAGATAGCGGTGCAAGTACTGCGTAGATATTTGGCAGCATCAGTAATGTGCCGCTAATAATTCCAGCTATCCTATAAAGCCCAGCTTGTTTAATTCTCTCGATATCCATTTAATTTGTATCCTTCGCAGTTGCAAAAGTAGCATCTTGACAGGAATTTTGCTCCTTTTGCATCATTTGTGCCTCTCGCGTCACTGGCGTTAAAGAAAGCTAGCGATAATCAACTAAGCAGTAGGCTTGGCTTGATCGTCAGGTATTGGTTCAAGTACATTTAGCTCTTTTCCGTATTGGGCAAGATAAATTGCAGTGTAGCTTCTGTAAAAAACTCTGATTGGTAAAACAGCTACAATCCCAACGTACGGCAATGATACGATAACAGCGAACAGGCAACAGGTTGCTAAGATTAGAGCAGTTATAACAAGAAATACAATCATATTTATCACAAGCATCCCAAAGCAAAACTTAACAAAGTTCCACTTGTTAAATTTTAGTAAGCTAAGGAAATATCTCCAGCCGTCAATGCATCGTAGATTGTGTTTGTACATTATTGGTAATACAAAAGCATCTGTAAGGAATGCTATTAGAATTAGTAAAGTAAGAGCCAGCATTGATGTCGCCAATACTCCAGTAGCGTAAACCATATTGGCGGAATCATCCTTTGGGTAAGACAGAGAGTCTTTGAGTGAAAAGACGAGCCAAAACGCGGCTATTATTGCAGCTAATAATACTATGGCTATAACTGCTAGTGTGAGCTTGAAACGAAATAGAGAGTTTGCTCTAAACTTATATTCTCTCCATGGCCATTTAACCTCTGCTACATTCTTGGCAACGCAGTGCATAAACATAAATTTTCCACGACTACTAATCCATATCCTCAAGATTATTATTGCCACAATGATTACGCCTATAACAATAGCGGCAATAATCTCGTTAGGGTCCATTGTTTTGATTTTGTTAAGGGTTATCTTTGTGGAGAGATTTTTCATATTAGTTAGCACTCTTACTAACTCATTGATGCTAAAATTTAAGCTACCAAAACTTGCTAACCATGCAGAAAATCCAATCGTAAACCAGATTGCAGCGTCAAAGTTTCTAAATAAAATCTTCTTAGTTCTATCTATTGCGTCTGTGGCAGGTTCAAAAACCCTTATCTGTCTAACGTATTTTATATGGGCATACATAGCTCTAAAATCCAATTAAAGATTAACAATGCAATTATTATAACTAGAAAATTCTTATACGTCTTTGTAACTTTTTTAGGTAGTGGTTTGGGAGACCTCAACAGCGCCAGTATATGGTATATCCCAGCAAAGATAAAGAAACAATATAGCAGAGGCCCAATTCTGTGGTAGCGAAGGGCAGATTTAAATTCAAGATGTGCTATAGATGAGAACGAGCGCGTCATACCGCACATCGGGCATTCTTGCCCTGTTAAGCTGTGCAATGTGCAGTATAGAGGCCATCTAAACCCAAAACATTTCACACCAATATCGTCAATTGTAAAGAAATACGGTACAATCGTTATAGCTACGAATATTAAAGCCAAGATAAGGTGGGTATTTTTTCTCAAAGTCTGATTGGTAATCCTTCTTTTGCTAGATATTCTTTTGCATCGTGGATGCTATACTCTCCGTAGTGAAAAACGCTTGCCGCAAGGACCGCATCGGCTTTACCTGCTGTAAGCACATCCCTGAAAGTGCTCATATCTCCTGCACCGCCAGAGGCTATTACAGGGATGTTGACCGCATCTGCCACGGCGCTTGTTAGTTCAATGTCGTATCCAGCTTTTGTGCCATCAGCATCCATACTTGTTAGAAGTATCTCGCCTGCGCCGAGTTTTTCAGCCTCTATTGCCCATTCGATAGTATCTATTGTTGTGGCTTCTCTACCGCCTTTTAGGTGCACGATATGTCTGCCTGTTTTAGGGTCTCTTTTAGAATCTATCGCTAGCACTACACATTGAGCGCCGAATCTATCCGCAGATTCGCTAAGAACTCTTGGGTTGAGTACGGCGGCAGTGTTTATTGAAACCTTTTCTGCTCCGCTTCTAAGGAGTGTGTCAATCTCATCTGCAGTGGTAACTCCGCCACCAACAGTAAATGGAATGAACACATTCTCTGCGACCCTCTCAACGAGATCGACAATAGTCTTGTTGTTTCTAATCGTTGCGGTGATATCTAGAAACACCAATTCGTCTGCGCCTTCGTCGCTATACTTTTTGCCGAGTTCTACTGGGTCTCCTGCGTCGCGCAGATTAAGGAAGTTAACACCCTTAACAACACGGTTATCCTTAACATCAAGGCAAGGGATAATTCTCTTTGTTAGCATTATTTCAACTCTCCCTTACATATCGATTCAAAGTTTCTAAGTACTGCCATTCCAACGTCTCCACTCTTTTCAGGATGGAATTGGACCCCAAAAATATTGTCCTTTTGAACAGAAGCGACTAGGGGTTTGTCGTATTCTGTGTAGGCAACCTTTGCGTCTTTGTCTGTTAGCTGTGCGTGAAATGAATGGGCAAAGTAGAAATGCTCACTTGTGCGCAAGCCCTTTAGCAATGTCATATCTTCGGGGATTTCCACACGGTTCCAGCCCATATGCGGGACGGTTACATTGCTTGGCAGCGGCACAACCTTTCCTTCTACAAGAGAGAGGCCGCTATGGTAGCCAAGTTCGCAGCTAGAATCGAATAGTAGCTGAAATCCAACGCATATTCCAAGAAGTGGTTTGCCAGCTTTGGCAACTTCCTTTATCACCTCTGCCGTTTCTCCAAGAGCTGCCGCCGCAAAACCAAAGGCTGCCACACCCGGCAGGATTATTCCATCTGCTGTGCGAATCTTATCGAAATCGTTTGAGAGTTCGTTCTCGCAGCCTATGAATTTAAGTGCATTGCAAACGCTCTTAACATTTCCAACACTGTAATCGATTACTACTATCATTTAGAAAATCTTTCTCTAATCTGTAAAACCCTGATAGGTTCTAATTTGTATTTTCTTTGTATTGAGTTAGATACGCATTTGTTATTGGCAAGCGTCTATCGAGTCCGAATGCCTTTGGAGTAATCTTTACCCCAGGAGGAGATTGCCTGCGTTTGTACTCATTGCGGTCTATCATCCTTATGATTCTATTTATATCTTCAACACAAGCACCGCTAGCAGCTAGTTCGTTTGCGCTTAAATCTTGCTCGACATACCCACTAATCAGTGCATCTAAGATTTCATAGTCTGGCAAGGAATCAGAATCCTTCTGGCCTTCGCGCAGCTCCGCACTTGGAGGACGTGTTATCGTTGAGACCGGTATCGTAGGGGCCTCGTGCAAGCTATTGATATACTTGCACAGTTCATAAACAACCGTCTTTGGCACATCTTTGATTACCGCAAAACCGCCGGCAGTATCTCCGTATAGTGTTGAGTAGCCAACAGCAGTTTCGCTTTTATTGCCAGTGGTTAGGACTAAATATCCAAACTGATTGCTCAGAGACATTAGCATTGTCCCTCTAATCCTTGCTTGAAGATTTTCATATGCAGTTGTTGACTTATCCCAACCATCTACAACCGAGAGCGCCTTATCGAAAGCCTCGAGTGGTTCACTTATCGCAATGGTATGGAATTCTATACCTAAATTTTTGGCAAGAGCCTCTGCATCGCTGCGCGTCTCTTGCGAATTGAAGCGAGATGGCATTGTTACACCAATAACGTTTTCGCTTCCGATTGCCTCTGTAGCGATTGCTGCGACCAATGCAGAATCTATTCCGCCGCTTAAACCTATTATGACTTTTTTAAAGCCATTCTTTCGAACGTAATCCCTTGTGCCAAGAACCAGTGCCTTGTAGATTTCTTCTATTATATTCTCTTCAGTTTGAGAATCTTCTCTCTGTGGTTTTAGGAGGACTTCGTTATTCTCGTCCCTTTCTAAGTCTGCGTAGAGAATATCCTGCTCGAACTGTTTGGCCTTTGAGACAGCCTTGCCATATCTATCTGTGAATATGCTTCCGCCATCAAATACCAGCTCATCTTGACCGCCAACGAGATTGCAATAGCAGAGAGGGCAGTTGAACTTAAGTGCGGCTCTTTGAAGTATCTCTTTGCGAGTCTGCAATTTTCCTAGATGAAATGGCGATGCGGATATATTTATGATGGCATCGTAGTTTTGCTCAACAGATAATGTTGAGAGATGCTCAGTCTCCCAGATGTCCTCACATATGCTAAGGCCAAACTTAAAATCGCCAATCTCGATTGTGCCACTTTCTTGTCCGTGTGAGAAATAGCGGCGTTCATCAAAAACACCGTAGTTTGGTAGAAGGTGCTTTCTGTATATCTTGACGACTCTTCCCTTTTCTATCACCGCAAGAGAATTGTAGCAGTTATGCCCTAAAATCTCAGCGAAACCGACAATAACAGCTTTCTCTTGACAGTCTGCCGCAAGATCTGCGAGTTCTGCTCTATTATCCTCTAGGAAGTGTCTTTTGAGTAACAAATCTTGAGGTGGATACCCGCATAGCGCTAGCTCAGGCAAAACTACTAGATCAGCACCTTCACTAATAGCTTCTTTATAGAGGGCCACTATTGCTTTTCTGTTACCGTTAAGGTCGCCAACTTTGGCGTTAAATTGTACTAATGCAATCTTCAGCTTAATATCTCCGTTATAAAATAGTCTCAGGGTATTTTAATTTAAAAATCAGAAATTAAAAGTTCAAAATTGTAAGCTAGCTCTAATAATTCGTCTTAGCTCTCAAGAGCAATCTACACCAATCTAATGGACGTAATATGGTAGTTGCTTGTTTATGCGGATTTTGGTAGTTGATCTGTATTTATATAGCTAGCTAGTATTTGCTTTTTCTCAAATAGTTTTACCATACGTTCAAATTGTCTCTGGTTGTTGGAGAAGATTAAGCTTGCTTCACTTGCCGAGATTATCTGTTTTCTATCGGGACTTGTTTCTATGGCAGGGCAATATATGAATATGTTATCGAAATTATCTTTGTTTTGTTCGACTATTTGCTTGATATTCATATGAGCTAGTAAACTCAAGCAACTTGCTGGATATATACTTAGATTAGGGATAAAGCTTTCCTTTATGTTGTCAGTTGGAGATAGTAGCATCTGAGATATTTTAATTTCAAATATCTCTTCTATAGGTTTGCGCATTAGGTCTAAATCGATTAAGAGAGTCTTTCTTGCCTTTTGGGTGTTTTCGATAGCCATCTTTACAACAATATTGACAGGAATTGCGGTTATGGCAGAGCCGGCAAAGAGGATTGTTTTCGCATTGGTCTCACTGAGCTGAGACTTCAAGTAGTCGTATATTTGTGAGTCAGTTGTTGATAGTGATATTGGAGAGAGAGCTTTTTTTAGCCTTCTCTTTTTCGAGAAACTATCGATAAGTAGTGAAACTGCCGTTAATACAGATAGTGAAATTGCAATACAGGCTAGCCATAGAATACTACTTGGAAGCTGCGATATTAACTCGTTGGCAGAAGATAACGCAGAATCATTAGACGGCATATCTCACAATCCTACTGCCACGGTTTAACAAAGATTGCCTCATTGAATTGATATCAGCCCTAACAATCTCTGCGATTGTCTTATCTATCAAATCCGGTTCTTGACTAAAATAAGAAAATCTGCCGGCCTTAGTGTTTGGAGCCGCATCTTCGTATCTTGTAGCTTCCATATTTTTGGATGCTTGCTTGATTTCTTCAGCTAGGGTATAGGCTATTTCGTCTGATGAAGCATCTGCGACAGGAGAAGCCTCTTCCAATGGAGCTTCTTTTGGCCTTTGAGATAGCATGTCAGCTTCTTCTTGAGTTATACGAGATTTCTCAAGGATTTCATTTGCGCTGAGCATAAAGAGGTTGCCATCATTCTCTTCGAGACGAGTTTCGTCTTCTTCTGCGATATCGCTGTTTTGTGCGATGGCAGCGTTGATTTCTTCCCTGAGAATAGATAGATTTTCTTCTAGCTCAACTTTAGGAGTAGAAGCTATTTCTTGAGTTACATTCTGCTCAATATCACCGCTAATCTTCTCAAGATTTGTGGTAATAGTCTGCTCGACAACCGATTCGATGCCGCGTTTCTCTTGCGTTGAATCTTTAGCTGGCTTTGCTGTTGGTTTCTTTCTCTTCAAAGAAACTCTACTTCTTTTATCAGCGAGAATCTGCTTTGAAAGATCGAACGTTGGAATATTGTTTGTGTTGGCAACTTCTTCTGGTCGGCTAAGATTCTTTTGTATTTTCTTTCTTATAGCCCGTTGAGATTCTTCCTCAATTTTTGCAGATTTACCTCGGCTTTCAAGAGAGTCAAGAGCCTGCTTCTTCTGCTTAATGCTTTTTTTCTCAAGTGGAGCAACCTCAATAATTTCTAGGTCCTTTAATTTGCCAAATTGTGCATTTTTAGAAGAATCCTTGCCAGAGAGCTTTTCTCTAAACTCCTTGAGCTCAGCTTTGCATTGGATGATATCTGCATCTAGGGGAATAATGTTGTCTTGTCTTTTCAACTCGCTATATCCTCGTTAATCGCAATTACTGCGACTAGAAAATGTAAGATAATCTCATAAACTTACCATTGTTAAAACTCCCTTGAGAGTATGAATCAATGATACAGCAAAAGAGCTAGTTTTCAAGATAAAATAGCAGAATATAACCGTAGATGGAGAAGGAAAAGGGGTCAGGAACAACACTGTTCGGCACCAAATTTGCAAGTTTTTTCATTAATTTCTGATTTTACTATTGCGCCCGGCCTTTTTCGGTGTTTTAATATTTTTATGTCGAAGAAGGAAATAAAATCTTCACAAGTTAAAGGCGCGAAATATCTCAAGCATATCATCAAGCAACTCAAAGAGTTGCATGATGTTGAAGTTGATCCTCTTCGCCCTAATAAGCGTAAGTTGCACATGGATGAATACATTGCAATGTTCTTAATGTCTATGTTTT
>JALWYQ010000008.1:0-56146 GCA_027078365.1 Phycisphaerae bacterium
CGCAAAAATAAAACTATAAGCATCCTACCGTCAAACAAATCTCTTGAGATAGTAAAACTCTTGCGATAAACTCAGGGAGCAAATGTAGTGCCGAACGATATTGTTCCTGACCCCTTTAATTCTTAAAACATAAATTTGCTATCTTTACGTAAACGCTGGCGTCGAGATCTTCGCCTCTCGTGGATGGGTCCACTCCGGCATCTTCAAATATGCTCTTCCAGTCTTTGATGTGGCTAAGCGATTCTGGTGCGAATCTGCTGCATGCGTTTATTGTTTTTCTTCTGTGGCCCATTAAAAGGGCGATAACTTCCTTTAAGGTCTGCATATCTTTTATAAGCGATGTCTTCTCTGGGCTGCGCACAAATTCTACCATAGCAGAGTCCACCTTTGGCGCAGGCCAAAATACGTTTGGCGGAAGTTTCTTTAAGAACTTAACATCGCCGGTGGCCTGCATTAGAATGCTTAAGATGCCGTAAAATTTTTCTCCTTTTTTTGCCGTCATTCTTTGGGCAACTTCTTTTTGTATTGTCACATACATTGAATCTACGATTGTAGGACCAACGATTAAGTTTGCCATGAGCGAAGCTGCGATGGCGTATGGCAGATTTGCTACAAGTTTTACTTTACCGCTAAATTTTTCTTGCGCCTTTTGAATCGCTTCTGCGGCGTCGGCATTAATTGCGTTTTTATTTTTTAGTGCATCGGCGTTGATTATCGTAACGTTTGATTTGTCTGCAATAATAGAAGATGTTATCTTGTACATTAATTTATCGTATTCAACTACGATAAGTGCGCCAGCCTTTTCTACAAGCGACTCTGTCATACTCCCAGTGCCGCAACCAACTTCAAATACGATGTCGTCTTTTGAGATATCCGCATAATCCAAAAGATATTTGATTAGATTGAGATCTATTAAAAAGTTTTGTCCAAGCTTCTTGATTGGAGAAGCTCCGACTGTCGCTAAGAGTTGTTGGACTCTTTGTTTTGTCTGCATTTGTTTATTCCAGTATTAGAGTCTTTTAGTTTCTCTTCTTTTTTGTTTGCGCCATATCTATTGCAACATTAATCGCATGTGTTAAGCTAGATGCGTCGGCGATGCCTTTACCTGCAATGTCAAAAGCGGTTCCATGCGCAGGAGACGTTCTAATAATCGGTAGCCCTATTGTTACATTTGTAGCACTCTCAAACGCGAGAAGTTTTATAGGTATCATTCCTTGATCGTGATACATCGCGACAACGCCATCAAACTCGCCGCGCGAAGCGCGCAGAAATAAAGTGTCTGCTGGGTATGGGCCCGTTACGTTTATTCCATGTTCCTTTGCTATCATAATCGCAGGTTTTATTATTCGCGTTTCTTCATCTCCGAATTGTCCGTTCTCGCCAGCATGTGGGTTTAGTGCGGCGACTGCAATTTTTGGGTTCTCGTAACCAAAATAATCTCTGAGCGCAGTGTTTAGAAGGTCTATGGGTTCATAAACCTTTCCTATTGTAAACTGATGGCGCAATTCAAATAGAGCTTCATGTATCGTGGCAAGCGCTAGCTTTAGCGGCCCAGCAACAAACATCATTGCCTTGCGCGGGCTCTTGCAAAAATCTTGAAAAAGCTCTGTGTGGCCTGGCCATTTAAATCCAGCTAGCTTCCAACTCTCTTTACTAATCGGGGCAGTTACAACCGCATCGATAATCTCTCGCTTTGCTGCATCAATAGCGTCTATACAAAATTTAACAGACGCCTCACCGCTCTGCGCGTTTGGTTTGTGAAGACCCGATGGGAGTGAGAAATCGTCGTAGTCTGCAACTACTACTCTGCGCGGATAATCTCTGCTTAGCTTTTCGTGTTGATGCCTTGCCCAGTATGGTTGTATCTCAAGCGAGTCTGCTGCGTATTCTAATTGTTCATCAATTCCAAAGATGATAAATTTTGCCCGTTGCCTAAGCGCAGCATCGCTAAGAGACTTAACTATAATCTCAGGGCCAATGCCAAAGGCGTCGCCCATTGTAATACCGATGACGGTGTCGCTGTTATATTGGGATGGAGTTTTTTCTTCTGTCATAGTGATGTTTTAAAAACCAAGCGATTTTAATTTTTCTATCGTTAAGCCACCTTTTGAGTCTAGCATATTTTCAAGTTGGCTTCTTATAGTTTTGACAATTATATCAGTTTCAATGTTGACGCTATCGTTGACGCGCAGCTCGCTTAGGTTTGTCTCTTGCCAAGTTACAGGAATAATGGCTATCGAAAAATCTCGTCTGCCAAGCTTTGCCACTGTTAGGCTAACCCCATTGACAGAGACCGAGCCTTTAGGAACTAGAGAGCTGATGATGTTCTGCTCGGCGGTAAAGGTTGCTTCTAAAAAATCGCCCTGTTGTTTGAGAGAGCTTAGCTTTGCTATCCCATCAACATGGCCTTGAACGATGTGGCCGCCAAATCTAGCATCCGCTTTCATTGCAAGTTCAAGATTTACCTTTTCGCCAATTTTTAAACTTGAGATGGTTGATTTTGCAAGGGTCTCTCCGCTAACATCGAACTTTGCAATATTGGCATCTAGACTAGTCGCACTCAAACAGACCCCGTTAATCGCAACGCTATCGCCAAGCTTAACCTCAGGATAGAGCTTGCCCAAATCAACGCCTAGAACGAGACCTTGAGATTTTCTGTGTATATTCTTAACGATGCCGATCTCTTCGATAAGACCTGTAAACATCTATAACTGCCTTTCAAAATAATAAAAGGTTGTCGGGTTCTCATATAAAGACTAGAGGAGATTATACTCACAGTTGCTATTGCTTACAATATAGAAACAACTTTATCACCAACTGTGGGTTCGATTTGTATTTTAGCGTTTTCATTTGGTGAAAGTCGATGTATATTACTGTGATAAAACCTTGAAGACTTTAAAAAAAGGAGACTTTCTGAAATGTCATCAAAAATGATTTCATATTTCGTTGTAATCCTGTTGGTTCTTGGATTCTCTCTAGAATCTTTTGCGGCTAGGCCAGATCGGCCAAGACGTCAAAAACCAGCGAGGCTGGATAAAAATGAAAAGAGGCAAGCTCTAGAATCGCAGGCTAGAGAATATGCAACCCAGATGCAAAAGTACTACAGTGACATTGCTCAAGCGGTTAATAATTTTAAACCATTAGACCCCCAAATACTCCAAGATATTAAGGATATTTCACGCGAAGGGCGTAAGAGTGCTAAATATCTAGATAAAAAAGATAAGGCAAATGTTCTAGTGATACAGGCTTGGGCTAATTATTTTGAGGGTGCACTCAAAAAAGCACAGCAAAGGGCCAATCGAGCCTATGCTACAGACCCAACTAGCACTGATGCCTATGCGAGTCAGTTTATATTCTCGTCCCTTATCGGTAAAGTGCCAAGGGCGGTCTCGAAATCTAAACCTTCTAGGGCTCGTCCTAGCACGGAGTTGGTGAAGGGAGAATTAGACTTTTATCCAATCAAAGGTGTTTCTCATATGATAAATAAGAGGCTCACCGGTATTGAGAAGATGTTTGAGACGCTCAATTTCGATGGCGAATATATAGGTCTCTTAATTTGGAAGCTTCCAGATATCTCCACAATAAAAGATCCTAACTCGCTAAAAGAAGAGACGATGGATCATGTTGAGCAGTTAGATGCGCGAGCTCAAAGACTAAAAGAGTTGGAAATAAAGGTAATCCAAGAAGAATTAGAGGCTATAAAAAATCTCTCATCAGAGAACAATGCGCAAACTAAACTTAAATTTGCAACCCTAATTCAAAATGATACACAAAGCTTTGCTGATGCCCTTGAATTTGCTAAGAATCTCTCTGTCGATTCTCTTGTTGTCAACAAAGAGGCTCTAGAGATTTCTATGCCGGATTTCAAGAAACTCGAATCCAAATCTGAGTTTGCTGCAATAAAGAAGGCTAATGCACCTGTTTTTGTCGTGTTTGACCCTAGTGGGGTTGTTAAGTATGCTGGGTCTGCGCGAGGGATAGCTCCTGTAATTATCATAAATTCGCTAGTCCCAAATTCAATAAAGAAGGCTCAGTTAGTAGAGTCAGAAGCTAAATTAGGTAATAAGAGAAGTGCTCCTGTTGCTACTCCAAAAAAGCCTAAGGTTAAAGCCAAAAAGATTAGCGACCCTAATCAACCTCAAAGCCAAACCCAGATGCCACAGTATGTGCAGCTAAGTGATACTGACGAGATAAAGGCTCAGAATTTGCTCACAAAGGCAAAAATGTATCGTGGTAGCCATACAAGATTGGGTTCTTCAAAGAGGGTTGTCGAGGCTTGCCGAGAACTTATCAGCACCTATCCAAATACTAAATATGCACAAGAGGCAAAAGAGATACTGCGTAGTATTCCTGCGCATCAACGCAAAAGATATGGGCTTACAGAGCAAGAGCTAAAATAGATGAAAAGCAATAAGAATCAGATAAAGCATGTTTTTATAAGTGCTTGCGAACCCAGCGCCGATGCCCATTGCGCAAGATTGATAGAAGCGGTTAAACAGCTAGACGACTCCGTTGAGTTTATTGGTGTTGGTGGCGACAAGATGGAAGCGGCTGGTTGTGCAATCATAGAAAATACCGTCGATAAAGCGGCAATGATGTACAATGCGCTTGGTCAAGTATCATTTTATATTAAGCTCTTAAAGAAAATAAAAACCATCTTGAGAGATTCAGATATCGATAAGGTTGTAGTTTGCGACTCGCCGGCGTTTAATTTTCACGTGGCAAAGGCAGCTACAAAAATGGCAGTTCCGACCTTATTTTATGTAGCGCCGCAGCTCTGGGCGTGGGCGCCTTGGCGCATTGGTAAGCTTAAAAAGTGCTGTTCGCAGCTTGCAAGTATTCTACCATTCGAGAAAGAATGGTTCTCGAAACGCGGGTTGAGCGTTGAATTTGTAGGTAATCCTCTCTTTGATGAGCTAGATGCTCCGGTTAGGGATAACATCAAGGATTACAGCGATTATGACCCAAACTCGGCTCGGGTGCTTCTTTTAGCCGGCTCTAGAAATGCAGAAATCGAGACTCTCTGGCGACCAATGCAACAGATTGCGATAAAGATAAAGAAGACTTTTCCAAACGCTAAATTTATGGCAGTTGCTAGCAATTCAGATAAACTCGCTAAGCTTAAATCTTTACAGTTAAACGATTTAGAGATAGAGTACTCCATCGATTCAGTCATTGATACATGCAAGAGGGTGGATTATTGTCTCGTTGCTAGCGGAAGTGCAACGCTTCAGGTTGCTGCTTCAGGCTGCCCGATGGTTGTAATGTATCATTCTAATAAATTTGTGTGGCATTTGCTTGGTCGATGGCTCATAAACACAAAATATCTCTCGCTTGTCAATATTGTCGCCCAAAGGGAGCTTGTTAGAGAGTTTATGCCATATTTTACATCGATAGAGCCAATTTGCGATGTTGCCATATCTGAACTTAGAGACAAGGATGAACTCTCAAGAATTAGTAGAGAGCTAGTCGAGATGGTAGAGCCAATGACCGCTTTGAATACCAGTGAGCAGGTTGCGAAAATGCTCTTAGATCGTCCTTAAAATTTAAGCTAGACCATTTGCGATTCTTGCCATTATCACAAAGCAATCTTGTGCAATTCTTTTCTGCTTTACTTTTGCCTTAAATCTTCTAAAATTGACGCTGAAATTCTGAAAAGTTTTATCACATCTTTTAGAAGTTAGTGGATATAAATATGGAAAAGGTAAAGGTTTACGATACGACCCTGCGCGATGGCATGCAGGCTCAAGGCGTTAGTTTCTCTTTGCAGGACAAACTGCTTATAGCGGAGCATCTAGATAAAATCTCGCTAGACTACATTGAGGGAGGTTATGCGGCTAGTAACCCCAAAGAGATGCAGTTTTTTGAGCAGATTAAAGAAAAAGGGCTTTCCCACGCCAAGATTGCAGGTTTTGGAAATACGCGCAGAGCAGATTGTAGCTGCGATGAAGATGCCTCGTTGCAGGCAATTCTAAAATGTGGTGCCGAGGTTGCGACGCTAGTTGGCAAGAGCTGGGATATGCAGGTTCTCGAAGTTTTAAAATGCTCTCTTGAGGAAAATCTATCTATATGCGCCGAGAGTATTGAGTATATGAAGTCTAAAGGGCTCGAAGTCGTCTTCGATGCCGAGCATTTTTACGATGGCTTTAAGGCAAACCCAGAATATTCAATGCAGGTTTTAGCGGCAGCTGTTGATGCCGGAGCTGATACTCTTGCGCTTTGCGAGACAAACGGTGGAGCATTGCCGCATGAGGTTTATGATATAACCAAACAAGTTTGTGAGAGATTTCCAAATACTACTATCGGTATCCATACGCATAATGACAGCGACTGCGCGGTGGCAAACACGCTTGCGGCGGTTAAGGCAGGTGCGCGGCATGTTCAGGGTACAATAAATGGTATTGGTGAGAGAACGGGTAATGCAAACTTGTGTTCCATAATTCCAAACCTAACTTTCAAGATGGGTTTTGAAACTATCGGTCTTGATAACATCAAAAAGCTAACTCAGACAAGTCGCTTTGTATTTGAGATAGCTAATATGAGTCCGGTGATGAACCTTCCTTATGTTGGCGAGAGTGCGTTTGCACACAAGGCAGGCTTGCATGTTAATGCTATACTCAAAAACAAGAAGACTTACGAGCATATTGAACCGGAACTTGTTGGTAATGAGAGGCGTTTCTTAATCTCAGAACTTAGCGGGGCATCTAACATTCTTGCTAAGCTTGAGAAGACTAAGATTGGAAACGATAAAAAACTCGCACGTGAAATTCTCGATACAGTTCAAGAATTAGAGGCGCAGGGTTATCAGTTCGAAGCTGCTGATGGTAGTTTCGATCTCATCGTGAAGAAGGTTACGGGAGAATACTCTCCAGCGTTTGAGCTTAAGAAATATCACGTCAACGTTGAACGTAGCGGTGGCGGTGATAGAATGACAGAGGCGACAGTCAAAATTAGCGTCGATGGCAAGAGCGAGCATGTTGTTGGTGAGGGCGATGGTCCAGTCAACGCACTTGATGCAGCGCTTAGAAAATCACTTGAAGGTTTTTATCCAAACCTAAAGGATATGCATCTGATAGACTACAAGGTGCGCGTAGTAAACGCCAAAGCAGGAACAGCGGCGAAGGTGCGCGTTATAATTGAGTCTAAAGATAAGGACACCTCTTGGGGAACAGTCGGCGTATCTGAGAATATCATAGACGCAAGCTGGAAGGCGCTCAAAGATAGCATCGAATATAAAATACTAAAAGATGCGCAACAGAGTTAGGTTATAGGCAGGATGAGTGTTTTAGACAAGGGTATTGCGCAAACAAAGTGAGACTAGCAGAATTATGACAATTACTTATAAGTAGCAAGTAGGAATCTTCTGCATTGCATTATCCAAGACAAATCTATCCTATTGGTAAGAAGTGGAGAGTTTGTCTAGCATTGAAAGCCTCGCTTGATAGTCAAGAGGAATTGTTGGAGGTATTCCAAAGTTTAGAGCAAAGGGAGTAAATGAAAAAGTTTCTTATTACGCTTGCTATTTTGTTTGTCTTGGGTGTTGCATCAATTATTGCGCTTGTGGCATATCTGAGTCGTGATATTCCAGAGCTAGATTTAAGTGATTTAGCGGTAACTCAATCTGTAAAACCGGAAAATACTGCCTATGCTTTTTTTATGTCTGCGAGCGATGCGCTGTATTTGCCAATCAATTCCAATATTGTAGAGGACTATATTAATGATGAGCCGGTCAATTTGCGCTTAATCGCAGAGGTAATATCAAAGAATGAAAAAACTATAGAACTTATTAATCGCGGCATTGAGTGTGAGAGTTGTATAACGCCGGAGATAGTTAAGTTTGATGATTCATATTCTTATCTTAAATCTTGGAAAAAAATATCTAGAGTGTTGGTTGCAAAGGCGAAATCACAGCGCCTTTTAGGCGATTATAAAGATGCAACTGATACATGTATTACACTTATCAAGTTTGGCAATCTCATTCAGAAGGACGCTGGCAGCATCTTGGACTACCTTGTTGGAGTTTCTACAATAGGTTTGACCCTTGAGCAGATTCGAGATCTAGCCTGCATAGACACACCAAGAGAAGAGCTAGTTCGATTGTCAAAAGCCATTGAGGGTATAGATTCGTCAGCAACAGGTCTAATTCGTGCATTCAAGTATGAATGCAAAATTATGAATAGAGAAGTGGATGACATTAGAGATGGAAAATCTGATGAGTTGGAAGAGATTCCACTTTTCTTACAGAAACATATACCAAGATTTTTCTTGCAACCAAACAGAACTAAATTAATAACTGCCAGTTTATACAGAACACATATTAAAAATGCCACTCTCCATTATACCGATATGAATCTAGATTGTTTTGAAGACATTTATCCAAATAATGGGAATGTAATACTCGCAATGATTAAACCAAACTCTCTTGGCAAAATGCTAGTTTATATTTTGATGCCGCCATTAGACAAAGTTATAACGTTGAAATGTAGGCTTGCCTCTGACATAATTGCTATGCGGCTAATAGTTAATATGTGGATATATAAAAAGGATAACGGGGCATTTCCAAAGAGCCTCCAAGATCTTGTTCCTCAATATATCGATGCTGTCCCAACCGACCCTTTCGATGGAAAGCCATTTAGATACAAACCTGACAAAGGTATTATTTATTCGGTTGGAATAGATTGCATAGATTCGGGCGGCTCTACGGTGAAGTTGCCAGAGTACGAACGCAAGTCTGGCAAACCAAATCCTTGGCACTTAGAAGATGCTGTGTACGAGATAGAGAAAAAACAAGACGAAGTTACAACACCATCAGTACAAGAGGGTAGGAGAGAAACGTGATTCGGGTAAATTGTTTAGACAGAGGCAAATAAAATGAAGAAGTTTCTTGTTACACTAGCTATTTTGTTTGTCGTAGGCATCGTCTTAGTTGTCTCGATTATGGCATATTTTGGTCGCGATATTCCAGCGCCTGATGTAAGCGATTTAGTGGTAACTCAACCAGAGAACCTTCAAGACAATGCCTACACATATTTTATCGCTGCAAATGGCGTATTGTATTGGCCAAACGATTCCAGTGTTGTGAAGGATTACATTTATGGAGAAACGGTTGATTCCTGTGTGGTTGCAGATGTAATAGCAAAGAATGCAAAGACATTAGAACTTATAAATCGTGGTGTTGAGTGTGAGAGTTGTATAGCGCCAGAAGAGATTGGTTTTAGTACATATAGCTGCCGGCTTGAACCTTGGAAAAAAATATCTAAAGTGCTAGCGGCAAAAACAAAATCGCAGCGACTCTTAGGCAATTATAAGGAAGCAACCGACACATGCATTACGCTACTTAAGTTTGGTAACTTAATCCAAAAGGATGCCAGCAGCATCATCCAATATCTTATAGGTGTTTCTACAACATATTTGGCTCTTGAGCAGGCTCGAGATCTTGCCTATGATGACGCACCAAGAGAAGAGCTAATTCGATTATCAAAAGCAATTGAAAATCTAGATCCGCCAGAAATTGGTTTAATCCGTGCATTCAAGTGTAACTACAGAGTTGCAGAGAAGCTAATAGAGGACCTTGGAAATGGAAAGGTTGATAGGTCCACTGGAATGCCTCCTTGGCTGCCAAAATATATGCCAAGCTATTTCTTTTTGCCAAATAAAACCAAGTTGATTTTTGCTGATTTATACAGAGATTGTATTAAGAACACAAGTCTCTATTATGTAGATGTTCACTTAAATTATCTCGAACATATTCGTTGGGGTAAAGAAAATATGATGCTATCCACAATCAGACCCAACTCTGTTGGTAAACTGATTGTCTGTCTTACAGTTCCAGGAGTCAATGAGATTCTAAGAACGAAATGGTCGCTTGCCTCTGACATAATTGCCACAGATCTAATAGTTAATATGCATACATACAAAAAAAACAATGGAGCATTTCCAAAGAGCCTCCAAGATCTTGTCCCGCAGTATATCGATGCTGTTCCAGCCGACCCTTTCGATGGAAAGCCATTTAGATACAAACCTGACAAAGGTATTATCTATTCGGTTGGAATAGATTGCATAGATTCGGGTGGCTCTACGGTGAAGCGAGCAGAGTTTAAATCTAAATCAAATCGTTGGCACTTAGAAGATGCTGTGTACGAGATAGAGAAAAAGCAAGACTAATCAAAAAGGAAAATAAAATGAAGAAGTTTCTTGTTACGCTGGCTATCTTGTTTGTCGTAGGCATCGTCTTAGTTATCTCGCTTATGACATATTTTGGTCGCGATATTCCGGCGCCTGATGTGAGCGATTTGGCGGTAACTCAATCAGTAAACCCAGAAGATACTGCCTATGCGTTTTTTATGGCAGCAAACGATGCATTGTATTGGCCAAGTGATTCCGATATTGTAAAGGACTATATTAATGATGAACCGGTTGATTTGCGCGTAATTGCAGAGGTAATAGCAAAGAATGAGAAAACCTTAGCCCTTATCAATCGTGGGGTTGAGTGTGAGAGTTGTATAACGCCAGAGGTGATAAGTTTTGACGCTACCATTTCTTATATTGGTCCTTGGCAAAATATATCTCAAGTGCTAGCGGCAAAAATAAAATCACAGCGAATTTTAGGCAATTACAAAGATGCAACCGACACATGTATTACGCTGATTAAGTTTGGCAATCTAATCCAAAAGGACGCAGGTTATATAATTCAATATCTTGTTGGGGTTTCCTTTACTACTTTGGGCCTTGAGCAGGCTCGAGATCTTGTCTATGATGACATGCCAAGAGAAGAGCTAGAGAGATTGTCAAAAACTATTGAGAGTCTAGGTTCGCCAGCAACAGGTTTAATTCGTGCATTCAAGTGTGAATACAAAGTTGCAGAGAATACGATAGATGATATTAGAAATGGAAGAGTTGATAAGTTTGAAGATATCTTTCCATTTGTACCGAAATATATACCAAAATATTTCTTACAACCAAACAGAACTAAATTGATTTTTGCTGGTTTATATAGGAATTATATTAAAAATTCGTCTCTTCGTTATATCGATATGAATCTAGATTTTCTTGGAGATATTTATCCGGATGGTGAAAATATAATACTATCTATGATCAAACCCAACTCTTTTGGTAAAATGCTTGCTTATATTTTAGTCCCGGCATTGGACAAGATTTTAGGAGAGAAATGTAGGCTTGAGTCCGACATAATTGCCATGCGGCTAATAGTTAATATGTGGATATACAAAAAGGATAACGGAGCATTCCCAAAGAGCCTCCAAGCTCTTGTTCCACAATACATTGATGCTGTTCCAGTCGACCCATTCGATGGGAAACCGTTTAGATATAAACCTGACAAAGGTATTGTTTATTCGGTTGGAAAAGATTGTATTGATTCGGGTGGCTCTACGGTGAAGTTGCCAAAGTACGAACGCAAGTCTGGCAAACCAAATCGTTGGCACTTAGAAGATGCTGTGTACGAGATAGAGAAAAAACAAAAGCCATCATCACAAGAAGGGACAAAAGTGCAGGATGCGACGAATTAACTTCTGTTCGCGGCGATATTATCGGGCGAGGGTTTTGTGGCTTCTTTGAATGTAGCCTTTGTTATGGAAATATGTCAATATTTGGATTTATGCCCATTAAAAGACGATATTACATCTTGAGAACCTAGTATGGTTTGATTTGATTTTAAGCTAAGGTGAGAAAGTATATGACTGCGCAGATTAGACTATTGCGACCGACACATTGGATTAAGAATGTGGTTGTTTTGTTTCCTATATTCTTTGGGCTAAAATATAACCAGCCCCATGCTTGGTCTTTGGCTGGAATGGTTGCGATTTGTTTTTGTCTTTTTGCTAGCGTTATATATATAGTCAACGACATCGTTGATGCCGAAAGCGATAAAGAGCATCCCAAAAAGAAAGACAGACCGATTCCTTCTGGTGCGGTGAGCAAAAAAGCGGCAATGGTTGAAGCGGTGGTCGTTTTTTGTATTGCGATATTTCTTGCATCTAAAGTCTCAATGCTTGCGCAGATAGTATTGGCAGCATATCTCGTTCTTCAACTTGGCTATATATTTTTCTTTAAGTCCATATCGATTTTAGATGTTATAGTGCTTAGTCTTGGTTTTGTTATTCGTGCGGTTGCTGGTGCAGTTGCGATTGAAGTCTTTGTTAGTCCGTGGCTTTTTATCTGTATGTTTACAGTCTTTATGTTTATGGGATTTTGTAAACGATACAATGAACTCGCACTCATTGATGATGCCAAAAAAGCGCAGAGCCATAGAAAAACTCTCATCAGCTATACGAAAGAATTCCTCACGCATCTAATCACAACATCTTCTGCAATAGCTATCGTCTCATTTTTGTCGTACAGTCTTAGCGATTCAACGATTGAGCATTTTGGTTGTTCATACTTCGTGTATAGTTTGCCACTGATGGTTTACTGTATATTTAGATTTGCAATGCTCTCAATGAGTGGTTGTTATAATGGACCAACCGATATAATCTTGAAGGATCGTCCATTTCAAGTAGTTACTTTTCTATGGGCTATTATGATGTTAGCCGTAATTGTCTATGGCAGTAGTATGAATGTTTTCTTTGACAAACTCTATTAAAAGCTTGGAGATGTAACCTCTTTATTGGTTACGTGTAAATAGTGATGGATAATAAAAAACTCTCGCTCCAATATTTCTTAGTATTCTCTTTCGCACTAATCCTCTACTCGATATCGTTAGCGCCGTCTCTCGTTTGGCAGGATAGTGGAATGATTCAGTATCGAGTTTTGCACAACGATATTACTGGCGCACTTGGATTAGCGCTTGCGCATCCTCTTTACTATGCCATTTCTATATTGTTTAAAAATATCCCCTGCGCAGACATTATCCATCGAATCAATTTTGTAACGGCGATAGCAAGTGCGTTTGCGATTGGAAATTTATTTCTCTTTGTTAGGATTTGGTTGCGCCGAGTATTGCCAGCTCTAATCTCTGCTATGACTTTGGCGTTTACGCATACCTTTTGGAGGCACGCATCAATCCCAGAGACGTACAATATGTACCTTGCATTTTTTCTGGCGGGCTTGATATTCTTTCTGCTCTACACAAGAGAGAGAAAAAGTCTCTATCTAATGCTAGTTGGATTGTTTAATGGGCTTGCCATATCAGTGCATATGCTCGCGATAATTCCGTTGGCTCTTTATGGAGTTTATATTCTCTTTGGTCTGTTCAATAAAAAGATTTCTCTTAAGAGTTTCTTGTTGTTTGTGGTGGCTTGGATTGTTGGCGCTAGTCTCTATGAGTATTTGTTCGTACAGGAGCTTTTGCGCAGCGGAGATTTTTTAGCGACTCTTAGATCTGCACTCTTTGGGAGTAATTGGTCTAATGCAGTTTTGAATACATCGATGAGTCTCTCAATAGTTAAAGAGAACATCATGTATATCGGTATGAATTTCGTAACGATAAATGCTGTGTTTGGATTTGTGGGCGTTTACAGCGTGATCAAAAATAGACGCGAAGATAGTTTTGGAATATTTGTTTTACTTCTATGGGCAGCATTTTTGCTTTTCGCGTTTAGATACACAGTCCCAGACCGTTACGCGTTCTTCCTTCCGTTTTATGCGGTGAGTGCAATCCTTATAGGTAGGGGAGTTTCTTATTGTATCGAACAGTACGATAGAAAATTTGTCGCTGCGGCGCTAATAGTATTTTCTCTTGCTCCAATCTTTGTGTATATGGCACTTCCAGTCTTTGTTGAAAAAGAATATCCAATCTTTAAGGGTAAAAGGCATCTGCCATACAGGAATGAGTATCGTTATTTCCTTCAGCCTTGGAAAACTAACTACACAGGCGCAAAGCGTTTCGCCTGCGAAGCGCTCGATTCGGTTAAGAGTGGCTCTGCCATTTTTGCCGATGGCACAAGTCTTTACCCATTAGCCATTGCCAAGGATTTATATCTTAGCGATAAGGATGTTGATATATATTCTGCGCATGGCTCATACGACAATTTAGAGGGTATCAGCTCAGAAGATATTCTTGGCATGCTAGATAAAAGAGATGTCTATGTTGTCTCGCCTGTAAAGGGATACTGCTTAGATGTCATCTTTAAAAACGCATCATTCCAAAAAGCCGGCGTTCTCTATAAATGTATTAAAAAATAAGCACGCAAACGAAACGGATTAGAACAACCTGTTTTATTTTTTTTGAAACCACGAATGAACACGAGTTCCTGGGAACGCGGAGCCCCAGCTCCGCATAACGTTCACTTGTAGTTTTGACTATCCTGTTTAATTTGAGATCACAAACATATTGATGCAAATTGACGCGAAGGTAACGATTAAGGTGCCGCACCTAACGGAGCTAATCTTTCTTGTTACATGTCATTTTTCTACAAAGGTGCCGCCCCCATGGGGCTGGCTGATGGGATGTTTTTTATCCCCTTCGGGGTTACAAAGGGTTTGCTCCGATGGAGCATTTGCGGCAGAGCCGTATAGGAAACGTGACATTGCAAAGATAGTGCTTCTATAAAGCAGGGCCTCTATAATCCTATGTGGATGCCATCTTTGCAAATCCGAAGAATATAGCCTTACACATTTATAGCCCCAGAGGGGCGACATCTTTGTAACTCCGAAGGACACAAACCCCTCTTTCCTTCTAGCTCCAGAGGAGCGACACCTTTGATCGCGGAGCCCCAGCTCCACATAACGTTCACTTGCAGTTTTGACTGCCCTGTTTAATTTGAGGTCACAAACATATTGACGCAAATTGATGTGAAGGTAACGATTAAGGTGCCGCACCTAACGGAGCTAATCTTTCTTGTTACATGTCATTTTTCTACAAAGGTGCCGCCCCCATGGGGCTGGCTGATGGGATGTTTTTTATCCCCTTCGGGGTTACAAAGGGTTTGCTCCGATGGAGCATTTGCGGTAGAGCCGTATAGGAATGTGACATTGCAAAGATAGGCTTCTATAAAGCAGGGCCTCTATAATCCTATGTGGATGCCATCTTTGCAAATCCGAAGAATATAGCTTTACACATTTATAGCCCCAGAGGGGCGACATCTTTGTAGCCCGAAGGGAATAAAACCGTCCTAGCATCTAGCCCCGTGGGGGCGATCCCTTTGTAACTCCGAAGGACACAAGCCCCTCTTTCCTTCTAGCTCCGTTAGGAGCGGCACCTTAATCTGCTCTCATGCAAAAACTCTAGTAAGCGTTATTCAACCTATCCTTGCAAATGAGATTATTAATTGTAAGTTGTTAGTTGCGATAGATTATTCTTCGCTTGTCTCTTCTTTTGGTTTTCCAGCCCTATTCTCTTTGCCTTCTAGTAATCTTTTAATATTCTCTTTGTGTTTTACAACAATCAAGGCTGCCATCACGCTCGAGACTAGAAGCAGTGGCCAGAGCCCGCTTATTGTCCATCGTTCGTCCCCAGTTAGAATACATGCTAGGAGTACTGCGGGAAAGACTATTGAGGCGATGATTGAGGCGAGCGATACATATCTCCATAGCAAAAATAAAACGCCCCACACAATAAAACTGACAATTCCAGGTATCGTTAGATATGGCCAGAGCCCAAGAACCATTCCAAGACTCGTCGCTGCGCCCTTGCCACCTTTGAATTTCAGGAAGACTGGATGGATATGGCCAATTATAGCCGCGCAGCCAACTGCCATCCAAATCCACATATTGATATATTTTTCTTCGTCTGTACCAAAAGCTATCCTCACAGTTAGCATAGGTAAGAATCCTTTTAGAGCGTCAAGTGAGAAACACAGGATTGCCCACTTTTTACCCAATGCTCTACCTAGATTGGTTGCGCCGATATTTCCAGAGCCAATTTTACGCAGATCAATACCCTGTGCTTTTGCGAATATATATGCAAATGGTATTGAACCGACTAGATATGAACCAATAATCATTAAGCTTATGTTTGTTGTGTTGTATTGCATTTTCTTTTTACCAAATTAAACATTACGATTTAGCAATATTGTAATTTAAACGGTTATTTATAGCAACTCTTTAACGGCTTCAATTACCTTTTCGACCGTTATCGATTCCATACATAATCGCTTATCTCTCTTGCATACAGGATTTCCACATGGTGAGCAGTCCGTGTTGGCGACTAGCTGAATTTCTAGTTTATGCTTGCTATCAGTCCAGACTGGATCGTTGGGGCCAAATAGAGTTACTACTTTTCTGTCAAGGGCAACGGCGAAGTGTCTTGGCCCTGTATCATTTGTGATTACTATATCAGCTCTTTTAAATAGAGCTTTTAGCTCACCGAGCGAGAGCGGTGTTTGGGCTAAATCGATTAACTCGTTTTTTGCTTGATTACATATGGCCTCTGAGATTTCTTTTTCGTTTGGTGCAACCGATACAACTGCCAAGCAGTTATGCTCTTGGATTAGAGTGTCGCATAGTTCTGCGTAATTTTTAGTCGGCCAGCATTTACTCGGGCCGAATGCTCCGCCTGGGACGACGATGGCGAGCTTTTTATCTTTATCAAGCTTTGCGCCGAGTTTTTCATCGAGAGACTTATCGTCTTTATCGCTAACGCTTAGAGTCATAGATGTGTCGCTATCCTCTATGCCGATACAAGATAATAGCTCAAGGTAGTAGAGCATCATTGGTCTTGGCAGAAAAGAGCCATCTGGTTTTTTTGGGGGGCTAAGTGTCTTTGTTAAAAGAGCCCCTCGCATATCTCTGTTGTAACCAACCCGCTCTTTTATGCCGGAGAGAAATATTTTAAGAGCGCATGAAAATGAATTCTTAAATAGAATCGCGCAGTCGTATCTGCCGTTTCGGATAGATTTTATTTGTTTAAAGAAACCACCTTGTAGAATAAGCCACTCATCATAGAACTCTGAAGGGCTAAGCGCTTCTGCAACAACCTTGTTTGCTACAAATGTAATGCGAGAGTCTTTGTAGCCTCTGCGCAATGCCCTCAAGGCTGGGGTTGCCATTACAGCATCTCCTAATGGACTCGGCAGCCAAACTAATATATTCTCATATTGCATAGTTTATCCAAGCCGTTATTTGTGGTTATCCATTGTGTAAAAGGTTAAACACATAAGCTGTAAAACAGCAGTAAATGCAAGCGGAACCAGAATGCTAAGTTCATTTTCTTCGCCATCAATCATCACCCATACAGCACAGAGCAAACAGAATACTGCGCCTGCTTGGAGTAAGCCAGCGAGAAATTTTAATAACGAGAACTCATGATACATTTGAGTTCTGTCATCTTTTTTTAACAGGGTAACTATCTCATGCAATAGCTTCTCTGTTGAGCTGTGAGATTTGGTGATTGCTTTTTTTGACTCGCTTGCGGTAAATTTATTTTGGTTGATATTTCTAGTTGTATTTACTCTGGGAATATCTGGTTTTGCCACCTGAGCCTTGTCTTCCTTTTTTGTTTCTTGCGCAGCTAAAGGTGGTTCTTTTGGTGCTTGTATTTTATCTTCCTTTGGTGTTTCATCTTTTTTTGAAGATTTTTTCTGGGACTCATGCATCCTGACTATATTAGAGCTTTCCTTGATGTTAACAGCCTCGTAGTCTGGAGTTGGGTCATTAATCTCCTTTTTGCTTGGCTTGACTGGTGAATTGATAAGAATCGTTTTACAACCAACGGCAATTCCAGCGGCAACATCTCGGTAAGAATCGCCGATCATCCAAGATTCTTTAAAATCTATATCAAAATCTTTACCAGCCTGAATTAGCATGCCCGGGTTTGGTTTGCGCAGCTCACTTTCTTTGCTGTATTCTTCAACGCTACCATCTGGATGGAAAGGGCAGTAGTATATCTTATCTAGAAATACTCCGTTGTTGGCGAGAATACGCTCTAGCCTCTCATGAATCTCTGCGAGTTTATTTTCGTCTATGATACCTCTTGCAACCGCTGACTGATTCGATACCACAATCAGCTTGTAACCAAGAGATTTAAAAGACTTTAGAGCATCGATAACACCTGGCAAAAGCTTGACCTGTTCGGGACTACTTATATAGCCGGGGTCATCTATGATTGTGTCATCTCTATCTAGGAATATTGCTTTGTTACCCATAGTCTCACTCATTCCAAAAGTAGAATCTAATTTTCTCCAAGACTATTCATCTTTTCAATCGTATTGGTGGAGCTTTTACCCTCAACAATCTCGGCCAATACAACCTTGCCGCCTCTAGACTCAACAAATTCCTGACCGACAACGCCTTTGTCTTTCCAGTCTGCGCCCTTAACTAAGACATCTGGCTTTACGAGTTCTATTAGGTTGGCAGGTGTATCTTCGTCGAATATTGTTATATAGTCTACTGACTCAAGGGCTGCTAGTACTGCAGCTCTATCGTGTTGATTGTTGATTGGTCTTTCTGGGCCTTTCAACCTTTTAACACTTGCGTCGCTATTTAAGCCAAGTACGACAATATCTCCTTGTCGTTTTGTGAAGCTCAGATACTCAATGTGCCCGCGATGGATTACATCAAAGCAACCGTTTGTAAATACGATTTTCTCTCCGAGCCTTCTGTGGTACTCGACTATCTTTTCTAGAGATTTTGTCTCGTGGATTTTGCCAGTCTTGGAATGGCTTCTTGCGATTATTTCATTTATGATTTCATCTATCGAAACAGTGGCAACTCCAAACTTCTCGACCTCAAGCCCGCCGGCAATATTTGATATTTCTACCGCTGATTTTAAATTGCATCCACCAGCAAGCGCAGTTGCAAGGGCAGCTAAAACCATATCGCCTGCGCCAGTAACATCGTAAACAGTCTTTGCAATAGTTGGGACCAGCTCGCTTAATGTGTCGGACTTTAAGAATGCGCCGTCCTTGTCTAATGTTATAACTGCGGCGTCTAGTTCGTATTTTTCTAAAAGAATATCAGCTGCTCTTTTTGCATCGTCAATTGTCTCAATTGAAAACCCAACGACACAAGAAGTTTCTTGCCTATTTGGAGTGATAAGAGTTGCGCCCTTAAATTTTGAGTAATCATTGTGTAGTGGTGGATCAACTAGAACCATCTTGCCAGCATCCTTTGCGAGCTTGATAAACTCTTGCGTAATCTTAGGACTCAAAACACCTTTGTTGTAGTCTTGTAAACACACAATATCTGCGCTGGCAAGTTTCGACTTAAATACTTCTAAGAGAGCGATATTTTCTTCTTCGTTTATAGCAGAGCTGTCTTCTTGGTCAACACGCATCAGTTGTTGTTGGTGTCTGTGTTGGGCAAGTCCGACTAGTCTTTGCTTTGAAGTGGTAGGGCGGTTTTTAGATATTATTAAACCGTCAGTGTCTGAGTTCGTTTCTTCTAAGAGTTTTTTAAGACAGACTCCTTCAGAATCGTCACCGATTAATCCAACACAGATACATTCGCCACCCATTGCAGCAATATCAGCTGCTACCGATGCAGCCCCACCGCATTTATCTTCTCTTCGTACAATCTTTAAAACAGGCACTGGTGCCTCTGGGCTTATTCTTAGCGCATCTCCATAGACATAGCTATCTAGCATAAAATCGCCTACTAGCAGAATCTTTGGGTTTCCCAGATTTGTAACTTTTTTTAGTAGCTCACTATACATTAGCAACGCCGTCTTTTTTAACAATATCGTCTATAAGTTTAATCAGTTCTTGTTTGGATTTTGTAATATCAAGTTCTATTGCAACATATGCGCATTTGATATCAAGAACTTCTTTTGCTAATAACGCAATCTTAACCCAGTCTTTATGAGTCGTCAAAAGAATATCTGCTCCGGAATCTTTGGCCAATGTCTCTACCTCTTCTAGTAAGTCTCTTGTGTAGTCTTGATGGTCGTTAAAGAATTTCTCACCAACCACTTCTAAGCCTGCACCTGTGAGACTTTTAGAAAAAGATTCAGGATTGCCTATTCCACAAAAAGCGAAGACTTTATTTTGCTTTAATTCATCAATCGAAATTGTTTCGTCTTTAATCATTCTAGCCGAAACTATTTTGTGTTTGCTGTGGGCAATTAATATCTCTGGATTAATGTTTCTAATCTTGCCTTCTATTTCCTCTAGAGACTCTTTTGTGCATAAGTCTGTTCTGGTTATTATTGCTGCTTGTGCTCGTTTTAAGCTGTTAGGTGATTCTCGAAGCAGTCCGCTTGGAAGAATTCTATCAAAGCCAAACGGGCAGGTTGCATCAATGGCAATTATATCTAAGTCTCTCTTTATACGCCTGTGTTGGAATGCATCGTCAAGAATAATTGCCTCTGTGTTGTATTGGCTGATGGCTTTGCGTGCAGAGCTAACTCTATCGCTGTTAGTAATTATTTTTGCTAACGGACAATTCTTCACCATCATTGCCGCTTCGTCACCGAGAGTTCCAGTTTTAGATTTGTAGCCCCTACTTATAATCGCAGTCTTAATATTCTTTTGAGCAAAAAGGTTGCACAGCCACATTACGATAGGTGTTTTTCCAGTGCCTCCGGCAGTTATATTTCCAACGCTGATGACAGTAGCATCAACCTTGTAGCTAGGCAAGATACCAAGGTCAAACCCTATGTTGCGCAGCGCAACTACCGCAGCATAAGCCAATGCTACAATGCGCAGCAACAAGCGAATAAGCTTTGCGCTAAATCGATCGTCCTTTTTAGAGATTAGATTGCGAAAATAATTTTGATCCAAGATCAAACCTATCGAAACTAGAGACTCTTTATTTTTTCAATGATAGCGTCTGCCATTTCTTTAGTGCCTGTGGCTGACTCGCTATCCTTTGCGAGGTCTGGAGTTAAGGATTTTCCCTCAGCGAGTACGAGATTGCAAGCCTCTTCTAGTTTTGCAGCTTCTTTGCGCATCTCTAGATGTTCAAGCATCATGACAGCACTGAAGATAAGGGCGATTGGATTTGCGATGTTTTGTCCTGCAATTGTCGGAGCGCTACCGTGGGTTGCCTCAAAGACAGCTCCCTTTTCGCCAATGTTTGCGCCTTGGGCAACTCCAGGGCCACCGATTAGTCCTGCGCAGAGGTCGCTGACAATATCGCCGTATAGATTTGGCATAACTAGGATGTCGTAACGGCTTGGGTCCATAACGAGTTGTTGGCACATATTATCGACGATTAAATCGTCAAACTCAATCTCAGGGTAATCTTTAGCAACTCTTCTGCTAACTTCAAGCCAGAGCCCGTCTGAGAATTTCATAATGTTTGCTTTGTGAACGCTTGTAACTTTTTTGCGGTTATTTTTCTTAGCGTATTCAAAAGCATATCTAACAATCCTCTCAGTTCCCTTTATAGAGATTGGCTTGATTGATATGCCACTATCCTTAGCGATTTGTTTGCTGTTGTGTGCGTTGAGCCAGTCGATAAGTTCTGCTGTTTCTTTTTCGCCTTCTTTAAATTCAACTCCAGCGTAGAGACCTTCTGTATTTTCTCTTACGACAACAATATCTACATCGTCGTAGCGAGAGTCAATACCTTTTCTACTCTTGCAAGGACGAACGCAGGCGTAGAGGTCTAGAGTTTGTCTAAGATGAACGTTGATGCTTCTAAAACCAGTGCCAACCGGTGTTGTAACCGGCGCCTTTAGAGCAACTTTATTACGCACAACGCTATCGATGGTTTCTTGTGGAAGCGGCGAGCCGCATTTTTCCATTACAGCCGAACCAGCTTCAACTATATCCCATTGAATATCTGCACCTGTTGCATCTACACATCTTTTTGCTGCATCTGCTATTTCTGGTCCAATACCATCACCTGTTATCAAAGATACTAGTGCCACTTGTATATTCCTTGTATTTTCTGAGTTAATGTTTGCTAGGGGGCGCATTGCTTGCCCCCAAAATAATTTTCCAACAAGGCATTCTATATGACCATTGCGGCGGTGTCAATGAATCCTTTAGGCTCAAGAAATTGGGGTTTGTTATTGATGATTGCTATCTTTGAGTGATCTCAACAGTGATTTATAGTAGGTTATTGTTAGCTGTGTCTCTGTGGGAGATACTCCTAGTTCGGGGTAGCGAATCGCAACCTTACTTATTTTGTTGTAGCAACGCAATAGTGCTTGGATTGTAGCGACCTTTTCTCGATTGTTGGATAGTGTCTTTAGCTTGTTTTCTAAAGCTTGAATCTTTTCGAAGGTTTCTAAGGCATCAGAGACCACTGAATCAATTGAGTTTCTAACCTGTACGTGTTTGTCAAAAACGACCTCCTCGGCGTCTGAAGCTTCTAGGTAGCTTAGTAATTCTTCTTTAGAATCTACAATTTTGTCTGCCATTGCAGTTTCTAAGGCTTCTTTGGCGTCTAACTCTAGGAACTCGCCATCTTCAGATACAGTCTTAATAATCTTATGTGTTTTCCTTTTGTCGTTATCGCTGATAAAATCGTTGCCGCCTTTATTTTCTACCTCAATGGCTTTTAGCTGATTATCAAACATTGCCTGTGCGAGGATTGTGGGGCGGTCATTGTTTTGTGCCAGAGAAGAAGCGGTTGCACGCAATATACTTGTGAATTTTTCTCCAACATTATTTCCGATTGTCTTGTGCAAGTCTTTTATTCTAACCTTTGGGTTGTTCAATTTGCTCTTTGAAGAAACATTCGAGCCAAACGTAGCATCTTTAGATATGAATATCTTGTTGCATGCCAATGGGATTAAAGCGGCATAGTCATGCGCGCCATTGCCGTTGATGTAGCAATATATGGGGCATTGCCAATTATTTGTTATCGCAGAACTGAGTTTTATCTCTATGTACGGCTCGCCGCCATCTGCGTCTAACTCGATAAGTACGAAGAGATAGCCTCTATCTGTAGCGGTCTTTATCGCCTTTTCGATTGCTTCTGCTTCTGTGTTGTATTTTGGAGTGTTGGTTATTTTGATTGTTGCAAAGGCGTTCTTTCTGCCTTTAGCATCGTAGGAAATATTGTAGTAGCTTGGGATTATGCTTAGCTTGCCAGCCTCTCTAGATATTACAATGGTTTTATCGCCAAGTTTTTTAGTTGTTGCAAAACCGGTAAATGTTTTATTCGTCCTTTTGTTTACGAAAGTATCTGCGCAGGCTAGCGAACTCAATAACAGAAAAAGGGTTAATAACGATATCGCTCTCATGCAACTCTCCAAAGAGGCCTTTGATTGTTATAGTTATAAGTCAATCTCGACAACGACAAATGTGTGGTCGCTAGGCTTTTCGAGTGTGCGTGGCTTTGTATCCACATAACAACTCTTGCATTTTTCCAATAGCGGCTCTGTCGCTAAGAAGTGGTCTATTCTCCAGCCAACGTTGTCTTTTAAGGCGTTTTTTCTGCGGTAATCCCAGAATGTAAAAATTTGCTCATCTGGGTGGAGCTTGCGCATAACATCACTGAAGCCCCAGCTCTTAACATCAGCATAGGCATCCCAGACCTCCTGACAAAAGCAAACATGTCCGAGCAATCTCTTTGGCGAGTGCACATCTATCGGCTCTGGCGCAACATTCATATCGCCCAACCACAAGACGTTGTCCTTGGGGCTAAAATGATTTTCAAAGAACTTCTTGAGCCTTGCAAACCACTCTAGTTTATATGCAAACTTTTCACTGTTTCTATCAAATCCCTGCGGAATATATGTATTTACGATGTTCAAATCTTTGATGCGTACCTTTGCAAGCCTCGACTCATCGAAAGGCTCGTCGTCAAGTCCAAATTGAACATCTTCGATAGGGTGTTTGCTAAACACTGCTACGCCGTTGTAGCTTTTTTGCCCCTTGAATACAAACTCGTAGCCGCTACCATCAAAAGCACTACTTGGAAAATCGCAATCTTGAACTTTAGTTTCCTGTACGCAAAGAACATCTGGCTGGTTTTGGTTAAGCCAGTCTAACACTATACCTAGCCGCGCCCTCAATGAGTTCGCGTTGAATGTAGCTATTTTCATTTTATGCCTATAATTAAAAAGAATGCAATCGCACCCCAAGGGCGCGATTGCATCTGGTTGTTGTTTTAGTCTTCTAAGACTTGTTCCAAATTTAAATCAGAATTTTCGTTTTTGATTTTTTCTGCCTTGCTTTGCCTTAGATACTCTTTAACCTCTAACGGGAATTTGTATTCATGGGCATCTTCGATATTCTCGTTGTAGCTTCCAATGATGCACAGTAAGCTTATCATAAAACTCACGAGTGATTCTGCACCTTGATTTAGGTTTACCCCGCTAGGTTCGAGTCCGTCGTAGCAACCTTTTGTTTGGAAGTCAAAGAGCGGAATATTTAAATCGTTTGCGCCTAGATACCAATCTAGTGCTCTAATCTGCAATTTTACATATCTCTTGTCTTTTGTGAGCTCAAACGCCTGTTGCAACATCAGTATAGTGCTAACTGCTTCTAGCGGTTGTTGGTCGAATTGAGCCCTTTCGCCATATTTCTTCATCCATCCGTTGCAACCTATAAAGCTAAAGTACGAGCCGTTATAGGTGTTTTTGAGCAAGAATTCGCAGCTAGTGAGTCCTATGTTTATCAATTCTTTATCTTCTAGAATTTCACCAGCCAACATTACTGCATGTGGCAAAACTGCATTGTCGTAAGTTAGGATGTCTTCAAACCATTGCCAGTCGCCATCAGCATTGTCTAGATACGCTTGATGCAGAGCCTTAGATGCGTGCATTAAGTGCCTCTTAATCTCACTAGCACCTGGGAATTGTTTTAGATAATCGACCATTCCAAATATAGAATACGCCATGCCTCTAAGCGATAGCTTTGGCACATGCTTAACGCTTTTGTCGAACACATCCTTTATTATAGAAAGGTATGCTGGCAATGGGGGAGATGCCATTATACCACCAAGAGCCCATAGGGTTCGACCGAGCGAATCATGGTTTGGCTCTGTGCTAAACCATTTCCTATCGAAGCTCATAAAGTTGCGTACTGAGCCGTCTTCAAGCTGAGAATGGCATACAAAAGATAAGTATATCTCAAAGAGCCTAAGCGACTCAGGATCGCCATACTCTTTATAGTATTTTGTCATAGCTATCAATGCACGCGCGTTGTCGTCTGTGCAGTAGCCATGATTTCTATCAGGTATTGTATATTTGCCATGTTGATATATGCCAGTGTTGTCTGTCATTCTAATAAAATGATTAAGCGGTGGCTCTGGCACATTCAGCGTACTTGTAGGTGCGCCTAGCTTTTGTTTTATCTTAATAGGTAGCGACAGTGGCAAATCTGGAGATGTAAATAGTTCCCAGTATTCTTTACCAATCTTTGGCCAGATTATATTACGACCATAATCGTAGGCTTGTCTGCGCAAATTCTGGAATAAGCTATCATCTTTTATGATTTCGATGATAGTTTTTGCCATATCGTCAGGGTCGTTAAACTTTACGAGCTTACCTCTGCCGTTATCGAGCAATTCTTCCGCTGCCCAATATGGAGTTGAGACGACAGCCTTACCAGTTCCAACGGCAAAGGCTAACGTACCACTTGTCAGTTGAGCCTTGCTTAGATATGGCGTAACATATATGTCAGATGCGCAGAGGAAGTTGTGCAGGTCTTCATCACTTACGAACCTGTTGTGGAATATTACATGCTTTTCTAGGCCGAGTTCTTTAACTAGCCTTTGCAACTCAAAACGGTAAGACTCACCCTCAAATTTAACAACTTCAGGGTGTGTGCGACCAAGGATTATATATAGCACAGTTGGATCTGCCTCGACGATAGCTGGCAGGGCCTTGATGACATTTTCGATGCCTTTGCTTCTACCTAAAAGACCAAACGTTAGGATTGTCTTGCGGCCAGCCATACCGAATTTGTGTTTGTAGTAACTACTATCAACGAAAGGCAAATCTGGTATTCCGTGTGGTAATAGTTCTATCTTGTCGGTGTCAACATCGTAGATGTCTCGGAGCATATCGATACCGCGTTTGTTCATCACAACTATCTTGTGAGAAGCTGCGCAAACATCTTTAGTAGCCTTGTAGTAGTGAGGGTCTGGCTTTTCCAATACGGTATGCATTGTTGTTATAATCGGCGCAGATATGTGGTTCAAAAAGAGGTTTAGGTAAGAACCAGCCTCACCTCCAAAGAGTCCAAATTCGTGCTGAACACTCACCGCATCAACATGACTAAAATTGATGTAGTCAGCTGCGCTGATGTAGTCGTTCTTTACATTGCGCCTGATTTCGAATTGAACAGGATCTTCATAATGGTGCCTTTCGTTGTTCTGCATTGCCACAACTATTGGCTCAAAAGAATTGCCTGCGGCTAATTTAACATTGGTGATGACGTCATTACAGAAGGTTGCGATGCCGCATTTACGCGGTAAGAATGATGAAACAAAGGCGATGCGTCTCTTGCGATTCTTTCCCATTGTCCTTTACTCCTTTAAAAAGAGGAATTTTCCACGATATAGATAATAGTCCGATAATGCTATGTTGTCAAGGCAATTGTGGAATACCGCAGAAGGGTTGGGCGGTACGCACTGATTAATACCTATATTCCTAGCTATTTATAGTAATATCTGGAATATTATTATTTTTATGTTGACCTGAGCTATGATTTATATACTATTAAATCCATAGGAATTTAGGAGAAGCATTATGAAATTATCTACTAGAAGCAGATATGGTATGAGAGCGGTACTTGATTTGGCGAGAAACTATGGCAACGGGCCATTGCAAATCAAATCTATCGCTCAGAATGAAGACATCTCGAACAAGTATTTAGAGCAGTTGATTTCAGTGTTGAAATCGGCTGGGATGGTGCGCAGCCTGCGCGGCCCAAAGGGCGGCTATATGCTCGTAGAGCACCCTTCTAAAGTAACTCTGGGCGATGTTTTTAGGATTCTAGAGGGTCCTTTTGTGCCTGTTGAATGTATTGGCGACTCTGGTTATTGCGGTAGGTGTAGCGATTGTTTGATGCGCGAAGTTTGGGTAAAGCTACAAAAATCTATCGACAATGTGCTTGATTCGATTACTATGCAAGACCTTGTTGATAAGTACGGCGATGGCGAGAATGTAAACTTTCACATCTAGAGGATCCGAGTTATCCTCTGGAAATAGAGGTATAAAGTGGCAAAGATACTTGATGACATTACAGAGGCTCTAGGGGCTACTCCCTTGGTACGAATTAACAAGCTAGCTCCAAAAGATGCGAGAATCTTGGCTAAATGCGAATTTCTAAACCCTGGCGGTAGTATCAAGGATAGAATTGCGTTGGCAATGATTGATGCTGCAAGAGATAGCGGTAAACTCGCTGAAGGGGCTGTTATAATTGAGCCAACCAGCGGCAACACCGGTATTGGCCTTGCTATGGTGTGCGCATGTAGAAACTATCGATTAATACTTACTATGCCAGAATCTATGAGTGTAGAACGCCAAAAACTTCTCAAGATGTATGGCGCAGAAATTGTGCTTACTCCAAGCGAACTTGGAATGAAGGGGGCAATTAATAAAGCGCATGAGCTACTTGAGTCTCATAGGGGTGCGTTTATGCCAAGCCAGTTCTCTAATCCAGCGAATCCGCAAATTCATAGGGAAACGACTGCCAAAGAGATACTTGAAGCAACGGATTCAAAGGTGGATTTCTTTGTCGCAGGTGTTGGCACAGGTGGAACGCTCACCGGTTGCGGTGATACGATTAAAAAGGTCAATCCTGATGCGCAAGTAGTGGCAGTTGAGCCTGTTGGTTCTGCAGTCTTGTCGGGCGAAGCGCCGGGGCCTCATAAAATTCAAGGCATTGGAGCTGGTTTTGTTCCAGAAGTCTTAAATCTTGATATTATTGATGAGGTTATCAAGGTTGCGGCTACTGATGCAATGGAAACATCGCGCAGGTTGGCTAGAGAAGAGGGTCTTTTGGTTGGTATTAGTTCTGGAGCCAATGTTTTTGCTGCAATAGAGTTGGCTAAAAGGAAAGAGAATTACGGTAAGACAATCGTTACGATTCTCTGCGATACTGGGGAGAGGTATCTCTCTACAGAGCTTTTTAGATAAGGATTTACAATGAATCAGCAACAGATTAAAGACTTAGCTAGTAAAATAGAACAGACTTACAGGCAAGACCACGGCATCAATTTTATAGATGTAAACAACCTTCCTCAAAGGAGTAAGATTCTCGAGGTTACAAACAACTTGCTTGAGCTATTGTTCCCTGGCTATGCCGGTACGAGAAGAATTACAAAGTCTAATATTGGATTCATCGTTGGCGACATCCTCTCTCAGGTGCAAGAAGATTTGACAGAGCAAGTAGAAAGAGCCTTGCGACATAAGTGTAGGAAAGAAGATTGCAATAGCGCAAATTGCAATATAAATGCTAGAGAAGTTACAAATAACTTTCTTGTTAAGCTACCTACAATTCGCGAAACTCTAAAAACAGACGTCGCAGCAGCTTACGATGGGGACCCAGCCGCAGAATCTTTTGAAGAGATTGTGATTAGCTATCCTGGTTTATTTGCTATCACGGTTCACCGTCTTGCGCATGAACTTTACGAGCAAAATGTTCCAATGATTCCAAGGATAATGAGTGAGTACGCCCATAAGGAGACGGGCATCGATATTCACCCTGGTGCAACGATTGGAAAAAATTTCTTTATAGATCATGGCACCGGAGTTGTTATCGGAGAGACGGCTATTATTGGCAATAACGTTAAGATTTATCAGGGCGTAACTCTCGGTGCGTTGAGTTTCCCGAAGGATGAGAGAGGTCGAATCATAAAGGGTGGCAAACGACATCCAACGATTGAAGATAATGTCACAATCTATGCCGAAGCAACAATCCTTGGCGATGTGGTTGTTGGTGAGGGTGCGGTTGTTGCCGGTAACGTATGGGTTAAAGAAAACGTAAAGCCTGGTGATACAGTTTTTACTGCCAGCCCAGAGTTGCTATTCAAGCACAAGAAGGGTTAGGCTTGAGAACTTACAAAATCTTATTATGAGAATATGAAATGATAAAAGAGAAAATACTAGAGTTAAAAAAGAAACGCAATGCAATAATCTTGGCGCATAACTATTGTGTCGGAGAAGTGCAAGACATTGCAGATTTTGCAGGAGACTCGCTTGGCCTGAGCAAACAAGCTGCCCAGACAGATGCCGATGTGATTGTCTTTTGTGGTGTTCACTTTATGGCAGAGACGGCTAAGATTTTATCTCCGCAGAAAACGGTTCTAATTCCAGACTCTAGTGCAGGTTGCCCAATGGCAGATATGATAACCGCTACAGAACTTGTTGAGTTTAAGGCTAAGTATCCAGATGCGGTTGTTGTCTGCTATGTTAACAGCTCCGCAGAGGTTAAGGCCTTGAGTGATTATTGCTGTACTAGCGGCAACGCAGTTGAGCTAGTTGCGAATATAGAGCAAGATAAGCAGATTCTGTTTGTACCAGATAGAAATCTCGGCTCGTATGTTAAAGAAATGACAGGCAGAGATATCGTGCTGTGGCAGGGTTATTGCCCGATACATGAGGTCATTACAGATAAAAAGATATCTACCGTTAAACAAGAGCATCCAGAGGCTAGAGTTCTTGCGCACCCAGAATGCCCAGAAACATCAAGACATCTTGCTGATGAACTTCTAAGTACTGCGCAGATGCTAGACTACATCGGAAATAGCGATGCCGATGAGTTTGTTATTGCTACCGAATCTGGGATTATCCATGCGATAGAGAAACGCTCACCGGATAAAAAATTCTATAAGGCAAGCAGTGATGTGTGTGTTGATATGAAAAAGATAACTCTTGAAAAGGTATTAAAATCTCTCGAAGATATGCAGCATGAAGTTGTTGTAGATTTAGAGGTAGCTAAGAAAGCTAAATTATCTTTAGATAGAATGCTTGAGGTTTTACCAGTTGCAAGTGAGAAAAAGAGTAACTAATCAAATGAACCTTTAAAGCGTGCCTTTAATAAATCCAGAAGATTAAAAGAGATATCAATATGAACAAGAAAATAAAATACCATCTAGATACACTTGCGATTCACGCAGGTCATACGCCAGATAAAGATACACTCAGCAGGGCAGTACCGATATATCAGACGAGTAGCTATGTATTTGAAAACTCTGAGCATGCGGCAGATTTATTCGCCCTAAAACAAGCCGGTAATATTTATACGAGGCTTATGAATCCAACTACGGACGTCTTGGAAAAGAGAATCGCCGCTATGGAGGGCGGAGTTGGGGCTGTTTGTTTTGCTTCTGGAATGGCAGCGATAACGGCTCTTGCCTTGACTCTGTGCAAAGCGGGAGATCACATCGTCTCGTCTAGTTCTCTCTATGGCGGAACCTACACACTCTTTAGCCAGACGCTTAAGAAGTATGGCATTGATGTTAGTTTTGTGGACCCAAGTGAGAGTCAGAATTTTGCGGATGCTATAAAAGATAACACCAAGCTCGTTTACATTGAGACCATTGGAAATCCTAAGAATGACGTCATTGATTATCCAATGATTACTACGGTTGCGCACGAGGCAGGAGTTCTTGTTGCCTGCGATAATACGGTTGCTTCTCCAATGTTGTTTCGTCCAATTGAGTATGGTGTAGATATTGTAGTTCACAGCTGCACAAAGATTATTGGTGGTCACGGCACTAGCATTGGCGGAATAGTCGTTGATTCTGGTAAGTTTGATTTTGCAGCTTCCACAAGGTACCCTGAAATGCTTGCGCCTGATGAGAGTTATCATGGTCTAAAGTACGTTGAAACGTTTGGCGAGTTTGCATTTTTGGCAAAGCTGCGCACCCAGACGCTTAGAGATATGGGGGCTTGTATTTCGCCGTTCAATGCATTCTTATTGATTCAAGGGCTTGAGACGATTCACCTAAGAGTTCCTCGTCATTGCAGTAATGCACTTGAGTTGGCTAAATATCTAGAATCTCATCCAGCCGTTAGCTGGGTAAATTATCCAGGTCTTGAGTCGCACCGTGATTATGCAAGGGCGAAAAAGTTTCTGCCAAACGGCCAAGGTGCGATAGTTGGTTTTGGAATAAAAGGTGGTAAAGAAGCGGGTAAGCGTTTTATTGAAAGTGTAAAACTTGCAAGCCATCTTGCCAATATACTTGATTCAAAGACGCTTGTGATTCATCCGGCATCAACTACGCATCAACAACTAAGCGACCAAGAACAGTTAGATGCAGGTGTTAGCGCTGATTATATTAGAGTCTCTGTTGGTACAGAGCATATTGATGATATTATTGCTGATTTTGAATCGGCATTAGAAGAAAGTCAGAATTAGTTTTTAACTGACTAGAGTGGAGTAATTTAAATGTGGGACTATACAGATAAAGTAAAAGAACATTTCTTAAACCCTAGAAATGTTGGAGAAATAGAAAATCCAGATGGAGTTGGTGAGGTTGGCTCGCTTGCTTGCGGTGATGCGCTTAAGCTGACGTTTAAACTTGATAAAGACGGCAAAATAGCTGATGCCAAGTTTAAAACTTTCGGCTGCGCTTCAGCGATTGCGTCCTCATCAGCCCTGACAGAAATAATAAAGGGTATGACTCTAGAAGAGGCTGCCAATGTCACAAACAAAGAGATAGCGGAATTCTTGGGTGGGCTTCCAGACCAGAAGATGCACTGTTCTGTAATGGGTAAGGAGGCGCTTGAGGCCGCTATAGAAAATTACAAGACAGGTAGTACGGTAACTCACGAGCTTGAGGGTAAGGTTATCTGTAAATGTTTTGGTGTAACCGAGAAAGAGATTGAGACAGTTGTCTTAGAAAATAATCTTACAACAGTCGAGCAGGTTACAAACTACTGCAAAGCTGGAGGTGCTTGTGGCGGTTGTAGAGGTGAGATAAAGAGGGTGATTGATGAAGTTAGGGGAAAGCTTTCTAACGATGAGCAGCCTTTAAATAAAAAGCCTAGTAATCTAACTAATATCCAAAAAATACAACTTATCCAAGAGACGATAAACGAGCAAATCCGTCCGGCACTTCAAGCCGATGGCGGGGACCTTGAGCTTGTTGATGTTGTTGGCGATGAAGTCATTGTTGCGTTTAGAGGTATGTGTTCTGGTTGCAAGATGGCAGAGTTTACGATGCGAGATGTTGTTCAGGCTCGTCTTCGTGAATTTGTTAGTGATACGATAACTGTAACAGAACAGAAATAACAAGGCACTATTATGAAAACAATATATCTAGACAACAACGCAACAACCAGAGTTGCTGACGAAGTTTTTGAAGAGATTAAACCATTCTTTACCGAACTCTACGGCAATCCATCAAGCATGCACACCTTTGGCGGTCAGATTGGAAAATATATTAAGAAAGCTAGAAAACAAGTCGCGACGCTCTTAAATTGCGACCCTAGCGAAATCCTCTTTACGAGCTGCGGCACCGAGAGTGATAACAATGCAATCTTGGGAACCCTCTCTGCGATGCCGGCAAGGCGTAAGATTATTACCTCGCGCGTAGAGCATCAGGCGGTGCTTGCCACCTGTAGAAGTCTGCCTGCGCAGGGCTACCATGTAGTTGAGATTGATGTTGACAAAAATGGCCGTCTTGATATGACGCAGCTTGAGAGAGAGATAGATGACGATACTGCTCTTGTTTCAATAATGTATGCAAACAATGAGACCGGAACAATCTTCCCGATAGAAGAGATTGCCAAGCTAGCCAAAAGCCGAGGAGTTTTATTCCACACAGATGCGGTTCAAGCTGTTGGAAAGATTCCAATTGACCTTGAGAAACTTGGAGTTGATATGCTAAGTATCTCCGGCCACAAACTTCACGCACCAAAGGGCATTGGCGTTTTATACATCAGAAAAGGTACACACGTCAAGCCGCTGATACTCGGCGGACACCAAGAGTATGGTCGCCGCGCTGGAACGGAAAATATCACAGGTATTGTTGCGATTGGCAAAGCCTGCGAGCTTGCGCAGCAATGGATAGACCACGAGAATACTGTTGTTAAAAAGTTGCGAGATAGATTAGAAAAGGGCCTGCTCTCTTCTTGTAAAGATGCAATTGTAAATGGCGATGTAAAAAATCGCTTGCCAAATACGACCAATATAAGTTTTGAATTTATCGAGGGCGAGGCAATACTGTTGATGCTAGACCAATTCGGAATCTGCGCTAGTAGTGGTTCTGCCTGTACGAGCGGTTCGCTTGAACCAAGCCACGTTCTTCGCGCAATGGGAGTGCCATTCACAGCAGCGCACGGTTCGATACGTTTTAGTCTCAGCAGGTACAACACTCAAGAAGAAATTGATTTTGTAATAGAAAAGATGCCGGCAATCATAGACCGCCTGCGTGAGCTTTCTCCTTTTGTTAAATAGAAGCCTTTAACTGATTCAACACTACTAAAAGGTGTTTGGCAACCTTTAGTTGGATAGATGGTAAGGAGTTGGAGTCGATGCCAAATTCAGAATATTTGCTGGATAAACACACAGATTCATCTACTGTGTTTACAGGTCATTGGATGAAAGTCGAATGTGTTAATATGGGGCCTATCGTGCCACTGCTTTTATCTGTTATCGTTATTGGCTGTATTCTATTGTTCTTTCTAATAAGACGTAGAATGGCCAAGCAAACTGATCAGCGCAGGCATCTTGTGAAAACTAGAAAAGCAGTGGCAATTTCGATTTTGACACTTATTGTATGTTTATTGTTTTTTGTCTTACCAAGAATCAATAAAGAAACACACAATACTAGAACGCACACTGCTCATGAAGCACTTATGACTTCACTAATGGTAGCATTAAATGATTACCACAGAGACAATGGAGTATATCCAAATTCTCTCAACGAACTGAAAGACATAGAATATTGTGATGGCGCAACACCAGACTTAATAAAAGATTTTAAATACAAGTCTGATGGAGATCGCTATGATCTTTCATTTTATTTAACACAAACGATGCTAAAGAAATAGAAATCCCGTAGAGATAGAATATTTGCAAATCCGAAGAATACAAGCACCTTTTCTCCTCTAGTCTCATAGGCTCGCTTCCTAATTTCCCTTTTGCGTCCCTAGCTTTAATGGTGAACGGGGCAAAAGGTGCTAGAGATGCAACAGATCGGTGTTTTTCGAATTACACGGTAAGGGTTCCTGTTACTTCAAAATCTTTGAGTAGCTCAAAGCAATTGCTACCACGGCAATATTCATTGAGGTGTTTTTGATATTGTTCTTTGGTGAGAATGCTGATGTCATCATTCTGGATGGCTCCGTCATTTCTAGGGTCTGATATGTCCAAGCCAATTCCAAAGAATAATCCGCCCAGATCTGTGAGGAAATAGCGATTGTGAAGTCGTTCCGTTCGAACATCGTGTTCTTTCCAAAGATGCACGTGCACTTTCAACCCGGTCGGTATGTGCCGTGGCAATTGCTGCTCTATGTTATGTTCGAGTGTACTAGCAATAGTTTCATATGAATCGACATTGTCGTAGCATTTGACTTGTCGATGTAATTCAATCGAGAAATCATCTGTTACACCATTTTGATTTTGTGCGACAGATCGTTTGTAGTTTTCAGGAATAACTGCTTTCAACATTTCAGTAAAAGGCTCTGTATATCGTTGAGCAAAACAATCAAAATATGGATCAATGAAGATAATTCGACTGGAGTTTTGCGATAATAGAGAAATTGCAGTCGCAAAATCATTGGCAGTTCTTGGTAAAATACCAGATGGAGGAGCCCACAGAGGTTCATTGTCCTCAGTTATAAATCGCCCATCAATGACATTTGACGAATCTTTGGATGTGTTCGATAGGATTGCAGCGAATGGTTTTCGGCTATGTTCTGCTCTTGCCGAATCAAGCCAAGGAGCGTTGCTGTTATATGGTGTTGCATTTTTACGTTTACAGAGTGAATGTGATGCAAGCATTACTTCTAAAGCTTTTTTTTCACGATCGCCATTTACTCTACAAGTTTTATAAACTTTCTTTTTCCACTTTCTCTTAGGGTATTCGCAAACCACCTTTCCCTTATGCCAGCCGCAAGTTCCAAGAATGGCACGAATGCGGTCAAAGGAAATCAATATGTTTGGATCGATAGCGTACTCTTTATGCATCTGACTCTCCGAATAGCTCTGTGGCACGTTCTTCAAAGAAGCCTTCTGGCCAGCGGGTTGTAAATTCACCATCGTCATCAACGGGCAACTCGGTCAGTGTTAATTCATTATCAACTGTATTCACATAGATTACGCCCAGTTCATCGGGGCGAAGCGAGAGCGATGGATCTTTAATCTCGTTATCAGTAGTTTCAGAAATCCGACGCAGGAAGCGCAGAATCAGATGTTCGCTGTGAGTTTCGATCAGGAAGAGACGATTATCCGATTTTTCTCGAATGAACAGGTCGCCGAGGGCGCACTGCACGGCTGGGTGTATATGCAACTCTGGTTGTTCAATTGAGAGTATGCTAGGCAGTTTGTTTTCGGCTGTCTTTGCTAATGCTCCCACCACCACCGGCACAACCTGTGAAATACCAACACCAATATCACTTGGAGCAACATCGACTTCTTTGCTTAAATCGTAAAGAGACAATCGCTGAGTTTTGGGCAAATTCAGCATATACTCCCTGAATGCTGAATATCTGTTTTGAAACAGACTGGCCTGACCTTCGTCAAGATTGTCAAGCAGATCAAACAATTCGTGATTGGCATCTACTTCGATTATATCATCTCGCCGTAATTCATAGCCCAACTGTAAGATATCACGAATGTATTCATTGACCTTCTCCAAGGTGAATTGTTCAGATTCAGCAATCTTCTTTGCACTGTAGAGTGCGTCCCATGCCGCTAGACCGTTGGCCCAGCGGGATTGGTCGCTAGTAATGGGTGCCTCGTGATTTCGTGGTGGCATATCGCGGATTGGCCCGATATACCGAATTTCTTCGAGTTGTTTTTTCAGAATTTCCACTGGTCGGACAAGGCAACGGCTGAAAAAAAGTGCCAGTGATTTTGAAAAAAAATCATCTTCATCTTCACTGTATTCGCATAGTTTGTCTTCTTCAAATTCCAATGGAATATTTGATTTAGGTATGCAAGATGTTTGATTCTTGAGTGGATAGTCACGCAAGTTATCTACCTGACTCATGGTTGCAAAGTCTATATCAATATTCTTAAATTCTTCACTTTCTCTGAGGGAGTCGAATGTAGAATTGATGGAGTCTTCATCTGTCAGCATTGCAAGTTTTGCTGTATGGATCAATAGATCATCATCAAATCTTGTCTCAAAGGCAAGCCCTTCAATCGCATCGACTGCATATGACTTTCCATACTTAATAATTGACGCTATTGGCACGCCTTCTACTCCAGCAGTATAGCGAGATATTTCAGGTTTCCTCGACGAAGTAGAGACCTCCAATTCCACATAGGCGGTTTTGGCATTACCGAGGGCATCATCTTCTAGGTCGTCATAATAGTCACTTAATAGCTCATCGTAAAGGGGGAATGATTCGAGCCCAAACTGGCCAAGTTGAAAATCGAACCGCAGGCGAATGGCTCGTTCGGTTTCATGTTTGTGCACGAGATTTCGGAACCCACCAAGGTGAATCGCGTCACCGCCAAGTTGGACCTTGTCGATGTCAGCATTGCCAGTGCGGATGAGTTCCAGAGCGTACAGCATGGCTTGAAGGATCGTCGATTTGCCTGCAGAGTTCTTGCCGAATAGTAGTGTGATTGGTCGCAAGGGAACCGTTACCGGCTTGCTGATGCCTTTGAAATTTTCTATTGTAATTGATGTTATGCGTATGTCTGACATTTTATCACCTTGTTTTAACCTAATAAAGTAAGCTGGCTGGTGTTTTTGAATACGCAAGTAAGTGAGAGGCGTATCCTGCTATTCCCCCTGCGACAAATCCAGTAGCAAGCCTATGAAACGCTACTTGCCAAATTTTACCCTGTGAGTCCAGTTCTTTAGCTTTCTTTGAATTATGTTTTTAAAAGCTTGTTGCTTTATAGCCAGCGTAGCCCATAGATACATTGCCTGCAACGCTATGCCATACGCCTCTATGGTTAGGGCCTAACTCTTTGCTGGGCTCCAAAAAATCTGGTATTCTGCTACAGATACACCTTCCGGCAAAGCCTCCTAAAAGGTAAAAAACTGTGTTCCATTTATTATCTTCCACATAAAGTCCATAAACACCTGAAGCAACTACACCAGCAAATTTTCCAAGATTGTTATGTTCTTTTAATTTTGGCATTATAGCATCCTTCTACTTTGCATTTGATGCAGAGGGTTTGTTGTCAGCTCTTGCATCGACTAAGATTATTGACTTATCATTTTCACAGCTCAAATCTTTCAAAATATTTCGAACTCTCTCTAATTCATCGTAGGAAAAATAAAAAATTACTTTCAACGCTTTTTCTGTCTGGTTGGCATCTTTGTACACTTGAATTTGTTTGTCCAGATTTTGCTTGAGCTTTGTATTTTTCGCAAGCTTAAATTCTACAAGCGATTTGTCGTCACTACCCCTGGAGATTTTGAAATCAACAGGTCCTCGGCCATTATTGACTTCGCTATTGAAATCTGAAGGCGTTGCAAACCATGTTAAACGATATAAAATTTGAAGATCAGACTCTCTTTGTATCGGCTTGCCTTTGTGATAAAATAGACGATATCCATCATTGTTTTCGATTTCATTTTTAAGAAATATAACTCTTGCACGAGCTTCAGCTAACGTGTCATAACCTGTTGAATAAAAATCTGTCTTACTCGATAGCTGATCTGCAAAATTAGAAACTTGCTTGATATAGAAAGCTTCTGATTCGGAAACCAAAGCTGAGCTCCGTTGTATTGCTAGTATCCCGGTGTCTTCTTTATTGCGAATATAATACTCGATGATTTCTGGGTGTTTTTCAATTAACTTTGCATAAACTTTAATCTTTTTCTTGTTGCTCATGTCCTCTTTAAGTGTTCGTTCAAGGTATGCGTTAAGTTGCACACGCACTTGATCATCGGGGTATGAACTTGCAATTCTTTCACAGTTATGAATTAAATCTCCTCGATTGATCCAGCTTTCGTCTTTGGAAAGAATATCCTTGGGAGTGAGTAAAACATAGTCCCCGTCAATAAATGGCAAATCATATTGCTTTGGTTGCCATACACCAAAGTTGTAATCAAAACATACCTTGTCAACTGAAACAACCTTTCGTCGACTTTGATCTATATACTTTTGTGCAAATCTCTGTGTATAATCGCAAAGAAATTCTTTTATCAGGTTTGCAGTGAAATCGCTAATATTGTCACGTCCGACTCCGGCTTGAATTAGGCACACTTTTTCTAGGTGGCTTCCTTTAGTCACTTTTTCATTGCCGAAATTACTAAAAATAGCATTGAGACTTTTGTGTAGTGCTCTAGCGAAATTCATTCCCAAGCCGCTACCATGATTTCCCTTGAGACTGTAACCCATCCAGAGCTGTCGAACTTCCGGAAACATATACCATGCTTTGAGTTGTCCCTTATTAACTTGCCCTGAGCTTGACAAATCACGTAAATATTTCAAATAGTCTATTATAGAATCATGAAGTTTGACATACTTTTTCTTCTTGCTGGTGAATAGCAAGAAAGGATCAATGAATAACGGCAAGTCATTTATTAAAGAAATGTTGAATGCGCCGTATTCGTCAAGAATGTCAGGGGCAACATTGAAATAATCTGAAAAATATATATGCATCACAATCTCCCACTGAAAGCACGCTGAACAAGGCTATTGAAGAGATTGTCGGCTTCGGCCTTAGATTGCTCTAGCTTTGCGACCAACTTTCGTTGTTTTTTTGCAATCTCCGCAAACTTTTCCTGTTGATCTTTTGGAGGGAGAATAATAGGGAACTTTTCTAGATGATGTTTATTAATCTGTCTTTTATCAATTCCACCGACACATATACTTCTAATATATTCTCGATATTCATCAGTTGTCAGAATGAATAAGACAAATTCATGGATAACGCCTTTATTCAATCTTATTAGGTAAACATGTCCGTTTAGATTCGCACTATCATCTTTTCCTAGAAACAAAGCTGCTCTTCCTAAACTGCTATTTTCTGTGTTGAATCTACCTGTTTTCGTCATCAGAATATCTTTATTTTTCAAACTACTTTTCAGCATTTTTTTTTGTTTTTTTATATCAATAAAAGCAACGTCATCATATACTATCTTATTCCTCCATACATTTTGACTCCTAAAGAATGTAATCCCTTCTTTGACATATACCTTTTTTCCGCCTTTTGGCGTTGTTCCACTAAGTATTTTAGAAGAAATGTTTTCCAAATTTTTAACAGGCCATTTTTTGGGATTTGCTACCGGATCACCGAACATGTCGAGGAAGGTGGATTTTAGAAATTCGTCGGCGAGGGTGAGGGCTTGGCGGCGTTTTTTGCGGATGGCGTCGGCCTTGTCCAATATTCCTGCTATTCGCTGCTGCTCGGCTAAACTCTTTTTGGGGTCGTCTGGGTATGGGATCGGGATTTTTAGGTTAGCTATACCATTATTATTAATAGCTTTTTGCGTTGCGCCGGAGCAAAGTTTGTCTTTAGCTTTTTGGAAATAGTTAGTTAAGCAAAACCGCTTAAGATATCCGCTATTAAGTATTTTAGGGTTGGGGCTGAGTACAGCAAATCCAGTTGAAATAATATAACGATCAGCATCTCCATTTGAAGCTTGAAGAACCTTTACCGTCTCTTTCATACGAGCAAAGGCAACATCTCCATCTTGAAGCAATAAATCTGCTCTTGAAGGGCGGTTTACGTATGTTACAAGTGTCGAGCTGGTTATCGAATCGTAATTAATGTCACCTGTTGCTAGATAATGTAATTCACCGTTGAATGGTTGTACTCGGCGATTGACTAAAGAGGCAACATCAATAAGTCTCTTTATAGGATAATTAGATTTCATTAAATCATACCCTCCAATTCGTCGAGGTCGGTGATGATAGCTTGTTCCAGCTCGCGCATTTTCTTAAGAATGGTTTTAGGCGGATCGTATTCGACTTCCTCGTATTTGACCTCAGCGTAGCGGTTGATGGAAAGGTCGTACTTTTGTTTTACCAGTTCATCTTTGGGTACAAAGAATGCCTTTGCGCCACGGTCTGCGAATGATTTTAGTTTTGCCTTTTTACCTTCGCGAACTTTCTTCCATTGTTGCCATTTTTCTAACAGATCAGGCAAGTCGTTCTCTTGAATGGCATTGCGTTTATCATCGAGGCTATAGCCATCGTTTTCAACCTTGTAGAAAAATACATTGTCAGTCTCGCCGCCCTTGGTAAATATCAATATGGCAGTCGAAACGCCTGCATAGGGCTTAAACACACCAGAAGGCAGAGAGATCACTGCTTCGAGTTGGTTTTTTTCAACTAGCAATTCACGGACAGCTTTATGAGCCTTGCTTGATCCAAACAGTACACCATCAGGAACGATGACTGCGCATCGTCCGCCGATTTTGAGAATCTTTTCCATTAGTATCAGAAAAAGCAGTTCTGTCTTTTTCGTCTTGGCGACGGAGATTAGGCCTTTGTAAACATTGTCTCCGTCGATACTGCCCTTAAAGGGTGGATTGGCAAGAACAACATCGAAATTATTTTCGTATTCCTTAGCAACACCCGCCTGTTCGGAAAGCGTGTCTTTATATTCTATGCAGGGCGAATCAATGTTATGCAGTAGCATATTCATTGCAGCGATGCGGAGCATCGTGGCATCGAAATCAAAGCCGTGGAACATGCCGCTGTTGATATGCGACTGATACGGATGTAGCAGGTCGCCGGGGTAGTGATAGACTTTATTGCCGTGGGCATCAAGAACTGGCTGGCCATTATCGTCGGTTTCTAGTTCTTCAAGGCCTGGACTGGTGAATTTTTGTTTGAGGTAGTCCATGGTCTGGGTTAGAAAACCACCGGTTCCGCAGGCTGGGTCGCAGATGGTTTCATCTGGGCGAGGATCGAGTATTTCCACCATCGCTCGGATGATATGGCGAGGTGTGCGGAATTGGCCCGCTACGCCAGCGGTAGAGAGCTTGCTGAGTAGATATTCGTATAGGTCTCCTTTGGTGTCGCCTTCAAGGATAGGGAGCTGGTCAATAGTCGCAACGGCGATCTTTGCCAAGGATGGTTTGTTAATCATGCACTGGGCATCTTTGAAATATTCAGCCAGATTGCTAAGTGCGTTATCGCCAGTATCTCCGTTACGAAGACCGCTACGATAGAACTGGAACAGGTTCATCCATGGATCGCTTGCGGAGCGGCCGGCTTGCTCGTCAGCAGTGGCAGTGCCAGTAAGTAGTCGCATTAATTCGTCAGCCCCGACCTGAATAAGGTTCGACCAGCGAAGATGTTTCTGGCTTGCAGGAAATATGCGTTTAGGCTCAACAGGTTTTCCAGTGCGGCGGCTACGTGCCTTCACCTTTTTTTCGTTGCGTTTTTCGACTAGCTCTAACAACCGGGCAAACATTAGGAAAGATATTTGCTCAATAACAGTTAAGGGGTTGGTGATTCCGCCAGAGTGAAATTCTAGCCAGAGTTTATCAAGGTCGCTTTTTAGTTTTCCAGTTATCATAGAAGTTCCATTTCCATTTTTAGTAGAGTTGATTCAGTTTCATTTCCCAACAAGAGCCAGTTCGTTTACCTGTTCAATTAAGTCCATTAGTGCGTCTGCCTGTTCTTCCTGCGGGAATATTCCATCTATTCCATCGTTATGAATCGCCGTAAAGGGCGAGTCGTACAAATCTTCAATTTCCAGCTTTCCATAGGTAGCGATGTGCTTCTTTATCATTTCCAGAAAACGTATCTGGTGAGAATTTAAAGTCGGGTTGGCCTGTACAAATGCGGAAAAATGCTTGTCTACCGCTGCGGCGTCAAGGCCAATTATCTGACGGATAGCCAGATCGAGCCGCTTAGCCTTGTTTGGGAAATACTCTAGTAAGTCATCCAAACTGAGTTGCGGATCGCGGAGAATTACCTTTTCGCTTAGTTCGGCGATTTCCGTTTCGCTGACCGGTTGGCCTTGCTTAATCTTTTTCAGGACGGGAGTTTCATCGAATATCTCATTGAACACACTCTCAACGCGATGACGATAGGCAGCTAGATCAAGCCCATCAAAGCTAGGTTTGATGGCTTCATATTCTACTTCACAGTCAGAAATATTTATCGATAGTGGCGGAACTTGTGGAATAATCGGTTTATTGATATATTTCATGATGCCGCGAAGCTGCGTGCGAATTTCCTCAAAATCCAAAACAGTAGGCTCTGTCCAGAAATTGCCGGATTTAACTTTATCAATCCAAGCAGTTTTGGATTTAACCTGCGCAATGTTAATTGGAAGTTCACTGATTTTGTTAAGTAGTGAATCTTTGAAATCGGCGTATTTACTACTTCCGCTTAGGAGCGTCTTCTGAAGTTGACCTATCAGTAAATCGAAACGGTAAGCACTCTCGTGGCCAGTGATCTCACGCCATTGCATCAGACCAGCAATTTCCATGCGAAGCGTGCCAATAGTGGCAGCATCAAATCTTTGGATAACACCATCCTGTTGAACGGTTTTTACCGCTCTCCACTTTTCTTTAATAGCAATGCTATTTTCCGGTAGACTACGAACATCGGCGAGCAGAAGCTCCGTCATACATTCAAAAGCTTTCGTTTTTTGATACTCAATAGCAAGTTCGGCAATATCTAGACGAGTCTCAAATACTCTCTGCATGAGTGATTTCTTAGCTGAGGGGGTTGCCTCTTCTGGGTTTTCACCGAAATATTCAAAATTGCCCCAATGATCAAAGATAATAAAATATTTTTTATCTTTTCCAGGGCCAAACAGATTTTTGCACAGACGGGTTCCTCGACCAATCATTTGCCAGAATTTAACATAGCTTTTAATCGGCTTGGCAAAGACGAGATTGACTACTTCTGGCACATCAATACCGGTGTCCATCATGTCAACTGAAATTGCAATAGTAAGATTGTTATTTGTACCTTCGCCTTTAAAGTCGTCAATCAGTTGCTCTGCTCGGTCGATATAGTTGTCGATAACGGCACAAAACTCTTGTTTGGGCTTCATGTATTGTGGATACATCTCTTCAAACAATCGCATCAATTGCATGGCGTGGTTGTGATTACGAGCGAAAATAATAGTCTTACCAATCTGCTGACCATTGGCACTACGAATTCCGTTATCCATTAGGTTGCTGATAATATGCCGGTCGGTGTCTTTATTGAATACCGATTTGTCGATAGCTTCTTTGGAGAAGTCAACCAATTCAGGATCTTCGATTTGATCTTCAAGCTGCGCCTGTTCTTCTGGTGACATTTCAGAATATTTGATGCCATTACGCATGAATTTGGTTGTATGCTTGAATGCCTTGAAGTGAGCCAAATATGGCGGTACGTGCTCAATAGCATCCTTGTATGAGAAGTAAGCTGTTGGGTCATCGTCTTCGCAGTCAAACAAACTGTATGTGTTATGGGTAATAACTTGACGAGGTGTTGCGGTCAAGCCTACTTGATATGCATCAAAGTAGAGAAATAGATCGCGATATCGATTGTAAATACTACGATGCGATTCATCTGCTATGATAAGATCGAAGAATCCTACATCGAAATTCTGGAAGCATTTTACCATTGCTGGATACGTTGCTAAGTAGATCGTTTTGTTGCGATCTTTCGCAGTCTTAGCAGTTACATAAACGCGAGGCTCGGATTCTATATGTTCACCAAAGGCGTTATAAGCTTGCTTGCGAAGTTCGCGACGATCACATAGAAATAACACTCTCTTTGCCCATTTACAACGAATAAGTAATTCGGCAAGCCCAATTGCAACTCTCGTCTTGCCTGTGCCGGTTGCTTGGACGATTAATGCTCGTCTGCGTCCCGATGAAAATTTTTCACAAACACTTTTGACCGCAAGAATTTGGTAGTTGCGATCAATGATACTCGGTTTAGGGTTGTGTTTATTAATATCCTCACGGTTCTCAGTTTGCCAAAGACAGTACCTTAAACTTTGGAGGCTATAGAAGCCATAGATTCGCCGCCCAACGTGGCCTTTGGCATCGTCGTGAATGATAATATCATAGCCATTAGTGCAGAAGATTACTGGTCTGTGTCCATAATCTTTTTCTAATGCGTCAGCGTAATCAACGGCTTGCTTTCGACCCTTTTCGGCATCGTGTGCAGTTTTTTTAGCTTCAACTATTGCGACGGGAATATCGCTCTCGGCATCCCAGAGCACATAATCCACAAATCCTTTGCCGGTTTTATTTGGCTGATGTCTGACTTCAAATTCCTGTTTCACGTCCTTGGTGTCTGCGCCATCTATTCCTACAGTCCAGCCTGCTTGTACTAGAAGTTGGTCGATCAATAGCTTTCTGGTTGTAGCTTCATCAAATTGCAGAACGTTGGCAGCCTGATTGGTTTGTGATAAAATTTCCTGAATTTCTTCTTTAGTTTTTTCAGCAGCAGCGGCTTTGCTACGAGTGGCTTCCAGTTCTTCTAAAATCTTCTGCATTTGAGCTTCTTGAGCCGCAATTTTTTGCAAGGCGGCTTTCTTTTCTCGTTGCAGTTTACCCTTGCTGTCAGGAACGGTTGGCTCTTTGAATTGTTGTTCATTGGCAGAATTGTCTGCATAGACGGAAATATTAAACCACTTACCCAAATCAAAGGCTGTTCGCAGAGCAATCATTGCAGTCTGCGGAACTATTTTGTTTGCTTGACCGTGTGCGGCTTGATTGCCAATTTTTCGCAAATAATGCAGTTTGTCTAAGACTACAGGGGGAACTAGATTCTGATCTCTAATCAAATCGAGCATCTCAACAAATGAGGATTGTGGATATCTGCGAATTTTCTTTTCATAAAAGAAATCTGCGACGAGGTTTTCACCGTATTGACGCAACTTCACCAACGTGCTCGCTGGATCGGTATAGACGTATTGCTCAGCGAATGCACCGAGCTTTGCCAGCTCTTCGTTTCGTGTTCTAAGATATTCGAAATTTAATGATTGCATGAATTTATCTTTCTAAAATAGCTCGCTACTTTTGAAAAGCAATTGATGTGCCAGAAAGTAATACGTTTTCATTTTAAAGCTTTCTCAAATCAACATTTAACCGTTTAATTTGCGCATCCATTGCTTGATAACTTTTTATTCCTAAAAGAGAAGCCGCCTTAGTTTTTATGCCAGAAGCTTCTTGCATTGCACGACGTAAGTAGTGTCTCTGTATACTGTTAAGGTGTTCTTCGAGATTAAACCCATCACCCAATGGCATTTCTAGTAAGTCTATTTTGTTAAGAGAAAATTTAGGAGATTCTGTTAATGCGGCCTTAATATCATCAGGTGCCAACTTTTCTTTATCTGTCATGACAACTGCTTGTAAAATTGTATTGTATAGTTGTCTTACATTGCCCGGCCAAGCATAGTTTTTTATAAATGTAATTGTGCTAGGGTAAAAAGTTTTATCTTTATGTAACTTGTCTTGGGATGTGAAATCTTGATTGATTTGTTGAAGTAATGATTCTGCGATGATAGGAATATCGGATTTTCTTTCTCTGAGTGCAGGTAGTTTGATGGTAATCAATGCAAGCCTGTAAAAGAGGTCTTCTCTAAATAGATTTTTTTCAATCATGTCGATTAGATTTTGGTTCGTTGCTGCAATGATTCGGACATCTGCTGTTTCTTGTTTTGTGGCTCCAACAGGATAGAATTCGCGAGAACATGGTGATTTCCTATGCGGTGGCTGTAGAACTCTAAGAAGCTTCGCTTGAATTTGTGGGTCGCATTCTCCAACCTCATCCAAAAAGAGAATTCCTCCATCGGCTCGTTTGAAGGCACCTTCTTTCTTTTTGTTGGCTCCAGTAAAAGCACCTTTGGCATGTCCGAACAATTCTGATTCGAGTAGATCTTTTGGGATGGCAGCGCAGTTGATAGCTATAAATGGATTGTCGCGTCGAGAACTGGCCTTGTGGATTGCCCGTGCAAACATTTCTTTACCTGTTCCACTTTCGCCGCTTAGAAGAACTGAGACATCTCGAATTGCTGCTTTTTGCGCTCGACCAACGGCAAGCCGAATAGCCTTTGACTTGCCTATAATGTCTTCGAAGCCTTCAACTTCGTCAGGGCTTTTTGTCGCCAAGTGATTGAAAACATTGTCTGAGCTGCTAATCAGTTCTGAAACAACATCCAACGTAATATCAAACGGTATGTCCTCCTGTTTAGCCTTGCCGCTCCAAGTTTGCCAGAACGTTGCTGAATATTTTGTCTTGCCTAATAGAACCCATATAGCGGCCATTGCTGGCGTACCCGGACTAAGCAGGATTGATAACTCATGGTTGTTACTGGAAAGGTCTTTGGAGATCGTTTCCAAAAAATCGCTTACAACTGTATAAATCTCAGCGTAATCAGTTGGGTTTTTCAGATGTGTATGGTTTACGGCCGCATCAAATCCAAGCAATTTCAAGTATTGGCATGTAATGGATTTAGGTGTATCGCTTAGAAGATAGATGCGATCAAAGCTCTCTTGATTCAGTAAGGTTTTTATTGGGCCGCCGTCTTCGGGTGGATTGTATGGTGGGCGAACTATCGCCTTAACTTTATCCTGTACCTTTTGGGAGCCAGAACCAAAAAGAGACTTCAAGTCGGCGTGTCCTATCCAAGAAACCAAGATTCTCATGTGATAGCTCCATATAATTGCATTTGTCTAAACATAATATTAATTATGTCGGCTCACTTGCCAATGTCAATATCTTTATCGAATATTGAGTAAAATCACAAGACCATTGAACTTTGCGGTTGTTGTTTTAAATAAAACAGCAACCCTAACCACTAACAACTAACTCAATCTCTTCTCGTCCACGTTTATCTGCGGTCTCCTTCATGACCTTCGCGGTTTTAAAAAGTAAAATAGACGGTTCAATTCCGTTCCTTTAGCGTCTCTAGCGTTGAAGCAATTAAGGTGTTAGTGGTTAGCGTTCCCAAGCGGCACCAAACGCCGCTCACAAAACAAGGCATCGTTGCGAGACCGAATTATAACAAAAATCTGTCAAATTAAGTGCTTCTCTATCGATTCTGCCAATATGACATAAAAACTTTTCTGGCATTAATTGCTGTAAGTTGTTGTGTTTGCGGCATTTACGCTTGGTGCGTGTTTTTGGCACGCTATTTGCGAACTGTATGGGCGAGTAAGATAATCATTAACTGTACTTAATACACAGGAGAAATAAAAATGGGCAAAATAATTGGAATTGACTTGGGAACAACCAACTCAGTTGTAGCGGTGATGGAGGGTAGTAGCCCTAAGGTGTTGATTAATGCATCAGGTGCAAGACTAACCCCTTCTGTTGTTGGATTTACTGACAAAGATGAAAGGCTTGTCGGACAGGTTGCGCGTCATCAGCAGGTGACAAATCCTGAGAATACCATATATTCAGTGAAAAGATTTATGGGGCGTCGTCACAGCGAGGTTAGTGAAGAAGAAAAGACCGTACCATATAAAATCACAGGTGGTAGCGACGAGCTAGTTAAGATTTCAGTTAGAGGTAAAGAATACACCCCACCAGAGATCTCGGCAATGATTCTCCAAGACCTCAAGAAGACTGCCGAAGATTATCTCGGCGAGAAGGTAACTCAAGCGGTTATCACGGTGCCTGCCTACTTCAACGATGCTCAGCGTCAGGCAACTAAAGACGCTGGTAAGATTGCCGGACTCGAAGTTGAGCGTATTATCAATGAGCCAACTGCGGCAGCCCTTGCTTATGGACGTGAAAAGGGTAAAGACGAGAAGATTGCCGTGTTCGACTTTGGTGGTGGTACATTCGATATCTCTATCCTAGATATTGGAGAGAATGTCGTTGAGGTTCTAAGCACAAATGGTGATGGCCACCTCGGTGGTGATGATCTTGACCAAGTTCTGATTGACTATCTAGCTGACGAATTTAAGAAGAGCGATGGAATAGACTTACGTCAAGATCCAATGGCGCATCAAAGGCTAAAAGAAGCGGCAGAGAAGGCAAAATGCGAACTCTCTACCCAACTAGAGGCTAATGTAAACTTGCCATTTATCACAGCTGATGCAAATGGTCCAAAACACTTGCAGATATCAATTAGCAGAAGTAAGTTTGAAGCACTTGCAGAAGATGTATTTAACAAACTAAAAGCTCCATGTCTGCAAGCTCTAAAAGACGCTGGCCTAAGTAGCTCTGATATCTCAGAGGTGTTGATGGTTGGTGGTTCAACCCGTGTACCTAAAGTTGCTGAAGTTGTTAAGGAGATCTTTGGTAAGGAGCCAAACAAGAGCATCAACCCTGATGAAGTGGTGGCTCTAGGCGCTGCTATCCAAGGTGCTATTCTTGCTGGAGATGAGGGAGTTAAGGATATTCTTCTTCTAGATGTAACACCACTATCTCTTGGAATCGAGACTCTCGGTGGTGTTATGACTAAACTTATAGAGAAGAACACAACTATCCCAACAAGCAAAAAAGAGATATTCTCTACAGCTGCTGATAATCAGCCAAGTGTTGAGATCCACGTACTCCAGGGAGAGCGTGAGTTTGCGAAAGACAACCGCTCGCTAGGAAGATTCCAACTCACCGATATCCCAGCAGCACCAAGGGGTGTGCCTCAGATTGAAGTTACTTTTGATATCGATGCTAACGGTATTCTTCACGTATCAGCTAAAGACCTTGGAACTGGTAAAGAGCAATCAATTCAAATCCAGAGTAGCTCAGGTCTTAGCGAAGAAGAGATTCGTAAGATGACTGCCGATGCTGAAGCTCACGCTGAAGAAGATAGAAAGAGAAGAGAGTTAATCGATCAGAAGAACCAAGCCGACCAACTTGTTTACTCTACAGAGAAGACTCTCAAAGAACATGGCGAGAAGGTTTCAGCTGAAGTTAGAGGAAATATTGAGTCTGCAATAAATAACCTCAAAGAAGCCGCTAAAGGCGATGATATTGAGGCGATTAAGAAGGCGATTGAGAATCTAGCTCAGGTATCTCAAGAGCTAGGAAAAATCCTCTATGAAGAAGCTGCAAAAGAACAAGGAGCAGCTCAGGGAGAAGCCAGCAGCACTGATGAACAACCATCAGAGAAAAAAGGCGGCGACGATGTAATTGACGCTGAATTTGAAGCTGAAGATAAATAGTTTTAGCTTAAGATAAAAACAAAGATATACTTTAAGAGGCTACAATCGTCAGATGAAGATTGTAGCCTTCTTAGTTTTTAGCGTTGTTTGCGATGGTTGCAGAGCGAAACATTGCAACTGATTTTCAGCTAAGCCCGCCTTTTCTATAGCGAATCAATTTTTATTCATTTATAAAATTTGATTTAGCTAGTGCAGGCAGTTAGTTGTTTTTCTTTAACCCTAACGAGTGCATCTACAACTTCTGGGTCAAAGTCATAGCCGCTTCTCTTTTGGATTTCTGAGATGGCTTTATCTATGTCTAAAGGCAATCCGTCTTCACCGTAGGCTAGATATTCAAAAGCATTTGCTACGGATAAGATGCGAGCCCCTATCACGATTTCTTTTCCCCTTAGACCATCAGGGTAGCCGTTTCCATCGAATCTTTCGTGGTGTTGTCTTATGATTTGTAATTCATGGCTAAATATTCCAACCGGCTCTAGTATCTTAACTCCTATTATGGAGTGCTCACGCAGGAGTTCGATATCTCCTTCTTCGAGATCCTCTGGATTTGCAAGTACTCTATCAGGAACCCCTAATTTCCCAATATCATGAAGTAGAGCGGCTATTGACAAAGTCTCCTTAAGCTTACAAGAAAGGTTCATCTCTTCTGCAATAGCAAGGGCAATCTCTTTGGATCTTTGCGCACGTTCTGCAAAATAAGGATTTTTTACGCCAAGAGCCTCAACGAATGCTGAGGTTGTATTCATTGCTTGTTTCTTAAGTTGCTGAGAGAGGAGCGATACTTTGTCTTGTAATTCACTGTACTGATCGTTGATGTATCCTTCTTGAGGCTGGGCTGTAGTTTTTGAGTTGTCCCATACAACAACTTGATTTCTTCCATTTTCCTTTGCCGTGTAGAGTGAGTCGTCAGCCCTTTGTACAATTTCTTTTAGGTTAGTAGTGTCTATTGTTTCAAGTGAGACAAGACCTATACTAACAGAAATACTAATCTCTTGGTTGCCAATGTTCCAGAGGTGCTCGTCAATTGTGCGTCTCATCTTTTCAGCAGTATCTATAGCTTTTTCCTTTGACATGTGTGGCAATAATACAATAAATTCCTCACCGCCATATCTTGCAACAACGTCAAGCGGATATCTATTCTCGTTTAGAACTTGTCCCATTTGTTTTAATATCATATCGCCCGCTAAGTGGCCGTATGTATCATTGACGTTCTTGAAATGGTCAATGTCAAATAGCATTAATGAGAGTGGAGTTGCGCTGATTTTAGCCCTTAATACTTCACGCTCAAATACTTGGAAGAAGTGGCGTCTGTTGTATATTCCAGTTAGTTCATCAGTGTTGGCGAGTTCGAGTCTTTTTTCTTGTAGTTCGATTAAATGCAATACGACTCCAATTCTTGCACGCAATTCGCCAACATCAAATGGTTTTGCGATGTAATCGATTGCGCCAAGTTCTAAGCCCTTGATTTTATCAAGAGACTCATCCTTGGTGGATATAAATATGATAGGGATTCCAGCTGTTTCTTCGCTTGATTTGAGTCGCTCGCAGGTTTCGAATCCATCAATACCCGGCATAAGAATATCTAACAATATCAAGTCTGGTTTTTCATGAATAGCTGTTCTTATTCCATCATTACCATCTCTTGCAGAGACGGTATCGAGATTCATTGCCTTCAACATATTTTCCAGTATGATGATACTCGTTGCACTATCATCAATGATTAAGGCTTTTCGCTTTCTGGTCATTCTTTATAACTCTCCAATATTAAATAGCTACGCTGGCTTGGTGTTTTACTATTTCAATCCAATCTGGTTTGTTGACGAACTCTTCTAGTTCACTAAATCCAGATATTATTTTTGTAAGCAATTTTTTAGCTTGGTTTATATCTGCTTTGGTTGTTAATTTTTCTAAACTGTAGGCAGCTTCTGTTAATTCAACAGCGCCAATATTAGAAGCGCTTCCTTTAATCGCATGCGCATAGAGATGTATATTGGCCGTATTTGATTCATCTATGGCGATTACTAATTTCTCAATACAATTGCGCAAATCTTCTATGCAGGTAGGGATTATTGATACAAGTAGCTCTTGATTTAAACCACGTCTGGACAATTCTTGCCATTGGATAATTACCTTCTCATTAGTATCTTCTTTTGCTGGTGATAGTTGATCTTGCGATAGAGCTGTATCGTTTGCTGTTTTGCACATATACTTCTTTACCTTTTGATACAACTTATGACTCTCTATTGGCTTTGATAGATAGTCGTCGCATCCAGCCTCAATACATTTATCAGCATCTCCCTTCATCGCATTTGCGGTAATGGCAATGATTGGAGTTTTGATATTTCTTTCTCTTATGATTCTTGTGGCTTCATATCCATTCATATTTGGCATATGAATATCCATTAGTATTAATTCAAACTCTTCTTTTTCGATTGCATCTAGAGCTTCTAAGCCATCATTAACAAATGTAATATTCTCCACTCCAACCTTCTGCAATAATGCGTTCAATAGTATCTGGTTGGTCTTGGTGTCTTCAGCGATTAGTACTTTTCCAGTTGCGCCGATGTATTCGAAATTGTTTTGTTTGTTGTCATATTCGTTGGTGTTTTGTCTGTCTAAGAGCTTTTGCTTATTTATATCAATCCTCGCAGGTAATGTCAGAGTGAACGTGGAGCCTTCAGCCGGTTTACTTTTAATGGTGAGATCTCCACCCATTGAGGTTATCAGGCTTCTTGTAATGCTAAGACCAAGACCTGTACCTCCAAACTTTCTGGTCGTTGAACCGTCAGCTTGAGTAAACAATTCAAATATTAGTTCATGCTTGTCTTCTGGGATTCCAATACCAGTATCTTCAACATCGAAGCGGATGAATGGTTCATCTTCTTTGTATTCAAGAGATACTACGATATGGACGTGGCCTTGATCTGTGAATTTAATAGCATTACTTGTTAGATTAATTAAGCATTGGCGCAGCCTTGTTGGATCTGTGTATATCTGTGCGGGTAGTTGTGTTTTTTCTATGATTCTAAAATCTAATCCCTTTTCTTTTGCTTTTGCTTGCATCATTGATTCGATAGAGTTGAGGGTTCTGCTGAGAGAACATTCAATCATTTCTATATCTAGCTTTCCAGCTTCAATCTTTGAAAAGTCGAGAATGTCGTTGATTAACTCAAGGAGATTTTTTGCTGAGTCGCTAACCATTTGGAGCTTGTCTCTTTGGTCTTTTGTTAAATCTTCATCTTCAAGAAGTTCGGTAAATCCTATGATTGCATTCATAGGGGTTCTGATTTCATGGCTCATGTTTGCAAGGAATTGACCTTTTGCAGCATTCGCTTCTTCGGCTATTTTAGTTAATCGATTTGCCTCTTCAGAGGCTACGGTTAACTGATGATTTATTTCTTGAAGTTCTTCTTGAGCAAGTTTGTATTCAATAGTCTTGCTTAGTTTCTCGGCAATCCCATCAATTAAATCTCTTTCAACCTTTAAGAATGGCCCTTCATAGGCTTCTTCTCTCTGTTGCGAGTAGAATACATTAACCGAGCCAACAACTTTTCTATTTACAACAATATCAGAAGATTGTTTCCATTGGCTCTCTTGAAATTTCTCTGACGTAAATTGCTTGCCTTTGTATATTATCTGGGCACTTGTGATTTCTTCATACTGCCAGCCAGAAGGAATCAATTCTATAGCGGCTTTGAATATATCTTCAAGTGGGCTAAATGGATCTGATGCAAGTTTTGAGATGCCGTATAAACAGTTCAACTCACGGACTGTATCGTTGAGAACCCTAGTTTTCTTTTCGAGCTTGAGTTCAGTTTCTTTTCTATAGGAGATATCCTCCACTATTCCATCAAAGTACAATGCCTCTTTTGGATTTTCAGGGTTATATACAGTCTTTGCAGTAATTGATGCCCATATCTTCTTTCCGTCTTTTCTCTTGAGCTCAACTTCTTGAGCAATCACACGGCCGTATTTAAGTAAGTTTTCTATGAGTTCCTTTCTCTTGCTATGGTCTATATAGAAGTCTTTAGTCGAGCATTTTAAGAATTCTTCCATGCTATCGTAGCCTAAAATCTTGACTAATGCTGGGTTTGCTGTCACAAATCTTCCTACAGCACCAGGTAGCATTCGGTATAGTCCAATTGGTAGGTTGTCTATTAGGGTGCGGTGTTTTCTCTCAGATTCAGCAAGGCTAAGTTCCGTTTCCTTACGGTCTGTGATATCCATAATACAGGCTACATTGTATTCTCTTGAATCAACACAGATGTAGTTGTTTATGACTTCTACAGGAAAGATTCTTCCATTTTTAGTTTTTAATTGTGATTCGAAGGATATTGTCTTCTCATTTCTGAGTAAATTCCAAAGCTCAATATATCTTTGCCCATCAAAATCAGGTTTTATCATATCAACGCTTAGTTCCAACAACTCTTTTTTGCTGTAGTCTAGCATTCTGCATATGGTATCATTGGCATGATTAAATGTTCCATCTGGATTAACATACAGAACTCCAATGATAGAGTTGTTAAGGGCAAAGCTTGTCATTGCATACTTGTCGCGTTCTTGGTCGGCGAGGGCGAGAGATTTTCCAACCTTTTCTAAGTATCTCCAAAACATAAGTACAATCACAATTGACGCCAAAAATGTTCCAGTAACCATGCGCAATATTGCAGAGTCCAATTTAGCCCTTTGCAAGCTAACGTCGTTTATGACTACGACATCTCCAATATCGTTGTTGCCAGCGTCGTAAAATGGCAAGAAGCCATAACGAAGATCTTTGTTGTTGTCCATAACGCTGAAGATACGGTTGGCGTGTTCTTTGTGATTTTTGGATAAGTGTAGCTCAAGAGTTTGAGGCACTTTGCAGGTCTTGCTGACAACAACAAAGTTCTGGTATCTATTCCAGTCGCTCTCACTAAAGAGACAGCTGTCTCTATCCAGCAATTTTTTGTCAACCAATATAATCACATTTGTATCTAACGTTTCGCGTAGATTTTTGATGATGTTGTCAATTTCTTCACCAAGTTCTACATAGCCAACTAGCTTTCCTTCTATTACCCAAGGCTTTACTACGCGCAGAGTCAACGAACCAAGAGGTCCTAATTCAATACCTGAGGCAATGTTTCTGGTATTGATAGCGGCTTTCATTGTATAGCGGTTGATTTTATCCGAGTGTCTCTTAGGAAAATGCACCCTTAGGAAATTCGTTCCATCAATGTTATGGAAGTAGAAGTGGGTGATATTGCTACCACGTAAATTATTATCAAAAATTACCTTAGCATACTGAAGCAGTGAATCTCTATCTTTACCAAGCCAAAGTTGTTGGAGCTGTTTATCGGATTCGATAGCCCCTAGTAGGCTAGCTATATTTTGGGTATCGCGGTCGATGGCGGATTTAAAACCGGTTTGGTATGCAGAGAGTTTCTCACGTGCATCTTTTTCGATGTACTCCTGCCCATTATTGTAGGTTATCCAAATCGATATACCTGCAATGGCTAATAGTGCTACTATAACTGGTAGTAATATCCGATTGCGCATTCCTAGAGTTTCTCCGCCGCCAGTATTGACGCAGTTCTTCCTAACTATCACTTTTTATCTTCCCCCATTAGCTCTTACTTAGCCGCCACCTTCTACTGAAAACTCTCTTTATAAGTGCGACTCGTAGCGGTATTGGCTATTCGGCATTTTGAGAGGAAGGATAAAGGTAGAGATTATCATTTCGCTTAGTTTTAGATATTTGCAGAGAGATACATTTTTGTAGATAAAAAAAGGGCGTTTTGGCAGCGTTTAGTAGCATTTTTATCTCTTTTGCATTATTATGTTGCGGTAATGATAGAAAAAATAACTTTACGCTTTGAGCAGTAAAGATTATCGGGCCGTTGCTCGTTGTCATAAATGTTGAATTATTCATGTCGAGACTATTTACGTATGTTGCAAAAATCCTTTCTACAAGAAATGACTCAAGTCCAAAAGGAGCAATTTGATGAGTTTGCCAGACTGCTTCAAGAAGAAAATAAGCGTTTAAATCTCACTAGAATTACTGAGATTGAAGAAATTAGGCAACGCCATTTTGAAGATTCTCTGGTAGCTTTGCAAATTCTCAGAGAATATCAAACAACGCTAAAGCATTCACCAACACTTATTGATGTTGGCTCTGGTGGAGGTTTTCCAGCTCTAGCTTTGGCTATCGCTCTGCCAAATTGGTCTGTTACTTCGGTAGAGGCAACTGGTAAAAAGGTTGCATTTCAAAATTTAGTTGTTAAGGAGCTTGCCCTTAGCAATGTGGAGGTTGTTCAGGCTAGGGCAGAAGAGGTCTCTGGTGAGTTTGATTTTAGGGAAACCTTTGATGTTGCAACCAATCGCGCAGTTGGAGCCCTCTCAATGGTTGCTGAGCTTTGTGTGCCATTTGTGCGTAAGGGTGGATTGTTCATAACTTGGAAAGGACCGAGGCTTTCGCAAGAAATTGATAGCGGAAAGAAGGCGCTTAATATCCTTGGCTGCGATAACATAGAGCAATTGCCTTATGCGCTCTGCGGTGAAGATGCGAGCCAAAGTGGTTATCGTCTTTTGAAGGCAACTAAGCGCAGCCACACACCCGGCGAGTATCCACGGGCGTTTAAGGATATTAAATCCAATCCGCTAGGTCAATAAATCCTGATGTCTTAATGGAAAAGAGTAGAGAAGTTTTTAAAGGCTGGCTACATCAATTATGAAAACAAAAGAATTGTATTACGATCTCCCTCAAGAGTTGATTGCGCAAAGGCCTGTGGCAAATCGCGCAGAGTCTCGTCTTATGCTCTTGAACCGCAAAAGTGGAGAATACAAGGACGCAAAATTTAGTGATATTCTTGACTACATTAACGCTGGTGATTGTTTGGTAATTAACGATACAAAGGTTTTGCCAGCTAGATTTTTCGCAAGGAGAGTCTCTGGTGCAAAGATTGAGGGTCTGTTTCTAGAGCTAACATCGCAGGGGCTCTGGCATATTATGTTAAAGAATTCACGCAAACTAAAACTCGATGAGCAATTTATACTGCTTGATAGGGATAAAGAAGATTGTGTTAATGCAATAATGCGCGAGAGGCTTGATGATGGAAGCTTCTTGATAGAAGTGCTCTCGGAGCTTGAGCTTGAGCAATTATTGCAGCAGATAGGTTTTGCACCGCTACCGCCGTACATAAAAAGACCAGACGGTGGTAGTGAGCCACAAGAAGATTTGCGCAGATACCAGACA
>JALWYQ010000008.1:56156-74146 GCA_027078365.1 Phycisphaerae bacterium
ACATTTTTCTGAGCAATTGCTAAAACAAATCGTTGATAAGGGAGCAAGCATTGCCCGTGTAACCTTACATGTTGGAGCCGGAACCTTCAAGCCTGTTACTGTTGAAAACCTCGAAGACCATGATATTCATAGCGAAAGATACAGTTTAAACCAAGAGAATGCACGCATAATTAAGGGAGCAAAAGATAGAGGTGGTAGAGTTATTGCTGTTGGAACTACTTCTGTTCGCACACTCGAGACTATTGCCGCTTCTGGAGAAATTGAAGCAAAATCAGGCGAGACTCGATTGTTTATAACTCCTGGCTTTAAATATCATCTTGTCGATGCAATGGTTACCAATTTTCACTTGCCAAACTCAACACTTCTAGCATTGGTGGGCGCATTTGCAGGCATGGATAACGTTATGGCGGCATATAGGCATGCAGTAGAGCAAAACTACCGATTCTTCTCTTACGGCGATGCGATGTTTATCAGTTAAAAATCTTGAATAATCGTTGTTTATGTGTTAATTTGCCGCCTTGTACAACTACAACCTGTTGGAACCAAAAAATTAATCTCCCGAATATATGAGGTTTTAAAATGAATGTATTACTAATCGGAAGCGGCGGACGTGAGCATGCAATTGCTTGGAAGATTTCACAGAGTCCAAAACTTAGCAAACTATATCTTTTACCGGGAAATCCCGGCATGGCCAAGTTTGGTCCAACAGTTGATATGGACGTTAATGATATTGATGGAATTGTTAAATTTGCCAAAGAAAATAGCATCGACTTTGTAATAGTCGGCCCAGAAGATCCTCTCGATAATGGCCTTGTAGATGCTTGCGAAGCGGCAGGAATTAAAGCTTTTGGCCCAAACAAAGCGGCTGCGCAGCTCGAAGCAGATAAAGCTTTCGCTAAGAAGATAATGAAAGAAAATTCTATCCCAACGGCAGAGGCTCGAATCTTTGACAACTTTGAGGATGCCAAGGCTTATATTGCAAGCCGTGATGAGGCAGTTGTTGTAAAGGCTGCAGGTTTGGCTAAGGGCAAGGGGGTTTATGTTTGTGACGAACCTAGCGATGCAATCTTGGCAGCTGAAAAGATTATGTGTGACAATCTCTTTGGCCAAGCTGGTGCGCAGGTTGTGGTTGAGGAGAAATTACTAGGTGAAGAGGCTTCTATTCTAGCCTTTGTTGACGGCAAGAGTATCTATGTTATGGAGTCTAGCCAAGACCACAAAGCTATTGGGGAAGGCGATAAGGGGCCTAATACAGGTGGAATGGGAGCTTATAGCCCAGCCCCTGTTGTTACTGATAAATTAATGGAGCAAATAACAAAAGAGGTTCTTGTTCCTATAGTAGATGGTATGAACCGCAACGGCACTCCTTTTAAGGGTGTGCTTTATGCCGGTATAATGGTAACTCAAGCGGGACCAAGAGTCCTAGAGTTTAACGTTCGTTTTGGTGATCCTGAAACTCAGCCAATCCTAATGCGTTTAAAGAGCGACCTCTTAGAGGTGATGCTTGCAACAAGTGAAGGTCGCCTTGATAGTGTTGAGCTTGAATGGGACGAGCGTGCTGCGGTCTGTGTGGTTCTCAGTAGCGAAGGTTATCCAGGCGACTATGAGAAAGGTCGAGAGATAACGGGTATATCTGAGGCAAATGCGCTTGAGGACGTTGTGGTATTTCATGCTGGTACAGCAATCAAGGATTCTAAGTTAGTCAATGCTGGCGGTAGAGTACTTGGTGTTACTGCTCTTGGTGATGATATTGCTGCGGCTAAAGAGAAGGCTTACAAGGCAGTAGAAAAAATCAACTTCGACGGTGCATATTACAGGCGTGATATTGCGGATAAAGCTATTAATCGCTAATCATTTTTAAACGAGGGTGCCCTAATATGCCTATTAGTGGCAATTTTAATAGCAGCCCCATACACAAGAATATTTTGCTTAAGTGGCTTCCTATTCTTGTAGGGGCTGTTGTTGTTATATGGCTTGGCTATCTCCTAATCGGAGAGAGGATTTTAAAAGAGCTTGCGCATCAACAGATTGAGAAACTCACCTCACTTTCATTTGAAATTGAAGATCTATCTTTTGGATTCCCAGCTAAGATTACGATGAGGTCGTTGCGTGGAAGTAGTAACGATGAGAGTTTCTCTAAAAAAGATGTCATCGTCGCCTCCAAGCTTGAAGCTAAATTTTCAGTTACAAGCCTCTTCTTACTTGCGCCAAGACTGAAATCTCTGAAGATTGATGATTTTAAATTCAATATTGAGAGAAACAAGGCAGGGCAGTGGAATATTCCACTACCGTCATTTACAAAGAAGAAGACATCGAAAAAGTTGCCAAAGATATCTCTTAGCAATGGTATCGTTTGCGTTTCAAGATTTGACGCCAATGGCTCGCTTAGCACTGTTAGCTTACCTGTCGAGATATTTACCTTTCATCAATCTAAGATAGAAAAGAGTTATAACTTTGTATTTAATTCCGCAAGGGAGGGGCTCTTCTGTGGAACCAAGTGTAGTGGCAGTTTTACTCTAGGCAAGCGTATTGAGGTTATGGTCGAAGGCAATTTTTACAATACCGGTTGTCCAATTTTAGAGAATCAGTGGCAGATAAATAATATGCATCTCAATATGCTACTTGATTCTCAAGGTTTCTCGATAGAAAAGTTGACAGCTAATATTGGTGAGAAGACTAAGCTTGAGTTTACGGGAGATTTTAATTTCGACAAGACCAATATACTAAAGAGTTGTAAGCTTGATATCTACGACGCCGTGATATCTAATGAAGAAAAAATAAATACGTTTTATTACGGCCCTAAATTGCGACAACTAAGCGGGCCTCACGTACGAAAAATATACGACCAATACAACGTCAGTGGTTTGTGTGACATCTCTTTTTCATTCAATACTAAAGAGACGGAGCAGATATTGGGTGGGTGGAAATGTCTGGTAAACTGGAAAGACGCTAAAGCAACATATTACAAATTTCCGTATGAACTAGAACATCTCTCTGGTCAAGCCTATATAGACCTTAAAAAGGTTTTCATAGATAAACTCGTCGGTCATCACGGGGAAAATGATGTTGTTATATCGGCATCGTCTGTCTGTGGTGAAAAATTCCCCGACGATTGGAATTTCAATCTAGATATAACTAGCAAGAGGGCGGTGATTGACGATGACATGTATGCTGCACTTAATCCGCGAGAAAAGAAAATTTGGTTAATGTTTGCGCCGACAGGTGAGATAGCGGTTGATTTTAATTTAAAGCATACACCAAATTCAGCCAAAACATTCACCCTTAATTTAAAAGCCATAGATGTAAATGCTTCATACAGCGGATTTCCGTATCCACTCAAGGGGGTAAGTGGTGATATTGTCATTACTCCAAAGAAAATCGTTCTCAAGGACTTGGTCTCTGATAATTCACCAGTTAATCTAGTTGCCAATGGAGATGTTATTCTTGGCAAGAAGCCAGATTACGATATAACGATTGAAGCAAGAGATTTTGCCATCGACGAGACGTTGCGCAGTTGTCTTGAGGATAAATTCAGAGCCATCTACGACAAACTTAGTTTAGAAAACGCCAAGGGAAGCGCAACTATTCGAATAACTAATAGCCCAAACTCAGACACAAAGATAGGCTATGCGATAAGTACTAAAGTTAGAGCTAAGAAATTGCGGTATCTGGATTTTCCTATGCAGCTTAACAAGGTCTTAGCCCAGATTGAATTTACGCCAACTAAAGCTAGCATAAAGAGCCTAACTGGAGATATTGAAGGTGGTGGTAAGCTAGAGATTAGCGGCTCTTTTGGTTTGCTAAAAAACTCCTCTTACGATTTGTCATTTAAGGCGAGTCAATTTTTATTTAGAAGAGAGTTTCTCTCTAAGTTGCCAGATAGAGTTTCATCTCTTCTTAGTCCGTTAGATTTTGCAGGCATCATTTCTATTGATGCCTCCGTTGATCGCCGCAGGGATTCTGCTACTCAGTACGATATAAATCTCAATCTAAGCGACGACAAACTAACATTTAAAGGATTAGATTTTAAAGATTTAAATGGCAGAATCAATGTTAAGAATGACTCTTTGGAGTTTGATGGCTTAAGTGGCATATTAGATCAAGGTGAATCCGTAACTGATGCCTCATTCAATCTAGATGGCGACTTCTCTCTAGATGGTTACAAATTGAATAAGGGCAAGTACAGCCTTTACGCAAAGAATATTTCTCTAGGTAAGGATGTGGTTGGGCGAATCAATCCTAAACCATTGGATATACTAGAGAAGCTCTCACCAAGTGGTTTTGCTGGTATTTGGCTTGATGGAGAGATTGATAACACCAAGGCAACTCTTGACAATAAATTCAACCTCCAGCTTTCAACGAAAGATGCGAGCCTATTCAAGGATAAGAGGGTAAACAGTATCAATGGTTTCTTCAAAGGTAAGGGAAGATTCTCTGAGAAGCTTCAATACCTTAGAGGATCATTAGATATTGATAATCTAAACATTTATTCTCTTAAGTGTGAAAATCTTAAATCGGAGATTGTTTACAAAGAAGATATGGGGTTGGCTAGTGCTGAGGATTTAAAAGCGAAACTAGCTGGTGGCAGTATTATTGTTGGCGGCAGAGTTGCCAAGAATGTTAAGGGTGATTGGATTTATACTTATAGAGTAACCCTTGAAGATGTAGATTTTAGTAAACTCTTGAATCCATTTTCAAATAAAAAGCAACAGAGGATAGAGAAAATATCTGGAAACGCCAACATAAAATACAGTGCACAGGGCGCAATCGGAGACAAAGAGAGTTTACGCGGTCGTGTAAGCATCTTGGTTGATGATGTTGCGTTTGCCCAGAGTTCGCTATCAGCGCAGATTGTAAAAGAAGTTGTTACAGAGGCAATGCCTCAGTACAAATTTGACCGCACAAGTATTGACGCATATATCCTAGGCGAGAGGGTTATCGTTGAGGATATGTATTTAATTGGAAGTAGAGTCTCTTTCGTAGGTGGTGGTATTTTAGACCTAAAGGCACGAACTATCGATTTAAAACTAACCGCACACAGTAGCGACGTCTCGCCAGAGCCAAATATGGGGTTATCTCTAGTTAACGCACTCGGTGGCAATATCGCCAATATTACAATCAAGGGCAACTTCTCAGAGCCAGAGGTAGAGGTTAAGATGCTTGGCTTAACGAAGAAGAAGTAGTTTGCACTCAGGACTAGAGCAAAGTAGTAACTCTTTATTGTAGATATAATGGCAAGGTGAAAAGCAGATACAAAATAGCAGAACTAGATGTAAGAAGCAACGAGAATAGACACAGGAAGTAGAGTCTTTTTCTTCCTTTCTTGCCATAGCGATACAGACGGAACGACTTAGGGGTTTTGTCGCTGTGCAATGGTGTCTCTAAAAATCCATTTCCACGTCTTGCCAAAAAAGATACGCCTATAATCGTGAGAATATTTCCAAATCCAAATAGGGCGTAAGGGTTCCACTTACGAGATAGAATCAAACCAGCTAGGCCTGCGCATGTCCATGACTGTAATAAAAAAAATACGGTAGCGAGGACTGCAAGCGCAGTACCACCTTTAAATTTGACAATGCTATCAACCAAACGTGCATACTTTAGTCCTTTCGGCTCAAAAGGACTCATCCACATATCTTCTGTTAGTTCTCTTGCATTGCCATGAAAATCGTAGTGTGTGTAATAACGTGGTCTTTTGGGTGTATAGAAGGCGAAGGCATCTGGAAGGACTTCGCTAATAGAGTGCATCTTTAGATAGTGCTTCGAATGCCAACAGCTACTTAATGGAACCTCATTTTTTACAAGGCCTAATATCTTCAAAGAGATGGCAATATCACCCTTACATGTACTAGTAGGTTTTAATGGAAAGAAGATTTTTTCAGAAGGAAACTCAATAGAGATAGCAGGGCATCTGTTTGGACTTGTCTTCCGAATCTTTTCGTAATCGGGGAATTCTTGCAGGAGTTCTTTTCGAGAAGGAATTTCTACAAAAACCAATGTGTATTGCTCATTAAAATAATCGCTAAGTACTCTTAACTCAGGCTCAGCAATCTCAATACCCTTGTTTTTCAAATATAGAGATAAAGAACTAGCAGACTCACTAGATAAAGTCTCTACTTTAAGACCATGTTCTTCAACGCCTAGTTTTACATTTATGCTAGCATCGTCTATTATTTTTAGCGTGCCTAGGTAAGGTGCAAGAGGCCACGTGTATATTTGAGAAACTATCTGAAATCCACATAGATAATGTAACAATTTCTCCTTGGTTAGTCTTACAGGATCCATACCCAGAAATCGTGGAAAATTATCTATAACATCGACCCTTACCTGCTCTGGTTTCCCTGGAATGGGCAATAACCAAAATGCCTTACTGTTGTCTTCAAGATCGAAATTAACAGCAAGCAACATCGCCTCTCGCCCATCCTTATGAGCGATGAGAGCATCTTGAGATTTCTCTGGTATAGCAACAAAGACTCCTGAGTCTGTTGATTTAAAAACCAGTCCATTAGCGAGAGGGTTGGCTGTTAAAATAAAGATGAGAGTAAGAAATGTAAGAGAGAGTTTGTTCATTTTATCTACAACTCCTTTTTAGTTTTTTTTGTAGTAACTGCTACTTGTTGGGCTATTGTAATCTATTGAGTCTGTTTAGTGTAAGGAAAAATACTTGCGCTAGGAGGGGGGGGCAAGTTTAGGCCAAAATGAACGAACAAAGAATTACGAATTGAAAATTCCCATTACAGGCGTTTCTTAAAGTTTCACTATAAATGTACGTTCTTCGCTTGGCGAGGTAGCGCAAGTGAGCCCCTAGCGGTAATCTGTAGTTAATGTTTTTGAAATTGGAACCGCAGATGGACGCAGATAAATACAGATGGATACAATTTGGAACACGGCTGTCGCCGTAGGTTGTTTTATGAGGAGAGAGGAGGATTCGCTCGGCTTTGCCTCGCGGCTCTTCGTGTCGCACCCCCGTTTGTGTAATTTGTTTCACAAATTCCACCGGTGGTTCGAATCCCCCATTTGCAATCTTGAGTTTACATAAAAAAAGGACGTCAACTTTTATAGTCAACGTCCTTTCCTTAGAAGCGTTTGGATATTTGGAACACGGCTGTCGCCGTAATTTGTTTTACACGGAGAGAGGAGGATTCGCTCGGCTTTGCCTCGCGGCTCTTCGCGAGCAACCCTCCGTTTGTATAATTTGCTGCGCAAATTATACGGGTGTTCGAATCCCCCCTTTATAGTTGTATGTACATAAAAAAAGGATATCAACTTTATTGTTAATATCCTCTTCTTAGAAACGTTTTGATATTTGGAACACGGCTGTCGCCGTAGCTTGTTTTATGCGGAGAGAGGTGGATTCGCTCGGCTTTGCCTCGCGGCTCTTTGTGTCAAACCCCCGTTTGTGTAATTTGTTTCACAAATTCCACCGGTGGTTCGAATCCCCCTTTTTGTGATCCTAAGCCTAAATTAAAAAGGACGTCAACTTTTATAGTCAACGTCCTTATTATAACGGAGAGAGGGGGATTCGAACCCCCGGTACAGGCATTACCCGTACGACGGTTTAGCAAACCGTTACCTTCAGCCACTCGGTCATCTCTCCAATATTTACTTTTTAATCGTTTTCTGTCACGCAGAATTAGTTGACAGAAGGCAATAATCTACTGATTTAGGTCTAACTTTGCAAGAAAAAATACCCAATTATTAGCAAACCTTCTAAAAAACAGATATTGGTCGATGTGAGGGGCGATTTTAGTAGTCGTCAGGTCTTGCAAGATTGACGCGGGGACTGTTGCCGTGAAAATATTAAAGCCCTCAAAATGAATTTTTGGAGGTTCCGTTAAGTTTTTGCTTGCATTTAGGGGCTTTGGATTGTAGATTACCCGCCTTGGAAGTTTAAAAAATTAGGTTTCCAAGTAAAAGCGCTTGTAGCTCAACTGGATAGAGCGTTGGTCTACGGAACCAAAGGTTGAGGGTTCGAATCCTTCCAGGCGTACTAAAAGCCCCTCATAGCGATGGCTGTGGGGGGCTTTTGTTATTTTCTAAGAGTTAAAACTCTAGCTGCGCGTTACAAAGACCTAGCTGGGGTGTGGGATTGCAGAGGTGTTATCTCTCCGGGATTATAGCAAGACTGTGGCGCAGATCTTGCTCTGTCGGAGCAAAACCTTTATAGAAAGATGATATGCAATAAAACCGATTAGCTCTGTTAGGTGTCGCCCCTCTGGGGCTTACGAAGAGGGTGTCCTCGCGTGTGTTACAAAGTTGCCACCTCTACGAGGCTTTGTAGAAAAAGCCAAGCAGCAAAACAAATCAGCTCCGTTAGGAGCGGCATCTTTGTAAAAAAGCTATGCGATAAAAACCGATTAGCACCGTTAGGAGCTATCGCCTCAATAATCAAAATAAATATTTTTCATCATAGTCTATTCCGAATTTTTCCAAGAAGCGAATGTACTCGTCTTTGAAAGTTGTTTTCTTATGGTGTTCTTCTTGGTTCAATATGTATTTTACCACGTTGTCTATTTGTGATTTTGAGTAAGTGAATGCTCCAAAACCTTCTTGCCAACTGAAATTGCCTGCTATCCATCCGTTTTCGTTTATCCATTTTGATGAGTTTGCTTTTATGTCTCTTACCATATCCGAGACAGATACAGATGGATGCAAACCTATAAGTATATGTGTGTGGTCAGGATTGCAATATATGGCTATTGGTTTTGACTTCCTGTTTGAGATGACACCACAGATGTATTTCTCTACTTTTTCACGTAAGTTTTCTGTTATTAAGCTTTGTCTATCTTTTACGACAAAGACTACTTGTATGTATATTTGTGTGTATGTGTTTGGCATTTTACAAAGGCATCTTTAAAGGTTACATTTCTACGGGATCACAAAGGCGTTGCTTTATGTAGGATTGTACCATAGGCTCTATTGCATGGGAAGTTTAAAGTTGCCGCCTCTACGAGGCTTTGTAGAAAAAGCCAAGCAGCAAAACAAATTAGCTCCGTTAGGAGCGGCAGCTTTGTAGCGGAATGTTATGCAACAAATCAAATTAGCTCCGTTAGGTGTCGCCCCTCTGGGGCTTACGAAGAGGGCGTCCTCGCGTGTGTTACAAAGTTGCCGCCCCTACGAGGCTTTGTAGAAAAAGCCAAGCAGCAAAACAAATCAGCTCCGTTAGGAGCGGCATCTTTGTAGCGGAATGTTATGCAACAAATCAAATTAGCTCCGTTAGGTGCGGTCTCTTTGTAGAATCAAATCAGATTTGCCAGTCAAGATTGTATTGAGCGATCTGTGGGGCTGAAGGCTCTGTGCTTCGAGGAATCCATTCTCTTTATGGTGAAAATATTCTTAGTCGTTGAGTTCTTCAAATAGTTCGCCCTCTGATTTTTCTTGGGCGATTCTAAATGCGCTGACTACTCTATCGTTATCGTTGAAGTCTTTATCGATTCTAATCTCTGCAAAACAGCCACTCCTTTCAAGGAGTTCCCGGACTGCATCGCCTTGGCGGTAGCCAATCTCCATCAAGAGGATTCCGTCGCTTGAGAGGAATTTGTCGACATCCTCTATGATTCGTTTGTAGATGTCTAAACCATCAACTCCAGCGATGAGTGCATGTTTCGGTTCGTAGTCTCTAACGTTCTTGTCGAGAGATTCATATTCGCTCTCGGTGATGTATGGCGGGTTGGTTGTTATAATGTCGAACTTTTTGCCGTCAAGTTCAGTGATGATTGGTTCGTAAAGATCGCCGCAGAGAAGATTGATTCTCTCGGTTAGACCGTATTTCTCTATATTCTTTTGCGCAACCTCTAAAGCGTCTTGAGAGATATCTGTCGCTACAATTTCGCAATCGGGGTAGTTCTTAGCAATCGCAGCAGCGATGCAACCACTGCCGGTGCATAGATCTAAGAGGTGATCGTTACCGCCGCGTTTGCGCAGATAATCGATTGCTTTTTCAACTAGCATCTCGGTTTCTGGCCTTGGTATTAGAGTGCTTTTATCGACCTCAAACTCCATTGAATAGAACTGCGCATGACCAGTGAGATAGCATATTGGCTCGTGATTTACGGCTCTTTTGACAAGCTCACGCAACTGCGCAAGTTTATCGGGGGCAACCTCTTTATCGAAGTTGATATAGAGTTCCATACGTTTCATTGCCAATAAATCGCTAAGGAGTATCTCAGCACTCAGCCGCGGCGAGTCTATTTTGTGATCTGCAAAATATTGACTCATCCAATCGAGAAGTTTTTTTATGGTCCAGCTTGTCATTGAGTGCCTTTTTTAGATATAAACCTTATCCATCATTCTTGGGTAAGCAATGCATTGTCTGATGTGCTTTTCACCAGTTATCCAAGCAATCGTTCTCTCAATACCTAGTCCAAAGCCTCCGTGCGGCGCAGAGCCAAACTTGCGTAAATCAAGATACCACGAATAATTTTGAGGATTGTATCCAAGCTCGTTAATTCTTTCCATAAGCGCATCGTAATCTTCTTCACGCATTGAGCCGCCGATTATCTCACCAAAACCAGCGGGAGCTAGCATGTCGAAATTATCCACAACCTTAGCGTTATCCTTGTTGGCTTTCATATAGAAGGCTTTCACTTCTTTTGGGTAGTGGGTTACAAAGATAGGCTTATCGTGCATAAGGGAGATTATAGTCTCGTCGCTACCGCCAAGATCTTTTCCCCATACAAAATCTTTTGCGAGTTTTGCATGTTTTGGGTTGTTCTCAATCTTGCGGGCAAGTTCGCCAAGTTCTATATTAATCTCGTTGAGTTCGGTAGCGATTTTATCTTTTTGCCATTGCTTCTTTGCAGACTCTTGATTCTCTGTAAGTTCTTTGAGTTTTTCTTTTAGCTGCTTCTCTCTAGATAAGAATCCCTCAAGCTGGGCTGCCATAAACTCTTGAGTTTTTTCACCCTTTAGAATCTCTACAGCCTCGCAGTAGGTTAGTCTGTAGAATGATCCCTTAATCTTCTCAAGGCTCTCAATATCTGAACCTAGAATGTTAAGCTCATTTCTATTTTCTTCTAATACCTTCGATACGATACTGCACACAAAATTCTCTGCTAAATCCATAAGCTCTTCGAGTGTAATCCAAGCGACTTCAGGCTCTACCATCCAGAATTCTGTAAGGTGTCTGCGCGTTTTGCTCTTCTCTGCGCGAAACGTTGGGCCAAAGCAATACACTTTGCCGTGCGACATAGCGGCTGTCTCAAGATAGAGTTGGCCGGTCTGAGAGAGATGAAGCTTCTCATCGAAATAGTCAACGCCGAAGAGGGTTTGTTCTCCCTCGCCAGCAGCGGTTGTAAAGATAGGTGTATCGATTAGTGTAAAACCGTTGTCGTTAAAGAAGCTGCGCACAGCGGCGATAACGGTGTGCCTGATTCTATTTATTGCCCACTGCCGCTGAGATCTAAGATGTAGGTGTCGGTGTTTCATTAAAAACTCAACGCCATGAGCCTTCGGTGTTATTGGGTAGTCTCTGCTTTGACAAAAAATCTTGGCGTTGCTTACCGCAATCTCGTAGCCACCAACACTTCTTTCATCTGCGCGAACAATTCCAGTTACTTGCAAGGATGATTCCTGCCCAAGATGTTTGAGCTGATTGAATAGCTCTGGGTCTATCTTTTCCTTCTCGACTATACATTGGCAAATACCACTACCATCACGTAGCATCAAAAAGAGAACCTTGCCACCGCTTCTCAAGCGATTTAGCCATCCAGCCAATGTAACTTCCTTGCCAGTATAATTGGCAAGTTCATCTATCTTGCAACTATAGTAATTAGTCATTAATCTTAACCTTAAAGACAACTTTCAATACAGCCTCTGGGGTAGTTACTGCTGCGCATGGCATGTGAGCGTCTTCAGGGAAAGCAACGATAACCATACCCGGTTTGAAATGAATGCGCAGATCGTTTTCGCTTGTAGCGTAGAGTGCGTAGTCTTCCTGTGAATTGTATGGCTCTGTGATTTCTAATTCATCACTAATAGGACTGTATCCAAAGATTTCTTCTCCAGAGACTAGATACTGAATATCAACGTATTTTTTGTGTGCCTCTAGAGGGCATTTTTCAATGTCTAGCGTATCGTACCTTGATACCATAAAGAATAGATTCTCGCCATCGACTTCGTGTCTGCCGCTTTCGAGTGCTTCAAAATCCATCTCTTTGAGTATGTCAAACGCCTTCGCGAAATTTGCACCGAGAGATTTGTATCTATCTATATTTTCAATTCTATCAATAATCATTTGTTTCCCCAGTTCTCTAGCTTATCGCGTAAATAGTTTAGTAGTTGATCGCCGCTAACGCTCTCTTGCTCCATCGTATCGCGGTGACGAACCGTAACTGTTCCATTCTCTTTGTAATCGCCATCAACTGTAACACATAAAGGAGTACCCGCTTCGTCTTGTCTGCGGTAACGGCGTCCGACAGCACCCTTCTCATCATAGAAACATGCGAAATGCTTCTTGAGAGACTTTGCAATAGCCTGCGCAGCCTCTGGCATCCCATCTTTCTTAACCAGTGGAAATACTGCTACTTTGATAGGGGCGAGCTCTGGATGGAAACGCAGAAGGTTACGGGTCTTTCCGTTTACCTCTTCTTCATCGTAAGCGTCAACGAGAAATGCTAGCGTACTTCTATCTATTCCTGCGCTCGGTTCAATAACATATGGAATGTAGCGTTTCTTTTGTTGTTCATCAAAATACGAGAGCGGTCCCTTGTGGTAGTCTGGAGCTTCCTCTACTAGCTCAACTTTAGTGAGGTCTCTGCCTTTTTCGTACCACTGGCTCATTGAGCGTATTCCTCTTTGGTGTTGGCGCAGGTCGTAGTCTGTTCTGTTTGCTACACCTTCAAGTTCTTGCCAATCTCCCGAACCAAATGGGAATTTGTACTCAACATCAACGCAGCCCTTAGCATAGTGAGCTAATTCGTCTTTGTCGTGTTCACGTAGTCGTAGATTCTCTTTCTTTATGCCAAGATTGATATACCAGTTGAATCTGGTTTCTTTCCAAGTGTTGTACCAATATTCATCAGTTCCCGGTTCACAGAAAAATTCAAGCTCTGCCTGTTCGAACTCTCTAGTCCTAAATGTGAATGCCTTTGTTGTTACTTCATTGCGGAAGCTCTTTCCGATTTGTGCGATACCAAAAGGAATTTTAACTCTCGTACTATCTAAAACATTCTTAAAGTTAGCAAAGATTCCCTGCGCAGTTTCTGGTCTTAAGAATAGAGTCATCGTGTCGTCGGCGTTTGCACCCATTTTTGTTTCAAACATCAAGCGAAACGGCATTGGCTCAGTGAAATTTCCGACCTCAGAACAGTTCGGGCAAACTTTCGTTGTTAAATCGTCAGGCGTGCTACTCTTATCAGGCGCATCTTCGAGATGATCGACTCTGCTTCTTGCATTACATTTCTTGCACTCAACGATATAGTCTGCAAACTTATCCGCATGCCCAGAAGATTTCCATACCATAGGGTGCATCAGGATTGAAGAGTCCAAACCAACAATATCGTCGCGCATCTGAACCATGGACTTCCACCAGGCCTGACGCACGTTTCTTTTAAGCTCACTTCCAAGTGGCCCATAGTCGTAGCAGCTAGCAAGCCCGCCATAAATTTCGCTAGACTGGAATATAAATCCACGTCTCTTACAGAGTGATACAATATCATCAAGTTTGGTAATCTTTGCCATTTTCTTTCAACCTTATATTTTTGTGTTTAGTAAATGGGCGGTTAAACCCACGAAATTCTAGAATAAACCACGCATTATATAGCATAATCAGTCATTTACAAGCCTGTTTTGACAAGCCGCTTTTGCGGTAATTACAGATTGATAGCGGGAGACTGTTTTAACGCAACCGGCGCAGAACGAAACGGATTTTTACCATGAAGAGCATGAAGATAATGAAGGTGGCGATTCATTAATTCATAATCTATTCGTGCATTCTTGTCTAATCCTATCTGACAAAGAAGATTGCGCTGCCATTGGGTTTACTTGACTATTTACCTCAATAAGTTATACTGGTTCTATTATCGGGCGTTGTCGGTTTGGCAATTCTCGGTTCGAGGGTGTGTGAAAAGGAAGGCATTTCGTAGGGATCGTCTCTTTTTCCACAAATAGAAAGTATGTGTGCGCCAGTTCTGCGCAAACTTTGCAATCAATGTATTTTGGAAAGGGAGATAGGTCATGAAGAGGAATTTGAGTTTTTTCGTTTTTGTTACATTTTTCACAGTTTCTTTCTTTATCTTAAGCACTTTTGCTTACGGTGGTGTTAACTACTCTGGTGATATAGATCCAGCCAATCCCAGTTCTTGGGATAATAGTACGAATGCATATATAGGCAAAACTGGCACAGGCTCTCTCTCAATCACAAATGGCGGAAATGTTACAAATGGCTCTGGCTGCATTGGTTACTACTATGGCTCTCAAGGCGATGTAGCGATTGATGGAGCAGGTTCGAGCTGGGAGAACTCAGGTAGTCTTTATGTCGGCAATAAAAGTAACGGCTCCCTATCAATCACTAATGGCGGAAATGTTACAAGTGGTTCTGTCCATATTGGTTACAAGGCAGGTTCTGTAGGTACGGCAACAGTTGATGGAGTTGATTCAAGTTGGCAGAGCTCTGGCTGGTTATTTGTTGGCAATGAAGGTAGCGGCTCTCTATCAATTACTGGTGGTGGTCATGTTACAAGTAATTATGGTCGCATTGGTTACCTTTCTGGTTCTCAAGGTAGTGTGGTAGTTGATGGGGTTGATTCCAGTTGGCAGAGCTTGGGTGTTCTTTATGTTGGCAATAAAGGTAGCGCTTCTCTCTCAATCACTAATGGCGGAAATGTTACAAGTGATCATGGATACATCGGCTACTATTCTGGCTCTCAAGGTAGCGTGGTAGTTGATGGGGTTGATTCCAGTTGGCAGAGCTGCGATAATCTTCTTGTTGGTAATGAAGGTAGTGGCTCTCTATCGATTACTAATGGCGGAATGGTTACTGTGGATGGTGAAACAAGAGTAAACACAGGTAGTGGCGATGGAATAATCAATTTTGATGGAGGCACACTTACTACAAAATCTCTTTTAGCAAAAACAGAAGATCTAAAAGGAACGGGAACTATAAATACAAATGCTCTTATAGCAGATGTTGATTTAGTATTTGATTCTACGCATGGGCCGAGTCAAACCTTTGTAATAAATAATTCATCCCAGCAAAATATAACAACCAATCTAGATATCGATGGCAGTGGCTATTTAGGTGTAGGTTACTTTGGCAGCGGTTCTATGAGTATCGCGGAAGGCATCTCAATTGCTAGCACTGACGGATATATTGGTTACAAGGCAAATTCTGTAGGTAGCGCAGTAGTTGATGGCATTGGTTCAAGTTGGGAGAATTCAGGTAGTCTTTATGTTGGCAGATATGGCAGTGGTTCTCTATCAATAACTAATGACAGTCATGTCACTACAAGTTATTATGGCAACATTGGTTACAAGGCAGGTTCTCAAGGTAGTGTAATAGTTGATGGTGTTGGTTCAAGTTTAGAGAGTTCCCGTGATCTTTATGTTGGCAACGAAGGTAGCGGATCTCTATCAATTACTAATGGTGGAAATGTTACAGATGATGATGGCAACATTGGCTACTCTTCTGGTTCTGTAGGTAGCGCGGTAGTTGATGGTGTTGGTTCAAGTTGGAGGAATTCCCACAGTATTTATATTGGTAGATATGGCAGCGGATCTCTATCAATCGTTAATGGCGGATATGTTAGGAGTTATCGTGGCTGCATTGGCGAATTTTCTGGCTCTCAAGGCAGCGTAATAGTTGATGGTATTGGTTCAAGTTGGGAAAATTCCTATAGCCTTTATGTCGGTAAAGATGGTAGCGGATCTCTATCAATCATTAATGGCGGACATGTTAGGAGTAATCGTAGCTATATTGGTTACAATTCTATTTCCCAAGGTAGTGTAATAGTTGATGGCGTTGGTTCAAGTTGGGAGAGTTGCCATGATCTTTTTGTCGGTAGATATGGCATCGGTTCTCTATCAATCACTAATGGCAGTATCGTAATCGTTGATCAAGAACTTGAAATAAGCACCAATACAAATTCTTTTGTTGAGATTTCTACTGGTGGTATGCTTGCTTTAAGAGGGCATGCAGATTCTTCTATCGCCGATTTTTTAGGACTTGTTCAAGGCAGTGATGATATTCGTTTCTGGGATGAATCAATCAACGACTGGAGTAATATTATAAATGCTTCTATCGGTGAAGATTTTACTCTTGAATATATCTCTGATGCGAGTGATAATCTTTACGGGCATACGGTCTTAACTGTTACCGCAATTCCAGAGCCAATTACAATGATGCTATTTGCCCTTGGGTGCTTAGAGATTAGAAGACGCAAGGCTTGCGCAGCGTAAATAGGAGACATGATGCGATATAAGAGTTTTTGGTTTGGTTGTTTTTCTGCAATTCTTGTTCTTTCAATCACTCGTTATGTAAGAACGAAGATTGGGGTAGTTCCGGCGAATACACTGTTTAATGAGATTTCCGTTGTCAATGCTCACTGTTCTTTAATGGGCGATACTATGTTTTTTAACTACGCTCAGCATACGCTAGCCACTCTCGATATTGATGAAGGAGCTCTTAGAACGGCAGATTTTGGGCCATTAGAAGTAGTGAATGGACGTGATTATGCTAGCAAATATTGCGATAGAGATTCTTTGGATTCTCCAATCTTCAGTCTATTGATAAGTAACAAAAATAATAAGTGTGCATATATTGATATGAATGCCAATGGCACCTTTGATGAAAGGAGTTTTGGTAAGCAAAAGAAAGAAATATGGCTGAATGATTCATGGGTGCCTGCAACTTTGATAGCTACCACTCATAGAAAAGAAGCGACTCAAGCGAGAGTCGATTCTATATTATATGAATTCAATAGAACCGCAGGGGTATGGGAGGCTGTTGATGATGAGAATTAAAGGCAAAAGTGTGTTGAGATATTTTTCTGGTCTATTAGCAGGTTATTGCATAATGATCGCTATTTTCACTCTCGCAGACATGGGAATGAGACGAAATTTGGTTCATCCAAAAAACTATTACGACCTCACCTTCACCCCAGTCCCTCAAAATGAGCGGATTCCTAACTCTGTCTTTATAGGAAAGAAAAACTCTAAGCCATTTTTAGAGATCAATAAATCTGATGGTAAATTCTCTTTCTCTATCTTAGATGATGGCTCGAATAAAGTAATCACACACGAGTACGACAAGAGCGGATTAATATCTATTACCGGAAAAAACTGGAAGTTCACGCCAGACCAAGACGATATAGTAATGACAGTGTGTAAATAAAGGTTCCCGACCCAACTACAAAGAGGCCGCCCCCACGGGGCTGGGAGGCTAGGAAAAAAAGGTTCCTGACCCCTTTTAGTTTCGCAAAGATATGGCTAAGTAAAGCAAGAACAGCACTAACTTGCAATTAACAAAAGGGGAGGACCTAAAAAAGGTTGCGCAGCCCTTTAATTTACTTGGATAAGTAGAGATTTAATTTTAGGAGAAGAAGATGTCTCTTGAAGTAGAAGGGAAACAAAAAAAAGCTGTAGTTTGGAAGATATATTGGCCATTGTTATTGATTCCATTTTCTACTCTAGTAAGGGGTGCTTTAAGAGTTCTCTGGAATTTGTTTGAGTGGCAAGATTCGGCATTTGATACCGTTGCATATGTTGCTACTGGGAGCATATTTCTTGTGGCGTTATGGATGGCATTTTTCCTATACGAGAAACATAACAAAAAGTTGCCTAGGAGGCTAAAATGGGCTCTTGTATTTTTAAGCTTGATGTTTATTTTGGGGCTAATAGGCAATATATTATGTAAAAAAAGGTTCCTGACCTAACTACAAAGAGACCGCCCCCACGGGCATACGCGTCAACTTAAGACGCGTAATCAACTCTTCACAAATGACTTAGCTTTCTTTTTTCGTTTCAACACAAATGTGTTTCTGTCCTGAATAAGC
>JALWYQ010000009.1 GCA_027078365.1 Phycisphaerae bacterium
TCTACAGGCTTTACGATAAATGGGGAAAGTATACACGGTATGCAGAGGTTAAAGATGTTAGGTTTTTATCTTGCTCTTTTGTGGTTCCAGATTTGCCAAGTTTTGTCTGGCAGTTTAAGGATATCTTTGTTGATGAGATCTACAGATTCAATGCGAACTCAGATGAACCAGTTATTTATGATTGTGGTGCAAATATTGGTACAAGCTGTTTGTATTTTAAAAGACTTTATCCAAGATCTAGAATAAAAGCTTTTGAAGCAGATCCAAATATAGCAAATATTTTGGAAAGAAATTTGAAGAAAAATGGCATATTGGATAGGGTTGAGATTATTAATAAAGCAGTGTGGGTAGATGGAGATGGTATTGAATTCTTTAGTGAAGGTGCTGATGGGGGAAGTATTTATGGGGGTGAGCATAAGATACAACTTGAAACTGTGAGATTAAAAGATCTCTTAGATGCAGAAGAGAAAATCGATATGTTGAAGATAGACATAGAGGGAGTTGAGTACGAGGTGTTAAAAGATTGTAAAGACAGCCTTGCAAATGTAGACAATCTATTTGTTGAATATCATTCATGGAATAAGACAGGTCAAAAACTTAGTGAGATTCTAGGTGTTTTTGAGGAAAATGGATTTAGGTACTACATAGAGAGTTTGACAGAAAGAAAAAAACCTTTTGTGAATAAAGGTGAATTAGAAAATATGGACTTGCAACTTAATATTATTGGGGTAAGAAGAGATAAGTGAGAAGACAACTGATAGATTTTTTATCAAATATTCCTTTTGTGAATAACTATTTTTCAGGCATTGCTACTATTTTTATGCTTCACCGAGTGGCGCCATTTGAAAAAGGTGGCCTTTTCCCAAATGAAAATATGAAAGTCTCACCTGAATTTTTAGAGGGTTTTATATTAGAACTTAGGGGTAATGGCTATGAATTTATTAGTCTCGATGAGCTCTATGATATTTTACAGAATCAAGATGATGTAAGTAAGAAGATACTCTTTACTCTTGATGATGGTTACAAAGATAACTATGAAATAGCATATCCTATTTTTAAGAAATATAACGTTCCATTTGCTGTGTACGTTACTACGTCTTTTCCAAAGAAGAGCGCCTTGCTTTGGTGGTATCAGTTGGAGGATTTGATTATTGGCAATGATGAGTTAGTGGTTGGAGAAAAAAGTTTTATTTGTAAGAGCTATGAAGAAAAGAATAAGGTGTTTTTAGACGTAAGAGACAAGATATTAAATCTTAACCAAAGATTCCTACTGAAAGAATTAAATGTTTTATTTGAAAACTATAAAATTGACTGGCTTAGTAAAAATAGAGAGCTTTGTATGAGCTGGAAAGATATTGTGGAGTTAAGTAGAGATAAGCTATGCACTATTGCAGGTCATACAAAATCGCATTACGTTTTTAATAAGTTAGAGAGAGACGAGATAGAGCGAGAGGTGATTGATGCGAACAAAGAAATAGAAAAAGAAATAGGCAAGAGAATAGAACATTTTGCTTATCCTTTTGGAAGTGCAAATGAAGTTGGCAAAGATGAATCAGAAATAGTTAAAGAATTGAATTTTAAGACAGTTACTACTGCAAGAAGTGGAAATATTTATTTGAATCACAAACAATTCACTAATTGCTGTCTGCCTAGAGTCATGCTATCAAATAGTTTTAGATTAGAAAGCATAGGTAGAATCAGAAAGAAGAGAGTTGTGGCTTTATGAGAGTCTTAATAGTGAACACATCAGATACACAAGGTGGTGCAGCAAGAGCTACATATAGACTGCATAAATCGCTCTTAGCTCAAAATATTGAGAGTCAAATGCTTGTGCAAAATAAAAGCAGTGATGATTTTACAGTCCTATCCGAAGAAAGAAAAATCAGAAAGTATTTCAATAAATTACGGCCAGCGATAGATAGCATCCCCACGAGATCCTATAAGGATAAGACTAAGACACTTTTTTCACCATCTTGGTTTGGGTTTAGTGGTATTGCAAACAAGATAAATGAGATAGGCCCAGATATAGTTCATCTCCATTGGGTATGTGGCGGCATGATAACTATAGAGGATATAGCTCGCATAAAAGCACCTGTCGTTTGGTCGCTTCATGATAATTGGGCATTCACAGGCGGTTGCCATATAATGTGGGAATGTGAAAAATATAAAGAAAGTTGTGGGGCATGCCCAAGATTGGGTAGCTATAGAGAGAAAGATCTAAGTAGAAAAATATTTAAAAGAAAACAGAAAGCTTTTAATCTTAAAAAAGATATTACTGTCGTGGGCTTGAGCAAGTGGCTTAATGAATGCTCAAAAAGCAGTTCCCTTTTGAAAGATAAAAAACATGTAAATCTACCAAATCCTATAGACACCACAATATTTAAGTCATTCGATAAAGAAGAATCAAGAGAGCTTTGGAGTTTGCCAAAAGATAAAGAACTTGTACTTTTTGGCGCAAATGATGCAACTAGTGACATTAATAAAGGTTTTAAAGAGCTCAGTGAAGCTATGCAGAAGCTCAATGATAAAAATATAGAGTTTGTTGTCTTTGGAAGTAACAAGCCTAAAGAATCTCAGGGCTTTGGATTTAAAACACATTATTTAGGCCACCTCCATGATGATGTTAGTTTAGTTACGCTATACAGTGCAGTTGATGTTATGGTAGTGCCTAGTCTACAAGAGAATTTATCTAACGCTATTATGGAGAGTTTGGCTTGTGGGACACCTGTGGTTGGATTTGATGTAGGTGGAAATAGTGACATGATAGAGCATCAGGAAAATGGATATTTAGCTAAAACTTTTGATACTACCGATTTGGCTTATGGTATAGAATGGATTTTAAACAATGAGAAGTATGACGAGTTGTGCCAAAATGCAAGGGGTAAAGTCTTAAGGGAGTTTGATAGTGTTGTGGTTTCTAAGAAGTATATAGAGCTATACGCTTCTATACTTGAAGAAAAATTATAAGATGTAAAGAATCGTTTACACAGTTTAATGTACAGACCCTTCGCTGAGTATTTTAGCATATATTTCTCTTAACCTTATTACGTGAGATTTAATGCTAAGATCTAATTTTTGACTGCTACGCAGAGTTTCTCTTCTAAGGTGATCTAATAATTCAGGGTTATTTTCTATTTGAATTATTCTAGCTTCCAATTCATCTTTATTTTTGAATTTATAACCATTAACCCTATCAATAATTGCATCCGCTGCTGCTGTATGTGAGGCCACTAAGCATGGAACTCCCATATAGAGAGCTTCATACACTGTTAGGCCAAATGTTTCATACCAACGAGATGGAAAGACCAAGATCTTTGCAGATTGGATATATTTAACAATGTCTTCACCGTCTAGCCATCCAGTAAAAGATATGCTAGGATACTTAGATTCATATTCTTTTTTTAGGGAACCATCTCCAACTACTACTCCATCAACACCTAGTTTCTCACAGCTTTCGCAGAAAATATCAACTCCTTTCTCAGGTGATACTCTGCCAATATACAAATAGTAGTCTCTATTTTTGGGGGCCGATATAGCAATCTCTGGTAAATCAATAGCATTTCGTAATTGATGAACGATTAAAGATGTTTTCATCTGTTTTAGATATTTATCGGTTACGGCTGAAATAGATATGCATGAATGTATTTTAGAAGTCATTCCACCGATGTGCGTCTGAACAAATTGCCGCAATACTCGGTAAAGTTTGATAAAATAATTTCTAGAATCGCAATTTGTTAAAATGCATCTAGTACTCATTGGAACAAGATCACAACATTTAGATGTTTTGTAGTTGTAAAGTCCGCCGTTAGGGCAATAAGAAAAGAAATCATGGTATGTATATACTACCTTGAACCCCATCTTCCAAGCAGTTCTTACAATGCTAGATGATAGGGCTTTAGTCCAACCATGAAGATGAACTACTGTATCGCTTCTGTCTAGCATAGATATAGTCTCTCTGAGTTTACGAGATGCTTTAAGATTCCATATTGCTTGCAACATTGCAATATGTTTTCTGGGGTTCCCTAATAAGTCATGTTGATTTAGGCATATAACATTAACGTTAGAATTAGTAAGTTCATTTGAAACAGGGCCAACAGCACAAAAATAGATCACACTTACTCCCTGTCTTGCCAGTTCAATAGCTTCATCTATTGCAACTTTAGTGGCTCCGCCTCTGATATTGCCGTAGTCGTTTAGAATTACTACATTCATTAATCAAACATCCTTGTTATATGTGTTCTAGCTGATGATACAACGTGATGACATAGGGTGAAGTAATCAAATAGCTTTTTTATTGTAAGTAACTGTATGACTTTAACATTTGACAGGAATCATCTTCGTAATTTTATGGCAGCCTTCTCGATTGTGCCTGAACAATTATAGCAGATCGTAATAATCGAAACCAGATGTTTGATAGTACTTGCGACCATAAACTTAGTACTATTTTGATATGGCATGTGGATTTGTCCATTATATTCTCAAGAATTATGATATTCTACATATTCAGTACCACAATTTATTTTGCTACAATTAATTTGACCCAAGACCGCACACAACCTAACTCAAAAGACAATTCCTGTCAAATAAGAAGTGCGTTACAAGAGAATTGGTATTATTCATATTCACAGTTTAGTTTGTATTACTTTAACCCCTTAGTTTCTAGGTGCATATACAGGTTTAGAGTGGTATATCGTAATATTAGCGTGAATGTGCTATCGCAGCTGGTAAGTCTTAGGAGTGTGAGTTTGTCACTAAGTAATTAGAGATGCTGAAATCCTTTTAAGAGATATATTCTTTGCAGTTGACATTGAAATATGTACGTATAAAATGTGATTAAAGTTTAACGGGAACCTATCAGGGTAGGATTTATAAGATTGTTAAAAACATACGCGGCATATATCTCTATTATACGTAGCGTAATGGATATTTTGAGTTTTAGCGCAAGTTGGCTAGCCGTATATTGGCTACGCTTCTATGCTCCGTTTGTGTCTTCACCTACAGCGATACCTAAATTCAGTAATCATATCAAATATCTGATCCCTGTTGTGGCTTTATGTTATCTGTCTGCAATCCTTGCTGGTTTATATAGGGTAAGGAGGATGGTGAGTGGCAGGCGTGATCTTGTCGATATTGTTAGGGCCTCATCGATCGCAACATTGATGATTATGGCGTTCTTCTATTATATACAATCGTCTAGTCCCTACTCAAGAATCCTAATAGCATCATTTGGATTGCTTTTATGTTTATCTACTATGTTTACCCACCTGCTGTTGCGAATGGTGCTACGGTTTATTCGCTCCAGAGGCTATAATATTCGTTATTGCGTTATAATAGGTACTGGAGTAAAGGCGCAAAAACTTATAGATGACTTGCGTCGTATGAGTTGGACAGGAATGAAATGTATTTGGTTTGTCGATGATGATGATAGAATAATTGGAACTACAATTAAGGGTATTCCTGTTGTGGGGCCTGTAGAAAAACTGCCGAATTTGCTTTCCAAAAGGGAAGTCGATGAGGTCTATTTAGCTAAAAGTGGTGATGATGCTCAAAGAGCGTACCCTGTTCTTGAAAGATTACAGCTTTTAGGAGTCAAAGTTAGAATTATACCAGATTGGGGAAATTTGCTCTCAATCAGTAAGCCAGAAGTGATAGCTATAGGTTCTCAGGTGCTTTTTTCTGCATCGGATTCGCCTCTTAGTGGATATAATATACTGCTAAAGCAGTTGTTTGATATTATAGTCTCACTAATTCTGATAATACTTCTTGCTTTACCTATGCTCATCATTGCCATTGCAGTTAAGTTGACAAGCAAGGGGCCAATTCTTTACAAGCAAAAGAGGGTAGGACTTGACGGCAAGGTGTTTGATATATTTAAGTTTAGATCAATGACAGACTCTCTTAGTAAATCAAACTGGACAGTGCCTAATGACCCGCGCAGAACAAAGATAGGTGCATTTATTCGCAAAACAAGTATTGATGAATTGCCTCAGCTTTTTAACGTTTTGAAAGGTGATATGAGTTTGGTTGGTCCTCGTCCGGAACAATCTTGTTTTGTAGAGGATTTTTCGGGTGAATTTCGCCGGTATATGCTAAGGCACCATGTCAAGGCTGGAATGACAGGTTGGGCGCAGATACATGGATTGCGTGGTGATACTTCTCTTAGGAAACGACTAGCCTATGACCTCTACTATGTTAGAAATTGGTCTTTTGCGTTGGATCTTCTCATTTTACTTCGAACACCTTTTGTTGTATTCAAAGGAGAAAATGCTTATTGAGACTGGTTTTTAGTTTGCTAGAGATAAAGTGCTCCAAGACAGGGGTGTTAAATTTAGGTTAGATTTTAAATGATTTTGCATTGACTTAAATACTTCGCAGATAGCAAAATACTCAATCGAATGATATAAGTTTGCTAATAACTATTTGAGGAGATTGAGGTTGTGTAGAGTAGAAATTGTACCTTTGTAAGTAGAAGTGGATAAATCTTAGTTTAGAACAAAACCTGTTACAGGGGAAAAGAGGGCGTTTGTCTTGTAGTAAGGTCATAGAGGTTGATATTTTATTTAGAGAGATGGCAAGGTTTTTCTTTCAAGGATCGTTATGCCAAAAGTAAGTGTTATAATACCAACATATAATAGGGAATCGGTTGTCTGCGATGCTATTGATTCTGTTCTAAGTCAGACCTTAGAAGATTTAGAAGTTATTGTGATTGATGATGGTTCCATAGATGCGACAAAGAGTGTAATTGATGCGTTGGACGATCCTAGAGTATCATATTACTTTAAGAGCAACGGAGGTCCAGCAAGTGCGAGAAACCTTGGATTATCAAAAGTGACTGGAGAGTATATTGCGTTTCTGGATTCGGATGATTTATGGCCTATTAATTATCTGGAAGCTATGATTGAAAAATTGGAGGGTGACGAACAGTATGGTGCAGTATATTGTCCAATTACATTGGTATATACTGATGGCAGGCAAGAGAAATCGTATAAACGCCCTGAGGGTAAAAGTGGCTGGATATGTGCGGAACTGTTTAGAAACAGTTTTATCTGGATTTTTGCGGCAGTCTTTCGAAGTTCGGCGTGGGGGGGCAATCGTTTCGATGAGAATATAGGCAGTAGCTCTGAAGATAGTGATGTGATTCTGAGACTCTCAAAAGATATTCAGTTTGCTTTTGTTTCTGGGGTAGAAGTTCTTCATCGAGTAAGTGCGGATAGTATATCTAAAATACAGGGTAGGAATTTAAACCGTGTTCTATCACAGCAAAGGTTCTATCACCAAATAGGAGGCGATAAGATGGTCCCTGTGAGACTTGCAAGGAAGAGACTGAGCTATTCATTCAGAAGAGTTGCCGAAGATGCAAGAGATAGGAAAGAGCGTTCTGCTGCAATGACGCTATATATTAAGGCTTTGAAATATTGGCCATTTGATTTACGGTTATATGTTGGTTTAGCTAGAGCCATTTTCATAATGAAAGATACGAACCCTAATTGGCAAATGCCTAAGCCTTTAGATGCAACTATAAAATCCAATTACTAAACACTGTTTAATTGTAGATAGTTTTAAATATGCAAATGAGCGACTATGCACATAAAATTATAGATTTTCTTATTCCAGATGAGAAACATACCCCTGTCTATTTATGGATGCCATTGCTTTTTCTAGCAGCGACTCTTCCATTCTCTCGTCACTTGCCTACTAAATTGTTTGATATTATTTTTTTTATCACAATATATATTCTTATTGTACAACGTCAATCTTATACATCTATGGGACTTGAGCTTCCAATTTTCTTGTTTATTTTGGTGTATGTAATATCAGGGCTGTTTACACCTGAACCATTAGCCATATTGCTTAAGGCCAAAAGATGGAAGGTCTTACTCCTACTCTTATTCTTGCCGTATTTTCGATTAACATGGAATCTGAAGAAACAATTACTAATAGTTTGGCTTATTTCTAGTCTAGTGCATGCAATTTATGTTGTAATTCAGTATTTCAATGGGATTGATAGACCAGGCGGGTACTTTGGATATATGTTCTTTGCGCATTTCATTACATTCCCTTTGGTGTTGAGTGTAGTTATGTTGCGGAATAACTATAGTGTCTGGCTTAAAAGAATATCAGTTATTTTTTTCCCAATAGGTTTAATTGCTTTGTATGCAACCTATACCAGAGGTGCATGGATAGCATTTGCTGTTGCAGTGGTGTTATTTTTGTTCAGCAAAAGACAGTGGAAGATGCTAGGGCTTGGTGCAGTGCTATCTGTTTTGTCTTTTAGTTTGATTCTTGCGGTGTTTCCACAAACTAACTTTGGTACAACTCTTAGAAGTTTAGTTCATCCATTCAAAGATAGCAATGCACGTTTTACATCAAATTATAACCGTGTTGTTATGTGGCAAGCGTCGATTAAGATGTTTAAAGACAATCCATTTTTTGGTATTGGCCCTCATCAATTTCATGACAAATATCAAGTATATATCTCCCAACTACCTCCTGAGTTGTACCGAAAACTAGAGAAAAATCATACACATCCTCATAGTATTTACTTTAATACGCTCTCTGCCACGGGAGGTGTTGGTTTTTTAGCATTCATTTATCTACTTGTTTCAATGTATATAGTGCCATTTAATCTTTACAGAAGAAGTGAAAAGTTATTTGATAAACAGTTGTTGTTAGTGTGTATTCTTGCAATGACGTCTTTTTGCGTAGGGGGAGCAACTGATAACTTATTTTATTCTCGTATATGCCTAATGAATCTTGTTTTCTTAATTGGTCTTGGTTTGCGTTATCCTCAAGCAGGTAGTCCTGCCTGTACTAGCCGAGGAGAGTGACTTTGGGGGTAATCTGTGGTGTAAATTAATTGGTGAAACTGGCGAAATAATGAGTTTTAGTATGATAAACGATGTGTTTTTAGACGCTGTAATAATATTTCATTCTTTCCAGCTTGCTTCAATGCATCAATTTAGATACTATCTTCACAAGTAAGCTACCGATGTTTGTTTGTATGAAATTGGTGAAATATGAAATTTAATAAAGATGATAAGATATATGTAGCAGGCCATAGAGGGTTGGTTGGTTCTGCTATTGTGCGCAAGCTTAAATCCATCGGCTGTGAGCGACTTATATTGAGAACTCATAAAGAAATGGACTTAATGGATGGAGAGGCTGTTGCAGAATTTTTCCAAACGGAAAAGCCTGACTATGTTTTTCAGTGCGCAGCCAAAGTTGGCGGTATTATGGCTAACAAGACTTACCCAGCAAAATTCATTTATGAAAATCTTACAATTCAAAACAATATAATTCATAATGCTTATCTCTCGGGAGTTAAGAGGCTACTGTTTCTTGGTTCATCATGTATTTATCCAAAGATGTGCCCTCAGCCTATGCAAGAGAAGCATCTTCTTAGCTCAGAGCTTGAATTTACAAATAGGCCTTATGCCATAGCAAAAATTGCTGGGATTGAGATGGCTTGGGCATACAACAGAGAATATGGAACAAAAAACCTTTCTGTCATGCCAACAAATCTATATGGTGTAGGTGATAATTATGATTTGCAGAATTCACACGTTTTGCCTGCCATTATAAGGAAGATGCACGAGGCAAAATGCAACAATGAAGATAAGGTGAATCTCTGGGGAACTGGAATGCCAAAACGGGAGTTCCTTTATAGCGATGATCTTGCGGATGCTTGTGTATTTCTTTTGAGTTTGCCTGATGATGAATATAAGCAATTACTGTCTTCTAATGAAGCGCCACCAATTGTTAACATTGGCACGGGAGAAGATTTGACGATTAAAGAACTAGCTTCTTTGATTAAGGATGTTGTTGGATTTGCTGGTGATATCGAATGGGATGCATCTAAGCCAGATGGAACACCAAGGAAATTGTTAGATGTTTCAAAGCTAACAAGTCTTGGTTGGAAATATAAAACAAATTTGAGAGATGGTATTGCTCTAGCTTATCAAGATTTCCTTTCTCGTTTGGATAGCGGTAAATTAGATACAAAAGATTAGATTATTAGTATTGATGGTTATAGCTAAATAGCACGAAAGAATTGATTTTAAAATGAAAAAAGCATTAATTACAGGTATAACTGGGCAAGATGGTAGCTATCTTGCAGAACTTTTGCTTAGTAAAGGTTATGAAGTACACGGAATTATTCGTCGTAGCTCATCGTTCAATACAGCCCGTATTGATCATCTCTATAAAGACCTACATGATAATGATGTAAGGTTGTATCTGCATTATGGTGATTTAAGTGATGGTGCGGGATTGCGTGAAATAATTTCTAAGGTCGCTCCTGATGAGGTTTATAATCTTGCTGCGCAATCACATGTTAGGGTGAGCTTTGATGCCCCAGTTTACAGCGTTGATATTGACGCTCTTGGCACTATGAGGCTACTGGAGATAATACGCGATGTTAATCCAGATATTAGGTTTTATCAGGCTTCTAGTAGCGAAATGTATGGCAAGGTACGCGAAACTCCTCAAAAAGAGACAACTCCTTTTTATCCGCGTAGCCCGTATGCTTGCGCAAAGGTCTTTAGCTATTGGCAAACGGTAAACTATCGCGAGAGTTATGATATGTTCTGTTGCAATGGGATATTGTTTAATCATGAATCTCCAAGGCGAGGCGAGACTTTCGTAACTAGAAAGATTACCCGTGCTGCTACAAGAATAAAGCTTGGGCTCCAAGATAAACTTTATTTGGGCAATCTTGACGCAAAACGAGATTGGGGATTCGCTGGCGATTATGTAGAGGCAATGTGGCTTATGCTCCAGCAAGATAAACCTGATGATTATGTTGTTGCAACGGGAGAGACTTATTCAGTAAGAGAATTCTTGGAAGAAACATTTTCTCTGCTTGAATTAGATTGGAAAAAGTATGTTGAGCAAGACCCACGCTATATGAGGCCAGCGGAGGTTGATTTACTACTTGGAGATGCAACTAAAGCAAAAGAAAAGTTGAATTGGCAACCTAAAACAGACTTTAAGTCTTTGGTTAAAATGATGGTTGATTCAGATATGAAGCTTGCGCAGGAGCAAAGAATTATAGCAGATGCGCAAATGTAATACGTACAATTTTGAGAAATATAGAACATGATATTATCTTTATAGACCTAAAGGTCGTTGTAATATCTATTAGTAATTGAATGTGACCTATTAGAAAGTTGTTTCGATGGCAAATATGTTTAGCACTTTTCTTAAAAAGAAACTTTTGAAGAAAAACCAAAATTTAATATCTCTAGAAGAACCTTACGATGTCATCAAAAGATTGCTCGCTGGTGTTAAGGTCGAAGGGATATTGGATGCGGGAGCTAGTCACGGCAAAATATCAGAGAGGATGTTGAAGAAATTTCCAAGTGCAGATGTCTATGCGTTTGAGCCAAACCCAATGTATAAAAAAGCGTTAACAGACTATGCTGATCGTGAACCAAGGTTTCATCCGCAATTTATGGCGCTTTCTAATGAAGAAGGAACTGCCTCACTTAATGTAACTGAGTCTGCAGGGAATACTTCGTTGTTGACCCCTTCTGATTCTCTAAAAGAAATTGACCCTGAAGGTTCTCTAATCAAAGAAACGGTTGAAGTTCCTATTGTAACAATTGATAATTGGGTTGAACGAAACGGGAATCCATCAATTGAGCTGATGAAGTTTGATATACAAGGGTACGAACTTGTTGCCCTAGAGGGCGCAAAGAAAACTCTTAATGATTCCACAAAGATTGTTTACAGTGAGATTTGGTTTAATTGTCCTTATGAAAAAGGAGCGACTCTGAGCTCTCTAGATCTCTTTTTAAGAGAACAAGGGTTTGAGCTGTTTGATATTTATAAGCCAAAATATAAGAAAAATAAGAGCCAGCTAATGTGGGCGAATGCAATCTTTATTAAGGAAGACCTGCTTAAATCAATAGAAGGTATCTAATCTGCAATGAATGTTTTATTCTTATCTAATAATCCTAAAAGAGCGAGCTTTAAACAACGCTTTGCCGTTTATTTCGATATTTTAAAACAAAACGGTATAGATGTAACAGTTGTGCAGAATAAATCAGGCTTCTTGGGAAAGAATAAGTTTTTCAAGGCTATGTCAGATTATGACTGTGTGATCCTACACAAAAAGGGATTAAATCCTATTGATGCGTTCTTGTTAAGAAGATACTCAAAAAAAATAATCTATAATTACGATGATGCTGTTATGTTTAAGGATTCTAATCCTGATAAATACAGCGCATCTCACTATCTTCCATTTAAGAGAAGTGTTAAAGTCTGTGATATTGTCCTTACGGGAAGTCAATATTTGGCCGATTTTGCTCGTGAACTTGGGGCAGAGGTTAAAGTGCTTCCTTTGGGGCTAGAAACAGATAAATATTATATTCCAGACGTCAAGAAGGATGATTGCAATATCAGACTTGTGTGGATTGGCAGTGAGGCGACTCTAAGGTATCTAGAACAAATCAAAGAAGTACTTGAGTTACTTGGTAAAAAGTACGACAATCTCAAACTTCGTATTATTGGAGACACCTTCTTTGATCTTGAAAATATGGAAGTAGAGAAATATAAATGGCAAATGGACAAGAGAGCACAATACCTTTGTGAATGTGATATTGGGCTTGCGCCTCTGCCCAATGATAGATTCTCAAATGGTAAATGCTCTTTTAAGGTTCTTGAATATGGTGCAGCGAAACTTCCAGTTGTGGCCTCTCCAGTCGGAACGAATCCGAGCCATTTAATAGACACTAAAACAGGCTTCTTAGCAGAGACTTCCGAAGAGTGGAATATTAGTCTTTCCAAATTAATAGAAAATAAAGCAATGCGAGATGAAATGGGCGAAGCTGGATATAATGTTGCGCAAGAGCATAGCATAGAAAAGATAGGGGCTAAGCTAGCTTCGTTTATAAAAGAGCAGGTAAGCTAGCCTGACATCTGCCTGCATAATTGCCTTTATTTATCTTGCACAAGTGGCCAATTAGAGAGTCGAGTCTTGAATTTCTTCATATCTTTTTTGTGTCTTGAATTAAAAAATAGTTTTGATCTAAATCTTTTCATTGCATCAAAATCTATTATTAAGACATCAGAACCATTTACTAAGATGTTGGCATGCTTTATATCCCCATGATAGATTTTATGTTTGTTAAATATTTGAAGCATTTTTTCTACTTGTGAGAGGACGTATCGTTTTTGCTCTTCGTCAAGAGCCTCTTCTCTTAGCAAGTCACCGTAATTTTTACATGGGATGTATTCACTTAGCAGATAGGATTCAGTAACGAAACCATTCTTTCTCTTTTCTAAATATGCCAATACCTTCGGGGTGGCTATCCCAATTTTTTCTAAAAATAGAGTGTTGTAAAATACTCTTCTTGCACGGGATTGAACAAGTCTGTGAGTGATAGTGTGCCAGATGCCTTGAAAATTATACCGTTTGATTAGAGTGAGATTCTTATCGATTGTTGCTACAATTAATGTTGTAGCTTTGCCATCTTTTATTATTTTACCATTTTCTATATTTTGATCCAGCATCTCAATTATGTTTGAGATGTTATCATCACTGAAGTATTGGGTGCAATACATTCCTCTAAAGCTACCGTAAGTAATACTTTTAATGTTTTGTTTCTTAGGCAAAGGTGGCATCCTCATGTTTTAGTGTATGACCAAATCTTTACATCGTTTTCGGTGATACGCCCTTGATTTAAGAGTTTCATCAAACGCTTTTTAGTTATGTTTTGGACTATAATAATTGTTTCTTTGGGGTTTATCGACTGATTTTCTTTCATGTATTCTTTGAAAAATCTTAAGCGATCTGTTTTTGATATTGCATGCGAAAATAGCATGTTAATCTGTACTAGATTTTTTATTCTAAGCTTCATCGGTAGTCGTTTGAAGCGTTGAGTTCGCTCGTTATCAATGTAATGAAAAATCCAATCACCATTATTTTCTTGGACTAGAATGTTGCCGCCTCTTAAATCTCCATGAGAGAAACCTGTTGCATGTAATTTGCCAATTTCTCTGCCAAAATCTCTTATGAATTTTCGTTTAATCTTTGTGTCTATCAATGAGGACTTACTAAATTCTTCAAATATCCCATAGATGTTTTTCGAATCTACTATACTCTCTGTTACGGTAAAATGTCTTCTGTTTATAAGAAAAGAATTTTTCTCCCAGCCATAGGCAATACTTCTCGGTGCGCAGAATCCGTGAGCCTTAAGCGATTCTGTAGCAATGATACTGCGATATGCTCGATTTTTTCGGATTAGATGCTTAATCTTATCCAAGAAAGATCTGTAGTGATATTCTTTTAGGAACACTTCAATGTTGTTATTAACATCAACACTGATGATGCCTTTGTGGACAGTGGCATCTTTAGAGGAGGCGATCTTGCTGACATTGCTCATTATACGTATGAAAGGATTCTCATTGTTTGCGCAATGATTATGCCAAATGTTGATAAAGGCCTTGGACAAATAGACTTGCCATCTATCGTTTGTTACTTTTACATAATCCACGGTCAGCTTCGCCTGTTTTTAATGATTCGACTATACAACTCTACAAGTTCTTTCGCGTGTCTCTCAATTGAGATTTGTTCACTTAGAGAGTCATCTTTTATTGCTTTTTTAGCTAGCTCTAGATTTTCCCTGTTTAGATAGTGTTTTATTGCTTCACTTAGAAAATCTATATCACTAGGTTTATCAATAACCATTCCATGTTTTTTGTCTGTGAAGAGGTCGCAAGTGCCATTGAGAGATGTTGTGATAACCGGTTTTTGCATTGCCAAGGCTTCAATCGTAAAGCGGCTAGCTGGGTCGTAGTAGGTTGGCAGTACTGCTATATCGCAGGCGCTTAGTATTGTATCTATACTGGATAGATGGCCGAGAAATAGAGCATTGTCTTTTACGCCCAGTTCTGTGACTAGTTTCTTATATTTGGCTTGCTTGCCGTTTCCTGCAATAACCAATTTAGCGGACTTGCCTTTCTCTTCTTTTGTAACTATTGCCAGAGCGAGCAATAACTCTTTTAACCCCTTGAGCCTAAAATTGTTTGCGGCAAAGATAAACAGCCTATCTTCTTTCGAGCTAGCTGGAAATTTTGCAAGAAGCTCATTTCTCTTCTCTTGTACTTGAGACTCATCAAGGGTTCTCTCTGGTAGTTTTACAGCATTTCGAATAAGAGCAACTCTTTCATCAGGGAGGTTGTAGTGAGATATAAAAGCTTTCTTAACACGGCTACTAAGCGCAGCGACTATTACCTTGCTCTTCGCAGAGCATAGCTTCTTCTCTGCGTTGACTAACTTTAGCCTGCGAAGATTCGTCCAGTGGGTTGCTTTCTTAAATTTCGCTAGAAGCCCACCGTAGCTATCAGCATTGCGTAAAAACGCTTCTTTGTAGCTGCCACCCCTTGGCTGATAAACGTCGCAAAAATCAAACGGTAGGGTACTATGAACAATGTCAACATCTGCCGTTGCAAGGTAACTTTTGAGCCTTGTTGCAAAAAGATTCATATTGACCCGCTTGGATTTTACATCTGCGCAAAGAAGCTTTACGTTTGCAGATTCACTCTTGCCGGTAGCGGCTAGTAATTCTACGTTGCAACCAAAAGAACTTAGCTCTTCTGTTAGCTGCGCAATGCTCCTCTCGGCACCGCCGAGGTCTATATCAAATCTTTCAATTATGATTGCTATTTTCATAGTTGTCATTAATTCTCAAATGGGATAGATCTTGATTTTTTAAGGTCATGCCGTTTCATCTTTAAGGCTTTAGAAAAGACCTTGCCCAAAAACCTTTTATCTTGCGCAGTTAGCTTTCTGGTGTTTGTATAGGAAAGATAAAAACGTAGTTTCATTGTTCTTGAATATACACTCGACGGGCTTGAATAGAATAGCTGCGCGATATCTTTAACTCTAAATCTATAGGCAAATATTGGCTTGAAGACTCTCTGCAAGTCAATTAAATAGAAACCAGCTTTTTTCCCCCAGAAAATATGGCACAGATAAAAGTCACGGTGTCGCAAGCCTAGATTATGGAAACGCTGTGCAAACTTGCCTAAATCTCTGGCAAAGTCTTTTTGTTTGCTTATATCAAACTCATCGCTAGATCTATCAAAGAAGCTAGGCGTTGCTTTTTCTAGGCTTGTTGCGTCAGAGATATTCTCAGTAATAAGTAGGCTTATCTTTTCAAACAATAAACCAGTCTTTGCACCATAAGCAATTACCTTTGGAGTTTTAATATCAGCTGCTCTAAATTTTTCAATAGGCCCCATGTCATATTTGGCAAGCGGAGCTTTTTTTCTGTGATCAAGCCAGTTTTGCAATTGGAGTTTGCAAGGCGCGTGATTGTAGAGTTTTAGATAGAAGGTTTTGCCGTCCAATTCAAAACGAACTCTCTTTCTAAAACTTGCCAATCCCTTCTTGTTTAGCAACTGGCCTCCTTGAAAGTTACAAATCTTCTCAATGGAATCTAATCCTGCCTCTTTAAAGAGTTTGGTGTATTCTCTATAAACCCACAACCCTTTTGATATTTGCTCAAGGTCTCTCATCTGTCTGCGTACATCTGGTCATAATAATTCTGATAATCACCACTGACGACATTCTCTAGCCAAGTCGTATTATCAAGATACCATTCGATTGTTTTTTCTATCTGTTCTTCAAACGTTACAGTAGGGCTCCAGCCAAGCTCTTGTTTGATTTTACTAGAGTCTATTGCGTATCTTCTGTCATGACCGGCTCTATCAGTTACGTGTTTGATTAGAGATCTGCTTTTGCCTAGTTTGGATAGAATTAACTCTACAACTTCGAGATTTGTTTTTTCGTTGTTGCCTCCAATATTGTAAATCTCACCAGATTTGCCACGAGTTAAGACCTCCCAAATAGCGGTACAATGGTCGTACACCCAGAGCCAATCGCGTATTTGAAGCCCATCGCCATATACGGGCAAGTCTTTATTGTTCAGGGCATTGTTAATCATCAGAGGAATCATTTTTTCTGGGAATTGAAATTCGCCGTAGTTGTTGCTACATCTTGTTATATTGTAGCTGAGCCCATAACTATGACCAAAAGCGGCTACTAACATGTCTGCCGAAGCCTTACTTGCTGAGTAGGGCGAGTTTGGGCTAAGGGGAGTTTGTTCGGTAAATAAACCATCCTCTCCTAGAGAACCGTAGACTTCATCTGTTGATACCTGCAAAAACTTCTCAATTCTTTTCTCAATGGCAGCATTTAATAGGGTAAGCGTTCCTTGAACGTTTGTTTCAATAAATATACCAGGGTTGGTTAGCGATCTATCTACATGGCTTTCTGCTGCAAAGTTTACAATCGAAGTAATCTCGTATTTATCTATCAGATTCGTTACGAGCTGCGCATCGCAAATACTGCCCTTAACAAAGCAATGATTAGGATTGTTTTGGTAACCTGCTAGGTTTTCTAGGTTTCCGGCGTATGTGAGGGAATCAAGATTGACCACAAATGTATCATTGTGGTTATCTAAAATCATTCTAACAAAGCAACTGCCTATAAAGCCTGCTCCACCTGTTACTAAAACTTTTCTCATATTAGTCTTTCATTAGCCCACTAATATCTTGCGATATAAATTGTATCATCTATCAACTATCTCTAATAAGTACTTGCCGTATTCATTGTTTTTAAGAGACTGAGCTTGATTAATAACTTCTTGCGCAGTTATCCATTTATTTCGGAAAGCTATTTCTTCAGGGCAACAAACCATTAGGCCCTGTCTTTGTTGTATTGTTTGCACGTAATTTGATGCCTGGAGCATTGCTTCGTGTTCTCCAGTGTCCAGCCATGCAATTCCACGCCCCAGCATTCTTGCATTGAGTTTGCCAAGTTCGAGATATTTTTTGTTTAAATCTGTTATCTCTAACTCTCCTCTTGCAGATGGTTTAATTTGTTCGGCTAGCTCGCTGACCTGTGAGTCGTAGAAGTATAAACCGACCGCAGCATAGTGAGATTTTGGAATCATTGGTTTTTCTTCTAGACCTAGAACTTTGCCGTTCTTGTCGTATTCAATCACACCGTAACGCTGCGGGTCTTTGACGTAGTAGCCAAATATTGTAGCGTTATCTGTATCGGCGTTCGCTTCTTGCAATTCTTTTACAAAACCTTGTCCGTAGAAAATGTTGTCGCCGAGAATTAGAGCGGCGGGTGAATTACCTAAAAACTCTTTTCCTATTATAAATGCCTGCGCAAGGCCATCAGGAGATGGCTGTTCTGCATAGCTTAGTGATAATCCCCACTGCGATCCATCACCCATAAGTTTTTCGAATAGGGGCAAATCTTGCGGTGTTGAGATGAGCAGAATCTCTCTTATCCCCGCAAGCATCAGGGTGGAAAGGGGATAATAAATCATCGGCTTATCGTAAATAGGTAGTAACTGTTTACTAACAGAATGAGTTAGTGGGTAAAGCCTTGTACCAGAGCCACCAGCGAGTATTATTCCCTTGCGTTGCATATTCTTATTTCCTAGGATTAAATTAAAAGCAAAGCATATTCTAATTTTAATACGCAATGACGATTATTTTAATAACTGTGTTTCGTATAGCCGCTTGTAAATAGGGCAGTTCTCTGCTAGTTCGTCGTGAGTGCCTTGAGCTATAACTTCACCGGCATCTATTACAGCGATGGAATCTGCTGATATCACAGTGCTAAATCGATGCGCGATTAGGAAGCAGGTTCTCCCCTTCATTATTTCCGATAGGGCATTGTGAATCTTCATTTCGCTATCTGCGTCAATTTGGCTCATTGCTTCATCAAAAATCAGAATGGCAGGGTTTTTAAGTATCGCTCTAGCGATAACGATTCTTTGTAATTGCCCGCCACTAAAACCAGAGCTATGTTCGCCTATCATGGTGTCGTAGCCATCGGGGAGTGTTTCAATAAACTCGTGCGCAAAGGCCTTCTTAGACGCTTCAATTATTTCTTCCATTGTCGCATCTGGTTTGCTGTAGCTTATATTGTTAGCAACAGTATCGTTAAAAGTAATAATCCCCTGAGTTACCATGCCAATCTGACTGCGCAGGCTCTTTGCAGTTGCCTTGTGTATATCTTTTCCATCAATGGTAATTTGACCACTGTCAGGGTCGTAGAATCTCGGAATGAGATTAATTAAAGTCGATTTACCACTACCATTCGATCCTACAATGGCGATTGTTTGGCCTGCCTTTACCTTTAGGTTTAAATTCCTAAGAGCCGGCGATTGTGCACCAGGGTAAGTAAATGTAATGTCTTTGAAGGCAATTTCTTCCTTCATAGGCTCAAGCTCAAATGCGTCAGGCTCTTCATGTTCGAGTGGATAATCAATGATTTCAAAGACTCTCTCTGCAGCGGCGTTTGCAGATTGAATACTATTCCAAACACCGCTTACTCTTCTGGTTGATTCTGCGGCAGTGCCAAGGAAAAAGAGCAAGACAAAGAATTCAGACGGCTCTATGTTACCTTTAGCTACCCATGAAGCTCCAAATATCAGTGAGGCTGCGCAGGCTATCATGCCAAGAACTTCTAGTAGTGGATTTGTTAATCTCTCAATCCTAGCGACTTTTAAAAGTCTTTTTACTAGAATCTTATTTGCCTCTTTATAGCTCTGAATCTCATGCTCTTGGCGATTGTAAACTTTGATGACTCGAAGAGCCGCCATCGCGCCTTGGATAAGGCCAAGCATTCTAGATGTGGATTGCAGCGATCGCTTACTAGCTTTTTTGATTCTTTTGCCCAGTATGCCAAATGCGGCAATGGTAAGTGGTGCAGCTGCTATGAATATTAATGTCATTTGCCAATTAATCAATAACGCCGTTGCAAGGCAAGATGCGGCCTTAATTGGTTCTCTAATCGTTTTGCCTAGGAGAACCTTAATCCCCTTGCCACATTGCGCTATATCGTTAATCAAGCGACTCGTCGTATCTGAAGTTCCCTTACTGGAAAAAAAGCCAACAGGCATATTTACGATATGCTCGAATAAATCGTCTCTGAGCTGTCCTACGGCAATATTCATAATCTTGTCTGCCAAGTATGTTTGATAGAACCTAGCAATGCAACGAAATAGTGTTAGCACTAGCATTACAATAGCTATTATGATGATAGCCTTGTACTTGATGGATTTGGTTTCGTTGCGAGGCAGAAAGCTAGCGGGCCACTGAATCGCATCGTAATAGCTGTGGTATTTAGGCGGCTCTAATTTAATTTCCTTCTTCTCTGTTTCTCCAAGCGAATTGGTGCGTAAAAATTGAATTGTGAGACTGTCAATGTTCTTTGTAGTAGCCAATTCTTCAAGAAGTTTGGTTGATGCAATATCTGGCGTGTCTTTACAGAGTTTGTCGCCAACGCCAATGATTCTATCTTGGCTTTTTAGTCCAGCATTATCTGCCCAGCCATCTTTATTGACCTTTGTGATTAGCAGATAGTGGTTAATTCCACCTTCTGAGTCGTCGTTCTGGTAATCTGTAATATCTGGAACGTAGAATTTCATGTCGTATCTATGGCTGGAAATCTTACGGTCTATCCATCCATGCAAACCCTCATTACCCATCATAACCTTTAGGGTTGGCAATATTGTCATGAAGGTGGTTGTAAACATCGTTGCGATGAGTATAGAGAGTATAAATACTGCAACTACTCGTCGCCACTGAACCCAAACGTACTTCCATATACGCTTAAATGCTGCTAAATCATCTTTTTTATTCATAATTATCCATTATCATAACCGTAGAGAGCATCTAGTAACTCATTCTGGCTCTCAAGCGAGGTTTTTTGTTATTGAGCAAAAAAATTCTACTTGCCACCGCAAAGCAACTATTAGAGGTTTTCCTCATATCGCGGGAATTTTACCAGAGAACCACTGTTTGGTCAAAGGCATTCTATTGTGATATGGGATTAATAGGGAGCCAAAAACAGCAATCACTCAGCATGCAGTTTTGATTAATTAGTGGCCAACTATCGCTATTTTAAGTTTGTCAGCAAGTGCAATTGTTTCTGGCTTGTCTATGATTATAGTTTTGCCTGCTTCTACGACGAGACATTTGGCGTTAGCGTCTTTTAGCCCTTTGATTGTGTCAATGCCAACACAAGGGACATCAAAACGCATATCTTGATCTGGTTTTGCCGTTTTTATTAGTGTCCAGCCGCCTTTTTTGCAGAGTTCGCCGGCGCGTTTGATCATCTTTGCAGTTCCCTCAATGGCTTCAACGGCTATAACGTCGCCATCGTTAACTGCTATTGCTTGACCTATGTCGAGTTCTCCGATTTTTTTGACTAGTTTCCAACCAAACTCTATATCGCTCAAAACGGTAGAGCTTGGTTTTGTTTTTGTCATAACTCCTTTAGTTGCTAGGTGTTCTTTGCAGTATTTTGTTGAGTCTATCAAATTGATTCCTCCACTAGAGAGTTCATCCGCTAATGCGTACAGAAGGGTGTCGTTTCGTTTGTCTTTGCCACGTAGCCTAATAAAGTATGTTCTGAGGACTCGCCAATCCGGAAAATATGCTAGGATGAGCCTAAAGATAGAACCTTCTTGTAGGCGTTTCTTTGAAACCCTTCCAACCATTACGGTGTTACAGACATTATATTTTTTTAGCTTTGAAATCCAAGCGCCAATTCTCGCTATTGGAACTTCATGAAATTCGTCTACAAGTTTCTCAAGTTCTGGTTCGGCATTACCGCTCAAAGCTGCGCAGACGACGCGGAGTCCGCACTTTTTTGCGCCCTGAGCCACAATGAAGGGCAGTCTGCCTTGACCAGCAATAAGACCAACAACTTGATCTGATGAATCTTTCACTCTCAATGAGCCTTCCATGAGATGGTTACTGTTTACTCTCTAACTCATCAAGACGTTTTTTGAGTTCATTTATTGTCTGACGCATTTCTGGGAGTTTTGCAAATATACGATACGCTCTTTTCGCTTGGGAGGCTTCCATTGCGGGAGAACCAGCCAAGATTTTTCCGTCTTCAACATCGTTGATGATGGCAGAACCCGCAGCTAGCATTACCATATTTCCGACTTTTAAGTGGCCAGTTACCGCAGATTGACCACCGATTACACAGTATTGACCAAGTTCGGCAGTCCCTGCGATTCCAACCTGTGGTACTAGCAAGCAACCTGCTCCAATCTTTGCTCCATGGCCGATTACTACAGAGTCGCCAATTTTAGCTCCAGCACCAATGACTGTATCCATCAAGGAACCTCGTTCGATTGCGCTGTTGGCTCCGATTTCTACATTGTCCTCAAGGATTACTTTACTTATGTGAGGGATTTTATGATGCTCTCCATTGTGAGTTGCAAAACCAAAGCCATCTTGGCCAATCGTCGCGTTTGCCTGAATAATGACACCATTACCAATTATGCAGTCATCAAAAACGACGGCGTTTGGATATAGGATACAGTTGTCTCCAATTTTTGTATTTGGCCCTACAAAAACACCAGGATATATATTGCAATCAGAGCCAATTTCTACATTGTCAGAGATTGTTACAAAATCTTGGATGTTGCTACCTTTGCCAATTTTAGCTGTTCTGCTTATACTTGCCCTTTCACTTATTCCGCAATCGGGGTGCTTGCGATGGCCAAACATAAACTCTGCTATCTGGCAGAATGCATAGTAGGGGTCATCGACGAGCAGAAGTGCCTGCGCAGACGAAGGTGTTTCTTTGTTGGTAATTACTGCAGAGGCTCCTGTTGTTGTTAGGTGTTTTGTGTATTTTTTGTTTGATAAAAAGCTAATGTCTCCAGCCTTTGCATCCGTTAGTGGTGCAATGTTGGTTATTGTGAGACGCTCATCTCCAATTACCTTGCCGTCAACAAACTCAGCAAGTTCACCAAGAGTCTTACTTTGCATGATTAAAAGATTCCTAAAATGTTCTTATTATAACCTGAGGATTATATAGCCCAATGAAGATAAGGTCAAATAGTAAAACTGGGGCTCCTGCGTTCAGCCTCCGGCCGGTTGCAGGCGTCTCGGTTTTACTAGCTATACAAAGAGACCGCCCCCACGGGGCTAAATGCTGGGACGGTTTTATTCCCTTCGGGTTACAAAGAGATCGTCCCGATGGGGCTAAATGCTGGGGGGTGGTTTTATTCCCTTCGGGTTACAAAGGGATCGCCCCCATGGGCATACGCGTCAACTTAAGACGCGTAATCAACTCTTCACAAATGACTTAGCTTTCTTTTTTCGTTTCAACACAAATGTGTTTCTGTCCTGAATAAGCCATTCCATTTCTT
>JALWYQ010000010.1 GCA_027078365.1 Phycisphaerae bacterium
ATTATTAGGAGATATAAAAATCGTAAGTAAATCGTTCGTAAAACGCATCCTATAATTTAATATCTCTTTAAATCTGCGATTAGAGACAACTCTTTGTTTTTTCTTTAATTTGTATCTAATCAAAACAGAAGCCCTATTATCTATAGTTATAAAAAAACATGTAAGTTCTACTCGACATTAAGACAACAAACATGCACAAAGAAACATTATTTGCCTATACAAAAGTTAGAGAATATTCGATCAAGCATCTGTTCATCTACACTCTTCTCTTGATCCAAATTGACAAGCGTTTCATAGGCATCTCGAAGGTATATGGAAGCAAGCTCATTGTTACCATTTAATATTTCTATCTTTGCATTTTTTACACATTCTACGGCGTGTATAGCCGCAGATCTATGCCTCTGATTAACCGCCAATCTCTCTGTTCCACCAAGCTCTAATTCTCTAGAAACAAGTGCTTCGTTGATGGCATCACGTAAAACATCCAATCCACGTCCATCTTTGGAACTAGTAACCAGAATAGAACCTGACAACATATTGCTTAACAACGATATTTTCTCAGAGAGCTCAGACGAAGTGAGTTTGTCGCATTTAGTTGCAACATATAGAATATTCTCTGCCCGTAATAGAGAAAGAATCCGAGTATCTTCTCGAAAATTAGAACTATCGATTGGCACACAAAAAACTGCAATAGTAGCCGAGTTAATCGCCTCAATAGCCGCCTGTTGGGCAAGCTCATCTAAAATATCTACTTTGTTCTCAATGTTAATTCCGGCACAATCAAACATAACACAATCACCGTTAGCCAAACTCACCTTAGCTGTGAGAATATCTCTTGTTGTAGCTACTTGCGATGAAACTATACTTCGATTAGCACCACTGATTGCATTTAACAGCGAACTCTTACCTGAATTTGGAGCGCCTACGAGACCAACACTAGGCAACGCAATCATCGCTTCATATCTTATACTACCATCAATGAGAGACTCTAAGGCTGTCAATATCGTATCAATTCTTAAGCTAGCCTGCTCAGCAGTTATAAATAGAGTTTCTTCTTCACAAAAGTCTAACTCTGCCTCTAGCAAACTCATTAGATTAATGAGATCTTCTCCTATCTGGATTATAATTCCAGATAGCTTACCTTCTAGAAGTTTCTGCGCAGCTTCTAATTGAAATCTATTACTACTAGAGACAATCTCTGCAACCGCTTCAGCACCAGAAAGGTCTATCTTGCCATTAAGGTATGCTCTTGCCGTAAATTCCCCTGGGGAGGCTAGTCTAACTTTTTCTGAGACTAAAGTTTCCAATATTAACTGCGCAGTACCTAACGAACAAAAAAGACTTAACTCAACAAGTAAATCTCCAGTGTACGAATTTAAAAACGGAAACACATACACTACTGCATTAATTTGCATGCCGTGTACATTGACTTTACACTTAATGACGCAACGGCGGTTCTCTTCTAGATCTATGTTAATAAGGGAGCTTGTTATATTTACCGCTTCTGGACCACTGATGCGCAATAAGTGTCGTACTCCCGGCATTGAACCACTACTTATAGCAATTATAGTATCTTGCGTGTTGTACATCATATTGTTTATATACACCAGTTCTGTTTTGGTTTGTAAGTCTTATAGAAAGATCAACCTTCTGTGGCGGCAGCCTGAACAGCTTTAGAGACACTAAGATGAACTTTGGCATCAAGCATATCAGGCAAAAGGTTTCCATCTGTAGCCAACTCTGCAAGTGTATTTGAAGCTGCAAGTTGCATCTTAGCAGTTATTTCTTTTGCACGTGCATCAAGAGCTCCTCTAAATATTCCAGGAAAAGCCAAAGCATTATTAATTGTCCTACCATCAGCAGTAACTTTAGCTCCAGCAGCCGATGCATCTTCAACTGATATTTCACCCACTGGATTACTCAATGGAAAGACAATAGCATCTTCAGCCATACTTCTAATCATTTCTTTACTAACAAGATTAGCTCTAGCAACACCGATAAAAATATCTCTCTCCTTAAATCCTTCTTCAAGCGAACCAGTAATACCATCTTTATTTGTCACATATGCTAGTTTTTCAAGATATGGATTCATATCTTTTCGACCTTTATAGATAGCCCCATCTGCATCGTAAACAACGATATCTTTGAGTCCAAACTCCAGAAGGATTTTAGTAATTGCATACCCTGCTGCACCAGCACCAATGATTATAGCCCTAGATTCTGATGCTTCTTTATTAACTTGCCTTAGGGCATTTATTAAGGCAGCAAGAACCACCGTTGCAGTTGCATGCTGGTCGTCATGAAACACTGGAATGTTAAGTTTTTCTCGAAGCTTTTCTTCAATTTCGAAACATGCTGGCGCTGCAATATCTTCAAGCTGTATAGCACCAAAAGTATGTGCCATTAAAGAAATATGATTGACAATCTCGTCTGGAACCTTTGTATCTAAGACGATAGGGACACCACTAATTCCTACAAACTCTGCAAAAATAGCAGCCTTTCCCTCCATTACAGGTAATGCTGCACTCGCACCAACATCACCTAAGCCAAGAACTGCTGTGCCATCTGAAACAATCGCAACTCGATCACAAATTCCAGTCAGATCCCAAGCAACACTAGGATCATCAACTATTTTTTTACATACTGAAGCGACACCAGGGGTATAAACTTTACGTAAATCAGTAAGACTCTTAATAGCCATCCTGCTTTTTGTCTCTATTGTTCCACGTCGGTGAGACTCCAAGACTTCATCAACGACATCTATAACTCTTAGTCCCTCTATAGCATTAATCTTTGGAATTATAATCTCTATATCATCAGACTTCTGACAGTAAATTGTAATATCTCTAAATTTATTGATAGAGTCGACTCCTACAGACTCTATTTTATCTAATTGGGCATTAACCTCTGCTATGACTGCAATTAGAGACGATAACTTACCCGGCTTATCTACAATCTCACATCTCAATGTGAAAATATTTGTTGATTTATATCTCTCTTGAAGACTCTTCTCATACATATAGAATCCTAACAATTCAATTAATTGTAATTTTTAATTATAAGATAGCCTACATATCAAATAAAGGCGTCTCAAAACTTCCATTCTTTTCAAGCATTAATTGTCGTTTAGCAACAAACTTATTACTAACACCACACTCCTTAGAAATGCTTCTGTGATCCTTATACTCAAGAAGCATCTTATCAACCTTGCCACACATAAGATTTTCGTGAGCCCTACGTTTCCTATCATTTCGACGCAATTCCTCTCGCCAGAAAGCTAGTTCTTTCTGGTAGAGTTTATCATCAAGATATCTCTGCCGTCTCGTTCTTTCCTTACTATAAATCTCAATCTGTCTAGGCGAGACAACTCCTATCTTAATACAATCATCACTTCCACTACCCAAATATGTTAGCCTTACTTCACCCAGTTTAGTTACCACAAGAATAGACTCATCGCGATTTATGCTTAAAACAGTTTCTCTAACGTTATCCTTATCCAGACTTGACAACAATTGTCTATTATTTGTAATCTTACGTGATAAGCTAACGCCCAAGACCACAAACCAGATGAGAATCAACAATATCGCAACTAATGCAGTCAATACTAAAATCCCGAAATAACTGTAGATAAAGCGGCATTTTACCCCATACAGTGTGTTTTACAAGTAAAATCGCCATATCGCAAAACGAGGCAGATTCATCTCGTAATCAAGACCGAACAGATTAATATGTTCGAAATTAAAATTAAATAAAGGAATTGGCAATGAAGAAACAAATAATCATAGTGTTACTACTAGTACTAATTAGCATATCTACAGCTAAAAATCCACAAGTAACTATCTTACTCAAGGCAGCGGGAGAAGACCCCAATACACTCGTAGATTTTGGCTCTATAGTTGTAGAATTGTATAAAGACGAAGCACCCATAACCACAGAAAATTTCGTAAGATATGTCCAAGATGGATTCTATGATGGACTAATTTTCCATAGGGTAATCAAGAACTTTGTAATTCAGGGTGGTGGCTATGACAGATACCTCAATAGGAGAACAACTCGATCTCCTATAGCTAACGAGAGCTTCAACGGCCTGAAGAATGAACGTGGCACAATCTCTATGGCCAGAACATCATCGCCAGACTCGGCTACATCTGAATTTTTCATAAATCTAATAGATAACTACAATCTAGATTTTTTCAGTCCTGTATACGACAGCAACAATCAAGCATACAGCAAATACGGATACTGTGTCTTCGGCAGAGTTATCGCCGGAATGGATATTGTTGATGCGATAGCAGCATTAGAAACTGATGAATACGACCGACCTGTGACAGACATAGTAATTAACCATGCATACATAAGCCAAACTAGCCCTGTTTGCGCAGAAAAAATCATTGGAGACATCAATGGTGATTGCATTGTTGACCTATCTGATATATCCTTATTAGCCATGAATTGGCTAGAATGCAATTCCGTCACAGACGATTGCAACAATTGAGCCTAATTCGTTTATCTCAGATAATGGAGTAGAATAAATACAATGTCCCAAAGACATCACAAGATCATATTTCAACCATACGGTATAGTTTCTTATGTTCCCAAAGGCACAAAGGCAATCGAAGCCATCTCACAGATTGGATTAGACATAAACGCTCCCTGTGGAGGCGCTGGAACATGCGGAAAATGCAGAATAAAAGTTTCTCCAGATCCTACACCACCAAGCACTCTAGAAATTAACACTATAAGCAAAGAGGAACTCAAAAAGGGCTGGAGACTTGCCTGTCAGTATATATTAAATAGCGACGCTATTATAGAAATACCTGCAACGTCTAATACCACATCAGAGCAGAAGATCCTAATTCACTCAATCATGAATAAAGATCAAGTAATGTTACCCTCTGTATGTAAAAAATTCGTAAAGCTAACTCCTCCCTCCCTAGAAGATAACCGTAGCGATCTTGATCGATTGTATGATGAAATTGGCAAATACAAGACGAGCCTGAAACTACTTAGAAATATCCCTAGTAGATTACGCAGCAACAACTACGAATGTACTGCCGTAATATCTGATGAGACATTAATAGATCTTGAACCAGGAGACACCTCTAATAAATGCTATGGAGTTGCATTTGATATAGGTACTACTACAGTAGCCGGGACACTATTAGATCTATCTAATGGCAAAGAACTTGATGTCTGTGCTAAGGTTAACCCCCAAGTTACTTATGGGGATGATGTCCTAAGTAGAATAGAATATTGTTCTAATGGTAAAGATGCTCTAAAAACTTTGCATAATTCCATAGTAAACTGTATTAGCGACATTATCGCTATCCTATGCAATAATACCGGCATAAGCAAAGACAACATATATGAAGTTGATATTGCTGGCAATACCACAATGGAACATATATTTAGTGGGATAGATCCTACATCGCTTGGCCAATTACCATTCACTTCTACGTTCACGGAGAATCTCACACTTAATGTGGACGATATATCGCTTCCGATAAATCCGCAGGGTCGAATCTACATATTCCCTATTATAGGAGGATTCGTTGGCGGTGACACTACTGCCTGTATACTCACCAGCAAGATGTATAATACCAAGGAAACTACCCTTTTAATAGATATTGGAACCAACGGAGAGATAGTTCTGGCGCATAATGGCGAGCTTCTAGCGGCATCAACAGCCGCAGGACCGGCGCTTGAAGGGGCTCGAATATCCTGCGGAATGAGAGCAACTATTGGCGCTATTGAAAAGGTTTCCTTCGAAGGTAATGATATTGAATTCAGTGTGATTGGTGATGTTGAACCTGTTGGGATCTGTGGTTCAGCATTAATAGATATTGTAGCCAATCTAATTAACATAGGAATTATCGATTCATCAGGTAGTTTTTCATCAGAAGAAAATCTCGACAAAATACCTCAGAATCTCAGAAATCGACTATTAACTAACGAAAAAGGACAAAAAGAATTTATATTGGTTGAAAAAGTCAAGGGTAATAATATTTCTTTAACCCAAAAGGATGTAAGAGAACTACAACTCGCAGTCGGAGCGATTCGTGCAGGGATAGCGATCTTGCTTAAAAAAGTTAATATAACCACTAATGATATAGACAAAATATTAATGGCTGGTGGATTTGGAAACTTTATAAGGCGTAGCAACGCCCAGCAAATTGGACTATTACCTTACACTAAAAATAATAACATTATTCACTACATAGGAAATGCATCTTTAGCCGGAGCCAAATTAGCGATGTTAAATGCAGATTCTAAAAAACAAGCAAACAATATTGCTAAGAAAACCAAACATTTGGAACTTTCTCTAAACAATGATTTTCAAATGGAATTTGCTTCCGCCATGCTCTTCCCTGAAACGCTACATTAGCTAATACAAACACTAGAAAAGACACATTAATCCATCCTCATATAAATAAAATTCTGTCGATATCGTGCTCCCTATGACATAAAAAAAGGCCAGAGAAATCAATCTCTGGCCCTGAAATATAACATACTCTATTAATATTTCACGAGGTCAGCATCCGCAACACCATCAATAATATCCGCATAGAATTGCTCTTCAGTTGTGTCAAAATACCAACCAGCATCTCCGCCACCTAGATCATCTGTACCGGCCCCTGTAGCCACTGTTCTAAGAGAATTGAAAGGATTCTTAGGGAATTTCTGGAGATAAGGGCCATAGGCGCCATTTGGATCAAGATCACCAGAAATATTAGTTTTCTTTGTTAACGCTTCAACAAAAGATGCTCCACCTTCTCCAGGGTATTGATCGTTATGTTGTATCTTATAAAGTTGAATTTGCGAACGAACTGCTTGGAGGTTACTTTGCACACTAGAAACTCTAGCTTCTGTAGAAGCAGAACTAAACTGAGGAATAACTATCGCGGCCAAAATACCCAAAATTACAACAACGATCAAAATTTCAACAAGTGTAAAACCTTTTTTAGCTTTCATATTAATATCCTTTGTGTTGTACTCGTCGCTCATTTAAGCGACCTTCATTAATTTCCTAATTCACACTAAAACTATTGCACACTCGTGCAAAACAGAATGACATAATCGTCACAACACTATACCCCACACGAATCTCCTTTTAATTTTCATGAGGTCCTAGCATCAGAATCTTCTTCAATTAGGATAATGACAACACTTTCGTTTTTGTTATCACGTACCAAAAACATAATAAATATTTCTGCGGAAACAAAAAAAATATGATATTACAGCATAAATTTATCTTAGTCTGATAAAAACTCTCATATCTAGCTTTTCATGCAAACTCGCAAGAGAATATTATGTAAAAATAAAATTAACATCTACGGAGTGCTTATCCATCTAAATATAGTTCCTATAGTTTCCTCAGTGCAAATGATAGACAATGTTTTCTGGCATTCCAATATATGGCAAATTGCAATACCACAAACAACTATCCAACTATCAGCCTTTAAAATTGTGTACTACACAAATTTCATAAGGGCAACCTTTTGCTTTACTTTATTAATGATTTTACTATTATTTAACACATGAGTACAACAAATGAAAAAACTGTAGGTATAGTAAAAACAAAATCTATAAGAGTTATTGGCCCAAACGAAACGTTTAAACTTCAATGCGGCAAAACATTAGCCCCTATTGATGTGGCCTATGAGACTTACGGCAGGCTAAATAAAGATGGATCTAATGCCATATACATATGCCACGCGCTGACGGGAAATGCTCACGTTGCAGGATTCCACAGCAATGAAGACAAGAAGCCTGGATGGTGGGAAGACTTCGTTGGGCCAGGCAAAGCCATAGACACTGACAAGTTCTTTGTCGTATGTTCAAACTTTTTAGGTGGATGTTCTGGGACAACAGGACCTTGCGCTATTAATCCAGAGACCCAGAAACCGTATGGACTTGATTTCCCTGTTTACACAATATCAGATATGGTCAGGGTACAAAAACTATTGCTAGACAAGCTTGGCATTAAACATCTGCTCGCTGTAATCGGCGGATCCATGGGAGGTATGCACGCCCTTCAATGGACAATAGATTACCCCGACTTTATGGACGCTGCAATTGCAATTGCTACAACAACTAGACTTAGTGTACAAGCAATAGCATTTGATGCTGTTGGGCGAAACGCAATATTAGTAGATCAGAAATTCAACAATGGCAATTATCGTCAAGGTCAAGAACCTGATAGAGGGCTCAGTATTGCAAGGATGATTGGGCATATAACCTATCTGTCCGAAAAAGGAATGCGCGAAAAATTTGGTAGATCACTAAGAAACAAAGACAACTATAGCTACAATTTTGATCCAGAGTTCAGTATAGAGACCTATCTTGATCATCAAGGGCAATCCTTTGTTGAACGATTTGATGCGAATTGCTACCTATACATAACAAAGGCAATGGATTATTTTGACCTGTGCAAAGATTATGGTTCTCTAAAAGCAGCATTCGAAAAAACAAAGGCAAGGTTTTTGGTTGTAAGTTTCTCTAGCGATTGGCTATTTCCACCAGAACAAAGTGAAGAATTAGTAGATGCGCTTGTTGCTGATGGCAAAGACGTAAGTTATTGCAACATTGAGTCTCCATATGGACACGACGCCTTTCTGTTAGAACCTGACAAACTAGGCGCAACGATGAAAGGTTTCTTGGAATCTCTGCACAACAGAGATTCCAATATAAATAACATTGCGAAAGAGGAAATGCCTCTCAGCGACAAAAAAGTTCGTATAGACTATGATCTTATTAGCTCACTAATAGAACCGAAAAGCCGTATTCTTGATGTAGGCTGTGGTAATGGGGAGCTATTATTGAAGTTAATGAGAGATAAATCCATAAGAGGCGAAGGAATTGAATTAGACCAAGGTCAAGTTACTCGTTGTATTTCACGTGGTCTATCTGTAATTCAGAGAGATATTGAACGGGGTCTAGAGCATTACGCAGACAACAGTTTTGATTATGTAATTCTCTCGCAAACAATGCAAACTCTCAAAAATCCTGAAAAGGTATTTAAAGAATTGTTACGCGTTGGCAAAAAAGTAATTGTTAGTTTCCCTAACTTTGCTTATTGGCGTTGCAGACTACAGCTATTCTTAAAAGGGAAAGCGCCAAGAACGAAACAAATGCCGTTTAAATGGTATGATTCACCAAACATACATTTTCTATCGATAGATGATTTCGATGAGTTTTGTGATGAATTAGGTGTAACAATTGAAGAAAAGATACCATTACAACGAACCGGAGCTAGTACTATCAACCTTTTGCCAAATCTTCTTGCTGAGCAAGCGATCTACGTCACAAGCAAGAACTAGACAGCACAATTAGCATACTAATTAGCAAACCAAATCGCATGGGGCAGAATCCACTCTGCCCCTCATACACCGTCAATCCGAGGCCAACACCAATTACATTACTTCACTACCGTGATTCACAATGACTTTAAACTTCTTTAAGTATCGAAATCCCCTTGTTATTACGAAAGCAACAGAAAGGCTGTTCTAAATACTCAAAAAAGTTTGTTCTATTAATTACCAGTCTGCAATTCGACTCTTCTGCAAACAATACGTCTTTCACCTAATAATTTCCCATTTGTAAAAAGTTGAAAACGATATTCTCCTGGTTCTGGAAATACAATACCATGCATATTTAAAGCCAAAGTCAATACGTGGCGTACATCTTTAAAAACCACTTTTTTGCTTTGCGAAAAGAGCACCCTATCTTCCTCCTCCACATTTATTAAATTAATCTGTATATCAGTCTCGCCATGGCCATTGGTTAATTCAGAAAAGAAAACGAGCTGACTGTTTCTAATGGGAAATTTCGAAGCATTAACAACTTGAATTATATTAATTATGCTCGGCATTCCCGTTATGCGATCAAAGATAACTCTATCGCAAGTAATTGCAGATAGTAAGATTGGCGATATTGCGTTCATCTGATCTCCTTCTGAGATTTATGTATTGTACAGGCGGATATTAATACTAGAAGCACAAAGCAAATCATAGCATTTGTGAACCAATAGAGCAATCTTTCATGGGCATTAGTCAGATATTTCTAAATTGTAATGATTTTAATTTGATGTATAATGAGTCGTTTGTACAATAAAACAAAACATTAATCCCCTTTTGGAGCAAAATATTATGAAAAGTGATATGATAAAATCTGGCTACCAAAGAGCTCCTCACAGAGGCCTACTCAACGCTTGCGGTATCAGAAAAGACAGTATGAATAAACCTTTCATCGCAATAGCTAATAGTTTTTGTGAGATTGTGCCTGGACACGTCCACCTCGATAAAGTCTCTAAGATAGTCAAGCAGGCTGTTCGTGATGCTGGCGGCGTTCCATTCGAATTTAATACTATTGCTGTATGTGATGGCATTGCGATGGGACACACCGGAATGAAGTACTCATTAGCTTCTCGCGAGATCATTGCAGATGCTGTAGAAACTATGGGGCAAGCTCATTGTTTTGACGCTATGGTCTGTATCCCAAACTGCGACAAAGTTGTACCTGGAATGTTGATGGCTGCAATGAGACTCAATATCCCAACAATATTTGTATCTGGCGGACCAATGAAAGCTGGAAAAGACAACGATGGCAATGTGGTCGATCTCATTAGTATATTTGAAGGCGTCGCCGCCTTAAAAGCGGGAAAAATCAACGAAGAAAAACTTGAAGAACTTGAATGTACGGGTTGTCCTAGTGAAGGAAGCTGTTCTGGAATGTTCACTGCAAATTCTATGAACTGTCTTTGCGAAGCCATTGGAATGGCATTACCAGGAAACGGAACAATTCTAGCCACTGACCCTAGAAGAAAAGAACTTTTTGAGCAAGCTGGAAAAAGAATCGTTGAAATGGTTCAAGAAGATCTCAAACCACTAGATATTTTCAAAAAATCCAGCGTGGATAATGCTTTTATCTTAGACATGGCCATGGGAGGATCAACTAATACCGTTTTGCATACACTAGCCATTGCCAATGAAGCAGGAATTGAATACAACTTGGAAAACATTAATGAAATAAGCCATAAATGCCCAAATATATGCAAAGTTTCACCTTCTAGTCACTGGCATATGGAAGACGTAGATGCCGCTGGTGGAATCAGTGCAATACTAAATGAAATTAGCAAAACGGAACTTCTAGACACCCAGGCCAAGACAGTTACAGGAAAAACCCTTGGTGAAAATATTCAAGGTTGCGAAATCAAAGACAATGAAGTGATTCGCTCTATTGATAATGCATATTCTAAAACTGGAGGTCTCTCAATACTAACAGGTAATCTTGCACCAAATGGAAGTGTAGTCAAAAGCGCTGGAGTTGCTCCAAGCATGCTTAAGCACAGTGGACCAGCCGTCATATTTGAAAGTCAAGAAGATGCATGCGAAGGTATCCTTGCAGGCAAGGTTAAATCGGGAGACGTCGTTGTTATTCGCTACGAAGGACCTAAGGGTGGCCCTGGAATGCAAGAGATGCTTAGTCCGACAAGCTATATAATGGGCGCTGGTCTTGGTGAGAGTGTTGCTCTCCTTACTGATGGACGCTTTAGCGGCGGAACTCACGGTGCATGTATTGGACACATCAGTCCTGAAGCCGCCGTAGGAGGACCTATAGCATTGGTCAAGGAAGGTGATATCATCGAAATTGATATCCCAAATAATAGCATCGAACTCAAAGTATCAGAAGAAGAACTTGCTATCCGCAAGAAAAACTGGGTTGCTCCAGAACCAAATATCAAGAAAGGCTATCTTGCAAAATATGCATCAATGGCTACAAGCGCTGATACTGGTGCCATTCTAAAATGGAAAAACTAAATTAAAAACAAAATTAGGGGCCCAAATCAGGGCCCCCTTTTAGAGAATTAGTCTATGAGTAAGAAACAATATCCATGGTATGTTGCAGGCTTGCATTTCCAATGCTTTGAATGTGGCAATTGCTGTAGTGGCCCTGAAGAAGGCTATATCTGGACAACAGATGAAGAAGTCGAAATGATAGCTAAAAAGCTTGAGATGGATGTAGATGAATTCAGAGACAAATACATCAAAACTATAGGATCTAGGCAAACAATAATTGAAGACTCTAAAAGCAAAGATTGCATATTCCTCTGCGATAGGAACGGCACACGCGGTTGTAGCATATATGAAGTCCGTCCAAATCAGTGTAGAACCTGGCCATTCTGGGATATGAACCTAGAAACTCCTGACGACTGGAATTTTGCGGCTCGCAACTGCCCTGGCATTAATAGTGGGCGTCTATACACCTACGATGAAATTGAACAACGCAGAACACAGAAAAAGTGGTGGTAATTTCAAGGTGAAGATCAAAGAGCATATAATCGATGAAGTAGAAAAAATATACAACTGGATCGATAGACAGATAAAAGCGAATGTAACCGAAAATGACAGGTGTGACGGTTGCGGGAAATGTTGCGATTTTGAGAAATTCGGCCATAAGCTCTATATCACGAGCCCAGAGCTGATCTATTTTAAAATGAGAATCGGCGCAAACAACCTAAAAACGATGCCAACAGGGATATGCCCATATCAAGTTGATAATAAATGTACGGTACACGCACATCGCTTTGCCGGTTGTAGAATATTTTTCTGCAAAGCCGATGAGGATTTTCAGTCTAAACTTAGCGAAGAAGCAATCTTGAAATTCAAGAAAATCTGCAAAGATAGAGACATCCCATACGAATACACTGAGCTTGCACGCTCACTAAATTCTCTTGCTTTGCAAGCTTAGTCTTAAGGAAGGGGAATACTCTTTTCCGGTATTCTAGGGTCTATATATTTTACCTTTCCTTGAATCGTGCCATACTTTTCATAGAACCCATAGATCTTTTTAAGTTTCTCAGATTCACTCGCCTCAAGATATACGCTTGCTTTACCAACAGGAGAACCCCACCTAATTCTAGTCCCATCTTTTGCAACTAAGGTTAATTGAGATTTATCAACATTGCGACTACCATAATCTCTAACATCAATATATGCAATCTCGGATAACAATGGCTTTTTGTGGCCTCTTTTAGCGTCCATTACCTGAAAGACTTCAACAAGTTCAATAGCAGCATCAACATCATCACCTCGCCAGATATTGCCAGCAACCGGCTTTTTATGTTTATCTTTCTTAAAACCTTTAACTTCTGCAATATGTAGCTGTGGCATCGACACATACCGTAACAAATGCAAATTCTTATCAACATAGAATTGCTTGCCTTTACCAAAGTCAAGATACACTACCGGTTTTCTGTATTTACTGCTTATTTCAATGCCGTTATATTTTGTTGAGACTCGCAAGCTATCAGAGTCAAACCACTCAACTTCCTTAAGAATTTGGTATACCTTGCCAGCTGTTTTATCGTCAAGAGGAGGATTTTTTCTGCCGTAAGCGGCCTCTACAGTTTTGAAAATTCTGTCTTCTAACGCATGATTAACCCATTCAGGTTTATCAACAAGCGTCATGTATATCTCATGTGGTTCTCGACTATACACTTCGCGTAAAACGTATGATTCAAGATATTTAAAACCGAATCCTATCCCAGCAATAACAGCTAATAATGCCATTAAGGAAAAAACCATGTGAATAAACACAACAGAAGAACTATCCGATGAACGACGAACTTTTGCCTTTCTGGGCTTTTTAGACCCAAAGGAAAATATGCTATTGCTGGTTTTCTGATTCTTTTTTTTAGCTTTTCTCTTTTTCTTTGCCATTACACCATCAATCTCTTAAGAGAAATCTAGGGTTCTAAATTAAGCTTATTAAATTTGATAAGCAGATCTGATTATACATCTACAAAGCTCTCCTTCACTAAGGCCTTTGTGATGAGCAGCTTTTGGAAGAAGCGAATGGCTTGTAAATCCTGGGATCGTATTAATCTCCAGAACATAACAATCTCCATTCTCATCGAGCATGAAATCAACTCTAGCCAGATCTTTTGCACCAATTACATCAAAACATTTAAGAGCAATTTCTTGCATTTCCCTTGCTAATATTACATCGTTAATTGTGTCAAAAAGATACTCTGTCTCGTCACTTAAATATTTCGCCGTATAGTCATAAAAGCCCATCTTGCTACGAATTTCTATTATCGGCAAAACTTCATCACCAACAATACCAACTGTAAATTCTGGGCCTGAAAGAAAGTCCTCTATCATAGCAGAGCCATATTTCTCCATACAGTCAATTGCAGATCTAACCGCAGCCAAACTTCCAACTCTTATCTCAACACCCAAGCTACTACCTTGAAGTGGCGGCTTAACAACAAATTTGCCCTTTTCATTGTTAAGTTGTTGCACTAGCTCATCAAAGTTTGTGCCTTGAGAGACTTCGTGTGATTTCGGAACTCTGATGCCATTTTCTAGAAATAACTCATTAGCCTTTATTTTATCGAATGCAAGTCTAGAAGCTTTGGAGCCACTACCTGTAAAAAGTAGTGATTTACTTTCTAAAATTTGTTGGATTTGTCCGTCCTCGCCCCATTGACCATGCAACGCAAGAAAGAACATCTCTATCGATGTATCGTCTAGGATTTCTAAATTATCAGGGGTAACATCTGCGCAAACAACATCAAAGCCTTCAGATTTCAAGATTCGTCCGACATTTTTACCACTCTGCAGAGAAACATCTCTCTCACTGCCAACACCACCCATTAAAACGGCAACTTTGCGAGGCATGCTAACTAAATCGTATGACATTACAAGGCCTCAGTGTTACCATATCTCAAGCTCAAGTTCTAAACTAACATCAAACTTCTCACGAACCTTTGCTTTGACAATTGAAATCAATTCAATCACATCGCTAGCCGTGCATCCCTTATTAGCAATGATAAAATTAGCATGCTTATCACTTACTTCAGCACCACCACATTGAGTTCCCTTCAAGCCAGCCCTATCTATCAAGGCTCCTGCAGAAAGCCCACGAGGATTTTTAAAGATGCACCCAGCGTTACGCTTATCCATCGGCTGAGAATTTTTCTTATAAATCCAAATTTCCTTGATATTACGTAAGATCTGCTCAGAATCACTTTCAACAAGCCTAAGTTTTGCGGCAAGTATAAACTTGGCAGTAATATTAACCCAGCGATAATCAAACTCCAATTCAGGCTTTGATTTCTCAAAAACATTGCCATCTTTATCCATCAAGATAACAGATTCTACACTAGCCCCAATATCACCAAAGCTACCACCAGCATTCATCCTTACTGCGCCGCCAATAGTACCAGGTATGCCGGTTAAACCCTCAAGACCGCTAAGTTTTTTCCTCACACAATCTAGAACGAGTTTACTCAGACTTGCTCCAGCCCAAGCCGTAACGACCTCGCCATCAAATTCCACATTAGCGAAATCATTACCACCAAGCTTGATTACAGCTCCGCGCACCCCTTCATCTTTAACAAGTACGTTTGAGCCTTGCCCCAAGATGTAGATAGGAATACTGTTCTCGTTGCATCTCTTTGTAACTTCCTTGAGCTCGTTAAGATTTCGCGGAGTCAACAAATAATCTGCATTGCCGCCAACACCATACCATGTCAAACCACTTAGAGGGCAATCTTGCCTAACTATCTCTTCTAAGCCACTGAATATACTCATCTGAAACCTTCCAAATATCGCCTGCACCCATAGTTACAATCACATCACCACTATCAATATTCTCTTTAAGATACTCGCATATTCCTGAAAAGCTGTCAATAAAAACAGCTTCAGAACCACTTTGGCGAATCCTATCAACTAAAATTTCTGAATTAACTTCATGCCTAGACTCTTGCGTATCGCGAACAAAATAAATATCAGGCACAATCGTAATATCTGCTAACTTAAAGCTTTCTGCAAAATCATCAAGCAAAAACCTTGTTCGACTATATTGGTGAGGCTGAAAGATACACACAAGTCTCTTTGGATTGAACCTTTGAGTTATGGCCTCAAGTGAAGCTTTTATCTCCGTTGGATGATGCGCATAATCATCTAGTATTTTTATTCCCGCCATTTGAGCTTTAACCATCATCCTTCGGTCTGCACCGTTATAATCCCCCATAACAGAAAGGATACCAGCCATATCAACACCTGAAGATGCCGCAGCTGCTACAACAGCTAAAGCATTGTAAATATTATGTTTTCCTGGCATTGAAAGCTTGACTCTACCGACGGTGTAACCCTTAAAGCAAACATTAAACTCATAGAGACCATCAATCATACGAATGCAATCTGCGGAAAAATCTGCCTGCTTTTCAAGACCAAACGTTACTAGATTGATACGACTAAGTATCTCCCCGGATGCTTTCGACGCATATCTTGCCAAGAACTCAGGGTAATTCTTATCGTCACTGTTGACAATAACGCTACCACTGTTTCTAGTGCCATGAGCAAACGAGACAAATGCGTCTATTATGTCCGACTCGTCTTTGTAATAGTCTAAGTGATCTTGTTCTATATTTAATATGACAGCTATCTGTGGATGTATATTCAGAAAACTTCTATCGTATTCACAAGCTTCTGCCAGAAAATAATCACTATCACCAACACCACTGGAACCTTCAAGTTGAGGTATATCTGCGCCAACTATATAGTTTGGAAATGTTTTCAAAGAATCTAAGACAAACGCTAACCAGCCAGTAGTAGTACTCTTTCCATGTGTACCAGCAATAGCGATTCCACGGTACTCATCCATCAAATTGCCTAGCATTTGGGCGTATTTTAGAACTTTAAACCCTTTAGATCTTGCATAGGCTAGTTCAGGATTACTTTCGTTAATTGCTGCCGATATAACGACAGTATCAATATCATCTCCAAGCCTCTCTATCCATTCTTGAAAATGTCCTATCTTGATATCTGCACCCAGCTTAGAGAGCCGATTAGTAACAAAACCGCCCTCCATATCAGAACCGCTAACTTTCGCCCCGTTCTTTAACAGTATCTTGGCCAATCCACTCATGCCAATACCGCCTATACCGATGAAATAGTACTGCTTACCCTCAAACGAGCGGCGGCTAGAGACTTGTGGCGAATATTGTTTGTCTTTCGTTTCTTTTATCACTTGATTAACCAGAAAATTCCTTTTTTCATGGGATTAAGATACCTGTATTTAGGATAGCAAGACAGGCTAGATTTACAAGCTTAAATACTCTTTAGATTGGCAAATAGCCATAAAAAAAGGCTCATGAAAAATATCAAGAGCCTTAAAATACACATAAGAATATAAATCTAATAATACTCAACCATTGTATCATCTAACCACGATTGAGCAAAAATAGCAAAGTCGTCTAGATCAACCATGCAATCGGCATTGAAATCTGCAGGTAAAATTGGATGAGTCTCATCGCCACAGAACGGTTCGTGAGGTTTCCAAATTCCATTGATAGGTCCGGTCGAAATATTTAGGCAATAAAGTTCCATCGTTGCTGTAGGGCTCGTTCGTTCAATAACAAGCTCATTCTCAACAGGGTCGCTATTGATAATTTGCCAAGGAATCAAAAGCGGTATCTTTCTTTCTGGCGGCAATATCGGCTCTGGGAATTCTACAGGATAACCATTAAAAGTAATATTCCAATCCGCCTGTTCGATAGCATCCGCACTACATATTTCTATAAACGGCTCTGCTTCATCGCCAGGTTGCATAGAAACTTGATTGAATGCCTCTTGCCAACCTGAATTGAGTGTAAAGTGAAAACTGCTAACATCTGCACTTACAAAGACAGGACTTGTAGGGTCTGATTCTGGTAGTCCATAAGGATCGGATATCGGAGATAACGAGTCAATGTACTCAAGGAGATCAAATTCCATGGCGCCATGATCATCAATGAATAGAACAAGCTGTGTATCAGAGTCTAGCCCTTCGCAAGCCTTCTCAACAGCATTCTTGAGAGTATCTTTAGTAAAACCATCAAGGGTTACAATATCGTAGTCTTTTCCGAAGAAATACTCCCAAATCCTACCATCCCCCCAAATTCCTTCTAAGGCCTCTCTCATATTCTTTACGTCGTTATGATGACGCTGATTAGTCTGAGCGCCTCCCGCAACAATTGCTCTATGCTTAACCCAAGCCTCATTCCACTTGATATTTTCACCACCATTACCAGACGCTACCACAGGATGCTCTAAATTATCATAGTTAGGACCAGAATCGTCTCTAGCTCGTGCAGACTCAAGGTCCTGCTTAACATTACCACTACTTTGGCCATCTCTCAACACACCAGACTCGCTACGTGTACCGCTTTGTGCTTTACCCGCAATCGCATCGGTCCAATTATCGCCGAGGTCTTTTGATTTATTACCATCCTTTTTGATATACTCATCTGACCAGCCTCTCGAAGTTTCATTTGCTTGAGAAGCACTTCCGGCTACCCAAGGAACTCCTGGACAACAACCACTCGGGCCAAAAATCCTTTGGATGTCATCAAGCATACCACCACCAAAGCACGAACTAACCATTATCTTTACATCGTGAACCTGGCACACTCCATACTCATCCTTTGGTATAGAATCGCAAATCCATTTGGCAAGCTCTGTATCTCTAACATTTTTTCCGTCACTGCAACATATAGCTGAGTGTTCGCCGACACCTTGAGTTGGCGCCGGAGTATCAGCCGCATGGATAGAAACTGAAAGAATAAGACAAATGGCAACTGAGTATTTAGTAATTTTAAGCATCGCACATATCCCCTAAAAACAAACGTAACGTCCCTCTGCGCATTTTAGATCATAAAAGTGCCTTTTTCCAGGCAATTGACAACTCTCACGACTAAATAGGGTATAATTACTTATCAAACTACCAACACGAGACGCAATGTGAATATTACAATGGCATAACAGAAACTAGCTAAGAGATGGCAAACTACTACTTCTAGACTTAACAATCTTGGCGTAAGCATCTTCAAATAATCTAGTAACAGGACCAACTTTTGCGTTGCTTATCACAGCAGAGTCAAATTCGACTACACCGAGGATATCTCTTGTAGTAACTCCCAAAAAGAGCTCATCAGCACTTCTAGCTTCATCAAGGGTAAGTGGTCTCTCAATAAAATTTACCCCTAAATCTCTAGCTATAAGCTTCACATATTTCCTAGTAACGCTCGATAAAATCTCGGGGCCAAGAGGTCGTGTAATTACGCAACCATCAATAACCGCAAAGAAGGCGGAACTAGAGCCTTCTGTAATATTCCCATCACTATCAAAAAGAATGGCTTCGAAACAATTCTTTTCGTGTGCTTTTCTTTTTGCCATTACATTGGGTAACAAATTCAGAGATTTAATGTCGCAACGTTTCCATCGAAGATCTTGGTGACTACATACACTCACCCCAGTTTTCTTAATAGGATCAGGTGAAATCAAATTCGTAATCGTTAAGAAGAAATTATGCTCAATATTACTATCCCAATCGTGGCTGCGCAGGGCTGAACCGCGAGTAATATGAAAATAAATCATGCAATCATCGATATTCGCTTGATCAAAAGCATAGATTATTTTCCTTCGAATAGCTTCTATATCAACTCCCGTTATACCTATTTCGCGCAAACTATACTCAAATCTAGCGATATGATCATCAAAGGCAAAAATATGACCTGAATAACTGCGCATTACATCATAAACCCCATCACCAAAAAAAGTACCTCTATCAAGATAAGCAGGATTTAATTCGTCTAGGGGAATTATCTTCTCTTGTACTACTGCAAGTTCCATTAACTATTTTCTCCGATGGGAGCTCGTATAGATGCAATCTGTAAAAGACGCCAAGGCTATAAAACCAAAAACCTTGCCGGCTAATATACTAAACCTACATATTACTTGTATTTATTTATTTTACGAGTAATATTTAGTTTCAATATCGGATTATCCGCGTTTCTGGCTTTAGATATGGCAAAACAGCCACTTTATTTGATTTTAATGCTCTTTTTCTCAAAATAAACTTTACATATCGGCCATTAATCCGTAGAATGCGACGTCTAATTGAACGTAAGACAGGAGAAACACATGTACGCAATAGTTGAACAAGGTGGTAAACAATATAAAGTGTCACAAGGTGACGTTATCGAGATTGATCTAGTTGATATTGCTGATGATGCAAAGTCTATAGAGATAAACAAAGTGCTATTCGTTAACAATGGTAGCGAAATCAAGGTTGGCAAGCCATATCTTGATGGGGCAAAAGTTGTAGCTAAACTAAACATCGTTGGCGAAGATGCTGTTGTAAAGGGGCCAAAACTTTACCCAGCACAATTCCGTAGGCGCAAAAACAGCAGACGCAGAATTGGTCACAGACAAAAGTACATTCAAGTTATCATCGATAAAATCGAAGCATAACTCTTTCGATATGTAAAAAAAGAGCCTGAATTATTTCAGGCTTTTTTTATGCGCATAAAAAAAGTACCCAGCTACATTTAAAAAACCGAGTACTCTTAAGTATATCGTTTTACTGTAAATCTTCTCCCGACGAAGCGGTTTGATAGTGGATGCTTTCTCTTGAAGTGTCTGTTTTGATTTCCTGTATTCTTATAGGAGGCTCAGGCTTGGCGATAACAGGGGAATGTTTTACGGCATCTTCAATAAACTGTAATAGTAAACCTATCTTATTTCTAACTCTTACTCTGCGATAGATATTACGCAAATGCGTCTTAACTGTACCAGGCCTCATCGAAAGTTTCTCTGCAATATCTTCATTAGAAACACCCTGACATACATATCTAGCGACTTGTCTTTCTTTAGGTGTCATGTGATACAACTTTTGCAAGTAGTTCCACTGTTTGTCGTTGATAAGTGAGAGCCGAGAATAATTTTGGAAATCTCTCTTTTCAGATATTTGTCCACCTTGGTCAAAATCGTTCATGTTTTTTCTCCCTTGCAATATACTACCCGTTTATTTTCTCAGGTATTACACGAGCCCCTCCCCAAACAGTGCAATGCCGCCCAATACAATAACGCAATTATAGTATATTGCGAAATTAAGGTATTATCAACTAATCAAATGAAAATATTTCAAAAAAACCAACATAAACACCCTTTTTATCGGAATTTGACCGTCTCAGCCTTTTCGTTTCAGGTACTATCAGCTAAGTTTTTTAGCAAGTATGCCACTAACAACCTTAGGGTTTGCCTGACCTTTCGTCTTTTGCATTACCTGCCCCATCAGGAATCCTCTACTTTTCTTTTCTTTCTTACTACCAGCTCTAGCATCCTCAACAGCCTGTGGATTTTCCGCAAAAACTTGCTCAACTATCGCCTCAAGCTCGGCCGTATCACTCTTTTGTATTAGATTAAATTTCTCTGCCAAGACCATAGGATCTTCGTCGCTCTCAACCATCTTAGAAATCAGACTAGTAGCAGCAGATGCATTGATATCACCATCAGAGACCATCTGAGATAGCTTAGCCAATTTCTTTGCTTCAATGCCAAGATCAACAAAACTCTTACCCGCTTCATTTGCCAATTTCAAACCTGTTTGAGTAATAAAATTGCAAACTCGCTTGGCATCACCACCGGCTTCTATGGCCTCTTCAAAATACTCAGCCATGGAGCGTTCACTCGTGAGAACTCCTGCATCGTACTCACTAAGACCATACTTGGATATAAACTTGCGTTCTTTAGCTAAAGGAAGTTCAACCATTCTGCTCTTAATTTGCTCAAACCAAGCATCATCAAGAACCACGGGAACTAAATCTGGATCTGGAAAATAACGATAGTCATTTGCCGCTTCCTTACTTCTCTGATGAACAGTAATCTCTCGGTCTGCGTCCCAACCTCGAGTAGTTTTTGGAACCTGCCCCATACCCTTCCGAGTCTCTAGATATTCTTCGAGTTGTCTATTTGTTTCGTAGTCAACGCTACGTTCAAGTGCACGGAAACTATTGAGATTTTTAATTTCTGCAATAGCTGTCTTAAACTCTTTACCATCAATCTCGCCTACGAGGTTGATGTTTGGTTCAAATCTCATATGCCCCTTCTGCATATCAGCTTCGGAAACACCTAGATACCGTACTATCCTCTGCAGCTGCTGTGCGAGAGAACGCACCTCACGACCATTTCTAAGGTCTGGCTCTGTTACTATCTCAAGAAGTGGAGTTCCTGCCCTATTCAAATCAACCTGCGAGTAATTACCAGTTGCATGAGAGTTCTTGCCGGCATCCTCTTCTAGATGCGCACGCAATATCCTAACCTTCTTAGTCTCACCACCATCAGTAGGAATCTCAATATAGCCATTCTCACTCATAGGGAGATCGTACTGACTTATTTGGTAGTTTTTTGGCAAATCAGGATAATAGTAGCTCTTTCTATCCCATTTTGTAAAACGAGCAATATTACAGTTTAACGCAAGGGCTGCTAGTACAGAAAATTCATAGGCCTTTTTATTCATCACTGGCAAAACACCTGGCATCCCCAAACATACAGGGCAAACGCGTGTATTAGCTTCACCACCAAAACCGGTAGGACAACTACAAAACATCTTAGTTTTAGTCTTGAGCTGAACGTGAATTTCTAACCCGATCAGAGTTTTATACTTTATATTAGCCATATTAAATCAATCCAAAATTGCAGGTTTTCTATATTCAATTCCCGAATTTACTTCATACATTCTTGCCACTCTAAGAAGTTTATCCTCTTGGAACGAAGGACCAAGAATTTGAAGCCCAATTGGCATACCATCCTTATCAAAACCACAAGGAACGCTCACCGCAGGCACACCAGATAGGTTTGCAGCGATTGTGTAAATATCTGCCATGTACATCTCAAGAGGGTCTTGAGTCTTCTCACCAACTTTAAATGCTGTAGTAGGGGAGACTGGCATGATAATACAATCCGCCTTTTCGAATGCTTGCGTAAAATCTTGACGTATAAGATTTCTAACTTTCAAGGCCTTTAGATAGTAGGCATCGTAGTAGCCGCTACTTAGGGCGTAAGTACCCAGCATTATCCTACGTTTAACCTCTTGGCCAAAACCTTCCTCGCGTGATTTTGAGTAAACACCCATATAATCTTTAATATCATCACTTCGATGTCCATAGCGAACACCATCAAATCGAGCAAGGTTGCTTGAGGCTTCTGCTGTTGCGACAATGTAGTACGTAGCTATCGCATACTCAAAATGCGGCATACTTATCTCTACAATCTCAGCACCTTGCCTCTTGTAAACCTCAATAGAACTATTTATTGCCGCAGCAACTTCATCGCTTGCTGATTCTATAAATTCCGGCACAATTGCAATCTTTAACCCGTCAATAGGTGTATCAAGCTCACCAAGATAATCTTTAGCTGGAGCGATAGATTCATCTACACATGTCGAGTCTCTCTCATCATCGCCAGCTATGACATTTAGCATTAAAGCAGCGTCGGTTACATCTTTGGATAGAGGACCTATCTGGTCAAGACTAGAGCCGTAAGCAACAAGCCCCCATCTCGAAACCCTTCCGTAAGTTGGCTTTAATCCAACAACACCACAAAAACTCGCCGGCTGACGGATTGAACCTCCTGTATCGGAACCTAGAGAAGCAAAGCACATCTGCGCTGCCACCGCAGCTGCCGAGCCTCCACTACTACCGCCGGGAACGCAGTCAAGATTCCAAGGATTGTAAGTTTGCTTAATACCAGAATTCTCCGTACTAGAGCCCATCGCAAACTCATCCATATTCAGTTTGCCAATAACAATCGCACCTGCATCGATAAGCTTGCTAACTGCTGTTGCCGTATAAGGAGCCTTGAAATCTGCTAATATCTTAGATGCACAACTAGTTGTACCGAACTCAGTAGCCATATTATCCTTTACAGCCACAGGAACTCCTGCAAGTAAGCCCGGATTCTCTCCATTGGCAATACGTTTATCTATTTTGGCCGCCTCATCTAGAGCTCTATCTTTATCCAGAGAAACATAGGCACCAACCTTAGGCTCAACCTTTTCTATGTTATTAAAAACAGCCTCAACAGCCTCAACACTAGTGATTTCTCTCGCAAGAATCTTGTCACGAAGCTGCTTACAACTCAATGATAGTATGTTATCGCTCATAAGTTTTAGATTTCCTTTTTAAGCGTTAGAATTGTCATCAAGAATTTTTGGAACTATAAAGAATTCGCCATCAGTATCAGGCGCATTGCTAAGGGCTTCGTCTCTAGAGAGGCATTCACGAGGAATGTCTTCCCTAAAAACATTCTTGATAGGAAGTGAATGCGCCAATGGCTCTACATCATCGGTATCAAGTTCATCAAGCTTTTCTATATACTCAAGTATCGAGCTAAGCTGAGTTGCGAACTCCTCAACTTCATTATCGCAAAGTTCAAGCCTAGCAAGCAAGGCAACTTCTCTAACCTCATCATAGTCTAATTTCTTTGTCATAGCTTTTCTCACAAAATTGGAAGAATTCCTAGAAATCAATAAAAAAAGCGAGACTTTAACAGCCTCGCTTGTTTAATTCTAAAGATAACACAACTCTCACCAAACTAATAGATTCTTAGTTAGCTGCATCCTGAGCTGGTTTCCAGTTGCGTTTTGGTGGTTTGACAACCATACCATTCTTGATTGCCCTAGCAGAGACGTTTATTCTAACAACAGCGCCATCTACAACCGCACGAACGCGTTGGATATTCGGCTTAAACTTTCTTTTACTCACTCCACGAATATTTAGACCGATACCACCTACTTTTTTAGCCTTACCACTTCTAACGATGCTACGACCAGCAGTGGTTCTTCTGCCTGTAAAATAACAAACTCTTGACATATCTATAACTCCCGAAAGAATTCCTTCGAATCATATAACTTTTTCAAGCCAACCTTTAAAGCCTTACAAATATACTCACTAAAGCGTATATTGCAAGAACAAATACCTTTTTTAACCAAAAAAACAGAAAATACCTACAGTCCATCGCACAAGAGAACATTTAGTCTTTAGATGTGTTGTCGTCTGTCAAATATTTAAGATACTGCGAACTAGTAGATAAAATTAGTGTGCTAGAAGCAGTCAAACTCTTTTCGTAGCTGTCCAAACTACGTGAGAACGCATAAAACTCAGGATCCTTTGAATAGGCTTGAGCGTAGATCTTGGTCGCCTCTGCATCTGCTTGCCCCTTGATCTCCTGACTCTTGCGATAAGCTTCAGAGAGAATCCTCTTCTTCTCGTTCTCAATCTCACCACGAACCTTCATCATCTCACCTTTACCTTCAGAGAGGTACTTCTCTGCAACGCGCAGACGCTCTTCCCTCATCCTACCGTACACTTTTCTACGCACCTGCTCAACGTAATTAAGCCTTTTAATCCTAACATCTATGAGCTTTATGCCATAATCCTTGACAGATTTCTCGGAATCTTCAAAGATATTCTTCTCTATAACACTTCTACCCTTAGTAACCTTTACAAGCTCATCACCCCTCTCGCCTTCGACATCTATCTTCATAATCATCTCTCGGCTAGAATCACGCACCGTTTCGATTAGGTCGTTATTACTAATTTGATCCCTAACTGATGCATCAACAATGTCGTCAAGCTTCTTTAGAGCCCTGCTTTGCGTACGCAGTGTCTTAAAGAACTTTAGCGGATCCTCAATCTGCCAACGCGCATAGGTATCAACTTCAATATACCTCTTTTCACGGGTAGGGACTTGAGATGGATTACCATCCCATATCAGAACCCTTTTATCAAAACGATTTATAGTCTCGATGAAAGGAATCTTAAACTTTAGTCCTGCATCTTTTACGATTCTCTTAAATTCGCCAAACTGAGTTACAACAACCTGCTGCGTCTCAGGCACAACGTAGAAGAAAGATTTTCCAACAATTACGACAATTGCTACTATCAGTACAATAGTTGTTAGTGCTTTATTTTTCATCTTATTTCTCCCCCAAATTCATCAATGGCAACAATCCCTTAATCTGCTCATCTACAATATATTTCTTCTTAATTTTAGGGAGCACTCTATTCATAGTCTCAAGATACATACGTTTGCGTGTTACATCCTTGCTATTTTTATACTCCTGCCAAACCTGAATAAACCTACTCGCATCACCCTTAGCTGTATTTACCCTATCAACAGCATAGGCCTGCGCCTGTTCGACCATCTGTAAGGCTTGTCCTTTAGCTTTTGGAATAACCTGATTGTACTCTTTCCTCGCTTCGTTAACCATCCTCTCTTTATCCTGTTGAGCGGAGTTAACTTCATTAAACGCACTCTTAACACTATCAGGAGGGTTAACATCGCGTAGTCTAATCTTTTCGATGCTAATTCCTGTTTCATACGCATCCATATGCTCTTGCATCAAGCGTTCTGCTTCGTAGTTAATTTGACTACGCCTCTCTGTAAGAACCTCATCAACAGAAGAGTCTCCAACAACCTTACGCATAACCGACTCAGCCACATCTCTAATCATTTTCACTTTTCGCTGCTCACCAACGTGGAACAGAAAAGCCTTTGGATCAGCGACTCTATATTGAACAATCCACTCAACATCAGCAATACTAAGATCACCGCAAAGCATTAGAGACTCTTTAGTGTATCTAGATTTGTCGGTTGAATAGCGAGTCTTGACTCCGGCAGACAGCGTGCGAAAACCAAACTCCTCCGTCTCAATATTTGTAACTCCAACCTTATAGACAGTCTCAATACCCATTGGCCACTTAAACCGAAGCCCTGGGTCTGTGATTCTGTTAAATTTACCAAACAGCAAGACCACACCCTTTTCATCGGTGTTGACTGTATAGTAACAGGTTGATATTAAACTGATTACAACAATCACCAGCACTCCAACAATAACTAAATTCACCATAGCCGTTGGATCTACTTGCTTGTAATTTACATGATGAGAATCCATACAATAGCCTTTCTTATTTATTAGACTTTCTTGTTCTCTTCCTAACTGGCTTATTTGCTAGTTTCGGTTTTACTGCCGCAGTTTGGGTTGCACGCTTTAGATAAGATATCTGTTTAGGAGTTAATGGTTTAAAATTACCAACTCCAATTCCATGCAGGGTTATAACGCCAATTTTTGTACGCTTCAAGCGTTTAACCTTTAAGCCGACTCGCAGAAGCATTCTTCGAATCTGACGATTTCGCCCCTGTCTGATAGTCATTTCCAGAAGCGATTCATCCGGACCACGTTTAAGTACCTTGATACTACTGCGTTCGGTCTTGCCTTCACTGAGCCAAACACCTCGCTTGAGTTTCTCAAGTGACTCTGGACCAATACTACCCTTAACTAACACCTCGTATGTCTTAGGCAATTCGTATCTCGGGTGCGTCAACCTATTGGCCAATTCGTTATCGTTGGTAAGGATAATCGCTCCAGTGGTATCTGCATCAAGCCTGCCGACACAAAACAAACGCTCTTTGACAGGAATCATATCAACAGCAATTTTTCTGCCTTGGGGGTCAGAATTTGTGCATATAACACCGCGAGGCTTATTAAGAAGGAAATAAACCTTCTTTTCTGCCTGAATCCGTTTGCCATGCACAGTAATAACATCCACATCCGGATCGGCAAAGGCTGGAAGCGTGTCAACAACCTTTCGATTTACGCGAACTACACCTTCTAAGATTAACTCTTCACACTTACGACGTGAGGCAACACCTGCTGCTGCCAAGATTCTTTGCAATCTATTTTTTGCCATCTTTTCTCCGCTGGGCCTGATCTCACACCGGGCCAACCAATACTCTCATTAATTTGCGCAGATAATAGTCACAATATAAACATGGGTCAAGTTAAATATGCTGGTTCTTAGAATAACTGTTTTAACGCCAGCGGCGCAAAGGGAATATGGAAAAAGTGGTTAGAAATCGTAAGTCATAGTTTTATTAACACTTGCAAGTTTTACCACAATTCCCTTTGAACTTTATGAACTAAATCTTTATGTAATCACCTGTACTGCGCAGCACAATCCTGCGCTGACTCTGAGATTCATGATACAATTCTAATCGCAGAGGCTCTACGCCCTTTAGCGACTGCTCAACCTTATCAGCCCACTCAATCAGAACTACAGAGTCTTCATAGCAGAGATCATCAAAACCCAACAATTCAAAGTCTCTGGGGCTATCAAGCCTGTAGGCGTCTATATGATAAAGATCAAGTCTGCCGCCTAGATATTCATTAACAAGTACGAATGTAGGACTACTAACACCGTCTTCGTAGCCATCATCACCTTGCATTGAAGAAGCAATCCCCTTTATCAGATGCGTCTTTCCTGCACCAAGATTGCCGACTAACGCTATCACCTCGCCACCCTTCAACTGAGAGCCTATTTTCTTTCCAAGCTCAATAGTTTCCTCTGGTGAGTTTGTTATAACTTCAAAATCCATCCTAATCTTTTCCCCGCAAATGATCATAACCGTACGCAACAAGAGGACTCTTATTACCATCAATACCAACTATCTCAATCGCTTCGTCTTTGGTGATTCTTCCGATAGCAGTAATATTAACTGGCAAATCCCATTTCTCTTCTAGCTTCTCAAACTCTTCTGGGCTAACGGTAAATAAAAGTTCAAAATCTTCTCCATCACAAAGCGCAGACTCAAGAGGGTTTGCACTCTCTTTAGCCGCAGACGAAATCGGTATCGCCTGCGCATCCAAAATAGCCCCAACCCCGCTCAATCGGCAGATATGCCTAATATCGCTTCCAAGCCCATCGCTTATATCCATCATACTGTTTATTTTTGCAAGCTCAGTTAATCGCAGCGCTTCCTTAACACGTGGAACAAAACTAAGATGACTACCGCTCAAGGATCCGCCCAAATCGCCAGTTACGCACACAATATCGCCAACCTGCGCGGTGGACCTCTTAACGGGGTAGCTATTGCCCCTCTTAGAGAGCATCGCAATATTAACAGCTAACCTGCCAGCCTCATCTTGCCAACTAGTAATATCACCACCAATTAGAGAACAGCCAAACATATCAGCCGCTTTTAGAATTCCAGAATGAAGCTCTTTTAAATCTTCACCGCTAAAGCTTCGTGGCAGAGCAACCGAAACAACCGCAGCAAATGGCAAGGTCGCCATAGCCGCGCAGTCACTTAAATTCACCGCCATAGACTTATACGCAATCTCTTCTAGCGAATGCAAAGACGTATCAAAATGTGTCCCATCGAGAAGCATATCTGTTGTTATCAACAGTTCAGAATCTAAAGCAAGATTCATCTGCGCCATGTCGTCGCCAATTCCAATTGGAAAATCTTTGGCGTCTAACTGCCTTGCCTTAGCAAAATAATCTGTAATTTCACTCTCTCGAGAAGCCATCTAGCCAAGCTCACTTTTCCAATACGCAATCCTCTCTTTGGCCTGAGAAGCCCCCGCCGCACCGGTACTGCTATATTCACGCACGACATTGTCTGCGCCTAAACTATCAAAAACATCAGATTCAATAGCTTCACTTGCAGCACGAAACTCCTCTATCGTTAGCTCACTAAGTTTGATCTCACGCTTCTCACACAGCGCAACAAGCCCGCCAACAATACCATGCGCCTCACGGAACGGAACGCCTTTTTTTACCAGATATTCTGCAAGAGAAGTTGCATCTAGGAAGCCGTCGTCAAGATTCTTGGCAATCCTATCAACCCTAAACTCTGTATTAGAGACAATTGCAGTTGCCATCTCGACGCAGCTACTAGTTACATCTGCCGCCTTAAAAATGTGGAGCTTATCCTCTTGTAAATCTCGATTGTAAGTTGATGGCTGCGCCTTCATTATCATAAGCATTGCCGTTAAAGAACCAAATACAGAGCCACTCTTACCGCGAATAAGCTCAAGCATATCAGGATTACGCTTCTGCGGCATCATACTAGAAGATGTACAATACTTATCAGCCGTTTTAATAAATCCAAACTCTGTAGAGCTATAAAGAATGAAATCCTCTGCAAGTTTAGAGAGGTGAGTCATAATTAGCGATGTTACAAAGATAAACTCCGCACAAAAATCTCTATCAGAAACAGAATCAATGCTGTTGTAAGTGATATCAGAAAAGCCAAGTTTCTCCGCCACGCTTTGCCTGTTTAGCGGCAATGTGGACCCTGCAACCGCACCGCTACCAAGCGGGGAGACATTTAAAATACCACGACAATTTTCAAGTCTTTTAATATCGCGGCTAAACTGCTCAACAAAACTCAACAAATACGCCGCTATCACAATCGGCTGCGCACGCTGAAGGTGCGTATAAGCCGGCATTAAACTATCTGTATATTTATCTGCAAGCTCAACAAAAGCAAGCTGGAGTTTCTTAACCTTTGCAACAAGAGCATCTATTTCGTCGCGCATCCAAAGACGCATATCGGTTGCAACTTGGTCGTTTCGACTACGACCAGTATGGAGCTTTCTACCAATATCACCTGTTTTCTCTACGAGTGCTGCCTCTATTGCCATATGGATATCTTCATAGACAATATCAAACTCCAATTTTCCAGATTCGATATCTTTTTGCACCTCAAGCAAGCCAGCCTTGATAACATCAAACTCGCCCTCTTTAATGAGTCCTTCTTCACTGAGCATCTTAGCATGCGCGATAGAACCCTCAATATCATATTTATAGAGCCTTACATCGTAAGAGAGTGACTCCACAAAATTCATAGCCATTTCGTCTGGACCGCCAGATAGGCGTTTTTCCCAGCTCTTTTTAGTTTTTGCCATAGTATTTACAACCCTTTCTACTCGTGGATTTGTTTTCTGAATTAGCGACACGATAATACGTTAGAGCCTTTGATATGTCAAAAACAAAACACAACATGCAAACCTTTGTGTTGACTAGATTTAAGGGTAGCATTTCTATCTCAGTAAATCTTGACAAAATAGCGGAGAAGCTACGAAATAGAGAGTTTACCGTAGAACAAAAACAGTATATAATCTCATTTCAATGGGCTATCTCGACAAAAACTTATTCAGTCAGCAAGAAGAGCAAAAGCTATCTGCAAACGCTCCACTCGCTGTGCGCATGCGTCCAAGGTCGCTAGAGGATTTTGTAGGCCAGCAACATTTCATTGGCGATGGCAAACTCCTGCGCAGGATGATCGACGCAAACCAGCTTACAAGCGTAATCTTTTACGGCCCACCTGGCGTTGGCAAAACCAGCTTGGCGAGAGTCTTAGCGAATATTTCAAACTCGATATTCACATACCTAAGCGCACCGGCGGCGAGCGTAAATGATGTGCGGTCGATTGTCTCTGCGGCCAAAGACGCCCTGATAACCAGTAAAAGAAAAACAGTCCTATTCTTAGACGAAATACACCGATTCAACAAGGCGCAGCAGGACGTACTACTCGACGATGTAGAACACGGAATAATCACTCTAATCGGGGCAACGACAGAAAACCCTTTTTTCAGTGTAAACTCCCCACTTCTTAGTCGTAGCACAACATTTAAATTCGAAGGCCTCTCGAATGACGATATAGTCAAAATTCTCACCAAAGCCATTGAGGACAAGGAACGTGGGCTTGGAAAAATGAATGTAAAGGCCGAGAGAGAAGCATTGGAATTTATCGCCGTCATGAGCGATGGTGATGCAAGAAAAGCCCTCAACGCCCTAGAAGTTGGGGTCCTTAGCCAGAAAAGAACGAAATTATCCGATAAGCTCATATTTGACATCAACTTAGCTAAAGAGTCCATTCAGAAAAAGTCGATTAATTACAATGGTTCAGGCGATACGCATTACGACCTAGCCAGCGCTCTTCAGAAAAGTATAAGAGGCTCAGATCCAGATGCGGCGATTTATTGGTTAGCAAGGCTAATCGCTGGAGGAGAAGACCCGAGATTTATCGCAAGGCGCATCGCAGTATGCGCAAGTGAAGATATTGGCAACGCAGATCCAATGGCCACAGTCTTAGCGGCATCGGCAATCCAGATTGCAGAATACGTTGGCATGCCAGAAGCGCAGTTGCCGCTCGCCCAAGCCGTAACGTACCTAGCATGCGCTCCAAAATCCAACGCAAGCGCAAAGGCAATATGGCAAGCAGTCTCAGACGTCAAAAATGGAAGAACCATTGAAGTTCCAGACCATATAAGGGATGCGCATTACGGCGGTGCCAAAAAGATGGGCTACGGCATCAATTACAAATATCCTCACGATTATCCAAACGGCTATGTCGTGCAGGATTATTTAGGAACTGACACGGACGTAAAGTATTATATGCCAAAAGAATCTGGAAGAGAGAAGCTAATCAAGCAATACCTTGGGGAACTTGAGCGTATCAAGGCTGAGTCTAGAGAAAAAGGAAAACCTTAGTATGGCTGTAAAGTCAAAACAGACGCTAAGAAAAGAGATATCTAAAAGGTTGTCCAAAATATCAGATAGCGATTTAAGAGAAAAAAGCAACGCTATCTGCAAAAAGATAACAGAAACTAGGGAATTTAGAAACTCTCTTGTTGTTATGCTATATCTACCAATGCCACGAGAAGTAGATATCGAACCGTTAATTGAGATTTGTTGGCAAAACTCAAAGAGAGTATTATTGCCGAGAATACTGTGGCAACAAAAAAAAATGATAGCCGTCGAGGTTGACTCTTCAGGCATCGAGCTAGAACCTAACCGCATCAAGAATCTTAGACAACCAGCTTCTCAAGATGCAGTTGATGAAAAAGAGATAAATCTCATAATAACGCCTGGGCTTGGCTTTGACATGCAAGGTAATCGACTCGGTAGAGGCGGCGGGTATTATGATAAGTTTTTTAGTAACAAAAATTTAAAAGCAATAAAACTTGCTGTTGCGTTTAGTGAGCAAATAGTTGATAAAATACCAACACAAGAACACGACTCTAAGATAGACTGCATCGTAACAGACAAGGTGATGGAACACTTTGATAATTAGTAATACGGAGATTAATATAAAATGCGAAACATTAGATACACTCCAAGGTCGCGTAGGAGAAGAAAAAGTAATACAACTCGCTTTATTACAACAATTATAATTATCGCCGCCGCTTATTTTGCCGTAAGGTGGATTTGGAAAGAAGAAGAACCAAAACAAGATTCAAAGCCTCAATCAATAGAGGCTAGTAGTACTACTCAAGAAAAGCCTGAGACTAGAGAGCTAGAGAGCAAACCTCAAGAGCCAAGATCGGTAACAGTTATCAAGACAGTATCCACAGAAGTGGTAAAAGAACCACTCAAACAACCTACCGACATCAGCGTTACTACAGAGGCGATTGCCAAAGCAGACAGTAATCAATCGACCAATCTAGCACCGCAGCCAGAAGCAACTGTGTTAGACACCCAAGAGAAGCTAGAAAAGAATGAGGCTGCCAAGAAACTCGTAGTCGCTGCCACAAGAGACATTCAAGACGGAAAGATTATTGCTGCAAGAACAAAACTAAACGAAGCATTGCGCATGCCGTTAACCAATACCCAAAGAGATGCAATAAAGGAGAAACTCTCAGACCTATCAGAAATATGGTTATTTAGCGATAAGGTTCTGCCTGGCGACAACCTATGTAGCTACTACAAAGTCAAACCAGGCGACTTAATGAGCACCATCGGAAAAGAATATAATGTCCCTTGGGAGTTACTACTGAAACTAAACGACATACTACGCCCTGAAAATCTAAGGGCCGGCGAGAGGATTAAAGTCGTCAAGGGGCCATTCAATGCCATCATCTACAAAGACACATTCACCATGGATTTATACCTTCAACAGACATATGTAAAATCTTACAAAGTTGGCATTGGAATGGTCGGCAAAGAGACCCCAACTGGAACATGGGTAGTAAAAAACGACAAACTAATCTCCCCAAACTGGACAGACCAAGAAACGGGTAAAGTCTTTGACGCCACAGATCCAGACTACCCTCTTGGAAAACGCTGGATTGGAATCAAAGGCATTTCCGGTGATGCGGTAGGCAAACGTGGATTTGCATTACACGGAACCAAAGACCCTGAAAGTATTGGAACTAGATGTAGCAGAGGATGTGTGCGACTCTTAAACAAAGACATTCTCGAAGTTTACGACCTCATGGTACCATTTAAATCGCGCATACAAATCAAAGACAGCTCAGTAGAGTAAGATGATTAGACCGCCGGTAAACAAAAAGTTAAGAATAAGTTCTTTTGGCATCTCAATATTCTTGCATATTGTGATACTGAGTATTTTTGCAGTGGCAACATTCTCCAGGGGGAAAGTATCTACAAATCAATACACAACACCACATGCAACAATAACCAAGCTGCGCAAACAGTTAGCAAAACCGCAGATAATCCCAAAACCAAAAATCAAAGAGAAAATAACCAAGCTGCGCAAACAAAAGTTAAAGGAACTACAAAACAAGAAAGTTGAAATCGCAAGCAATAAAATTGACGTAAATCTCGCCAAAGACATCTCTAAAGAAAAAGAGACCCGAGAGCTGAAAAACGAAGCTCTAAGCAACATTGAATTCTTTGGCAACCAGACATCTATGCGTAAAGTATGTTTTGTGGTGGATTGTTCGGGAAGTATGCTAGGACTCTTCAGAGAAGTACGCAATCAACTCAAGTCCTCCATTTCAGCATTAACCCCTGACAACTTCTTTGATGTAATCATGTTTCGAGGTACCGGACTTATCGAAATTGGAGACGGCGAACTTTTAAGGGCTACCCCGAATAATATCAAGAGAGCCCTCAAAAGAATCGACAGATGCCCAAGACCATTTGGTTCACCCAATGCATTAGAGGCAATAAAACGTGCAATTAGCCTAAAAGATAGTAGCGGAGCTCATGCAGACGTGATATATTTTTTAACAGACGGATTTGATTTCTCAAGCGACGAAAACGAAAACTTTGCCCTTGAAGTCAACAGGCTCAGGCTTGAGAATTCACCAAAAACGAGAATACACACAATTGGCTTCTGGACTAACAATAGAGACAAAGAAATGCTCAAACGTCTAGCGCAAACTAGCGGTGGAGAGTTCACTTATTTTTCAGGGAAGGCAAACTAAATTGAACAGTACGAACAGATACCAAAGCAGAATGAAACAATTATTAATCCTATCAATACTGGCAGCAACAAGCCAGAGCTGTTTTGCTGCCTCAGACGCATCGCACCATAGTAAATCGTTCCTAGATCAATTCGTACTCTCTGGCGGAATAATCGTCTGGGCCCTTCTTTTACCTATGAGTATTATGACGGTATATCAGATAATCAACAACCTAATGACAATTACAAGAAAAAAACTCTTGCCTCCAAACGAGGCTAGGGTAATCAAAAAATTGCTATCAGGAGACAACGTCATACTTAAATCTAAACAACTAGCCGACAATAAAGATATGGTAAGCATAGCAATCTATCGTGCTATAAACCAAGTTGGAAAAGAAAAGAGGAGAGGATATTACCGCGTCTTAGTTGCTGAATCACTTCAGGAACAAGCACTAGAATTAATGAGAAAAATCGACATTTTAAATATCATAGGAAATGTAGCTCCAATGATTGGGCTATTTGGTACGGTATTTGGAATGATTAGGGCATTCAATGGAATCGTCGAAGCTGGAGGCCAGCCAAGACCAGACCAACTCGCAGGCGGAATATCGCTCGCCCTAGTAACAACATTCTGGGGACTGCTTGTTGCAATACCAGCACTCACAGTACACGGCGTATTCAAGAACAAGATTGAAGCCATTGCCAGCGAAGCCGCTATTGAATGCGAAAACGTACTCGATGCTATGAGTGCGTATATTGAAGGCGAAGAATACAAACCAAAGAGCGTATAGATGTTTCTAGACAAACTAAAAGAAAAATCTAATAGCAGCACAACATTCAACATGACCCCAATGATTGACGTAGTCTTTCTACTCATCATTTTCTTTATGTTGGTGTGTCAGTTTATAATCGCAGAAAACTTTGAAGTCAAAGTCCCTGATAAAATAGATAACTCAATTGTCAAAGACTCCAGCACTGAAAAATCCTCAACCGTAACCGCAATGCTAAACGATGACGGCAGTGTTCTCTACGCAGTCGGCTCGGAGAAACTAGCAGACAACACCCAAGACATTGCAACAACCTTAGAGGATATGATTAACCAAAACATCGAAGGCCTAGCCAAAAACGGCGGCAAAAGAATAGTAAACCTTAGAATCAGCGACCAAATGAAATTCAGCGATTACAAATACGTCCTAATCGCAGTATCAAAAAGCAACGCGCAGGACATGCAACTAGCAGTATTCAAAGACCAAGCCCCGAAATGATTGCACACCTTTTCAACTGCTTTAACGCAAAAGACGCAAGAGGAACGCAAGGGACGCAAACGATAAGGACTAGAACAACTTTTTTTTAGCCCTAACCAAAACGAATCCACACTAGAAATTTGTTGCATTCCTTTTACAACCCATTTAGACTCTTTAAATAGACATTATGTAATACTATGTTAGATATCTAAGAATGGTCACGCAAAATGATTGAATTCAGAGAAATAAGTAACAAGGTTATTTTGTCCTACTCAAGCGAGCACTCTGGATCTGCATGGGTATATCGCGAGCTGGATGAAAATGATCGGGTAAAGATAAGTCATGTGTTCTTATTTACACGAAACGAACTAATTTCCACACCTAATAGTGGCAATGAATATGCATCTGTCGAATTTGAAGTGGCAAATAAAGAAGGTGAATATTATTGCTTTCCAAAGGATATCTTATCACTTGAGCACGATCTTTATATTCACGAAGATATAGAATTGGAACAAAAACTGTTTGTAACAGTAAGAAACATATCAATTTTTCCAAAAATTGACCGAATGATTACGAGATCACTATATGTAGGTGGTAATAATGAAAACGCAGTTCCTGAATCAGTGTATAGAGGGTTACTCAAAAAGTTCCCCAATACATATGAATTAAACAGGTATGAATCTGCCCGGATTAGCAGTGTTTTGTCTTCATATTTAGATACGAAAGAGGACTACGAAGAACAATATCAAAAATATTTAAATAACAAAATCAGCAAAAAAGGTACAAATCTAGAGCTTAAGTTTTCTAAAATTGAGTTATTGAAATATACCAGCTTGCTAGAAAAACTAAAATCTATGCTTAAAGATGAGGATTCATATTCAGAATCTCAATGGCAAAAAGAGCTTCTACAGATTATTTTACTATTATATCCAAAATATATATACGTTTTCAAAGAAGCTCCTGTAAGAGATACATACAAAAATATCAACAGAAAGATCGACTATTTGCTGATCGACTCTAGCGGAAACACAGATATCATAGAAATAAAGAAACCATTTGATAAGTGCATTGTTACTGAGAGGACCTACAGAGATAACTACATTCCACTAAGAGAGCTTTCTGGGACTGTAATGCAGATTGAAAAATATATTTTTTACTTGAATAAATGGGGTCGAAAAGGGGAAGAAAAGCTAACAAAGCACTACCAAGCTGATTTGGTGGAAGGTTTTCAAATTCGGATCACCAACCCAAGCGGCATAATCATTATGGGGCGTAACAATGGAATGACTTCTGCTCAAGAACAAGATTTTGAAGTTATAAAGAGAAAATATAAAAACGTTATAGATATTATCACGTATGATGATCTGATTCAAAGACTTGAGTTTGCAATAGCTAAGTGGACAAAAACACATAACAAAGTCATCCACCAGACCGCTACAGTTGCTAGCGATCCTTCCACATCGGGTGATGGCTAGCGTTAGTTGCCAAAAGGAGGCAGATTGAACATGAGGAGAAAAATATGGGCATTCGTTGCTTTCAATCTTTACTCCGTATTCCTGATCTCAGCATTTCAAGAAAACACGGCATATCTTTTCGATGTGTCGCTCATAAATGAAATGATATTGGATGGAACAGCTATCAATCCTAGAGAATGGGGCTGGGGAAGTCATTATATATGGCGTATCTTTGCTGGGGTTGCAGTTACGGTAGTTGCTGGTTTTTTGGCTGGTTCAGTTGCAAAATCGAAGGGTTCCTTAACAGCTGTCATCTCAAATATCCCCAGCGTTTTGATTTGGATATTGGCTATTTATTCCTTTGGTTTTTCTGATATACAGTTGGAAGAGAAGACCGCTTTTGTAATTATTTCTATCATAGCAATACCATTAACTACTTGTATTGCATTTATCGCAGGAGGTATTGGTGAAAAAGTTCAGAAAGAAGAATTTGAAGAAGATACTGTATTAGGCGTAAAACCTTATCACTGGATTTGGGCAATATTCCCAATTTACTGGTATGCAACTAGCATTATATATGACGCGGCACAATTTATTTCTTTTCAATTTACTACTCTTGGAAACATAAGCATTGTCGTAAGCTTCATGTCACTATTCACATTGCTACCAATTTTAGCATGGATATATCCACTTATATTAGTGTATCAAGTATTAACGGGAAGAATACTATCAAAGAAAACCAATTTAATTCGATGCATGGCAAATTTTGCTATTCTCGTCCTCGGCATGATAATAGCATCAGGTTTGGAATCCGGCTGCTATTGGTTGTTGGCAAAGATGACGTCGTAAATAATCACATCTAACATAACATCACACAACAGTTATATTTACCCTACAATCTTTCTGTCACCAATCGTATCACAAATGCAATGAGCGGTATTAACTCTGTCTAACAAAAAAAGGGCAACCAAAACTGGTTGCCCTTTTAAAATAATTACAAACAAACTGTATCAGCTACATCTCGCAAAACTACGCAGATTCCTTCTTTTGCTCGAAGATGTCTTCTTCGCCAGAGACTACCTTTTCAGTAATCACATACTTACCCGGTTTTGGCTCGTCTGGTAGGCGATACATAAGATCGATCATTAGCTCTTCTGTAACTGCACGCAAGGCGCGGGCTCCGGTATCGCGTTTTAGAGCCTTCTTGGCAAGCATCTCTAATGCTTCTGATGTGAACTCTAGCTGCGCATCTTCCATCTCGAAGAATTTCTTGTACTGACGAATCAACGCATTTCTAGGTTTTGTCATAATATCAATCAAAGCATTAACGTCAAGAGCTTCAAGGCTTGTTATAACTGGCAATCTACCAACTAGCTCAGGAATCATACCGTAAGCAATAACATCTTCAGCCGTAACATTTTTAAGAATATCAGTGTATTCCGCTTGGTCGTTCTGGGCATTTGGAACTTCAGAGTTAAAACCTATCATCTTGCGGCCAAGTCGCTTTTTGATGATATTTTCAAGCCCAACAAACGTACCGCCGCAAATAAAGAGAATCTGTGAAGTATCAATCTGAATGTAGGACTGTTCTGGATGTTTTCTGCCGCCCTGCGGAGGGATATTGGCAATCGTTCCCTCAAGCATCTTAAGTAGAGACTGCTGAACCCCCTCACCAGAAACGTCTCTTGTGATTGAAACGTTCTGATTACTCTTGCCAACCTTATCTATCTCATCAACATAAACAATACCACGCTGCGCGGCTTCAATGTCGTAGTCGGCTGCTTGCAAAAGTCTGAGCAAGAAGTTCTCAACATCCTCGCCAACATAGCCCGCTTCCGTTACAGTTGTTGCATCGCATATCGCAAACGGAACATTCAACTCACGCGCCAGTGTTCTAGCTAATAGCGTTTTTCCGCTACCAGTTGGACCAATCATAAGAACGTTTGATTTATCAAGTTCTAGGTCGTTACTATCACTGTCAGCGTGCAACAATCGCTTGTAGTGATTATGTACTGCAACTGCTAAATATTTTTTTGCTGCCGCCTGCCCTATCACATACTCATCAAGATACTCTTTAATCTCACGTGGTGTTGGAACTTCTTTGAGCATTGCCGCTGCACCACTCATTTTTCTTTGCTCTTGACGCACGATGTTATAGCAAAGCTCTACACAATCTGCGCAGATTAATATACCAGCAGGCCCCTCAATAAAGGCTGCGTCATCTCGGCGCGACCTACCACAGAAACTACAAAACTCTTTGGCAGTACCGCCCTTTTTAGTAACTTTAGACATCTATTTCTCCGGTTTTCCAGATATTTATAACAATTACCTTATCGGCAATGCTTAGCTTACGCGCAGCAAGAAACATCGTACTGCGCAACGTTCGTTCATTTTACAGGATTAGAGTTTATTAGGCAAGTTTAATGGATTGTGCAAATTAGCACATAGTGCGAAAATACAGCTATTTTGAGTCAGGCACAAGATTACGCAACTCCAGCATTTTATATTGCCAAAGATTTTCTTTCTGCATTGCGCTTGCAAGCAATACCGAAATCGCATGCTTTAACTTCTCACTATCAAAATCACTCGATAAGCTATAGCAGTAAATCTGGTAATACTTAGCTCGCCACCATTGCCATGATTGCGATGAGTCAGGTTTATTTTTATCTTTTAGAGATATCGCTAAATCTGCCCATAATGAAGCAGCTTCATCGTATTTATTTTCAATCTGTTTCTCTCTTGCGCGGCATCTAAGAGCAAGAGTACTATTATTGTGACAATCTGGAAATGTCTCCACCTTTGAATCGGCGAGTATATTTAGCTCCGTCAATAGCAACATAGATTCACAATCAGAAGGCGTTTTCTCTAGCACGCGAGACAAAAGTTTCCTTGCGCATGAGATTAAACTATCTCGGTCTTCTGCCTTGGCAACAATAGATTCATATCTTTGCATGAGGGCAAACACCAGCTCTTTTATTGTAAGAGCGTCAATTTCTGAATTATCTTCTATAAAATCAGAATAGCCGCAAATAGCCTCCTCAACCCTATTTAATCTAAGTAGAATTTGAGCATGCGCAGAAGCCAACTCAAGAGTATATTCCGCTCTACTATCGTCTAGGCAATTTAAAACATCCAAGTATCGATCCTCTAGATTCTCATCTAGCACAAGATAGGAGTACAGCAACACGCCCTGCGTGTAGGATTTTTTATCCTGCGTCTTTTTCAATAGGGATTTGAGATTCTTGATTGCTTTATTTTGGTCCAACTTGCTAGAAGTGCCAAGCTGATAGAGGGCTAAATCAAACTTTGCCTGCGCAGAGAACTTAGAGTTTCTCTCTGCGATATCTCTTAGAATCTCCTGTGCTTGGATTGGCTTGCTGTCTAACAATAAACTAGCAAGCGAATATTCGAGTGATTCATCAATCTTTCTCCCCAAATTCTCTTGATAGTTTTGCAACGCCTCCAACGCTAAATCGCCAAGCGAGCTAGATTCACGCAGCTTATCGAATGCGTACTCGCATGCAATTCGAGAGAGCTTTTCTTTAGAGAAGTTGGCATCTAGCCATTTCCTCGGACAATCCATTTTAGATGCAAAGATTAATAGCTTAAGTGCAGTGGAAGAATCTGATGTCTTTTCCATAACACAATGCGCTTGAACATAAAGCGTAAGAGCATTTGGTCTGTTTTGGGCTATCTTCTGAGCCAATTCTAGATTGTCGCTACTGTCGCTATTTAAGATTGCATAGCTTATACAATCTCCACTAAACGGCGAGAACTTATCTACTGAGCTGATCTTCCCTAGCCTGCGCCACCTATTAGATTTCGACGCCCTTAATACAATATCACAAAACAAAGGCGCAACCTTTGGGTGAGTAGTTAAGATTTTATCAGAAAGCTCATCATTGTCGCAGTATAGAAATGCAGTAAGTGCAAGCTTTAGGTTCATAAATATAGAATCTGCATACTTAGAATCTGCAAATTCATTATAAACCTTTTCTATCGTAGCAACTTGCTTGTCCTTGAGTTTAATAAGCTCTAGCGCACTTGCAAAATGCAGCCAGCTATTCGCCCCAACTCCAGCAACAACACTTCTGTTTAATCGGAGAGATTCCTTGTAAAAGCGATTATTGGAATATGCCAATTCACTGTAGAGTTTCGCCTTATACGCTATAAAACTAAAAGACTCATTGTTCTTTTCTAGAGAGCTGATTGTCTTAAGCTGTGCAAGAACTAGCTTCTCTTTAAGATCTCTATTTGAGAGAAGAATCTTTGGGTATTCAATATTGAGTTTTAACAGAGTTGTGTTTACTAGAGATTTATTAAGCCCACTCCAAAGGCCAGTCTCAGCAAACTCTTGGTCCCAATCGTCACCGGGATATTGTTCGATACGTTTCTTTAGAGATTGCTGCGTAAGAAGCAAGCTTTTAATCTTCATAGAATAAACGCTTACAGCATTTAAGAGCCTGCTACGTTCTCTGTGTGATAATGCATCAGCTCCGACATAGTCGATTAGTATAGTGTCGAAAGCTGATTTTTTCTCAAACTCATTGTAAATAGTTTCAACTTCAAGCTTTGTCTTTTCAAGAAGTTTTTCGTCTCGAAAAGATGCCAAAGACTTCTCCGACGTCGCTAAAAGCATTAAAATTGCAATAATAACAAATAATACCTTCTGCATTGGCTAATCTTCCAATGGGAATGTAATATCAGTTACCCCCATACCAAAGAGGATGTTGTAAACTTTAACAAGATGACTCCAAGACAAATCGCTATCACAATCCAACTCAACCGGATCTGCGGTTGTCCTTTTCTGAGCTTTATAGAGTGCTAACATATCATTTGAAAATGTAACAAGGCCCTTCTCAATATCGTCGTTTGCAATCTTCAACGTTTTAGAGTTGCCAATCTCTATAATCAAACTATCGTTAGTATCGCGCAGACGTATCACAAGCGGCTCCACTAACGGCGCAGCCACAGAAGAAACAGACTTACTCGGCGCGGGGAGCTTTATTGGAAGTAAATCTTCCTGTGGTCTAAACTTTGCCGTAACAAGAAAAAAGATTAGCAAAAGAAAAATCATATCAATCATAGGAGCCATGCGCAGCGATATGTTGTTGCGTCTCTTTAAGCTAAGCTTTTTAAACAGCAAGTTTCTTATTTCAATGTCATTGTGGTCTTGTGGCATTATTTTGGTTTCTTTAACTCTTCCACTTTAGGCAAATCTTTTAGCGAAGTAAGCCCAAAAACTTCTAGGAACTTCTTTGTCGTTCCATACAGCATAGGTCGGCCAAGAATCTCTGCTCGACCGGCAACCTTAACAAGGCCCTTCTGCATCAAACCTCTAATCATCTCACCAGAAGAGACTCCCCTAATCGCTTCAATATCGGCACGAATCACCGGTTGTTTGTACGCAATGATTGCAAGCGTCTCAAGCGCAGCCTGCGTCAGCTTTGTTTCTGTGCGTACCCTGATGAGCTTTAAGAGCCAATGGTTGTAGATTCTGTGAGTCATCATCTGATAGCCACCGGCAATCTGGACTATCTTAAACGCAGCATTCATCTTTTCGTACTTCTCATTTAGCTCGTCAATACATTCAACAACCTGCTTTGTTGAGCTTATCTCGGCAATATTCATGAGCCTTGCAGCTGAAATTGGCTCATCAGAAGCAAACAGAATCGCCTCCAAAACACTACTCATCACTGGACGTGGGTATTGATCTTCGTCAAATTCCTGCTCAAGACCGTGACTCCATGGAATTACGTGTTGAAGCCCCTCCTCGTCTTGAGTAGCTTCGCTTTGCCCTTGAGAATCGTCGTCTTGGCTATGCGCATCGGAGTTCTCTGATTGCTCAAGCTCCTGCGCAGCGATTTCATCTTGATTCAAATCTTGCTCTAGATTTTCTTCGCTAGAACTATCAGATTCAATTTCAGCTTCTCCGCTGCGCTGATTAGCAATATCATCTACACTCTCTGGAAAGCTATCAATTGTCGCCTCATCGTTTGGCTGCGACTCTGTTGGAGTATGTTCTAAGTCTTTATCTTCTTGTGCCATAATATCTTTTTCTAAATGTAAGTTTTCTGCGCAATCGCCATACTCTATATTTCTTGCCAAGTGAATGGATCGTGGTCTTTTTTGCTTATCTTCAAGTCCACTCCATTTAACACTATCTTGAGCTGCTTTTGCAATTTCTTTAGTATAAATCTCTCTGAGACTGTATGCGAGAGACACAAACACACCAGTGACGCTTCTTGAGCTACAAGAGCTTCATGGTGTTTGAGTTCACCAGTTAGATATAGATCGCACCCCTCAGCGATAACAGTATTTAATATCTTTCCGCAGGTTCCAGCACAAACCGCCGCTGAGCGAATCAACTTATTTTTTGGACCTACGATACCTACTGATTTAGCAGATGTCGTTTTCTTAATATCTGCAATGATTTCATCAAGTCTGCGAGGCTTGGAAAGCTTACCCATACGGCCAAGCCCCATTCTTCGGTGCAAGTCATATAATTTCAACACGTCGTAGGCGGGCATCTCGTACGGATGCGCAGAAAGCATTGCGTTTACAACGGATTCTAACCTTGAGCAATGCACTATCGTTTCAAAACGCACTTCGTTAACCCGCGTAAGTTTGCCCTTGTCTCCAATAGTAGGATTTGCCCCATCTTTAGGGACAAAAGTACCAATTCCGTCACTCGCAAAACCACAATTGCTGTAATTGCTAAGTTCGCCCGCTCCAGCATCATATACCGCCTTGGCAACCTTATTAACATCACCGCTTGGAACAAAAACCACAAGTTTGTATAAATCTTTTTTAGGGTCGCTAACAAAATCTCCAATTGGCTCAGGAGAGGCAATCCCAACCATCTGCGCCAACCCATCGTTAACGCCACCCCAAACAACATCGAGTGAAGTATGGATTGAATAAACGCTTATCCCTGCACGAATCAATTCATAGACAACCGATTTTTCTGAATCAGCGGTAACCTTTTTCAAACCATCCCAGATTACAGGATGGTAACTGATAATTAACTCTGCGCGTTGTTTGATTGCCTCTTTGACAACATCTTTAGTAACATCAATCGCAAATAAAACTCTGCTGACCTCTTGGTTCTTATCGCCAACGAGCAAACCTACATTATCCCAACTCTGTGCAAGGGCCTTTGGCGCAAGCAATTCTATCTCACGAGCAATCTGGCTAACTTTCATTGCTAGGATCCTCCTTAAAACCACATTTCTCCGCTAGATTACTAAGGTAGAGCTCGGATATTTTTTTCGTTAGCTCTCCAATCTTACCGCTACCGACAGGATGTTTTTCTACAGAAGTTACCGGCAAAACTCTCATTACCACATTAGAGAGAAAAACCTCATCTGCTTCAAGTAAATCCTTAATTACAAGATCTTTCTCTACCACTTCAATCCCGGCATCTTTTGATAACCTACAAATTTCCGATCTAGCAACCCCGCCAAGAATAGGAGTCTCAAGAGTTGGCGTATAGAGCTTAGAATCCTTAACCAAAAAGACATTACTCATGCAACCCTCAGCTAAAACGCCATCCGGAGTAAACCAAAGTGATTCTGCCGCGCCCTTACTGCGTGCAATATTGATCTCTAGCAATCTCGGCAGGTAATTTGTAGTCTTGTGCATTGCAATCTTACTCGTCGAATCCTGTCTAGAGTCGGAGATTACAACAAGGACGCCTTTCTCGTAAAACTCTTCTGGATACCCTTGATAGATACCAGCCGTTATCAACAGCGTCGGCTTGGGGTCGTTTGTTAAACTCATAAGCCCATTTGTAACGGTAAGACGTATTCTGGCGTTAACAAGTTCGTTGGCTCTTATGATTTTGTATATTGCGTTCTCAAGAAAATCTTTTTCGAAATTGACAGGAAACTTCAACGCCTCCAAAGAGTTAAAAAGTCGCTCAAGGTGTTTATCCAGAGCAAAGACTCTCCCATTAAAGGCAACCATAGTCTCAAAAACTCCAGCTCCATAGAGAAAGCCACTATCTAGAGGCGAGATGCCTGCATCCTCAATGTCAACAACCTTGTCGTTCAAGAAAACCTTCTGAGCCATTCTTTCTCCAAATTATATTGAACTAACTGCCTTTATTGCCGCCAATTGCGACCTAGCTTTGGTTATGGTCTCAAGCCACTCATTTTGAGCTGTTGAGTCATCAACAATCCCGCCACCTGTCTGAATAAATGCTTTCTCGCGCTGTATGATAACGTTTCTTATAGCGATATTCAAGCAAACACTGCCATCAATACCAATCCATCCTATACTACCGGTATATACACCTCTGTTATTTGGTTCAAGCTCGTCTATAATCTCCATTGCCCTAATTTTTGGTGCGCCAGTAATCGAGCCGCCAGGGAATGTGGATTTGAGTAACTCGTAAAAATCAACCGAGCTGCGCAGCCTTGCAGAAACGGTGGCAATAGTATGGTAAAGCGTTGCAAACTCAACAATATGACGCGGCTCGCTAACCCAGCGAGAACCACTCTGAGAGACTCTGGCAAGGTCGTTGCGCAAAAGGTCTGTTATCATGTTAAGCTCTGCCTTCTCCTTCTCGCACTCCAAAAGAGCCTTTTTATTCGCATCGTTAGAGGCTTTTGCCTCAGCTCCAGATTGCATAACCTTCTTAACCGTTCCCTTGATTGGAGAAGTCTTTACGTCAAGCTCGTTTATCTCTAGAAACAACTCTGGAGATGCGCAGACAATGGCAGTATCATCAAACGAGAGAAATGCAGAGTATGGGCTTGGATTGTATTTATTTTGCCAAAGGAAGAGATCAATCGCCTTAGCCTTAAAATCCATCTCAAAACATTGAGAAAAATTAATCTGATACACATCCCCATTTTTTATATAGTTCTTTACAGACGCTATAGATTTCTCAAAATAATTGCAGCTCATATTGGATTTTATATCATCAACCACAACCGAATCAATATCAGCCTCTTTAAGCTCGATATCCCCAACAGTCTCGCTCTTAGCTACAAGAGACTCAAGATTATCGAGTTTGGATTGCCAGTTATCCCCATCAAGTTCGAGCGCACAGTAGATAAGCTCTTTTCGTTTATTATCCCAACATATAAACGAATCGTAAAAGCAAAGACGAATCAGAGGTAGGCCTAAAAATGTTGAGTGCGTGTTTGGTAATTTCTCGAAATAGTCCTTCAGCTCATAAGCAAAATAACCAATCCAGCCACCAGAGAACATATTCTTGGGAATCTCTTCTTGGCCAGATAAAAACTTGTATTTTGAAAAAACAATATCAAGCTGTTCTCTGAGGTTGACTGCGCTTTGATGGAATTCAAATACTTCGACCGCATTTGCAGCAAAATAACTGTATCGGCTGTTAGAATATCCGCCCTCTCCAGAAGCCAATATCGCTGGATTGGGCAATTCTGAGAAAGTCAAAGACAGCTTTGATAAATCCAGACTCCTTTTTTCTCTGCGCAGATGAAGAGTAGCATTGATTTGTTTAGCCACCGCAATTTCACCGTAGAGTTTCATTATGGGCACCTACAAGAATTCATTTTGCTAAGTCTAGGCTCCCTATAGATATTGGTCTGGGCGATATCTTTGGAATCTAAGCTCGTCGCAGATCCGAGCTGCATTTGATGTGCCAATTCTCGTAGCGCCTGCATCTATCATATCCATTGCATCTCTAAGCGTTCTTATACCACCACTAGCCTTCACCTCACAATTTGGCGCAGACTCCTTCATTAGCTTCATATCCTCAACGCTTGCACCGCCAGATTTGTGCATCCCAGTCGATGTCTTTACAAAATCAACGCCAATCTCTGAAGCTATCTTGCAAATCGATTTCTTTTGAGATTCATCTAATGCGGCCGCTTCGATAATTACCTTTATAACAATATCACTACGATACTCACGGCAGATATTTGTAAGTGAAGAAATCTCGAAATAGCTATATTCCTTATCAAACTCCCTAGCAGCAGCAAGGTCAATAACCATATCAATCTCATCTGCTCCAGATTTAAGTGCGCCTTTGCAAATTGCAATTTTGGATGAAGTAATATCTGCGCCAAGCGGAAAACCAACAACCGTACAAACCTTTACACTAGAACCAGCAAGCTCTCTTTTTGCAAATGAAACCCAACGTGGATTTACACACACACTAGCAAAGCAGTATTCCTTTGCTTCTTGGCAAAGCCTCCTAATATCCTCAGTTGTAGCAGTTGCGTTTAGATTTGTAGAATCCATATAGGAGGCAAGTTTGGATAATGTCAACTCATTACTCATGCAAGAGCCCCTCTTTTTCAAAAAAAGTCTTAGCTTCTTCGATTGACCTAAAAACCTTTGTTGCTGTCTGCGAAACAAAAACACTAGGGTCAGCCTTTGGTAACCATATCACATAAACATCTTTCGCTGTTTCGTGAGCGTGTTGAAGTTCCCTCTCAACACCACTTGAGATTGCAGGAGCCCCATCTGGCATAGCAGGTATAAAGCTGATAATCATATGAGATTGATCAATAAGGGCAAAATCTCTGGCATAAATCTGACTACTAATATCTGCCCTAATTTGACGTACCTGCTCAAGAGCAAGGGTAATCTTCTCGCCAAGTACTTCAACCTCAACAACATCTAACCCTTTAGCCTCAGCATCATCTCCATAGTACGGAAGATACGCCTCTTCAATATCGCTTGGATCAAAACAAATGAAGTACTCCTTCATTTTTGCACAAAACGAGCGTATGGTTTCTCGCACATCTGGTAAAGCGGCAACATGTGTCATTGGATAGCTAAGATACACTCTGCGCCTGTAACTCTCAAACATCAAACGATAGAAGGTCTCCGTTGTTGCAGACTCAACTCCCCTTGATAGAGAGTAATACTTGCCATCATCGCTGACACCTCCGCAAAGCATCTGCGTCCCCAAAACTTCCTCTTCACGCCATACAATTAAGTCCTTGAGCGTATGCTTAATATGATGCTCTTTTGATAATCGAAGGTGGAGTGCATCAACGCCATCAATAATACAGATATAAAGCTCTGCGCCGAGTTCACGCATTTGATCCATATCGATAGCAGGAAATAATCCATGCTTCCATCGGAAAGTAGCATGTGTATTAACAATTAGATGCTCAACCTCTCTACTCTTTTTAATAATATCTTTGAATACACTTCTTCTGAGTGCTTGGAGGTGTTTTAGGGGAAGATCCAATATTCGACCGGCTGGAATATCTTTCGCTTCGGCATACATCATGTCGCCAACACTACAAACTTCGACATTCTTACCGCGTGATTTACAAAGGGCTACTACTTCATCGATATACTTCTTTTTATCAATGCCAACCATTCCTGTGACGACAGTTATCATAATCTCTCCATATTACAAGAATGTTCTAATCGAAAAAGAATTGCCTCTTAAGCTTAGAGATTCTCAAGTCTCTGCTGTTTGTCGTGTAATTGCATAGCTCTAATGAGTTCGTCCAACTCGCCCATCATAATCTTGTCAAGATGATAGAGTGTTAGATTAATTCGATGATCTGAAACTCTGTTTTGTGGGAAGTTGTAAGTTCTAATACGCTGAGATCTATCTCCAGAGCCAATCATAGTCTTTCTTTGAGAATCCCTCTCTGCGCGTTCCTTGCTGATATGATGTTCGTAGATTCTACTACGCAAAATACGCCAAGCCTTAGCCCTGTTTTTGTGCTGAGATTTCTCATCACGCATTGAAACAGTTATACCTGTTGGAATATGCTCCAGTTTGATAGCACTATTGATTTTGTTTACGCTCTGGCCTCCAGGACCACCTGCGCGGCTAACATGCTCAACAACATCGCTTTGTTTGATTTCAATCTCGACTTCTTCTCGCTCTGGCAACACAGCAACCGTTGCCGCTGAGGTGTGAATTCGCCCTTGCGACTCAGTCTCTGGAACGCGTTGAACTCTATGGCCACCGCCTTCATAACCAAGTTCGGCCCAAACTCCAGGGCCCTTGATAGAAAGAACAACCTCTTTAAAGCCGCCCTTCTCCGTCGTAGCAATTGAAAGTTCTTCAACCTTCCAGCCACGCTTTTCTGCGTAGCGAGTGTACATATTAAACAAATCACGCACAAACAAGGCAGCCTCATCGCCACCAGTACCAGGGCGAATTTCAAGGATGATAGAATCTACCGCCGCATCATCAGCCATAACGAGTGTGTCTTTGATAGTCTGCAAGAGATGATCTCTCTTTTGTGAGAGCTCTTCAAGTTCAGATTCCGCTAACTCGCCAAGGTCTGGATCGTCAAGCATCTCGCGAGCCTGCTCGATTCCTTCAAGAATTTTCTTGTAATCACGATACTGAGAAACGATTGGGCGCAGCTTGCTCTGCTCTTTAGATAATGGAATAACCTTCGAAGCAACACTTGCTATCTCTGGATCAGAAATCTGTTGCTCAACAACAACAAACCTCTTATCAAGTTCGTCAAGCTTTGCTAGTAATTTTTCGTTCTTATCAGACATGGTACCAACTCGCGATTAACTTCGTCGCCTTAAGCGCTGTTTGCCTCAGCCCCAAAACACACACTAGTGATTTATATGGGCATAAAAAAATATGCTGCCAAGGACACGACCGGTATCGCCGCACTCAACAGCATATAGTTGTACTTTCGAATAAACTGCACTACTACTTCTTGAACTTGTCAAGTAAGCTTGTACCGTACTTCTTCTGGAAGCGATCAATTCTACCAGCAGTATCCAAGAACTTCTGCTTACCTGTGTAGAACGGATGACACTGAGAACAAACCTCAGCGTGGATTTCACCCGTAGCAGTACTACGAGTCTCAAATGTATTGCCGCAACCACAGTGAACCTTCACTGTATCATATTTTGGATGAATATCTTTTTTCATAATTTTAAACTCCTGATTCTTACAAGAAGAGGGAATTATACTTATTGGGACGAGTTTTTCAACAGTTTTTTAATATTTATCTCTCTATACACCCAAAAAAAATAGCAATAAGACGATGAATTAATTTACAAACAAAAACAATCTGGTAATTACACGCAAAAATAGGCAAGGCCACAAACGTATAACGTTTGCGGCCTTGCCAACCCTTACCCCCACAAGTCTCTCTCCCTTGTCCATGGGGTAATAGTAATACTTTTCAAATTGGATTACAACTACGTTTAATACTCAAAATAAAGCAAATCTAAGCATTAAAAACAACTAACAACCGTAATTACCAAAAAGAACAGGTTAATTAAGGCTGAACTTGTGGACTAACAGGCTGTTGTTGTACTCGCTGTTGTTGCTGTTGCTGTAATTGTTGTTGCTGCTGAGCTTTTTTCTTATCTTTCTCATTACCAATCATATAGCCTGCGCCAGCCCCAATACCGGCACCAATCATTGTAGCCTTGGTATCACCACCAGCAAGCTGGCCAACACCAGCACCAACAACGGCACCAAGAAGCGCTCCACTTTTAGCATCATTTTCGCATCCAGATACCGCCAAAGTTAAAACCAGTGCTAGAGAGGTTATTAAACTCAAAAACTTATTACACATAAATCTACTCCTTAATTACATTAACTAGGCTGTTGAATCAGTGGCTTGCAATTGTAATCTATAGCAGTTATACTTTCAATTCGCAATATTAATTCTCAAAGGGGAAAAATTGAAACCAAGATTAGTAATAAATGGGGCTGCCGGTAGAATGGGCAGACGTATTCTCGCTATTGCAGTAGAAAGTGGAAACTTCGAAATAGTCGGTGCTATTGAACATCCATCTTGCGAGTTCTTAGGTCAGGACGCTGGCGAAATAGCAGGGGTTGGAAAGATAAACGTAGAACTGACTACCCAAAAACCAGAGAGTGCAGACGTTATGATTGATTTCACTCTAGCTCCAGCGGCAGATGCAACTATTGAATATTGCAAATCAAACAAAATCGCACTCGTAATGGGAACGACTGGCCTAAGCGATGCGCAGCTAGAAAAAATAGACCAAGCTAGCAAAGAGATTCCTCTAATCCAAGCAACCAATATGAGTGTTGGTATGAATGTACTTTTCGAGATTGTTGGAAAGGTCGCCGAGAAATTAGGTCAAGAATACGACATCGAAATAATCGAACAACACCACCGCTTTAAGAAAGACTCTCCAAGCGGCTCGGCCCTGACATTAGCCGAGCGAATTGCTCAAGGAGCCAAGAAGAATTATCCAGACTGTTTAAAACACGGCAGAGAAGGCAAAGACGCTCTAAGAGATAAAAGCGAAATCGGAATGCATGCAGTCCGCGCAGGCGATATAGTTGGCATACATGAAGTGATATATTCAACATTGGGCGAAACAATCACAATCAAACATGACGCTCATACACGCGACAACTTCGTAAGAGGTGCCCTTAGAGCAGCCCTTTGGCTAACAGGAAAATCACCTGCAAGATACCAGATGAAAGATGTACTTGGATTGTAGGCAAGATACTTACAAACACAAAAAAAACCGGCGATGAGCCGGTTTTTTTATGTCTTTAGCGTTATTGATTTTAAACTTCACCCCTTTGCTTTAGAACCTCTGCCGCGATACGTCTATTTACAGACCTTAGATTAACCACTCCTTTGAATGAAGAATCTTCATCTGCAACACAAACATACTCTATTCCAAATTCATTCATCTTGCGAATAACTTCAGCTAACGGCATAGTTGGAGGCACAACGTCAATTGCAGGTTGCATCACATCGAAAGCTACAAGCCAACCGGCAGATTCTTGATAGTTTAAAGTCTCGCGAATTCCCTGCATTGTTACAACACCCAAAAGTTTGTTTTTGGCGTCAATTACCGGATAACAAAGACTGTTACTGTTACAAAAGACCTCTAATATTTGTGAGAATGCCAAAGCTGAATCTATTGTAGGAGCCTCAGAATCCATTACATCAGCAACTGTATATTTCTCGATAAGGTCTTCTGATGTGATGTTTCTGCCAACCTCATCAGCTTTTTTGACCGCATATTTAGTCGCTGCAGGCCCCAAAATCTGAACGATTAGGGTTGTTGTTGCAACTACAACCACAATCAAGCTTGCCAATTTTGGCTGATTCGCAAATCTTGAACTCGCCACAATAGTCAAACCTATCGCAACTCCTCCTTGGGCAAAAAGACAAAAGCCTAGATACTTTTGCAACTTAACGCTTGCCCCCGAAAGCTTAGAACCAAGATAAGCCCCGCTAAACTTTCCAAGGCTACGGCCAACAACATAAACCAACACCAACAACATAGCCATTTTCGAGAGGCTATTAATCTGAATACCTGCACCAACAAAAACGAAGAACAAGATGTATATTGGCGGAGAAATCCTTTTAACAAGGCCAAAAGTCTCTTCACTTCTTCTTGGAGCAATATTAACAAGAGTCAATCCAAGAGCCATAGAAGAGAGAATTAAGTCGAGCTCTAGAGCATTAGCTAGCCCAATAACAAGCATAACCGAACCAAGTGCAAAAACGAGCTTACTCTCATCGTCTCTGGTTCGCTTGAGTATCTGATCTAAAACAAAACCGCCAGCGACTCCAATCAAAATCGCACCCAATAATTCTGCAAGTCCCTTTAGAATTGAAATTGTTACAGAATCGCCGCCACTGCCTGTTAAAATTCCAGCCACACTCGTACCAACACCGTAGAGAGCAAGTGCAAGCGCATCATCAAGGGCAACCACTGCTGTCGTCGCTGTTGTTAAGATTCCTCTAGTTTTATACTCCCACATAACCTGCAGGGTTGAAGCTGGATCTGTGGCAGAAGATATAGAGCCAAAAACAATTCCAATAGCAAGAGACATCTTAACATCTCTTAAGAAGAACCAAGTTACAAACGTAGCTGCAGCGGTAACAATAAAGAACGCAAAGAGCCCCTCACCAAGCATTATAAGGGAAAATTGTTTTCCATATTTCTTAAACAAGCTCATCTTAAGCTCGCCACCAATCATAAATCCGATGATACCAAGCGCAAAGTAATTAATCGGTTGCAAATTATGAATAGTTTGAGCAGTAACAATGCCAAAACAGCTATCGCCTATAATTAACCCAATTACGAGATAGCCTATAACCTGTGGAATATGAAATTTCTGGAAGACTTTAGCGCCTACAATACCACCAAAGATAACAATGCCAAGAGTCAAAACCATATTAAGATGGTGCATATCAAAAGATAGACTAGATAGTAGCATGTAAATCTCCATTAAGAAAAAGAAGACATCCTTGCCAAGTATTAGATACCGCAAGGATGCCTAAGATTATAAACCATGTAATTTTTAATGATGAGAATCTCATCATTTATTTTTGCTAGTTAGTAGTTATTTGGCTCCCCAAACATGTCAGAACCAGTGTCATACTCTCCTGCTTCAGGAGCTTGTTCAACTTCAAGACCATCTCCAAAGATCTCTAAAGACTCCATTTCTGGATTTGCTGTCTTGATTGCAATAAGCTCATCTTTGTATGTATTAAGAACATACTTCACTAAATCATCAAAGATCTTTGCATTCTTAGGCCTATCAAGCTTGTAGAGTTGGTCAACCAGAGAAATGAGAGTCTCTTGTTTTTGGGCGTCATCAAGGCTCTCAACTGCAACAAACTCTTCTCTAAGTGCTGCGTATTTTTCTTGGAGCTTCTCTTCCTTAGTCTTAAATTCAATACCATAACTAGAAAGAAGCCTTGCAGGCAACGATTTTGAGAAGTATGGATCTGCTTCAATCGCAATATTTTTATAATCTTGTATCTTCTTAATTAACGAGTCGAACAGTTCTTGATCTCTAGCATCCTGCGCAATACGCAATCTCTGAGAAGATAAGATTAAAAATTCTCTTACCGCTCTAACTTTAAGCCCTTCATCGGCACCAGATGTAATAACTCCTTCAAAAGACTCAAGGGTCTTGTCGTAAGCGTTTAACATATCACTGCGAGTTTGCTCTAACTTTGCGGATATATTGTGAGAGAGCTCTTCAATACGATCAGCCGCAACATCAGAATCAATAGAAACATAACTCTGCAAGTAATTGTCTAAACGAGAATAAAACAGCACGCAATCAGAATACGCTTGGGCAAGTTGCGAACCAACCTCTGCAGAGCTAACCTTCGATAGATCTCTGATGTTTCTGCTACGAACTTTTAGATAATCACTCTGGGCAGCAACATAAGCGTCAATCGCTACCTTTACTTGATCTTCGTACGCCTCTAACGCAACCGAAACATCATCAAGTGTAGAATCTATTTTGCTCTTCAACTCAGACATATCTGACTCTAAAGCCGCTTTATCTTTAGCCGACGCAATCTTTCTATCATTATCAGAGAGCTCAGCAATACGCTTAGTTACTCTAGCCTCATCTTGTTTGAGTTTTTCAATAAACTCGTTGAGTTTGCTAATACGTTCTTGAACAGTATCAGCAAGATCTGAATACTTCTGGACATCAGCAGAATAATGTATCTTTCCAGGAGTTGAATCATTGCCCTTGATCATATTATAAGCCTGCTTCTCTAACGCGAGTCTTTCGTCTCCAGTTAGAAGTTCAGCCTTGCGCAGAAGCCTATCTGCTTCATACTGAATACTCTGAGCCTTTTCTTTAGCATCCTCAGCCTTTTGTTGATAGTCTTTAAGCTGTGCTTCTAATTCGCTAAGCTGCTTAGCCGAATCAGAGAGCTTAGCCTTGATTCCTTTTAGCTTGTCATTGCCAGAAATCACTGACTCAAGAGCCTCATTTTCAGAAGATGCCATCTTATCAAGCATAGAGTAAGTCTCATGCTTACTCTCAAGGGCAACATAATCGAGAATCTCATCTCCAACAGATTTGATCTTATCAATAACGGCATCTTCAAAATCACTAATCTTAGATAAAGCCTTCTCTGCTTGCGCAGAAGATATCTGCCCTGCAACGAGATAAACAGAATCAGCTTCTCCACCCGCAAGCTTGGCAGATTTCATCGCCGACTCTACCTTTTTGTAGGCGTTATCATAATCAGTACCAGTATCATACCTAGAAACCTCAACGCTTCTAGCGGCTTCGTCGGTTACTTCATTAGCCTTCTTAGCAGCCTTAGACTTAGGATTATCACTGCAACCAACCATTACTAAAACTGCCGCAATAGAAACGGACGTAAGAATAACAAACTTACTAAAACTACGCATATAGCATCTCCATTAGAGTTTCGATATAATAAGCAGACATATTACCGAGTTCATCGGCTTGCTTCAAGGAAAAAGAGGTATATAAAACTCACGACTTCTAAGCTGGGATTAAGAAATAGGATGCCATCGCTTAACCAAAGACCGGTTGCGGCTCTCACGCCCCAAAGAGTATTTTTGTTCGCTTCCCTCTTTTTTTAACGCAAAGGACGCAAGAGAATAACTGGGCATAAAAAAAAGGACGCCGCTAAAAGCGGTGTCCTTTTCATTGTACTAGAAGATCAAGCTAGGCTTCTTTGCGTTTACGCAACAAAAGCCCACCAATTGCGATAAGTGCCAGCGTTGCAGGCTCAGGAACGGCGCCTGTCGTGGCGAAACTACCGAAATTATCAATTTGGAAATCACCTAAACCGCTAGAAACCGCACCCCCAAAGAAGATACCAATATCATCTGGGGCAGAAAGAACATATGCTAGAGATTCTGAATTGCCAGGCGCCCACTGTGTGAAATGGGCAGAATCTAGAGCCATTTGATGAGTTGTCCACACTGTGTCGATGCTAATATCCCACGGATTAGATACATAATACGAACCTCCACGACCTACGTAGAACTGCGCATTACCACTAGCAGAACCAATAACTCTTGTGTCTATAGTCATGCTCAAGCCTGTCATATCTCCATATATAGAAGTATCGTAAGTCCAAGCTGCGTATAGATTGTCGGCTGCGCCGCTAATATAAGCTCCATCATTACCGCCAGAAGACTCCCAATTGATTGCCCCTAGCGACCAGTTTCTACCGTAGCCGTAGTTCCAATTTTGAGTTCCATCGTCAAAAGTTTCGATATAAGCAGCACCGGCGCTACTTAGCAAACTTGAGATAATTGTTGCAACCAAGATTTTGAATAAGAGTTTTTTCATTTACCAATCCTCGCTAAACTAAAAAAAATTTGGTTTTGAAATACACATTTGTTAAATAACTTTCAATGGTAGTTTTAGTTAGTAATGTTAATTAAAAAATACAATTTAAATTCAAAATCAAAAATCGATAGAGTAGAAAATTTTTTGAAGGAAGAAAAATGCCTTACTTGCGAATTCATAGCGATTTTATCGCTACAAATACACCATCTCTTTTTTAACGCTATCAACGCTAGAGAATTGGCGATAGCAATTAGCTTTAAAAACGCAAGTGAAGTCGATTGATGCAAGGATCGCAAAAGAAACAGAAAATCCCGTTGAGATGAGTTATTGGTAACTCCATATGGCGCAGGGGCCGCACCTAACGGAGCTAATCTGTTTTTGTTGTATGTCATTTTTCTATAAAGGTCCCGCCCACCATGGGGCTAGATGATGGAGTGCCTTTTATCCCCTTCGGGGTTACAAAAGGTTTGCTCCTATGGAGCAAGATTTGCGGCAGAGCCGCGCAGAAGATGCATCTCTAAAAAGATAGTGCCTTTAGAAAGCGAGGTCTCTATAAAATCCTGTTGAGATGGGTTATTTGCAACTCCGAATGCGCAGGCTCTCCTGCTAGCTCTAGGGAAGCAAGGCCTTTGTAAGAAGCTAAGGCTTGGCTGCGCGGGGCGAAAAGAGTTTGCTACTGTCTTATTTTACAGCACACAAAAAAAGCCTTACCAGTGCTAAGACCGGTAAGGCTTGAATTTCAAGAACAGAGTATCCGAACATCACGAAAGTGACTGACTATTCGAGGAAATGATATATTTCCAAGTTCTAGTTATCCCTAGAAAGGAGGTGATCCAGCCGCAGGTTCCCCTACGGCTACCTTGTTACGACTTAGTCCCAGTTACCGAACTCACCGTAGGAAGCTGCCTCCACAAGGGTTGGCAAGCCTACTTCGGGTGCTCCCGATTTCCGTGACTTGACGGGCGGTGTGTACAAGGCTCAGGAACACATTCACCGCGTCGTAGCTGATACGCGATTACTAGCGATTCCAACTTCATGCAGTCGAGTTGACAGACTGCAATCCGAACTGAGGAATGCTTTCTGCGATTTGCTCCACCTCACGGTATCGCGTCGCTCTGTACATCCCATTGTAGCACGTGTGAAGCCCTGGGCATAAAGGCCATGAGGACTTGACGTCATCCCCGCCTTCCTCCGGTTTAACACCGGCAGTCCCGCTAGAGTCCCCGACATTACTCGCTGGTAACTAACGGTAAGGGTTTCGCTCGTTTAAGGACTTAACCCAACATCTCACGACACGAGCTGACGACAGCCATGCAGCACCTGTGTAAGTTTCACCCCGAAAGGCAGACTAATCGGTTTCCCGGTAGCCATCCATACATGTCAAACCCAGGTAAGGTTCTGCGCGTTGCTTCGAATTAATCCACATGCTCCACCGCTTGTGTGAGCCCCCGTCAATTCCTTTGAGTTTTAGCCTTGCGACCGTACTCCCCAGGCGGCCTACTTAATACTTTCGCTACAACCGTGAAAGTGTCAGAACTACCACGATCTAGTAGGCATCGTTTACAGCGTGGACTACCGGGGTATCTAATCCCGTTCGCTACCCACGCTTTCGTACCTCAGCGTCAGGACAAGCCCAGTGCACCGTTTTCACCTCTGGCGTTCCTCTTGATATCTACGCATTCCACCGCTCCACCAAGAGTTCCATGCACCCCTACTTGCCTCAAGATATGCAGTTTGCCCCCCAATTCCTCGGTTAAGCCGAGGGATTTCAAAGGACACTTACATATCCGCCTACGTACGCTTTAAGCCCAGTGATTCCGAACAACGCTCGCCACCTTCGTATTACCGCGGCTGCTGGCACGAAGTTAGCCGTGACTTCCTCTGGGTTAGTTCAACTTGCGCTTACTTACCCCTGACAGCGGTTTACACTCCGAGGAGCTTCATCCCGCACGCGGCGTCGCTGGGTCAGGCTTTCGCCCATTGCCCAATATTCGTTACTGCAGCCCTCCGTGGAGGTCCGGGCAGTGTCTCAGTCCCGATATGGCGGGCCAACCTCTCAGTCCCGCTACCCGTCATTGCCTTGGTGAGCCGTTACCTCACCAACTAGCTGATAGGGAATAGGCCGCTCCCATGCCGATAAATCTTTGATAATAATCCCTGCAGATTATTATATCATCCGGTATTACCGCCCCTTTCGGAAAGGTGCAAGCACCTGACGCTGTCCCGGAGCACGGGGTACGTTACCTATCCATTACTCATCCTTTCGCCACTAATTGCACTCTCGGTTACCCAATTGTACAATCCGTTCGACTTGCATGTCTTAACCACGCCGCCAGCGTTCGTTCTGAGCCAGGATCAAACTCTTCAATTTATTTATTGGGTATCAGTCATTTATGACTGAATTACTCAAAAAAGGCTCTACACATCCGATACGCCGGAAGTGAGAAATAACACACCTTTGTGTTAATCTGTTATTTTTAACACTTGTCTGCTTATTCGTATTTACACAGACAAGCCCACTTCCATGACATTCGTTATTTATGGATTACTCTGTTAACTTGTTAAAGATCTTCCCCTGAGAACAGGCAAAGAGATTCTCGCCGCGTTCACAAGAGAGGCACATACTAGCAAATTATTATACTGCGTCAACAGTTAAACATAACTTTCTTACACTTTTTTACATATATCTTCGATTTAAGTCTAATTACTGCACAAAAATAGCCTCTTACAGCCTCTAATCCGTGTTATTAGTGACTGAAATTAAATCCGACAGCAGGGAAATAAAATGTACATTTAATAAAAACAACTGACATTTTATGTACGTAGAGTAGGCAAAAGTATGAATTTTCCTAGTTCTAAGAAAACTATAAATTCTCTGTTAGAAATTTAATTCGCAAAAGCAGTGTTTGTTCTGTTATACTGTGGCGAAAACACAATGTAACTTGTTAAAGGTGAGATGGTTGGTTTTATGCAAGATAAAGATCTAAAATTTGCTAGTTTAAGGTGGCTTGTTGTACTGCTTGTTGTAATGCTTAGTATTTCTGCAATATCAGTCGTCAGTATCTTCAAACTAAAGTACAAAGCAACAACAGAGCTGTGTAAATACAAATCTGAAGAGAGTGTTCATTTATACAATAATCTCTTTACACCAATCTCTAGTAGCCTATCAACAATACGGATATGGGGAGAAACAGGGGTGCTAGACCCTTCAGACGTTAAAAAAACGAATCTTCTGCTTAAACCCATTATGGAATACGTTGTACCGCGTAGTTACAATATCATAATTGCAGATGGCTCTGGCAAGTACTATGGATTAACTAAAGCAATTAATGGTTCGAATAAATTAACCAACACTACAAGACCCACTAATTATGATCCAAGAAAAACACCTTGGTTCATAAAAGTATACAAGGAAAAGAACAGCTCTAAATTATATTGGTCTGGAGTCTACGAGTTTTCTCTTGATGGAAAACCAGCGGTAGCAGCATCTTCTTACTTTAAAAGCAGTATCAACGGCAAAGACTATGTTGTTGCGATACAGCTCTTGCACGATAGCTTCTCCAAGGCAATGAGAAATATAATAGCTACCAAACATAGCTTAGTATTCCTTATAGACAAAAATCGCATAATCGAGTTTATGCGTCATGGCAACAATTTTGTAGAAGCCAATATGAATAGAGGAATTTCATCAAAAGCTCTTTTGCTTTGGCGCAAAGGAAACGGCGAGCCAGTATCGTTTGAATACGCAGGACAAAGATGGGTTGCGTATTTACAAGATTTGGGCACTGGTAATTCTAAAATCCAGATGTTATCTGTGATGAATGAATTTGACTTGATGATGGAGTCTAGATGGCTTTGGATATACTTTGCTTTGGGAACTATTGCCAATATTGCCATCCTCATTGCTGTTGTTATCTTAACTATAAGACTCTATAAAAATCGAGCACTTAGACAACGTAGGCTCTCTGGACATATAGATGACACTCAAGAGGAATTGCTACAAGCGATTGAATCAGGTGAGAGTGAGAGGTTGGAATTCAAGTCAACTCTGCGTTGGCATATTAAAGCAAATAAACCAATGAAGGATATTGAGCTCTCCGCACTAAAAACAATCGTAGCCTACATGAATACGGACGGTGGAACATTGATAGTAGGTGTGGAGGACGATGGCAATATCCTTGGGATAGAAGCCGATAACTTTATAAATAACGATAAATTCCTATTACACTTTAACAATCTTATCAAGCAACATATTGGCTTAATATTCTCTCAATACATCCGTTTTGCTATAAGAGAGATGGAAAACGGCAAGAGTATACTTATCGTTGATTGCGTAAGGTCTAGCTATCCTGCATTCTTAAAGGTGGATAACAACGATGATTTCTATATACGCGTTGGTCCTGGAAGCAGAAAGCTATCTACAAGTAAAGCAATAGAGTACATAAACAGCAAAGAATACAAAAGACGCAACAATCCTCTGCTCCGCTGGCTTTACGATTCCAAAACGATAAATCAAGACCAGTAATTATCAGCATATTAGATTTATTGAATATCAGAGACTACAGAGAATACTATAATTGAACCTCTTCGATAAGCGTATTGAGCTTGACTAGCGCATCTCTTTTTATTTGGCGAATGCGTTCACGGGTTAGTCCAAGCTCTTCGCTTATATCTTTAATTGATCGCATTTGGCAGCCCTGCAAACCAAAACTCATCTTAAGAATGGTTGCTTCTCTGTGGTCAATTCGATCAAGAAGAGATATTGCCTTTTCAAGTTCTTCTGCATTGGCTAATGGCTCATCAGGCAGGCTATTGCCTCTATCTGGAATGATACTATCTAATCCTCCAGCACTATCTTCATCCTGCGCATCACCACGGAATCCTGCGTCAATGGTAGCAACTAAGTTAGCTATTGCCTGAGCTTTTTTCATCTTCAACCCCATATGCTCTGCCATCTCTTGAACTTCAACAGGTCTTCCCAAATCAGCTTCAAGTTTCCTAGCAGTATGTCTCCATTGATTGACAAGCTCTACCATATACGATGGAATGTGCAATTGATGCGTATCCGTCAGTAACGCTATTTTAATGCTCTGTTTAATCCACCAAGACGCGTATGTACTAAAACGAACCTCATGCTCTGGGTCAAACATATCTACTGCACGAAGAAGACCGACATTGCCCTCCTCTATCAAATCAGCTAGGCTAAGACCGCGACCTCTAAATTTTTTTGCAATACTAACAACTAATCGCAAATTACTTCTTACCATCTGATCACGAGCCACAGGGTCATTGTCTTCAATAATCCTAGTAGAAAGTTCCTTTTCTTGCTCCCAATCTAAGAGATCTGCACTATCTATAGACTTCAAATAATGTTTAATTGTCGAATCAAAACTCATCGTACTCCCCGATATAAGATTGTAGTCTTACAATCATTTCAAACGTAGCTAGAACAATCCTTGAGTACTATCGTCTATATGGATGGGCTAGTTAACTCGAAATACTCTCGAAGTAATTTACAATTGATGTAATACTGATTTAAAACACTATGTTGTATGGTGAGTTTGCGCATAAAAAAGGGGTGACTACAATATCGCAGTCACCCCTGAATTGACTATAAAAAACCTTAAAGATTAATCTTCTTTTTCGCCAATCATACCTGGGTCAATCATGAGACCACCATCTAAACCACCGCGACGCTCACTAGATGAGTCGTTAGATTCTGCTGGAGTAGCATCTGTAGCCTCAGACGCCGCAGCATCCTCTGCTGCCCATTGAACACGGCGCAAACTCAAGCCAATTTTACGAGAGTCTGTATCGACACGTAAAATCTTAACCTCTAGTTCTTCGCCAAGCTTAACAACATCCTGTGGTTTTTCAATCTTGTGATCGGCAAGCTCTGATATGTGAAGTAATCCTTCAAGACCATCTTCTAGCTCAACAAAAACGCCGAAGTTTGTTATTTTTGTAACAGTTCCCTTTATCACCTGACCTGGCAAGTATGTTTCAGGGATTGCACGAATCCAAGGATCTTCTGTTAGCTGCTTAACTCCAAGTGACACTCTCTGCTTGCTCTCGTCGACTTCAAGCACAACACATTGAAGCTGTTGCCCTTTTTCAAGTGCTTCACTTGGGTGATTAAACTTCTTAGTCCAGCTTAGGTCTGAGATATGGATTAGACCATCAATACCTGGCTCAATAGAAGCAAATGCTCCATAGTTTGTTAGGCTTGTAATAGTTGCAGTAACAACTGTACCTGCTGGATATTTCTGTGCAGCAACTGACCATGGATTCATCTCAAGTTGTTTGATACCCAATGAAATCTCTTGCTTGTCTTTATTAACTTCAAGAACTACAGCCTCAACTTCATCTCCAAGATGGAACATATCACCAGGGTGAACGATTCTCTTTGTCCAGCTCATCTCTGAGATGTGAACAAGTCCTTCGATACCTTCTTCAAGACGAACGAAAATACCGTAGTTCATAATGTTAACTACGCGACCCTTAATCTTAGAGTTAACTGGGTAACGAGCTGCAACGTTCTCCCATGGACTCTCTTGTTTTTGTTTGAGACCAAGAGAAATCTTTTCGTTCTCTTTGTCAACACCGATAACAACACACTCAATTTCTTGGTCAAGCTCAACAACCTCAGATGGATGAGAAATTCTACCCCAACTAAGATCAGAGATATGGAGAAGACCGTCAAGGCCTCCAAGGTCAACAAACACACCAAAGTCTGCAATATTCTTGACAACACCTTTGCGCAATTGACCAACTTCGATATCTGAAATAATCTTTTCTTTGCTACTTTGACGTTCTTCTTCAATTAGCTTACGACGTGATACAACAATGTTTCTATTCTCTGTATCAATCTTTAAGATTTTACACTCAATCTCTTGGCCAATAAACCTGCTTATATCGCCAGGCTTGCGGATATCAACTTGTGACGCAGGAAGGAATACTGGAACTCCGATATCAACAAGCAAGCCACCTTTGATACGACGAGTAACTGTACCCTTGACAACATCGCCTTCTTTAGACTCAGAGATAATTTTCTCCCAGCCTCTGATTCTGTCCGCTTTACGTTTGCTAAGCAGAATCATTCCACCTTCAGCATCTACATCTTCAAGCAGAACTTCAATCTCCTTGCCAGCAACGATTTCTTCTGGATCGTCAAACTCGCTTACATCAACAACGCCTTCACTCTTGAGACCAATCTCAACGATTACGTCGCTACCGATGCGTTCTACAATCTTACCTTTAAGAATCTTTCCCGGAACTAGCGCCTCAACTTTTGCGTCAAGAACGCCTTCTAGCATCTTCTCATGCTCATCGGTAAAGAACGTTTCCAATTGTGCTGAAATCTCTTCTTCAGAAATTCCCCACTTACCATAAATATTAAAATCAACCATAAAACTATAATTCTCCCGCGGAGTTTTAAAATACGTTAAACTATTTACGCCCCGCGTTTCACGCAAATAGCTCCCCTGCACGACCGTCGCACAGGTTAAGGGTTAACATTTGTGCACCTCTAACAATCCATTAGATTTGCCACTATTTCCAGCTGACCACCGCAGTCAGCATACCTTATTATACAACTCGTAGATTTTATAGTTTCTCTAGCTCTTCAACAAACTCACGAATTACCCAATCTGGCGTCGATGCGCCGGCTGTTACCCCTGCCACATTCATACCAGAAACCATCTTCTCGTCTAACTCATCCTTATTCTGAAGATGGAACGTGTTATTATTGTACTTTTTGCACAATTCTGCAAGCTTTTTTGTGTTGGCACTATGTTTTCCTCCAAGAACAAACATTACATCAACACTCTTGCAAAGCTCAGCGGCTGATTCTTGGCGTTTAATTGCCTCACCACACAATGTGTTTACTACCTTAATTTCAGCAAATCCATGTTGCATTATAGCAGATACCATATCGCCAAAATGCTGAGGCGATTGAGTTGTCTGGCAAATAACACCTAACCTCTTATTACTACCAATCTTAGCTATTTCATCTACCCCATCAACAACAATAGCACTGTCAGTACTTCCACGTATAGCCTGCACCTCTGGATGCCCGTGATCTCCGACAATAACGACTTGATAACCGTCTGCTTCGAGATCATTCGCTATATTTTGGACTCGTTTAACCAAAACACATGTAGCATCTGTAATCTCTAAGCCTCGGTTTTTTATCTCATCTATTTGCTTTCTCGTTGCTCCGTGAGAACGAATCAAGACCCTGCCACTCTCAATCTCATCAATACCATCAACAGTTTTCAACCCCTTTTGGGCCAGTTTTTCTACCACATCTGCATTATGGATGATAGGGCCAAAACTATAAAAGCCCCCATTTTCTTCAAGAGTTTGTTCGGCTAAACTTATCGCCCGGCGTACACCGAGACAAAATCCGCATTTTTCTGCTACAACAACCTTCATATTTCTTCTCTTTAGATGTTATTTTTCAGCAATTCCTGAGTCCAAGACTTTAGTCTGTATATATAAATTCCTCACGCTGAGCCTTTTTGCGCAGCTGAGCTTGCATTGAACGCATCTGATCGGTTAAGATTTGAGCAAAACCTTCTTCACCGGCTTCTTTGATTTCTTGCGGAGAATAATACCTGCCAACCATTACATTTACCTCTCCACGTTTTGGATATTTTTGCCCCTTTGGCCAAAGCTCATACATGCCATCAATCACCATAGGCACAACACCAGCATTGCCGCGGCGAGTCAAAAGTCCAAAACCTGGCTTTATCTTAGCAATTTTACCATCTACCGTCCTAGTGCCTTCTGGATAGAGACAAACGGCATTGCCTTCTTTGAGCCTTGCAACAACGGCTTTCATCGCAACGATATCGCTTTCGCCTCTGCGCAGAGCAATCGCATTTAGAGATTTCATTATTGGACCCAAGACTTTCACTTCAAACAAGGAATCTCTCGCTACAAAAGTAAGCCTTCTCTTACTTGCAACCGCACAAAGAACTGGGTCTAAAAAACTCTGATGATTACTAAGAAGCAAAAACGCCCCTTCCTTTGGGATATTCTCACAACCCTCAAATCTCAGACGCCAAAAGACGTGTCCGATTACCATAACAATAAATCGAACGAGTGAATACCAAAGATCTTTTATCCACTTTATCAATTTTCTATTTCCTTACAATCTCTAAAATAACCCTAACAACCTCATCAATACTCATATGGCTAGTATCAATCTCTATTGCATCAGCTGCTTTTTTTAGCGAGCCAACCTCTCGATTCCTGTCAGAACAATCTCTTGCAATAATCGCATCTTTAATTTCTTGCAAATCACATTTCTCACCCCGTGCTTGGAGTTCTTTAAAACGCCGATTAGCTCGCTGGTCCACATCTGCGTTGAGATATATTTTAACTTCTGCATCCGGAAACACCACACTGCCTTGATCTCGTCCTTCAGTTACTATGCTACCCTGCTCTTTTGCAAATTGCCTTTGCAATTCAACAAGACTCTCTCTTAGTATTGGTGCCGCTGCAATGAAATGAACGTTCGCCGTTACCTGCGGAGAGCGAATTAAGTCACTACAATCAACTCCATTTATCTCAACTACAGTTTTGTTATTTTCAGAAGAAAATTTCAACTCGGTTTTATCAAATAGTTCTTTGATTTTGGCTGAATCTTGCAAGTCTAGCCCTGCATTCATGGCCATAAGAGTTAGAGCACGATACATCGCCCCAGTATCAAGAAAGCTTATTCCAAGCTCTTTTGCTAATAGTTTTGATATCGTACTCTTGCCGCTACCAGCTGGCCCATCGATAGTTATAATGCCCATGCGATATTACACTTTCGAAACATCAACTTTAATATTGACAATACTAGTATCATCTAACTGCGGCGCAAGTCCGACAAAACGACGACGATAACGCAATAGATTTTTTACCATTATCTCTGCGGACCAATTATCGTATTTCGCTAGAACAGCTAGCATATTGTCAAGTCCCCACAATTTTCCATCAAAATTAACGGCATCAATCAGCCCATCGGTGTATAGAACAAAAGAATCTCCATCTTGGAGCTTGATAGATGTAACAGTATAGCTAGCGTCTTTATCGATACCTAGTACTAAACCTCCTTGGTCAAGGCTTTCTAGATTTCCATTGCTTAGCTTTATAGCTGGTTCGTGACCACAGTTGCAATATGTCATTGTCATTGCCTTAACATCTATCATGGCAATAAACATTGTGATAAACTCTCCATCACGACAATCTTTACACGCCTTTTCATTGAGATTTTTTACTATCTCTTCAAGACATACATCACCACAATTATCACCACAGCTAGAAGCGATTTGCTTAACGTATGCCCTGAGACCGCCACTAAACATCGCCATCATAATCGCCGCAGGAATCCCCTTGCCAATCACATCAGCTATGGCGGCAACGAAAGTATGTTCGTTGACTTTGATAAAATCATATAAATCTCCGCCAACGTTAAAGCAAGGTCTGTAGGTGGCGTAAATATCAAATCTTGGAACTTTAGGAGCCTTTTTAGGTAGCATTCTTCGCTGGATAACACCTGCAAGTCTCATCTGCTCCTTCATGTGCGCACCCTCAAGGGCTTGACTATACAAACGCGCATTTACTATTGCAACCGCACATTGCGACGCCACCATTCTGGCAAGTGCAACTTCGTCATCACTGAATCGTTTGACTTTTGGACTGTATAATCTCAAAACCCCTATAGGCTTTTCTTTATACATCATTGCAACAGTAAGTTGGCTAGCAATACCCTCACGAGCAGCGGCTAGTGGGTATTTTACACGAGAGTCCTTTCTCATGTCGTTAACAACAACAGCACCACCTTCAAACGCCTCTTTAATCACAGGGTCGTCTTTGCTAACATCACCTTTATTCTTATACAACTCACTCAGGCCATAGGTAGAGCTCATCTTAAGTTCGTTAGTCGCTTCATCTAATAGCCTTATAGAACATGCGCGAACCTTAACTATATTGACCGCTATTTCAGCAAGTCTATCTAGCACCTCCTCTAGCGAGAGGGTACCAGCCACCATGGTGGTGATATTGTATATGTCAGGCGAAATATTTGTTTTTCTTAACAGAGCCACGAAACACCAATTTTTCTAAGCCTATAAAACCTTAACCCAATTCCTTGTTAACCATTTAAGTTTGGAATTATAAACGGATTTGAAAAAGATTTACACGTTAAACGGTTAGTTTTAATATCTTTTTTTACCATCGCTACAATCAGAAACAAAAGAGTGTCGCCTTGTTAAAATGCGTAATCTAGCTAATTTTTAAAAAAATTTACACGTATCTCAAAGGTTTCTGCTACATATTATTGGACCCATAAAGTTGCTAAATCGAACAACAACAACGCAACTACCCTTCAACACTAGACTTACAACAAAAAAACACTTCAGATTCGCCATGTTTCGCATCTTTCCTATTTTGACTTTTTTATTAACGAAAAAAAGTTGGCTATTCCGAGAACTATTTTAGCAAAGCACCCTAGATTGCCTATTTTGACAGCAAGTATGGGAACTGATAATTTAAAAGCAGGAGACACAAAAAATGATTAAAGAAAATACACTGGAAAGATACATGGAGGCATTGCTAGAGGGGGATCGTCAAGGTTGTAGAAAAGTAGTCGAAGAAACTCTTCAAAGCGGTATACCTGCCAACCAAGTGTATATGGATTTAATCTGGCCCATAATGGTTGAAATAGACATTCTTTACAGAAATGACAAGATAGATTCTGCTCAAGAATCAATGGCTACTCGTATCAACAGAACATTGGTTGATCAATTGCAAAACAAATTACCACGCAAAGATTCACGCCACAGAAGAATCGTTGTATGTTGTTCATCAAACGAACATGGTGAACTAGGCGGTCAAATGATTGCAGATTTGTTTGAGAGTGATGGCTGGGAAGTAAGATTCCTTGGCAGTAGTGTTAACAATGATGACATCCTATCATTTATTCATGGCTTTGTACCAGACATACTACTCGCATACGGCACAACGCCACAAGAAGCTCCAAACATTAGAAGACTAATAGATACAGTTAAAGCTGTAAATGCATTCCCTGAGATGAAAATAATGCTATCTGGCGGCATCTTTAATAGAGCCGAAGGTCTCTGGGAAGAAATTGGTGCAGATTTGTACGCCCCAACGGCAGAAGAAGCTATCAGAGTAGCATCTATGAGTGAAAACGATCTATACACTCCTACACGTACAATAAATAGAAGAAAACACACAAAAAAAGCTGGCTCATTGCCCGCAAAACTATTGGCTGATATCGCCAAAGACTAAATAACAAAATACCTCTTAGCTAAACCTTGCAAATTAGCTAAGCCTAGCAATCAAGAATTACCCCTATAGCTCCCGTACCACAAGTGCGGGAGCATTCTTATATTGGAAAAATACGCAAAATATTTGTAATAGCGATAATTTGCGACTATAATCCTGACTACTTTTTAGGACTGTAAAATTCGATTCAGAATAGGGTAAGGCATGCAGATAACGGATATACTTAAACCTAGTTGTATCATCGCTCCGCTGGAGAGTAACAGCAAAGACGATGCAATTACACAACTCATTGACGTATTAGATAAGAATGGTTTACTTAAAGATAGGGACCTTGTTTTTGAGTCTGTCATGCAGCGCGAAAAGACACGTAGTACTGGCATAGGAAACGCTCTTGCAATACCCCACGGTAAGAGTGACGGTGTTGATAAGTTAGCGATGAGTATTGGAATTCTAAAAGAAGCTATCGAATTCGACGCTATAGATTCAAAGCCTGTTAAAATAATCGTTCTTCTTGCATCGCCATCTTCCCAAACTGGACCACACATTCAGGCCTTAGCCGCTATCAGCACACTAATGATAGATAACGAGTTCAAGACGATGCTTGAAAATGCGCAAAGCCCAGAGGAAGCATTTGAATTAATAAAAAAGAAGGAAGCAAGATAAAGCCTCTTAACAATCAACATTTAAACCGATTCGGAGAAGCCAAATGCCAGCAGTCAATCTTAAAGACTACATAAGAGACATACCAGATTTTCCAAAGCCTGGCATACTTTTTAGAGACATAACACCTTTGCTAGAAGATGCAAAAGCCTTTAATAAGGCGATTGAGCTCTTAGCAAATCAGTTTAAAGACGCTAATATAGATTCAATTGCTGCGGTAGAAGCTCGTGGATTCATATTCGGTTCTGCTGTTGCAATGCATATGGGAGTCAGTTTCGTTCCTATCCGTAAGGCTGGAAAACTTCCATACAAGACTAATAAAATCAGCTATGACCTTGAATACGGCCAAGACACTCTTGAAGTTCATCAGGACGCATTTGTAAACAACAAGAATGTTTTAATCATTGATGATCTTCTTGCAACTGGTGGAACTCTCTGCGCAGCCTGCGAATTAGTTGAAAAATCAGGAGCAACCATTGCAGGCATCTCTTGTTTGATAGAACTGGAAGAGCTAGGCGGCAGGGCTAAACTTGCAAACTACGATTTACGCTCCATAATAAAATACTAAGAGGCATCTGCTAGAATGAAAAGTCTTACCGTTAAAATACCGCACATCGATAGCAGTAGTTACGACATAAAAATCAAAGCCGGTCTGTTAAGAGATTTGCCTCAAATAATAGAAGCTCAACTTGGCGCATGTCGCAAGATGATAGTTACAGACAGTAACGTTAAAAAAAGTGGCCACACCGATTCCCTTAGCTCGTGCGGTGAGATTTTCGTTATAGACCCACCCGGTGAATGTAACAAATACATGCACACAATTGTTGATATATTGGAGCAGATGGAACAAACTGCTATGGGCAGAGACTCTGCAATCATAGCTGTCGGCGGTGGAACAGTTGGAGATATGGCAGGATTTGCAGCTTCAATATTTAAGCGAGGCGTTCCGGTGGTTCATGTGCCAACTACGACGGTATCGCAGGCAGATTCTAGTATAGGCGGAAAGACTGGCGTAGATTCTTCTTTTAGCAAAAATGCATATGGCGCATTCTGGCACCCTGCAGCAGTCTTTATAGATGTAGAGACACTCAAGACACTAGATCAAAGACAATTCAACGCAGGTCTTGTTGAGTCTATTAAGCACGCACTAATAGCAGACCAGACATACTTCGAATATCTAGAAGACAATATTGATGCAATACTCGACAAAGACAACTCTGCATTAGAAGAAATTGCTCTATTTAATTCGAAGATAAAAGCAAGTATCGTTAGCATTGATCCGAAAGAGAAAAACCAAAGAAGGATATTAAATTACGGCCACACTATAGGTCATGCAATCGAGTCTGCAAGTAATTTTGAATTGTTGCACGGTGAGGCTGTAGCTATTGGAATAATTGGAGCGTCCATAATTGAGATTGAACTAGGTATTGGAAATATTCAACGTTTAGAGAGAGTGAAAAAACTCTTAAGCAAACTCTCACTACCTCTTAAAATTCCAGCTAATATAACTAAAGAGCAAATCTACGAACTTCTCTCAAGAGACAAAAAGAGCATTGGTGGCTGGCCAAAATTCGCACTTATCGAAGATATAGCAAGGGTTCATATAGACGCAGATAATCAGTGGGCTCATAGAGTGGATCCTGCTGTCGTAGATGTTGCAATTAACGAATTGATGCAATAGTTATTGCTCTCATTTTATTTTAGACAATTTTACAAAGCTCTGATGCATTTACAAAGTACAGCCACCCTCCTTTAAGCGGTTTCTTGAGAACTTTTCTAGCCCCATCACAGTAGAGCTCAAGTTGCTTTTGGTATCTGTCAGATATTTCTGAAACATCACCAGAGACTTTATCTGTTTTAAAATCTACAACATAGATATAGTCATCCGTTTCTATAAGCATATCTACAATACCTTGAACTACTAAGCCATCAACATCCATTGTAAACGGCCACTCTTGATAAACTCTAGCCTCTGACAATGCCAGTCTTCCGATATCACTTGAGAAAAATTTAACCACAGAATTAACATTAATACGCTTTGCAAGTTCTGCATCGATCAAGGAATCAGCTATCATAGAATTAAGAGTTTCATTTACGGATTGAGTCGAGACATCTTGAGATAAATCTAGTGTTTGGATTAGCAAGTGAGTAGCGACTCCAACTTCTACGCTAGTAATACCCACCTTACCACTATCATCGCAATAGTTAGGCTCCCTACTAAAAGCATCTGAAAAATCTTGGGTTATATATTCATCGCCTCCATGAGTTAATTCCGACACACTGGTTTTTGTAGGTTGATTAACTTCAGATTCATGCTCATATTTCCAATTAAGTCTCTCAAGCAATTCTTTAAAATCCTCTGTCGCAGTAGCATCATCGCTTAAAACGATTGCCTCTGATTCAAGAGGAGCTTGAGCTTTTTCATTTTCAGACAGGATTTCATTGATATGGCTATAATCGTAGATAATAGTCTTCAATCCATCAGTTAAAAATTCTCTATCTTCAGTAAGAGATCGAACCTGAGAAGATGACGCCCTTGAGAATATTGCATTAATTATCCAGTCAAGGTAAGATGTTTCCTTTAGAGTTTTCCAAGCAGGAACACTCCTTGCTTTTTGCATTGTAGCTAAGAGTATTTTTGAGGCTAGTTTTTTTAACTCACCACCATGGCCAACCATTATGAGCCTCTCACGAGCGCGAGTGAGAGCAACGTAAAGAACTCGCAATTGTTCGTGGTACGTCTGCAATTTATTTTCACGAGCAATAACCTGATGATACAAGCTTGGCAATTTTAACCCAATATCTTCCCTTATGATCTGCAACCCGATGCCGTAGTTGTCGCTACCGAGACAATCTCCAAAGGTATCTTCAATATTGAACTTGCTATCAATTCCAGTAAGAAATACCACAGGAAACTCAAGACCTTTACTCTTGTGGATACTAAAGATTCTAACACCTTGGGTGATGTCGCTTTCTGGTTCTGCCTCATTCCAATCATTGTTGTCTTCAAGTAGCTTTTCAATAAACTCTATGAATCTGCCAAGAGAGACGCTATTGCCGCAACTGACAAATCCTTCAAATTGCATCGCCCTCTCGTGAAGTTTTATCAAGTTCGCCCTTCTTCTATCACCATTTGGAAGTGCTAACACCCCAGAAAGGTAGCCGCTCTCTCTTAACATTGACCATATTGATTCAGCTAGAGTTTTCTCTCTTAAATCTTTGCGCCACCTATCGAGAGTGTCAAATGATGCAACAAGCTTTTCTTGAATAGAATCCTTCTTCTGAGTCATATATTTCTTTGCAGATTCAAAGAAATCTTCGCGTGAGTTAGGATTGTTTAATCTTATACGAGTTAGTTCATCTGCCGTAAAATCAAAGAATGGACTGCGCAGCAAAGAAACGAGATCTATATCTCTTCTTGGATTATCAAGAACCCTAAGTAAGCTTAGACAATCAGAGATTTCTATAGATTCAAAATATCCTCCAGATACTGCCGTGCTGACTGGAACATCAAAACTTCGCAACATTTTGGCAAGCTCTGAAGCTTTTTGACCTAGAGATCTCATGAGTATGACAATGTCACCATACTCAACATCTCTAACCAATCCACTACCTTTATCTGTTATTGTAAATTCAGCTTTGCCATCATTGCCTTCAACCATAGCTTTTATTCTAGAAGCTATAAATGCCCCTTGTATCTGCATAGTCGAGAGAGACTTATTCTTTAAGTCCTGCTCATCCTTGCAGATAATGTGAAGCTCTGACGCAAACTGCCCCTTAGGAATTGCTGGATAATCTGCCGCTGCAACAAGAGACGCTTCTTCATCATAATCTACACCGCCAAATTCTCTAACCATGAGTTTTTCGAAGATGTTGTTCACGACATCTAAGACTTCCCTGCGTGAGCGAAAATTCCTATTTAGGACTATCTTTCTCTCTCGCCCAGGTATATCTTCTGGAGTTGCTTTATTGAAATGCTCGAGAAAAATCTCTGGCCTTGCTTGGCGCCATGAATATATGCTTTGTTTGACATCACCTACAACAAATAGATTCTCCGAACCGCTAACTGCGCGTACAATACTATCTTGGAGCTGATTTACATCCTGATACTCATCAACAAAGATACTTTTGTATTTTTCTCTAAGTTTTTTTGCAACACTGCTTAGAGTATTGCCGTCTTCAGCTAAAAGTAACCTAAGAGCGTAATGTTCCAAATCAGAGAAGTCTAAACAATTGAGTTCTTCCTTTCGCAAAGAATAGGCCTTCTCAAATCTCTCCAATAATTTCAACATGGTTCGTCTGTCTCTAAGCTCTTGAGGTGCAACCAATATGTCGTATTTTTTATTAATCACTGCAAGAGATTGAAACTTCTTGACATCAGATACAACATCTCTAGCAATAGCTTTAACCATATCGAAATCAGCTTGGTCAATTTCGCGAGGTTTTCTAGGATACTTGATTGAATCAACAATGCCTGTAAGTATCAAATCAAACTCGTCAATCTCTTTAGAAACTAAAGCATTTTTTAATAACTCCAATGCATCAGAGATTGTTGTTAGTGGCTCTTCAAGAAAAGAATCTAAGAGCTGAGAATTTAAACTATGCGCAACTTGCATTTTTTCAAAGGCGACATCAATATCACTAAGAATATGGGCAAACTGTCTTTCTCTTGCCTCAACATTCTCTTTCTCGTAGCAACGAGCAAACCATTCTTGTTTATTCGTTACTCCACAAAGCATGTTGCTTAAATCTAAGACACTTCCAACAAAACTTCTTTTGAGATTCGCTACATTTCTCATAGAAAGCAGCTTAGATAAATCTTCGCTAATATCAGTGTCTGCCCATGCCTTTTCAATAACATCTTCAAGAACTTCTGCCCTTATCAACGCCTGTTCATCTTCATCTAATAAAGTAAATGAGGGATTAAGGTCTATACTATAAAAATGCTCTGTTATAATCTTTTTACAAAAAGAGTGTATCGTACAAATATCTGCCGAATCTATCAGTAACAGCTGCTTATATATTCTAAAATCGCGACTCCTCAAATACTCTTCCTTGAGAACTTCAAAAATCCTTGCTCGCATCTCATCCGCTGCCGCCTGAGTAAATGTTAGAACTAGTATTTCATCGACAGCAACTGCTCTAGTTGTATCTAGTAGAATATCTACACATCTTCGAGCAAGCACAGCCGTTTTACCTGTTCCAGCAGAAGCAGAGACGATAATATCTCCTCGCGACTTAATGGCATCAAACTGTTGCTCTGTCCATTTAATACCACTACTCATCTTCGCTAGCCTCCAGATATTCAATGACGTCTTTCTTTTCCATCTCTCTTAAATCGTTATACTTGTCAATCTCAACATCAAATCTGCAGAGGCTTTTAAAGTCACAATATTGGCAAGGGCTCTCTTTGCCCAGCCTATAAGGATAAACCTTTATAACTCCACGCATTAGCTCTGAAGCAAGCGATAACAATTTAGACTTTGTGTGTTCTATTAGCCCATTAAAAACATGAGGTTTTAGCACACCACCAGTACGAATAGAAGATGCGTAGGCTTTAAGCTTTTCTGTGTACTGGAAGTTATAATAAAGACTCGATTTATTTGGTGCAGCGTCAACATCCAACGCATATTCTCCATTGAGAATTCCATGAGATTTGTGAGAGAATTTGTTGTTTGTTTTAGCAAGATTTGCAATATCACCCTTTTCCACTGAAATCTCAACTGGAACAAAAAAGCATCCAACAGGCTCTACTTTCTTGCCGTTAAGCTCCATATCGCCGAGTGCTATAAGATAAACAATAAGCTGCATATCTAGGCCGTAGTAAAGCTTTGACCAGTCTGGCTTCTTTGTCCTTCTTTTATAATCAAAGACAATTGCCTTATAGTCTTGTTGTGATTCCAAAAGATCCAACCTATCAATAGCTCCACATAAGTTCAATCTATTAAAGGAATCTGTTTCAATAACACATTCACCAAGCGGAGTATCTCTGCCTCCAAATTTCAATTCAGCACCGTAGAGCTTAAAATTACCAGCCTTCGCCATTTGCGTGAGAGCCGCTATGCAAATGTTCAATCTCTCTATTGCAGAGTTAATAACAAAGGAATTGTGAAGCTTATCTCGTTTGTATTTTTGCAAAGAAGCATTTTTTTTAATTACGATATCTATAGCTTCTTCAGTGAGATATTTAAGCTCTTGCTCCTCAACGCAGGCAAAGTCTAGATTGTGATTCAATAGTTCTTTCGAGAGAATCTCTAAAACTTGGTGGTAAAAATCACCAATGTCAATAGGGTCGAGTTTAAGCTTTTTTCGTTGATTGAGCTTTAGGGTGTAACTAGCAAAATGTTTAAATGGACATGCCGCAAAATTGCTAAGGCGACTAACAGAACACATAAGATTCTCTGAGTATATCTCCTGTGCAGTTTTAGAATCAAGCGTTGGATTATTTTTATAGCCTAGCGATTTTTCAATCCTATACGTAACATCTCTAAATTCAACGTCTTGTCTTATTCTCTCAAATACGCTAGCTAGACGCCCCTTCTGCTCTTTAGAGAATTTGGAATTATTGCAACTAAGTGAGCTACAGAACAAATCACTCAGTTGATATATATTATATACATCACGGATATCTTTAACCTGCGATGTTGTATCTTCAACTTCAATAGGAGGCTCAAATAAATCTATCAATTCTTTAACGAATGGTGAGATTTGATTTGCCTCACCTTTAGAGTTCTCCCTCGGCATCGTAATATACAAGCTCTCACTGCTTCTCGTATAGGCTATATAGGCAAGATACTCTCTCTCTAGAAGCTTTTGACTACTCGGAGCTGAAAGTTCTATATTTAGAGACGATGCTATTAATCGGTCTTTATCTCCAAGCAAACTATTTTGAGAGACAGCTATAGGAAATTGCGCATTCGTTGCACCAAGTAAAAACATCGTGGTGATCTCTGGATGCCTACTACGCTCGATAGTACCAACGGTAACTTGGTCTTGTTTTGGAGGAACAAAAGAAAGTTCAATATCAGAAATTGTATCACTAAAAATCTGAGCATACTCACTAGCAAGAGAGGTATCTTCGCCAAAGATTAAGTTCATCTCATTCAAAACATCAATAACTTTAGAAAAGAGCTGCGCATATTCTCGAGCAATATCTTCTCGTCCCTGACTAATTAAATCTTCACTTATGGTAGCTAACTTCTCTGGTATCGATAGCGACTGCATAAAATCAAAAACAATTCGTGAGAATTCGTATGCACTTAGTCTAGCACTACCTGCTTCGAATCTCTCACGCATTGCTAATAGCTCAGAGAGACCTTCTTTGCGCAGTCGGTCAATCTTCTTCACATAACTAGAATTACCATACAAAGGCTCGGATAACGCAGATGGCTCAACCCAATCTCTCTGCCCGAATCCAAACTCAAGGGCAAAGTTTTCAAGCATCGTCCACTCTTGCTCTTTTAGCGGAGTTAAAGATGTTTTGAAATAATTACTAAGTTCATGATTGCTAAGCTCCTTGCAAGAGAGAGTCATAGCACAACAGAGCAATTCAACAAGTATGTTGTGGTTCATTAATTTTCGTTGATCAATAAAGAATGGAATCTTAGATTCGCTAAATGAAGACCTTATATAATCACCATATGTGTCTATATCAGGGACGATTACTGCAACATCTCGATACCTTATCTTTTTCTCACGTAAGAGCTTCGTAATTTCTCTAGCAACAAAGTCAACTTCGTTTCTGATATCCTTTAGTGTCAGTATTCTAATATTGTTATCAAAAGATATTTTAGAACTATCATTGCGACGAAATATATTCTCTTCAATATGACAGAGCGACCTCGACGAAGCGTGTCTATAGTTTTTGGTTAATACTACAGGCTCTAGAAGCTCAAGGTTAATCTTTGCAAATATATCTTTAAGTCCGTAGTAAGTATCAACTGTTGGAGAAAATATTCCTTTGTATTCAAGGCCATCCAACCGATGGTCGCCGGTAGCATCAACTGTTTCTGGGTCTAGACAAAGAGCAATTGAGCCATGAGAAACCACTTTGAGTATCTCAACTAGAAGATTTCTCTCTTGTGCGTTAAAACTAGAAAATCCATCGATCCATATCTTAGCTCCCTTTAGGAAACTAGAAGAAGCTACTAACGCTTGCGCTTGAGTTAGGGAGGCATCGTGATTAATATATTTCTTATCGATACAGTCTAGATACCGCGAATATATAAGTTTAATATCTTTTAGCTTCCCAAGTGTCACCTTATCTACATTATTCTTCTGAGCTAATGTAATAGCTTCTGCAAGCTTGTCTGGAGTATTCTCGTATTTTTGAAGTTCAACTAGAATATCTGACACCTTAGAAGCAATATTTCTTGGGTTCTTCTCAGTGGAGAAAATTTCTAAATTATCAGCCTCTTTTGCTAGGATGCGTGAAATGATTAGCTCTCTGGACAAAGAGCTAAGCTGTGGCAGCGGAGCCCTACCTACGCCAAGCCAAAAACACAGTCTCTCAAAAGATAAGACATGCAATCTTGAATAGCCATCTACCCGTTTATCAGATAGAATTTGTTTTTCGCATAGATACGTAGATTGCTCCGGAACAAGCAAGATTAACTGCTGCTCTCTGGCTTGCGCATCTTGCAAGTTAGAAATGATACTCTCAAAACAAAATCTACTCTTACCGCTACCGCTTCGACCAAGTATAAATTGAACAGACATAGCTTCCCCGAACATTACGGACATCTCTAAGAATTCAATTTATATTAAGCGAGGCTTTTCGTTACAAGATTGCTTAAGGCAAAAGTCTTTTACTTCTTGCTAAAAAGCACTTATTAGAGCTGTCCTTATTCACGGAGCTACTTATACCACAAAGCAGGTAAGCATTCAATCTTAAGATTTCTAGATTGTTGTGTGTGAAAATATGACACCACTGACCAAATCATTTGCTTTATCTGATTAATAACTCTATAATCCTGCCCCTATGGCAAGAAAGAAAATAGAAGTCAAAATTAAAAATTACGGCATATACAGCCAGTGGGATAAGGAAAGTAAGAACCTACCAAAGATAGTAGAGTTCACCAAAAAAGTCCCTGCCAAACTCAATATCGAGTTTGGCTACACCCTAAACATAAAAAAGGCTAAAGGAACAAAACTCTCTTTTAGGATAGAGCATCCACCATTCAAAGACTCAAACGGCAACATTGCACCAGCATTTGTCGGCGAAGAATATATCAATTCAAACGACTACAACTTTTTCTTGGGAGATACCATCTGGGAGCCTATCGAAGACAAAATAGGCCCTTGGCGGCTACAAACATTCATAGACAATGCCACCGTTGCAGATATCACAATACATATAGTTAACGAACAGAGCGATAAATAATTATCCCATGCTACAAAAGATAGACTATATGCCCATTGAAATAACGAGTTTGGTCAACTCAACTGAGTTGTGCACATTGAGCTTACCCATAATCCTATTGCGATGGTACTCTACGGTTCTTTCAACAAGGTCGAGTTCCTTAGAAATTTGCTTGTTGCTTTTCGCCTGCATTACCATAGCTAAGATCTGCAATTGCCTTTTAGTCAGAACAACCTTAAGACCATTCTCACCGTAGAATGCACGATTCAAGATTTCCTCAACCTTGGCAAGACGCGTTTCGCGTCCACGCTCTTGCATATACTCATTTACATCATACATGGTAAACCTCCATTAATTGGATAGTATAAACTACGTGTTATTATATCACTAAATTGGTAGCGTATCAAGCGGCAACTCCATTACTCTCTAAACTATTACTCGGAAATCCGAGGAAATGTCAGTATATTTCCTAGCATGTTACTGTAACAGTTTTTTCAAAAAAACATAATTTCTTTATCAATTTTCTTAGCAAAATAAGAAAAAAGCCCCTTAATAACGCATAAATAGTCATCGCCCGCTTGTATTTACACAATTAGGCATACTGCCTTTGGGGATAGAATTATTTAGGATCTTGCCTGCATCAAAAGGTTAATCTGTGTTTTCGCAAAAAATGCATCGATCGCACACTCACACTACTTAGAAAGGTCAAGGAAATGAGAAAATGAAAGTAGCTGTGCAATTTCGATAATTACACAGCTACAAAATTTCTGATAGGATAGTTTCAAATATACTTTGAGATCCAAAGCCTACACAAATTCAAATTCCGTTGCTTCATCAGTCACTTGTTCTTGAGAAGTTGTTTCTTCGCCTAGAACTTCTTCTGAATGATCTGAATCATCACTAAATAATCCTTTAGAGGAATCTGCTCCTATAAGCACTTCAAGTTGCTTAACTGCTTTCTCCATTTCGATTGCTTGATTTGTCATAAGCTCTGATGATTCGGAGAATTTTTGAATCTCGATAGCATATTGCTGAGTAATATTATCGATTGAAGAGACTGAAGAGTTAAGCTGGTCAATACCAATAGATTGTTCTTTTGAAGCTTCTGCTATCTCACTAAGCAACGAAGCAACTTTACTAGCACTATCGCCAACATCGCTGAATGTCTTATTTGCCTCCATCGCAATATCACTACCCGCATGCGTCTTCTTTGTCGTACCATCAATTAAGACAGATGTATCACTTGCAGCTTCTGCACTTCTAAGAGCTAAGTTTCTCACCTCTTCAGCGACCACGGCAAATCCCTTTCCAGCTTCTCCAGCTCTTGCTGCTTCAACGGCAGCATTTAACGCAAGCAAGTTTGTCTGGAACGCTATCTCATCAATGGCCTTTATAATCTTAGCAGTCTCTTCGCTTGCTTTGTCTATCTCATCAATACTAGCGATTAGCTGCTCCATAGATTTACCTGTATGAGATACTACTTGATTGGTTTCACTCATAAACTCATTGGCCTGTTGCGTACTTTCAGAGTTTCTCTTAATCATAGATGACATCTCTTCTAGAGATGAAGAAGCCTCTTCAAGTGAAGCTGCTTGCTTTGCTGCATCTGCAGCCAAGGCAGTACTAGCAACAGCGATATCCCTAGCTCCTTTAGAGACAGATGATGTGCCTTCTCTAATCGCAACTACAATACGATATATAGAGTTTGTGATAGATCGAATTATTGCAAAAGAAACGCCCACAAATATTGCAATACCAACACAAACGACGCTCAACACAATCGTTATTGCTTTGTTCTTTTGAGACTCTATCTGAGCATTAGAAATCTCAATGATTTCACTAACAGTATTAACCATCTCAGAGCCAGTATCGTTGAGCAACTTTACATACTCTTGTTGTTTCTGGCCAAGGGCTATAGATTTTTGAATATCTACAGTAAAAGTCTCAAGTGTCTCTGAAATCTTTTTTGAATTCTCAAGAAAAGATTCGTTGTCTAGTGCATCAGAGAGTGTGACAAGTGAAGAAATATTTACCTTTGCATCATTGGCTGACAATTCTTTAAACTGCGCAACATATTTATCATCACCTGTGGCCTGAAATTGACTCTGAAGATTCTGTAGTTGCAAGAACGAAATCCTACAGTCACGGATAACATTGACAAGAGTCAACTCATCCATTCCAAGATTTTCGCCTTCCATCTGCAACTCTGCCTGTTTCTCTGTTAAAGACTTATTCATCAATGCAAGATAGCCAAGTGACTCATCTAAAAGGCTACTAATCTCTTCTTTAACACGCTGATTGTCGTTGTAAGTAGCTACCGCTTTATTGAATGTGTCTTCGTAGAATGACAAATTATCTCTGAGAGTCGCTATCTTGCCTTCAAATTCCTGAGACGAACTAGATGCCTCAAACGCGTTAATTGAGTCAGAAACAACCTTAGCTGCCGAGTTAAAATCATTAACAAGCTCATCGCTACGAAATTCTAAATAGGTTTTCTCTACCAGACGATTTTCTTCCACCGCCTTGATAGTGGTATTCAAGACCATCTTTAGCTGCTCAATATGTTGAATATTTTTGAAGCTAATACCACCAACAACACAAATTATTACAACGAAAAAAATCGATATCGTAGCAAATATAGCGAGTCTTTTCTTTATATTCATATTTCCCTCCACAGAAATAAGCGATAAGAATGCTAAGATATTAACAGTTAATATCTTAGCAATATCACTTATTTACTTACCAGCAACCAATGCATTAATCTGATCTTCAGGCATATCATATATGCCGCAACCAACAACTACCTCTTGACCGTTACTCATCTTGCAGAGTTTCACATATGAAACCTTACGTGAAGGGGTCTTTTCGCCTGGTTTTGGCCATAGATATGAAACCCAACCAGAACCTTGCTTTTGAACTAATTTATTCATTTCTAAAAACAAGAGTTTGCCTTGTTTATCTTTTAAACCAAGAAGAGATTTGCCCTCTAGTTTGTATTTGACAGGGTGCATTTGGATAACAGCCTTAAGATCATGTACCCAAATATAAGTACCAGCAAAGATGAATTTACTATCCTTACCTTTGAATTTTGGATAAGCCGCAGGGCCTTCCTTTTCAAGTAATTTACAGGCCTCATTCACCTTAGCAATAATCATTTCTGCTGTAGGTTTAGTCTTTGCACTTGCCTTTAGGGCTTCAACAGTCTGCTGAGTTAGAGCAACTCTAGGATCAGCATCGCCAGCAAAGACATTAACGGTCGATGCAATAAATGCAACACCCAACAGAATCATCAACAAATTTCTAAGCTTCATACATCTTCCTTTCAAAATAAGTTTCTCTAATCTAGCAAACTGTTTAGAGACCGTACCCTTACCTCTGCTAGATTCCCGTTTCACACAGGCTCGGATATCGGTATAACAAGCGACTTGCTTAACGAGAGATTGGTGTTTTGGCACATTTTGCCCCCCCCCCTCCCCAATATGAATAATTAAAGTACATTACATGCAATTTAATGAAACCATAATAACGACCTGCTACAATTCCTCATGTACAAGCCAAGATCACATAAATCGCCCACAAAAACCGTAAGAACAACACAAATATCTCTTGAAAACTGAAAAAAAACAGCCGCAGTTATTGTTACTCTGCAACAACCATAGGAAAGCTTTTAAAATGGTGCTGTTCACAATATTACAACAAGGACCTGCACCTTTGCCATTTTATTGTTCTTTTTTGTAATTTATTAAATAATGCGAGTGAACTTATTGACTTTAAATTTCGATGTATATATGATGGTCACATCGAAATATCTCGATATTTACTCTAATTAAACAAGATACATGTAGCATTTAGAATATGATTGACGCGATAGAGACAATTTCAGATGAAAAGCTAAGCCAAGCAGCAGACTGCCTTAGAGTTATGGCACACCCTGTGCGATTGAAACTCGTAAACTTGTTGATGCAAGGCGAGTTCTCTGTTAGTGAACTTAGCGAAATGTGCAATTGCTCAGCCAATCAAACATGCGAACACCTTCGCTTGATGAAGAGCTGTGGTTTTCTCTCAAGCGAAAGAGATGGACGCAGAGTATTTTATAAAGTGATTTCTCCTAGGTTGCCAAAGCTACTCGAATGCATTAGTAGCACTTGCAACACAAGGAATTAGAATAAGTAGCATAATATTTATTAACCTGTGCCTAGCGAACTAGGCAGCTTTACTTTCTGCCTTTAATGTGCAGTAGTGAGTTTTTTTGAGGGATATAAAATGTCACAGAAAAAGAAAATTGTTATTGTTGGTGGTGTTGCTGGTGGTGCGAGTGCTGCGGCAAGAGCTAGAAGGCTCAGTGAAGATGCAGAAATAATCATGTTCGAACGTGGCGAATACATCTCATTCGCCAACTGCGGCTTACCATATCACATCGCTGGAATAATCGAAGAGAGAGATAGACTTCTTGTTCAGACTCCAGAAAAAATGAATGCACGTTTTAAAATTGATGTACGTGTAAAAACTGAAGTCATCAAAATAGACCCACAGAAAAAGCAAGTTACCTACGAAAATCTAGAAACGGGCGAAAAAGGTGTAGAGTCTTATGACAACCTAGTTCTTAGTCCTGGAGCTGAAGCATTTCGACCTCCACTAGAGGGCATAGATTGTAAGAATGTATTCTCTCTGCGTAACATGAAGGATATGGATCGAATTAAAGATGTCGTGGATAATAACAAGCCTAAAAAAGCTGTTGTTGTTGGCGGTGGCTTCATAGGTCTAGAAATGGCAGAGGCTCTAATTGAGCGTGGGCTTGATGTCTCGTTGGTAGAACTTGAACCACAGGTCTTTGCCCCTGCAGACCCTGAGATGGCAACTCCTATTCATCAGCATATGAGTTTCCACGGGGTTGATCTAAAACTAAAACTAAGCATCACTGGTATCGAAGAAAAAGGCAACGGCCTAATTGCAAACCTAAGTGATGGAACTGGCATTGCTTGTGATTTAATCGTCTTAGCTATAGGTGTAAAACCTGAAACCAAGCTCGCAGTAGATGCAGGGCTCAAGATTGGCGAACGCAAAGGTATTCTAGTTGATGACCATATGAGAACAAGCGATCCGAATATCTATGCAGTTGGGGATGCCGTTGAGGTAGAAGACTTTGTTGGTGGATTCAAGACTGTAATACCATTGGCAGGCCCTGCAAACCGCCAAGGTAGAATTGCAGCAGATAATATCTTCGGCAAAGACAGTACTTATAAGAAGACTCAAGGCACTAGTGTATGTAAGATATTTGATCTGACAGCAGCAACAACAGGCCTCAACGAAAAGATGCTCAAGAGATTCAATATCAACTACGAAAAAATATACATACATCCAGCTAGTCACGCAGGTTACTACCCTGGCGCAACTCCTATGAGCCTAAAGTTTATCTTCGACCCAGAGACTGGAAAGGTTCTCGGTGCTCAAGCAGTTGGAGTCAACGGTGTCGATAAGCGTATAGACGTTATTGCTGTTGCAATAAGAGCAGGACTTACCGTTCACCAGATGAGAGACCTAGAACTCTGTTACGCTCCTCCATTTGGTTCGGCTAAAGACCCTGTAAACTACGCCGCATTTGTTGCGTCAAACATTATGGACGGCGATATGGCAATCTGCCACATCGAAGAGGCACTAAATCCAAAAGAAAACCAACTAATCATCGATGTTAGAACTAAGGAAGAAGTTGAAGTTGGAACAATTCCTGGTGCGATTAATATACCAATTGATGAACTCAGAGATAGGCTTGATGAGATTCCAAAGAACAAAGAGCTTCTTGTGACTTGTCAAGTTGGTTTGCGCGGTTACCTCGCTTGTAGAATTCTCAGTCAGCACGGCTACAAATGCCGCAACATATCTGGTGGCTACAAAACATACAAGGCTGTTACAGGTCAATTCTCTGAAACACCTGATGCAACAAGAGAAATTAAAGAGGATACTGGTGTAGATAACATCGAAAAGAGAGTTAAAGCTGATCCAACTAAAATAGTTAAAACTGTAGATGCTTGTGGACTTCAGTGTCCTGGTCCAATATTGAAACTCAAGGAGGCTCTCGATTCAATATCTCAAGGTGAGACAATTGCCATCGAAACTACAGACCAAGGCTTTACAACCGACGTGGCTGGTTGGTGTAAGAGTACCTGCAACATCCTACACAACGTTGAGAGGGTTGGCGAAAGCAAATTCCGAGCAATTGTATCCAAAGGTGCAAAGGCCGGCGCATGTGGAGCCGTAAAAGCGAGATCCGACAAGAAGACAATGGTCGTCTTTAGCGGTGATTTCGACAAGGCAATGGCCGCTTTCATTATTGCCAACGGTGCGGCTGCAACTGGAAGCGATGTGACTATGTTCTTTACTTTCTGGGGAATTAACCTGCTTAGAAAAGCAAATCCTCCGAAAGTTAAGAAGAATCTCATAGAGAAGATGTTTGGTATGATGATGCCAAGAGGTGCAAATAAGGCTCATCTATCAAAGATGCATATGGGCGGTATGGGTCTTGGAATGATTAAAGGCATCATGAAGAGCAAGAATGTGTCTCCAATTGATGAACTGATTGCCAATGCTCAGAAGAACGGCGTCAAGATGGTTGTTTGTACAATGAGTATGGACTTAATGGGCATAAAGAGAGAGGAACTCATCGATGGAATTGATGAGGGAGGCGTCGCTCTCTACATCAGCGAGGCTGAAGAGGCAAATGTAAACCTCTTCATCTAGAAAAGTTTTAAAACAAAAAGGCTCGTTCAATTGAACGGGCCCTTTTTTTATCGTTAGTTTCAATCAAAAAAGGGACGGTTAACCGTCCCTTTTGCTATACATTAAATCTAACTTCTACTGCGCATCTTCTTGAACCACCTCGGCAGTAGCGGCTTCTTGGAGTTCTTTATCTGATTTTTTGCCCGCATCAAAAGATTCATCATAGCAACCTTCAAATTTTAGATGATCCTCATCTAGGACGCTAATTCGTATAACGTTCTTATCCTTGAACTCTCCTCTTAGCAACCCTTCTGATAGCGGATCCTCAATATAATGCTCAATTGCCCTTCTAAGTGGTCTTGCTCCATACTCAGGGTTGTAGCCTTTGTCTATGAGGAACTCTTTTGCAGACTCTTCAAGTTGTAGATTAAGACCATGATCAATAACTCGCTTAAATACTTTATTGAGTTCATAATCAACAATAATCTGCAAGTTCTCTCTGGTTAGGCCACGGAAGACAATCTTGTCGTCGAGCCTGTTAATAAATTCTGGACGGAAGTAACGCTCCATCTCTTTATCTAGTAGATCACGCATCTTTTCAAAGTTTGATTCTTCGCTGCGTTTTGCAAAACCAAAACCACTTTGATTCTTTATTAGATCCGCACCAATATTACTTGTCATAATAATGATGACATTTCTAAAGTCAACATGTCTACCATTACTATCTGTTAGACGGCCCTCTTCCATTATCTGTAATAGCATATTAAAGACATCAGTATGTGCCTTCTCTATTTCATCAAGCAACAGCACCGAGTACGGACGCCTTCTTATTCTCTCTGTGAGCTGACCACCCTCTTCATATCCAACATATCCCGGAGGCGCACCGATGAGCTTGCTAACGTTGTGCTTCTCCATGTATTCACTCATATCAAGCTGGATTAGCGCATCTTCATTACCAAACATGAACTCAGCAAGAGCTCTTGCAAGTAATGTTTTACCAACACCACTTGGCCCAATAAATATGAAGCTAGCAATTGGACGATTTGGATCTTTGAGCCCACTTCTGCTCCTTCTAACTGCCTTTGCAACTGCGTGAATAGCGTCATGTTGAGATACAACACGCTTGTGCAATTCATCTTCAAGCTCGAGTAACCTCTGCGCCTCAGCCTTTTCAAGCCTTGTTAGCGGCACTCCAGTCATCTTGGAAACAACTTCAGCTATAACTTCTCGATCAACATGAACCGCACTTTTGCCAGCCTGCTCTTTCCAACTATTTTGCTTTTCATGCTTTTCGTCTAAAAGCTTTTGCACTTGGTCACGTAAAGACGCCGCTAACTCGTAATCAGCTGCGCGAACTGCTTCATCCTTTTGAACGTTTATCTGCTCAATCTGTTTTTCAATTTCTGAGAGATCTGGCGGAGGAGTTAGGTTTTTAAGTCTAACTCGCGCACCAGCCTCATCAATCACGTCTATCGCCTTGTCCGGCAGACACCTACCCGTGATGTATCTTATCGCCAAATCAACTGACTCAACAAGAGCGTCATCACTAAACTTAACTTTATGATGCTCTTCGTATCTCTCGCGCAGCCCCTTTAGAATCTCCACCGTTTCCTCGCGACTTGGAGGTTCAACTTGAACTGTTTGGAAGCGTCTCTCGAGAGCTGCGTCCTTCTCTATGTATTTCCTATATTCATCGAATGTTGTCGCACCAATACATTGTACCTCACCACGGGCGAGCGCTGGCTTTAGGACATTAGAAGCATCAATTGCACCCTCAGCGCCACCGGCACCAACGAGCGTATGCAATTCATCAACAAAAAGAATAACATTACCAGCCCTTCTAACCTCATTGATTACGGCCTTTATACGCTCCTCAAATTGTCCTCTGTACTTAGTGCCTGCCACCATCATAGCAAGGTCAAGCACGACAAGTCTTTTGTTAATTAAAATCTCAGGAACTTCTTTATTGACAATCATCTGCGCCATACCTTCGACGATGGCGGTCTTACCAACACCGGCTTCTCCAAGTAGCACAGGATTGTTTTTCGTTCTACGACAAAGAATCTGAATCAGCCTCTCAATCTCATTGCTACGACCTATGACTGGATCAAGCTCCTTCTTAGATGCAAGCTCTGTTAAGTCTCTACCGAAGCTATCGAGTGCGGGCGTTTTGCTTTTTGCCTTTGCCCCAGCTGATGCCGATGGATTAGGAGTGCTTTTCATACCCAGACCTTGGAAAGAAGAATCCAAGCCAGCGCCCAAAAGATTGAGCACCTCTTGACGAACATCTTCAAGCTTGAGTCCAAGATTCATCATTACTTGAGCAGCAACACCTTCAGTTTCGCGCAAGAGACCTAGCAAAATGTGCTCTGTTCCAACGTAATTATGATTGAGGGACCTTGCCTCTTCAATAGCATACTCTATAACCCGTTTGGCTCTTGGCGTCTGAGGTAATTTGCCCATACTAACCATATCGGGACCGCTCTTGACTAGCTTCTCAACCTCAAGCCTGAGCTTCTTAATATCGACATCAAGATTCTTAAGTACATTAGCACCAACACCACTGCCCTCCTTAACTAGACCTAAGAGAATGTGTTCAGTGCCTATGTATTCATGATTGAATCTTTGAGCCTCTTGATTAGCCAACGCCATAACTTTTCTAGCGCGGTCGGTAAAACGTTCAAACATAATTACCTCAATTAATTAGTAAGTATTTCAATCTGGATTAGTACGTCAAAGAACCCTTTAATTCTATCACATAGAACAGAACTGTAAAGAAAGCAAGTAGCGTTTTGCTAAAATTGCGATTACACCTTTGCTAGCTCTGATTAAGCCACCAATCAGGGTCAAATTGGCAAGCTTACCTTGTGACTATCGTCAAAAAGACGTTAGGACTTTTGAAGTATTAACTAATAGAATTGCTAAATGGGGATTATATGCTTATCTGGCATGATTGATTGAGGATTACAAACTCCTGGGCAGATTCAAATCAGCTTTTTACGTAAAACTACCTGATTGGCATAGCAAAAAAAAAGACGCTTAGGATTAACCTAGCGCCGGCCCCTCCTCAGAGACCAATTTTGACCTACTTGTCGAGAATCTCCCTGAGATACCTATTCTCTCGTCTGGTAGCTTCCAAATCAAATAGGATATATTTAACACTTATTCTGAGATACTCTAGAGAATCCTGAATTGCATCGATGTCAAGAGATTTAGATTTGCTGGTTCTAGGAATCCCAAACTTGCCGCGTTTTGGATTATCAGTTCTAGATACAGTGCAAAACTGCCTAACTATCTCATCAATCTTCTTCTCAATTATTTTGTCATCCACAACGTTCTCCAGACCAAATTTACTAATGCTTAGTTATTTTGCAATAAGTGTGCCACAATTAAATTCTAGGTAAATTTGCACAAAATAAGCCTTTTTCCACTGCACTAGAGACCGATAAAATCGCCATATTTTTCAGAAAAACGATTGAACAAATCAAAACAATTAAAACGTCCTGTTTGATTTCATCAACATGTAGAGCCGGATATCCTTACCAAACAACTATAACTAGCTGATACAGCAAGACTTACTGACGTTGCCAAAACTCAACGCCGATTTCAGAGATGTAATATATGAAATATTTGCTAAAAATTAACAAAACAACTATACTCTTGTTACGTATTGTTCGATGTCTTAGCTGTATGTACGTCAACACTTTTGAGCGATAGATTTTGATGATCACCAAAATAAAACTAAGATTGCTTGCAATCCTAGCCATTGCTATTTCTAGTTTCTGCTATGGCGAGGTTGAAAACCCAAACTTCGAGTTCTCCGACCCGAATAATTCTCCCATTGGCTGGGAATGCGAGTTCTACGCTAAAGCTCAACCGGTATTTTCCCCACAAATCGAAAGTTCGTACGGCAGTACTGAGAATTGGAAGCTCAAACCTGAAATCCTCCATCCTTTTTCTGGACAAAAGATGCTTGTTTTATCTAACGGGAATTTAGGTCGAGATGTGTTGTCAGATAGAGGAGTTGCTAGGACTGTAGCAACTTTCTCTGCTGGAGAAACGTTCTCATTTAAATATTTCTTCGGCACTTGCGACTATTTCTACCCTGGAGTCAACTCTGGTGATGGCTGGAACGACTGCGCAAGGGTAAGACTAATCCCAACAGACCCCAACAACAGCGGATTAGAAGAAATAAAGTTACTCTGGTGCCATCTAGTTAACGATCCAAATACAAACGGAAACGAGCAACTTGACGACAACTTTGAACTCTACCAAAAGATTGTAGCCGTTGGAGACTATGGCTCAATGGAAGGTTGGCGTCCATATGCATTTACATTTGACGAGACAAATGCCGGAGAATATACAGTAGAATTTTCCGTTCATGACATTTATGACAAAAAAACCAATTCCTATCTATGCATTGATGATATCATATGTGGCAATGCTACAGACCAAGGCGACCTAACGCTAGACATGAAAGTTGATTTAGATGATTGGGCAGTATTTGCACAACATTATGGACTCGACTGCAATGATCCAAATAATAATTGTGAATATTTTAATATATTTGGTCAAACACAGTCGATTGATTATAATGGAGATGCTACAGTTAGTATTGATGATGCAGTCCCAATCATCTTAAACTGGCTATGGCAACCATAGTTAATGTTAAGCAGTTATATCAGCTACCTCTAAAGGAGGATGAAATGTCAAAGCAGAAATCGAAGCTCTTCTTAAACGCGGATTGGTACAAACTGTTTCTTATCATTGTATCACTAACACTAATTATTCTCATACTTGATAGAATATTTAACTCTGCATTTCTTCACAGTGCTAATATAATTCTGATTTTTATTTCACTAGCAGTAGCAGTATTGGGCGTTCTAGCCGAACTTAAAAACACAAATGCCATCCTAAATAGAAACACTCAAATCGCACATTACGCTTCTGATATCCTCAAAAAATCTCTAGAGGAATTAAATACCATAAAACATGATGTTAAATTAAATGAACAAGTTAAATCTATCGCATACAGAGATATAAATCGCTTAACAATCGAAGAAGCAATTCTAGCTCGGTTGCACCAGAAAGATTTTAACACAACCTATGAGATGATCGAAGAAATAGAAAGTAAAACCGACTATGCAAATCTAGCAGAAAAGTTGCGTAAGTCTGCAGACAAATACAAAAACGCCAGTGAGAATGAGAGAATCCAGCAGGTTGTTGCCCATATAGAAAATCTCGCTAAGAACCTACATTGGGATCAAGCTTCTATACAAGCAGAGAGACTTGCTATTCAGCATCCAGATATCACCAGCGTAGTGGAATTGCCTACTAAAATACGCAAAATGAAGGAGCAGAAAAAAACTCAACTCCTAAAAGACTGGGAAAAAGCTACTAACAGTGGCGACACCGATAGAAGCCTGCGCATTCTAAAAGAACTAGATAAGTATCTTACTCCAAGCGAAGCACAGGCATTGGAAGAATCTGTTAGTGGAGTATTCCGCACAAAACTACACAATCTTGGAGTTAGCTTCTCCTTAGCCGTTTCACAGAAAAACTGGGAAACTGCCCTAGAAACGGGTGAAGAAATAATCAGAGATTATCCAAACAGCAAAATGGCACACGAAATCCTCTCAAAAATCGAAGTGTTAAGGGAGCGTGCCAAATAAGACGTTTAAGCTGAAGAGCTACAAAAAAAGCTGCCCTGATGAGAACAGCTCTTTTTGTGACTTTGAATTAACGAAGATCGAAAAGTGATTGTGTTTTTAGTATAGTCCTTTGTTCTGGGAACGCATGGAACGAATGGATATGTAATTCTTTTCGTCTTGGTTCAAAATCAATGTAACTAAACGGCGACAATCCAGAAGAAAGAGTCTCTGGATACTCAACGAAAATACCTCTGTTTTTACTAAACTTCTCCAAGTCAATCTTGGACTGCTTATAGAGGCTCTCACTCATGCGCTCAATCTGAAAGTCTGTCATGTAACTTAGACCTCTACTTAGAGTACATTTGTGATTGCGATGACCTTTGAACTTAAATCGCTCTACAAGCCCTCTTTTAGGAAGCAACTGTTTCGTATTGGCGATTACCTCGCTTAGACATACATCATCGATAAAAACACTTATCACATGAGAACAACCCGTCTCCCATACGATAGTTTCGTAATTTTCCATCTTGAGATGTCTCTTTGCCCTGATTTCAAAGAGTTCTGGATGAAGGGGGCGTTGGTATAGTGAAAACATCAACTCATCAACTGCAATATTTGTTCTTGGCATTTCCATCGCGTCACCTGTAGTTTAGATATCAATAACTTCTCATTCACTCTGAGGTCATTATAACGAGATGACTCGGTAGGCTTCAAGGGGAATATAGCGGCGCAATACCCGATGGAAATTACTTATCGGACTATTATCTTGCAAAGACCTGAAAACACTAGAATTAGAGTTTCACTTTTTTTTCGACAAAATTAAAAAAAAACTTTAACTTTTTAATTTTATTTTGTATAGCAACACTGAAAATAGCATTAATTACGGACTTATCACTTCCAACTATCACTAAAAAACTAAGCATGTGTTGCAAAAACATATGAATTTAATAGTGCAACTATTATATTGTGATAAATATGAGTAGCCGCACTTATTCCGATGCCTCTAAATGCGAATATAACAGCTAGATACGCTCCTGCCAGCATTCTAAAAGCAAATATTATTGGAACTAACTTCTCGCTCCTAACGACATGACCGTCTAAAAAGTAGAAATGATGATGAAGGCTAAAAAGAAAAGAGGAAATCAATATCGCATACAAAACCGCTATCGACGAACTAAAACCAAGTAAATCCTTAAAAAATATCAACAGCAACCAGATTAAGATTAACCTGAAGATAAGTTCTTCATAAATCCCTGCCCCAATTCCCGTTACTATCTCTAAAATAAGACTATGGCTCGATTCTTGTTGAGAAACACTATCAGCGTCTTCTTGAGCGGCTAAAACAACAACCTTTTGCGTATCTTGAGCAACATCTATCTTTGAATATTGAGCTGGGCTAGCAATTCGCCCAAAAAGAAGTCCAAACACTATCAGCGGAATCGCCCAGCCAAGACACTCAAGCGTCATAGGGAGAAAATCTTTAAATCGAACTCTGTAGCCACTTCTACTTGTAATCTGCATAGCAACAAGAACAATGATAAATGCCATTGGCGCACCCATCCAAGCGGATTCGCTAGAGAGGCCAAGCCACGTTAGAAAATTATGTATCCAAGCAAAAGCTACTACTAACCCAGGTATCTCATCAAGTGGCCTCGTCAGAAGATCTGGACTCATAAAAAAGACGGCAATCTCGTAAAACACAATAAAAAAGAGCAGATACGTTATCGCGTAGATTGGGCGTGAAGTCCTTTCAAAATACGAACCAGACTCGCATGGAAAGAAATGACTCCCAAAAAGAAAATCTCGTTTATTACTCTGCGAACTTGCCATGCGGGAGAGTTTACTGTATTACATTGTAAAATACAACCGTAATTGCAGTTGGGGGAATAGCTTGTATGAACAACAGAGAACTAATACTAGAAATATACCAGCGCCTTCTCGATAGATACTCCAGACAAAATTGGTGGCCTAGCGATAGCCGTTTTGAAATTATTGTAGGCGCAATATTAACTCAGAATACAAACTGGAGCAACGTCGAAAAGGCAATAAATAACCTCAAAAAAAACAATCTTCTCACCCCAGAGGAGATGTATCAATGTGATAGCCAAATACTTGCAGAGTTAATTCGTCCGTCTGGATATTACAATATCAAAACCAAACGTATCAAAAACTTCTTAAAATGGCTCTTTGAAAATTATGATGGTCAAATCGAGGCTCTAGAACCACTAGAAACATCATACCTAAGGGAAGAATTGCTTGGCATAAATGGCATTGGCAAAGAAACGGCAGATTCCATACTTCTCTACGGATTAGAAAAACCAACATTTATAGTAGATGCATATACAGCAAGAATCTTCGGCAGACACGGATTAATAGATTCCTACTGGGGCTACGACGAGATAAAAGAACTTTTCGAGAGCAATCTTGACAAAGATGCCAAACTCTACAATGAATACCATGCATTAATAGTAACACTTGGAAAAGAACACTGCAAAAAACGCCCTATCTGTAAAGGCTGCCCTCTCGAGTCTCTTGCTCATGAAATAGAAGAGTATTTCTAGATGAATTATAGACCAACAACCTTTTTTCTGTTATTTTATTGGCTATGAACGAAACAGACCCAAATACAGCAATCACCGTGGCAATGGTGTCACTTGGTTGCCCTAAAAACCAAGTAGATGCAGAGTCTATGCTCGGTAAGATTGCCCAAAGCAATTTCTTTGTAACAACCGATCTAGAAAATACAGATGTTGTTATTATTAACACCTGTGGTTTTATAGACCCTGCAAAGAAAGAAGCCATCTCAGAGATGAGGTATTTTGCGCAGCTAAAAGAGCAAGGGCAGATACAAAGAATCATCGCAACGGGTTGTCTAACCCAACGTATGGGCGAAAAGCTTCTCGAAAAAGAACCATACCTAGACGCGGTAGTTGGCCTAGGAGAGAGAGACAATATCGTAGAAATCATTGAGGAGAGTCTCTCTACAAATAAATCGCTTGTCCGTCTTGAAAGAAAAGAGGGCTTTATTAGCGATGATAGCGCAAGACTCTTAACAACACTACCCCACTGGGCGTACCTGCGCATCAGTGAGGGTTGCAACCGCAAATGCGCATTCTGCACTATTCCACAAATTAGAGGTTCCTTTAGAAGTAAACCTATGGAGATGATTATCTCTGAAGCAAGAGAACTAGTCAGTAGCGGCGTAAAAGAATTAGACCTCATCGCGCAGGACAGTAATTATTACGGAAAAGACCACGGCAAGAGCAATGGATTGGTGAAATTGCTTGATGAACTTGAAAAGATTGAAGACCTTGAATGGATAAGGGTTATGTATCTCTACCCTGCCACTGTCACAGATGAGCTTATCAAAAAAATAGCTTCATCAAAGAAGGTGCTCAATTATTTTGACATTCCAATACAGCATATAAACAATGAAATACTCTCAAGTATGCAGCGCATCGACACAAAGGAAAAGACTACCGAGCTTATCGAAAAAATCCGCGCAGCAATGCCTGATGCAGTGATTAGGACCACAGTAATCGTGGGCTATCCAGGTGAGAGTAGTGAGCAATTTGACGAACTCATAAAATTTATTAAGTGGGCAAAGTTTGATGCGCTTGGTTGCTTCCCATACTATGCAGAAAAAGGAACGCCCGCACAAAAACTAAAGGGGCAAATCAAAGGCAAGCTAAAACAAAAACGCGTAGAGGAGGTGATGCTCACACAGCAAAAAATAGTATTCGAGAAAAATGCCCAGCTTATCGGAAAAGAGTTAAAAATTGTATATGACGGAATGGACGAAAATGGCGAACACATCGGTCGCTATTACGGACAAGCACCACAAATAGACAGCGTATGTATCATCGATAACTGCACTGCCAATAGTGGTGATTTTTTAAACACCAAGGTTATTGGAACGCGTGATTACGATATTATTGTTGAACAATTACCAAAAGACCTTTAGAATTCTGTAATTATCGTTAGCTTTCAAATTAAAGTAGAATCGCCAAGAATAAAATATGATTAGACATATTCCAAACATCTTAACAGTGATGAGATTAATTCTCACCGGATTCCTTCTCTGGATGGTGTTGCATTCAAGAGTCGCTACAAATCGTGTGTTCTTTATCGACATGGCTTTTGTCTTTTTTATAGTAACCGCGTTAACTGATATAGTTGATGGTTACATCGCTAGAAAATACAACGCTGTAAGCAAATTTGGAAGAATCGTCGATCCATTGGCTGACAAATTTTTAATATGCGGTGTATTTGTATGTTTTGCAATAATTGGTCGGCCTCTACTCTTTGATTTCTCCGCAAAAACTCTAGCCATAATTCAATGGTCAACAGTCATTATTCTAATAGCCAGAGAATTAATGGTAACAATCATTCGCCAATGGGCAGAAGATAGAAATATCAAATTCCCCGCCTCAGTGTATGGCAAGCTAAAAATGTTTACACAATCATTCGCCGTTGGAACTGTTATGGTAAAAATGGCTCACGTTGAACATGCATTATGGGCAAACTGGTTCACTGCAATCACCTACACCATAATGCTCTTGGCTACAATCATCTCCGGTCTCGAAGCTCTAGTTAGATTAGTGCAGGCAACAAAGCGCTAGAGACACACGTCCGTGCATCTCTACGATATTACATTTAGCTTGCGACTCTACGCGTCATCAACAAAACCAGCGTCCCAGTCTTTCCAGACAGCTTCATAGCCTGCATCTTTGAGCATCTGCGCAACCTCTTTAGGTGATGATTTATCATCTATCTCAAACTGAGAAACACTCTCGTCGTCACCAGAATAGCCGCCAGGGTTGGTTTTAGATCCGGCGCTAACTTTAGTCACACAGAGTTTGATTAGATGTTTGCGAAACTCGCTACTCTCTCTAGTTGATATCGTAATACCTGCATCAGAGAAACAAAGCCTAAGAGCTAGCATCATCTGGACAAAATGTTTGTCTGATATAATATTTTCGTAGATAGGCCCATCAACATCCTGCGCAGGACGCAGACGTGGAAATGAAAACGCAACTTGACTGCGCCAATATATTTTCATTAAATAGGCCGCGTGTTCGCCTAGTGCAAGTGTCTCTAACCGCCAATCTCTTAACCCAAGAAGCGCACCAATACCTAACCTTCTAAATCCTGCCTGCGCCGCATAGTCTGGAGTCATTAGACGCTTAGAATAGTCTCTCTTTGGACCTGTTGGGTGAAGTTTTTCATAAAGCTCTCTATCGTAAGTTTCTTGATAGATGCTAATTCCATCAATCCCAGATTTGAATAATCTAGCGTATTCATCTTGGCTCATTGGATATATTTCAATCTCAATTGCACAAAATTTCTCGCGCAGCCTCTTTGAAAGCTCACTTAGATATTCAACATCAATGTATTTAGGGTCTTCACCGCTTAAGATAAGAATATGCCTAAAGCCCTGCTTGGCAATAACATCGGCATCTGCGCAGGCTTGGTCTATCGAGAGTCTCACACGTTTGAAATCATGGCACTGATTGAAGCCGCAGTACTCGCATCCATTTATACAAAAATTCGACACATACATAGGAACGTAGAGCTGCATAGTTTTGCCAAATCTCTTTAGCGTCAACTCTCTTGCCTGCCGCGCCATCTCTTCGAGGTAGTTCTGCGCGGCTGGAGAAATTAAACGAAGAAGCCTTTGACGCGAAAATTTTCCCGGCTCTTTTGCAAGCTCTGCTCTAACCTGAGCGGGAGTAACTTGCTCAATCTGCGATTGGTAATTATTTTCTCCGCCATCAAGAGCTGCATCATGTAGGATTTTTTCAAAATCATTCATCTCTTAAAAACCCCGTCAATGGACTAGACGCCACTGCCATTTTAGACTCAGCCGCAGCTCCAGTCTTGTACGCAATTCTTCCTGCCTCAGTTGCCAACTTAAATGCCTGTGCCATCATAACAGGGTCGGCTGCTGTAGCAATTGCCGTATTGACCAAGACTGCGTCTGCGCCCATTTCCATCGCGTCCGCTGCATGCGATGGCAAACCAATACCCGCATCAACTACTACAGGAACATTTGCTTGATCTATAATTATCTCAATAGCATCACGAGTTGATAGCCCGCGATTTGTTCCAATCGGTGCTGCCAATGGCATTACAGTAGCCGTGCCAACCTCTTCCAATCGCTTCGCTAAAACTGGGTCGGCATTAATATATGGAAGAACGACAAAGCCTTCTTTCACTAAAACCTCTGCCGCCTTTAGAGTTTCAATCGGATCAGGTAGAAGGTAGTATGGATCTGGAGTAACTTCAAGCTTGAGCCAGTTTATACCGCTAGCCGCTCGAGCTAACCTTGCTAGACGAATTGCTTCTGCGCTATCTCTTGCACCAGAAGTGTTTGGCAATAAAAGATACTTATCAGAATCAATCGCACTTAACATATCGTCATTCTTATTATCGATATCTACGCGTCTAAGCGCAACTGTAACAATCTCGGCCCCACTTGCTTCAATTGCTGATTTCATAAGTTCATTTGATGCAAACTTACCCGTTCCGACAAAAAGTCTAGAAGAAATCTCTTGGCCGTTAATTATCAATTTATCATCTGCAATATTCATATCAACCGCCTCCCACAAATCGGATAAGTTCAATGCTCTGGCCTTCTTGGAGTTTAGTAGTTTCAAATTTGCTTCGCTCAATTATTTCTCCGTCAATTTCAGCAACAACTGTTGCCCCATCAACTTCGAGTAATTCAAGCAATTCTGACAAACAAGAAGGTATCTTGTGCGAGAAGTCTTTCTCTTTACCGTTAATCTTTAGCTTACTCATTTTGCACCTAGTTTTTTTTCTCAATCAACATCTCAATTATTGCGTTAGCTTGGTGGTTTGCCCCTATTCCAACTCTTGCTGCGTAGAGACCAACACCCTCACCAATCTCACTTTCCAAATCTCCAACTAACACGAATCTTGATGATATCTTTTTAGTTTCAATTACATTACTTCTGCCAAAACCTGCCACACCACTAGCAGCAACAATTCCAACATTGGGCATACGTGAAAGAACAGTCTCTACAATCATCTGTTTCGCTGTAGCCACGTCAAAACATTCCGCAACAACATCCACATCAGAGAATAACTCTTCAACACTTCGCGCATCAAGCTTAATTGTATGGGCGGTTATTTTTGCGTATGGATTGATTCGTCTTAGATTCTCAAGCATCGCATCGGTTTTATACATTCCAATCTGGTCTGCAAAATATTGTTGCCTATTTAGATTGCTAATCTCAACCTTGTCGAAATCTACGATGATAAGATTACCAAGCCCAGCTCGCAACAAAGACATCGCCACCACAGAACCAAGCCCGCCAAGCCCAGCCACTGCGACGGTAGAGGCCTGCAACTTTTCGTATATCTTATCGCCAATGTTAGCTCTCGTAATTTCTTCAAGCTCAGAAGCGCTTGGATTATATCTTGAATCAGACATATCTGTTTCCATAAAAAAATCGCACAACCTAGCAAAGGTTCTGCGATAAGTAATTGTCAACTACTCTCGCCTTCCTTCGCTGGTGCTAACCATCAGGTTCAAAGGGTCGTTGCGTCCGCAACCTCTCAGCCCAAAATCTAGGCTCCCCTGGCAAATTATGAGTGGATTATAACAACGTGCCCATCTAAAAACAACTACTAAACTTTCTATATTTAGCTAAGTGTTTTAGACAATCTTTTCCGTCTTTTACTAGTCATCTGTTAAGAAGGTGTTTGGTGCCTTAGTTAGGCTCAGAAGAAGTAAGAGGAAAGATAGCTCCATGGAATGACACTCAAAGCAAGCAAATGAACACTATTGAATGGCTATGCAATCATTTAGCCCTTTTTGTGGACCTGCGCTTTATACGCACCTTACTGGCGAGTTCTATACAATACGCTCTATACTGAGCCTGTAGTTTGCTACTATCGCCAAGGTATTTTTGAAATATGTATTCAGAGAGCTGCGCATTCCAACGCAGAGTTTGAGGGATGTTTCTATCAGAAACGATTCTTGCAGATTCTTTACTTAGTGGCCAGTCGCCATTTATAGCATCGCTTAGAAGCTTTTCAAAACTTGCTCGATAGATGCCGTAATTGTATTCACGAAAAAAACGCACCAATGCAAACACTTGAGAATAGTAGGCACTAACAACTCCACTGCCACCACCAACAACATGGCCAGGATTCATATCTATAAGCTGCGACATCGAAAAGAATTGCCCCTTCTCGAGTGCAATCTTTAAACCACCGATTCGACTGAGATTCTCGCGTGCATCAAACTTAAACCAACCATGCTCTTTGTGGTATGCCTCAAAATGCATTGCAAGCCCTTCGTCAATCCAGCTTGGAAGTCGATAAGCAAAATGCCTGCTAGCGTATTGGTGCCAACCTTCATGACCAAGAACACTAAAAGTGCTACGCCGACCTATGTTGTACGCAACGCAGCTTCCATTTAGGTAATATGCACCACGTTGAATTTTTTTGTACGTTGGCCAATTCACACCTGTAAACTTCTCGCTAAACTTCTCCCACTGCTCGCGTGTGGCAAATAGATAAACTCTAAGCGGCAAACTCGTATCTACTTTGCTAGGCATTATATCTTGATACGCTCTGTGCGCAGACTCAAGAAAACCTGGAACTTTTCGAAGCATCAACGGATCTAACAGAGTCGTGTATATTTCATAATGCTGTGTATTTATGAGAAGGCCTTCCCCATACTCACTCTTCCAGAGGGACACTTTTTTGACCGCTGGTTCGGCTTTGAGAATCTTTATCAGATTCGTATTATTGTCCGCATATAGAGCCGTGCAGAGAACAAGAAATACAAATATAATTGCCCCAAGCTTCTTTGTTGGCTTATCAAAAATATCACGCATTAGGCAAAATCTTTCTCGCTAAAAACATCGGCAGTAAACAAGAACACTTCAACCGATGGATCTTTCCATGCATCCGGCGCAAGATTAGCTTTGTGACTACAACAATAAGATAGAAACTCTTGGGCATTCCAATTTGCCTCAGTTGCAACCTGCGGCAAGAAGCAGCCACTTTGAAAACCGCTTTTTATATAAATTCCATCTACTCCCAAACGCAGTGATAAAGGATCGTCTGTTTTAACTAATTCAGACAATACAGATATCTCTATCTCAAGGGCATCTAGCTCATCTTCGCGTAGTCTATTGTCATGGAAACGAGGATCGGCAGTTGCCGCATCGGCTGCTAACCTTATAACTGTTTTGTAGAGTGGCTCATCAGAAACAAAAAAACCTAAACAACCTCGAAGCTTAGAATTTGTTTTTAATGTTACAAAACAACCCCTCTTTTCTTGGGGCAGTCCCTCAGGCGAATCAACAACAAACTCTCTACCACTAATCGCAGCAGAGACACTCTCTCTTGCAAGCGTGAGTAAAAGTTTTTTATCTTTACTATCCAAATCAACCTCCCAAAAGAGCACCGATTTTTTTTAATACAACTACAAGCACAATTAAAATTACCATTGCAATAACAGTAGCCCTATTAAAGTGTTTTTCTATGTAATGCTTGGCATCTTCACCAATGTAATAAAACAACAATCCTTCGCTACCGAAACGCAGAGTTCTAAAAACCAAACTAACCCCTACAAACTTCCAAATACTAACGCCTGCCATTCCCCCAAGCCAGCTAAATAGCATGTATGGAACTGGTGTCAAAGCCGATATCGCAATAGCCCAGAAATCATAATTCTCGTAAAGCGACAGCGCCCTCTCAACTTTTGGGCCAAGGTGAATAGGTCCAAAGGATATACTCTCAAAAAAGTTAGCTACATTCTCGCCGCCAATAGCCATACCAAGCAACAGTGCAATTGTACCGCCAAGAACCGAAAATAGCGAACATACGACACCGTATTTAATTCCTTTTTTAGGATTTCCTAAACTAAGCCCGACAACCATCAAATCAGCAGGGATTGGCACGCAGATTGGCTCAAGAACAGCAAGGACTATTAGAGCGAGAAAACCGTATTTGGTGCTAGCCCAATGCAAAACCCAATTGTAGAGCCTCTTGTGCAGTTGCCAAGGCCTGACATTTTCGATATAACCATTTTCTAACTTGCTACTTTGTGGTTCATCCACAATATTCTCCTCGACATAGAGTAGTAATGTATATAGCATACAGGTTATATAGATTAACCTGCATTAGTCAATTAAATTTAAAAGACGCGCATATGGACATGACAACCGACAGAAACCCTAGCCAATATGAAAAAAAAGAAAATGGCTTAATTGTAAATGCCCCTGCCAAGATTAATCTGTCTCTACTAATATCTGGCAAACGAGACGATGGCTTTCACGGCATTGAGACTGTTATGGCAAAAATCGCTTGGTATGATCAAATAATCATAGACCACAGCGACAAATCTGGTGTTGAACTTATCTGTAAAGGAGCTCACTGGGCACCTCAGGACGATTCAAATCTCGTAATAAGAGCTGCTAGAGCAATAGAAGATTTTTGCAACATCAAACTAGCTCTTAAGATTACTCTAGTAAAAAATATTCCAGCTGGAACTGGCCTTGGCAGTGCTAGTTCTGATTGCGCAGCGACACTTCTAGGGATTAACAAACTCTGCAAACTAGACATTTCAAAGAGCGATATTATGGATATTGCATCTACATTGGGAAGTGATATTCCCTTCTTTATTGGCTCCAATCTAGCCTATTGCGCCGGAAGAGGTGAAATAATCACTGAAATAGATGTTAAATTCCCATTTGTATGTTTGCTGATATTGCCAGACGTAAGTATTTCAACAGCAATGGTTTACAAAAATTACAGACACGATGAGAGTCAATATTCTAAGCTATCTAAGATTATTCATCCAATTATTGAAAAAAAGAATGTTGATTTGGTGGCCAAAATGTGCACAAATATGCTTACTGAAAGTTGTTGTCAGCTAAGCGATGAGATGGCACAACTTTATAGTAGTATCAAAAAGCTTGGGATGAATAGGCTCTGCCTCAGCGGCAGTGGCTCTGCTCTATATATGTTATTTGATAATTCAGAAAAAGAATTAGCTAGACAATGTCAGAAAATATTGAGTGACCATACTGGATGCAAAAGCATCTTGGTAAACAACAGTCTATGGTGATTATTTTATGAGGCATATGATATGGAGATAAGTGAAGTCAGAGTCAAATTGGTAAACAACAAAGATGATAGGTTAAAAGCTTTTTGCTCAATCACATTCGATAATGAGTTTGTCGTTCGAGACATCAAGATTATCGAAGGTAATGAGAGGTTATTTGTCGCGATGCCATCGCGCAAAATGAGCGACCATTGCCAGGAATGTGGAGCCAAAAACCACTTAAAGGCTAATTACTGCTCCTATTGTGGTGTAAAACTCTCTCAAGACAGAGTCAAACAAGACTCTCAAGGTCGCGTCAAATTGCATGCCGATATCGCGCATCCAATTAACTCTACCTGCCGTGAGAAGATTCAAAAGGCTGTAGTAGCAGCGTACGAAGAGGAAGTAAAGAGATCGCAAGAGCCTGATTACACACCTACTGAGCTCGATGAGCCGCTAGATTAATTTGGGCGATAGCTAGAAAAATAAAGGGCTCTACTTGAGAGCCCTTTTTAAACACACTTCCTTGAGCACTTCAACGGGCGTAGGCTAGAGTATCATCTCCTCGATTACTTTATCTACAGCCTCATCGAGATGTGCGTCAAAATTATAGCTTCCATCTTTGATGCTTGCACGAAGTTGTGCCACCTTCTCTTCCCTGATTGCTGGAATAGTAGCAATACGCTCTAGAAGTTTGCCGAGTGGAGAATTTTTTGCATTCTCTACTGTTTTTTCAGAATGATTCACCTTTTGGCGTTTAGAAGAAACCCTCAAGGCCTCAATCTGATACCTTTCTAGTTTGTTACCAGCAACGTTTTGATTAATACGCATAATATTTCACCTCTGTTACTAGATAGCCGCCCAAGAGAATCCTTCCCTCGAATCACCTATCCGTGCGACCTTCAATCGACGAAGACCACAACATGTTGTATATCCCTGCATCCATTTTCAGGGGTTACACTCAACTAACAGCATAGATATCGTCCCAGCTGTTTCGAAAACTTTAAAATTACTTCAATCTTTTTTAAAACAATTTTTGCAGTCGAAAAGCTTATCTACGCTATATTAGCCTTGTTTAGCTATTAATTATAAGAAGCTCATCCTGCTTTGAGTAATAATACTTAAAACAAAATAACACCTAAAATAACCCACTATATCTTGTGGCAGTATAGGCAAAATAGCTAAAAAGAGCCGATTTTGCCGATAATCTCAAATGTTATCACGCTAAAAACACTGCACAAAACTCCAGCATCCAAAATCCTAGTCATTAATCATGCCATGCGCAACAAAATTCGAGCTGATTAATACTGGCTTTGAAAGAGTTAAATCACTTAAGAACCGTTGTATATACGAAAAAAAAGAAGAAAAGTCTGGACATTTTTAAGTAAAAGGGTAAAATTCCAATCCTTAACGCGTTCGTTTGCGCGTAGGAATACGAAACTAACAAGTGATTAAGAGGTAAATTAGTCATGGCACATAAAAAAGGACAGGGTTCTTCAAGAAACGGTAGAGATTCAAATCCGCAGCATCGTGGTGTTAAAATTTACGGTGGTCAACGAGCTAAAGCTGGCGCTATCATCGTGAGACAATGCGGCACAAAATTCCACCCTGGTTTCAATGTGGGAATGGGTAAAGATTACACAATATACGCATTGATTGATGGAATAGTAAAGTTCCAAGGCAAAAAGATACACGTCGAAGCTCAGGCTTAATTACTGCTAGCACGAAACTTCAAGGATGGCCTTTAAGAAATGCCATCCTTTTTTATTAGCTATGTGTAATTAACTTCTACGAATCGCAACTATCTGTTAAAAGACCGCATAATTCTGAGCTTTTAACGGTAAGCTTGTCTGCCAAACGTTTTTTAGATGTTTCCATAATCTTAAATTTAGAAATTACTATGTTTATCGATGAAGTAAAAATATGGGTTAAAGCTGGCAATGGCGGGCACGGGTGCGTGAGTTTCCGAAGGGAAAAATTCCTAGCTAAAGGCGGACCAGACGGAGGTAACGGCGGGCGAGGCGGCGATATCATCTTTGAATCGTGCACCGATGTAGACACCCTCCTAGATTTCTCAGGAAATCAACATTGGAAGGCCCAAAATGGCATGCCAGGTGAAGGTTCCAACAAATACGGGGCCGATGGGGACGATTTGGTACTAAGAGTACCAGTTGGAACCTTAATATTCGACACTGATATAAACATGCAAATCAAGGACCTCGACAAACCAGGCATGCGCGTAGTGGTATGCAAGGGTGGAAGAGGTGGAAAAGGCAATAGAGAATTTGTAAGTTCCACAAATCAGGTTCCACGTATCGCTCAAGATGGTGCGCTCGGGCAAGAACGCAATCTTCGACTCGAACTCAAACTCATAGCCGACGTTGGTATGGTTGGTCTTCCAAATGCTGGAAAGAGTACTCTAGTTTCTATGTGCACTAAAGCGAGGCCAAAGATTGCCAATTACCCATTTACCACACTTAGCCCAGTTCTTGGAATTGTCGAGCTTAGCGGATACAGGCGATTTTTGATTGCCGATATCCCTGGACTAATCGAAGGGGCAAGTCAGGGAGCAGGACTAGGACACGATTTCCTAAAACATATTGAACGTACAGGAGTTATTCTACACATCCTAGACATTTTACCACTAGATGGCTCCGATCCGGCACAGAATTATCGAAATATTAGAAAAGAACTCGAGTCTTACAGCCCAGAGCTTGCGAAGAAGAGAGAAGTGATTGTTGCAAATAAAATCGATTTAAGCGAAGATGGTAGCGAAATAGAAAAGCTTAAGAAAGATTTGGGAAGAGATGATATTTTCTCAATATCTGCAGCAACTGGAGAAGGAATTACTCAGCTTAGCGAAGAACTCTGGAAGATTGTAAAGGCGGATAAGTCAGAAGAGGATTTCTAAGTTAAAACTCTGCTAAAGACTGTTTGATTAGGAAATACCATGAATATAATTGCAGTAGATGTAGGAAATACAAACACCAAGGTTGCCTTGTTCTTGGATTCACAGGAACAACCCATCAAAATTATAAAGAATACAAACCGCAAAGAACTCGCAGAGACTATTGCCAATTATTGGGATCAGATACCTGTATCTAAACGCTCAACCGAAGGCAAGCGAGACGGAGTTATCGTGATGTGTAGCTCAAATCCCGTTGGAAGTAGGCTCGTAAAAGATATTGCAAGTGAAGAGCTAGGCGAGAAGGTTCTTGAGATTGGCTTTGACAAAGATATCCCTATCCCTATCAAGCTAGGAGTTCCGTATCCCGCCAACGTTGGAGTAGATAGAGCAGTTGCTGCTGCTGCCGCCTATTTTGTTGTTGGCGATTCTGTAGTTGTCGCCGACTTTGGTACAGCAATAACGATTGACCTTGTCGATGAAGAGGGAGTATTCCGTGGAGGCTTAATATCTCCTGGTCTTGAAGTTATGGCAAAATCTCTAAATGACAACACAACAACCTTGCCAAATGTTGAGCTCAAAAAGCCACTACTCGCATTTGGCCAAGACACGGAAGAAGCTATCAATTGCGGTATTTTATACGCCAGTGCAGGATTACTTGAACACGCAACAAGAAGGTACGCTGAAGATCTTGGAAAATGGCCCCAAACAATAGTAACTGGTCAAATGGCTCCATACATAAAGGACGATTGTGACTTTGTAGATAATTGGGTTCCATCATTGGTAATAAAAGGTATTGTCTTATCGTATAAAAAGTATATCGAGGATAAGCTTGGAGATGATTCCTAGCACAGGTTTTATCGATTCAATCTCCTCTAGCAAATAACGCTACAAAGACGCTAATCTACGAGAGCTAAGTAAGAGATGCAAACTAACGCTGCATTAATGACAGGTAAAGGCGCAGCTGCAATTAGCTGTATAACCATAGAAGGCCCAGAGGCTAGAGAGATAATCTCTAAGATAACAAAGCCCTCTAGCAATGTATCGCAGAGACTCCAAGAAGAATCACTCATACTAACTGAGATAGTAGATTCTCAAGGGATAATAGACCAAGTTCTCATCGCCCGTGAGGGAGATGAAAAGTTCACAATCAACACCCATGGAAACCCAATCGTGGTTGAATCTATAATGGGCCTGTTAAGAAGAAATGGCGTATCGCTAATCTCTGGCAAAGAAATGCTCATGACTGAAGCATTGCAGGAAAATCAGGGAAATCTCCTTGCGGCTGAGGCGTCCGTTGAGCACATATACTCAAAAACTATCAACGGCTCGAAGTTAATATTCAACCAAAAGAACCATGGATTATCTAAGCTCGCCAATCTTTGGCTAAAAGAGACATCGGCGGTCAAAATACAAACCAGCTGCGCAGAAGTTTTAGAGAAGACTAAGATTGCCAAACTAATTATATCTGGCGCAAAAGTTATGATAGCTGGAGCTCCAAACAGTGGCAAAAGTACCCTCTTAAATCAAATCTGTGGCAAACAAAAGGCAATCGTTGCAGACATAGCAGGAACGACCAGAGATTGGATAAGCGCAACTACAATAGCAGACTCACTTGAAATGGAATTCTTTGACACTGCCGGTTTAGACGAAGAGTTAGCCGCAAAAACCGCACTAGACAAGATCTCTCAAGAGGCGACTCTAGATTTATTCAAACAGGCAAACCTACTGCTCTATCTTATTGATGCTCAAAATCCAGAAAAGATAAACCTTGAGCTTCTTCATAAATACATACCTAAGGAGACTCCAGTAATTTCTGTCTTAAACAAGATAGACAAATGCGCAGCTGCCCCAGAAACACTCAAAGAACTGAATGTAGATATCTCTATAAGCGCAGAAAGTGGCGAAAACGTTAACGAATTAATCTCGTTGATAGAAGAACGATTGGCGGTTGCAGATTTCAAGTTGACCGAAGCGATCTTCTTTACACAAAGACAAGAAAAAATCGCCAGAGAAATACTGGATTGTGAGAAAGATATTGATAAAATCAAATCTCTCGTAAAAAAACTAATTAATCATAAAAGTAATTAGAAGCTCTCTACAATGGCAAAGAACGAAACGAAACTCACTCCGGCAATGAAACAGTTTCACCACTTTAAAGACAAATACCCCGATGCGGTATTGTTCTTTAGGCTCGGTGATTTCTACGAGACCTTCTATGAAGATGCGCATATATGCTCAAGGGTTCTTGGCCTAACACTGACAAGTCGCAACAAAAACAGTGACAATCCAATACCCCTAGCGGGGCTACCGTTTCATGCGGTAGATGGATATCTCAAGAAGATGATTCAGGCTGGATATAAGGTTGCTGTTTGCGAACAGATAGAAGATCCAAAATCTGCCAAAGGTATAGTTAAGAGAGATGTGGTGAGGGTAATTACCCCCGGAACATTAACAGATGAGATGCTACTAGATGAAAAGGAAGACAACTTTCTCTGCGCAATACATCTTGGCAAAAAAAACACTTCCCTTAGCTGGGTTGACATCTCAACAGGTCATTTCTTTGTCGAAAGTATAGCTGACAATGAATTAATTGATGAGATTCTAAGGCTATCTCCAAAAGAATGTCTTGTGGCTCAAAGTCGCGGTGAACTTTTCAACAATGAACTCGAAAAGATAACCAAACAGATTCGTGAGCTAACTAACACAATCGTAACAGAGAGACCTGCATGGTACTTCGATCAATACTCTGCATACAAGAAATTACTCAAACATTTTGGCACAAAAACTCTTGAGGGATTTGGCTTTTCGCAGGACGATGAACAAATCAGAGTTGCAGGCGCAATCTTAGAATATTTGGAAGAAACACAAAAAACTTCTCTTGGTCATATCAGATCAATAAAGAAAGTAGAGAAGCTCAATTACCTTCAAATAGACCAGACATCTCTGCGCAGCCTAGAGGTTTTATCTACAATGCGCACTGGTCAGAGAAAAGGTTCACTTTTAGAAACGATAGATTACACCCTCACGGGCATGGGCTCGCGCATGATGAGGTATTGGACCTGTATGCCTCTTTGTAATGCAGGAGAAATACTCAAGCGTCAGGATGCAACGCAAGAGCTTCTCACTGAAGAGAGCACATTAAGCAATCTGCGCAGCGAGCTAAAAATGATAGCAGACTTAGAGAGGATTGTCGCAAGGATTTCAACGTTTAGGACAAATCCCAAAGACTTAATCGCCCTTGGTGATACGCTACGAAGAATACCAATATTGCGAGAGATATTAGAAAACTGCAATAGTGCTATACTAAAAACTCTAGCAAGCCGTTGCGATAGCATGGACGAACTTGGAGCTTTATTAGAATCAGCAATTGAGCCAGACCCACCTGCTCACCTGCGCGATGGTGGTGTTATTAGAAGTGGCTTCAACGCAGAATTAGATGAATTACGAGCAATAGCAAAAGATGGACAAAGCTGGCTTAGTGAATACCAGAAAAAGGAAATGGAACGAACTGGTATAGCCAACCTTAAACTCGGATTCAATAAAGTATTTGGCTACTACATCGAAGTAAGCCATGCGATGGCAGACAAAACACCGCCAGAATATATACGCAAACAAACAATCAAGAATGCCGAAAGATACATCACGCAGGAACTAAAAGAGTACGAACAAAAAGTTCTTTCGGCTCAAGATAAATCTATTGAGATAGAAAACAGACTCTTTGAACAAATCAGAGAAGAGACAACCAAATACATTGAACGCTTGCAGAATCTAGCCGACTGCATTGCTACATGTGATTGCCTTGCTTCATTCGCTTTTCTAGCTAGAGAAAAACACTATATCCGACCAGAGATTCTTGAAACAAACGATCTAATAATTGAAGAAGGAAAACATCCCGTCGTAGCAGATATGCTAGGTAGCGAGTTCGTCTCTAACGATGTTTCACTTGATAATACTAACGGCAATATTGCAATTATAACTGGCCCTAATATGAGCGGTAAGAGTACCTACATTCGTCAAGTTGCTTTGTTGGTTCTTTTAGCGCAGATGGGAAGTTTTATTCCTGCTAAAAAAGCCTCTATTGGATTAGTTGATAGGATTTTCACCAGAGTCGGCGCCAGCGATGAACTCTCACGAGGCCAATCTACTTTTATGGTAGAAATGATAGAAACTGCCAATATAGTAAACAATGCCAGCGAGAAATCTTTGGTTATCTTAGATGAAGTCGGTCGTGGAACTAGCACCTATGACGGACTAAGCCTCGCTTGGGCGATAACAGAATATTTAGCCAATACTATTAGATGTCGCACATTATTTGCAACCCACTATCATGAGTTGACTAAACTCAGTGATATCCTAACCAACGTCAAGAACTACAACGTAGCAGTTCGTGAGTGGATGGACGAGGTTGTATTCTTACACAAGATTATCCCAGGCGCAACTGATAAAAGCTACGGAGTACATGTTGCAAGACTTGCAGGTTTGCCATCAAGTATCACCGAACGAAGCAAAGAAATCCTTGAGGACTTAGAGAGCACCTTCGCCAAAGAAGCCACGAACGAGAAGCTAGCAAAAAACAAAACCTCCGATGCAGATGAGAATTCGTTGTTTGTAGAAAAACACAAATCCGTTCTGGATAAACTCTCAACCCTCGACGTTAACAATCTAACTCCGCTAGAGGCAATTAATCTGCTAAGTCAAATCAAAGAGGAGATTGGATAGTAATTTATAGAACCTTTTTTTCATCATAAAGCATGAATGCAACAATTAAGGGACGCACCTACGGAGCTAATCTGTTTGTTGCATGTTGTAGTGTTACAAAGGTTATGCTCCTACGGAGCATTTGCGGCAGAGCCACAAGGAAATGCAACATTACAAAGATAGTGCTTCTATAAAGCAAGATCTGTATAGAATCCCGTAGGGATGCCACCTTTGTAACTCCGAAGGATATAACCCTCTCCCCTTCTAGCTCCAGAGGAGCGACATCTTTGTTAAAGGTTAAGGAGTCAAGCTCTCAAGTGTTATTCAACGCCACCTGCAATACCAAAGTCCATCGCCCCTTCATATCCTTCACGGCAAATAGATTTTTAAGATTTCAGGGTTTTTATAAAACAAGCTCTTCTATTTCGTTTCGTTTGCGCCTTCTGCGTCATTTGCGTTCCTTAGCGTTAATGCAGTTATTTTAAGCCTCCGGATAAAGCGTTAGATCTTTCCTGTAAGCTGTCTTGTAGTTAGGATTGTAGTGATACGCTGAATAAATAAGCTGCGGGCCTTCTGCATCTCCTGGCAGATTCATCCAACGCAGGTGGTCTAGCATCTGGAGATAACCTTTTAAGAATTTGTAGTTCTTTTCTATTCTAGTGTTTAAATCATTTTTATTCCAACCTACAAACTTTCCATACTCGAGTTCTTTGCGCAGCTCTAGGAGTTGTTCATATTCTAGGCAAGCCTGCTCGGCCTCGAGGTAGCTTTTGTAAGTTTCTTTTTGCAGATAGTTCTCGATTGATACAGAGAAATGATAGGCAATACTATTTAACAGATTAAGATATTTCGTTTGATACAATATCTCTTTATCAAAATAGTTTTTCTTGCTACCGCTAAGAATTGAAGACACTTCGCTGAGCTTAACAAGAAGAGCTTGCCATTTTGGTTTATCTCCGGCAAATTTTTCTTTTAAGATGCTAATACCCTCTAGCAGGGTTGAGTGTTTTGTGAAACTTCCAATGAATGAGTTTGGCGCATCTTCATTGCGGCTATAGACTTGCTGCAATGTATAGCGTATAAGATTTGCGTAGTAGCTATCTTGGATAGCGTAATCGCTAAAATTCTCATCAAACAAAAATGGAAGGTGATAGAATTCCTTATAGAGCGCAGCCAAAACTCCGCTTTGCTCTGCGCCGTAGGTATCTTTGACAAACTCAAGATAGAAATAATCATTCTCTCTATCCTTAACACTATCAAAATCATTCATATACTCAACAATCTGTTTGATGCCAAATATATGCTCTCGTATATTGCCAACATTAAGAACGATGTATTCTGTCATATTCTTTTCGATGGCTTTTTTAAACTCACGGTGGAAGATCTCTGGCTTTATAGAGTTACAACGCTGCGAGCCTAGCCCATCAAACATTTGAACGTGCTGATATATTCCATATACGTCTCTGTCATCATCAGGCAGAGCTACTACTCTATTAGAATCAGTGAAGGCACTATTGATATCGATATTGATATTGCCCATAAAGGTTGTTGGATGATTTTCAAAAACTCCAAAACCTGCATCGGCAAAGACAACAATCGTACCTTCAGGAACCTCCAAGAGCCCTTGCTTGTACATCGTTAGGATCTCGCCCCAAAGATTTAAAACATATGGAAGATCATTGTCTAGCCTATATTCTTTGATTAACTCTACTTGAGTCTTTAGAACTTCATTAACTATCTTAGCCTTCTGAGTAAGCGGTGCATTTGAGTCGATAGATGGATCATCTGCCCAGAACGGTCTATCCAACAAACCTCTGAAATTAATAGTCCATAAAACTCTCTTGCCGACATGTCTTTTTAGAGCCTTTTTCCAATAGTTTATAATGTCATTTTTATTGGTTGACCATGAAAAGCTCACCCCGCGAGGCCAATACAAAGGAGCGCTGCCGAGCGGCTCTGCGTGGTGCTGTGAGATAATAAGCCCCATATCCGAAGCAAGCTTAATCTGCTCTTCATCCGGTAGAATATTTGTGCCTGGGATTACACAGTTGCACCCACAGCGCAGCATCATCTCGAAGATGTTTCTCATTACATCCATATTAAAGCCATGATAAGGGCTTCTCATCTTCCAACCGACTAGCAAATCTTCATCGTTTAGAAAGAAACCACGAAAACGGAAAGTTCTCTTCTTTGAGGTGATCTCTGTGATTGGCAACTCAATATATTCAGTTGGAGCTGAAGCTATCTCTGTAAAGTAATGATATGGAGATACATTGAGGAACGTTTCAGAAATATAATAAAGGCCATATATAAAAGATAGACTCGATGAACCGTAGATGTAAATTCCTGCCTCGCTGATATCGATTCTATACTGTTCATCATCTAGAGAATCGTCATCTCTAAACTCTAGAGTAATCTGAGATGCCCCAGAATCCTTTGCTACAAGAAGACTCTTGCGCAAATCATTCTCAAAAGATTCAACTGCATAATCTAGTGCTAAATCAGCCCTATCATTTTTGACTTTTATATATCCAACTTTCATAATTTTCTCTTTGATTATATTATCAATAACTTTAATAGTTAACGCCATCATATATATATTGAGATGCCTAATCAAGTAAGTAATTACACTTGATTGTTGATGTTGCCAAGAGTATACTCCACTCGGATTGTTTAATACTAATTTATAGTTTAATTACCGAGCTAAAAGCATGAAAATAGAGAGAATATTCCACTTTGAAAAAGAAAGTGAGCCTAATTATTTCCACCCCGCAATAAGCCCAATACCAGAAGGAATGCTTATGACACTGCAAATCTTCAACGGAGCTGGCGATACATACGGGCCTCCACTACAGGCCATATCAACCGACGATTGCGCAAGTTGGACTCAAGCAGAAGTAATACCGCCCTTAGATATGGTAAAGTTAGCTGAGGATGTTTACGAGGGAGTTGCAGACATACGCCCCTTTTACCATGAGAAGACCAATAGCACAATCGTGATAGGCTGCACCACTTTCTACGGATCAAAAAAACTCATAGAAGCAGACAAGAGCCTTCATCCAGAGAAATACTGCCAAAAACCAGTCTATACAATCAGAGACTCAAACGGTAATTACTCAGCAAGACAAGAGCTATCACACCCCTTCTTCAAAGACAACAAAAACTGGAGAGTTGCCTGCCCTCAGATCGAGATTTTGGAGAATGGTGACGTTATAATCCCAATTTATTACGCCGACCCAAACGAAAATAGAGAGTACTCTTGCTGCACAATGCTTTGTAGCTTCGATGGAAAAACTCTCAAAGAAAAGGAAGTTGGCGCAGCGGTTGAAGTAGAAGCAAAATACGCAGTAGAGCCTTCAATCGTCAGATTCAAAGACAAATTCTATATGACGATAAGAGCAATGAACGACCACGGCTACGTGGCAACCTCAAGCGATGGACTAAACTGGGACAAGGCAACCGCATGGAAATGGGACAACTCGGAAGATATACTCTTAGAATCAACGCAGCAGCATTGGATGCTTCTTGGCGATAAGATTTACCTAGTCTATACAAGACCAACCAAAGACAATGCCGATGTTAGGTGGAGCCGAGCTCCATTGTTTTTCGCGGAATTTGACCCTTCAAAAAAATGCCTAATTAAATCAACAGAAGAAATCGCAGTACCAGTCATGCGTAAAGACGGAACCGCATACCTTATGGGCAATTTCCATGTTGCCAATATATCTAAAGAAAAAGCGATTATCTCAGATGCGCCAATCTGGTTTGAGATAACAAAAGAGGCCTTTGTCGAAGATGACTATATCAGTGCGTATAATAATAAGGTAGTCATCGTGAAGGTTAGTCTTTAGGTTGATTAACGCTAAAAACGTTAAGAATGGCAATTTACCTTTACAAGCGTAGCTCAACCTTTCATTCGACCTAGAAAAGGTTCCTGACCAAACTACAAAGAGGCCGCCCCCACGGGACTGGGAGGCTATGGCGATTTTTATCCCTTCGGGTTACAAAGACAACAAAAAAGGTTCCTGACCCCTTTAATTCATCTACCCTTCAAGGCTACTAAACACGTCATAGCTGTAGAGAGCGACTTCGTCAAAACGCGCATCGTTGTGCCATTTTTCTAGAAAATTGTAATCGAGATATTTTTGAGATACCCTAAGTTTCAAAATCGCCTGACAGTTGTCATTCTGAGGCTTCCTCTTTATGGTTCTACTTTTAACCACAACATTTTTAGCCTCTAACTCAGAGATAACTTCATCGAGAAGATCGAGCCCGCCATTCCAATCCATACGCATTGTAAAATAGATATTCTTACTCAGAGGAAGAGTATGTAGGACGTAGAGAGAGAAAAGTATAAGTGCTGTGAGTGTTATAGAGATAACATAATAGCCAACTCCAACCGCGATACCTATGGCGGCAACCGCCCATATAGATGCTGCGGTTGTAAGCCCGCGTATGGAATCATTACTTTTTATAATAGCTCCAGCACCGAGAAAACCAACACCTGTGATTATTCCAGCGGCAATACGGGCTGGGTCCATTCGGATAACAGAACTAGAATCAATATTGTATTGGGTGAACATACGATCAAAAACTATCGTAACCGCCGCAGAGCCAATACAGACAAGAATATTTGTACGAAGCCCCGCAACTCGGCCTCTAAGTTGCCTCTCCATACCGACAAGACCGCCAAGTAGCATTGCCACAAGTATTCTAATTATGTATATATTGTCCAACTCAACTGCATCAACTATATTTTTAATATCCATATAAACTCCAATAACCTCTTTTCTAAGACACTAGAGAAACTGTCAACTTCGTAATTTTATCTGTCAGATTTATCAAACACAACAGTAACTAAATCGTCAAAATTAGACGGTTAAGATTAGCTCAATATTACGGAAACATTGGTTCTGTTTTTGTTTTTTTACCGCAAATACAATAAAGACTCACAACGAAGAAACATTCTCGCCCTTAATTCGCAAAATTCCAGTCTTTTTGTTTTAAAGACTACCTTATGTGATGCTATAATGCACCAGATTTGACATACGAACATAAAATATCGGTTACAGTTTATGGAAAATGCGGATGCGATTTGCTGCAAGGATGCAAAAATTAAGTAAGAAATGGGTTATCGCTCCTTCTAAGCCAGAAGAGTCCAAAGCGCTTGCGCAGCAATTAAATACAAGCACCATTGTTGCCCAGATACTTCTCAACCGAAACATTAGAGATTTAGAAGTTGCCAAGAAGTTCATCAATCCCAAACTCACCGACATATTAGAGCCATCCCTCATGCCTGGTGTCGAAAAGGCAGTTGATAGGATTTTAGAAGCTTTAGCAGCAAATGAGAAAATCACCATCTACGGCGACTACGATGTTGACGGTATAACCTCAACATCAATACTGTGGCATCTATTTAAAATGCTTGGGGCAAACGTCGATTACTACATTCCCCACCGCATAGAAGAGGGTTACGGATTAAATATTGAATCAATTAAAGAGATTGCCAAGACAAAGACAAAGCTCATAATCACGGTGGATTGTGGAGTTACCGCTATAAATGAGGTAAATCTCGCCAAATCCCTTGGCATCGAGATGATAATCACAGACCATCACGAGCCTTCAAGAGAATTACCAGATGCCCTTGCAATAGTACATCCATTATTAGATAACTACCCAAACCCGCAATCTGCCGGCGCAATGGTGGCGTTTAAACTAGCTTGGGCAGTAAGTAATCGCTATAAAGAAGATACGAAACTCTACCCAAAACTCAGGGAGTTCTTATTAAATGCCACAAATTTGGCAATGCTAGGAACAATCTCAGATGTTATGGATTTAGTTGGCGAGAACCGCTCGCTTGCCCATTACGGCCTAAACGCAATGCCATCATCAAAACTTCCTGGCATTAGAGCTCTACTTAACGCAAACGGACTTGATGGCAAAAACCTTGATAGTGAATCAGTCGCTTTTGGTATTGCCCCTATGCTAAATGCCGCAGGAAGAATGGGACATGCCCGCTTGGCAGTTGAACTACTCACAAGCGATAACGATTTGCGCAGCATCCGTATTGTCGAATACCTCAAACAACAAAACACAAAGAGACGCTCAACCGAGAAGAAGATATTCAAGCAGGCTAGTGAGCTGATTGCTGCCCATAAGCTTGACCACCCAGATAACAGAAGCATTGTTTTGTCTAGTGAAGACTGGCATCAGGGAGTTATAGGCATTGTTGCCTCTAGGGTGATAGAAAAGTACTACCGCCCTACTATTATGTTAAATTCTTCAAACGGAGTAAGTGTTGGCTCGGCAAGAAGTATCGAAGGGTTTAATATCCTAAACGCAATCGAGGCTTGCAAAGAACATTTAATTAGCTTTGGTGGTCATGCCATGGCTGCAGGGTTGCAAATTGAGACAAAAAAGATTGCTGACTTTGCAGTGGCATTTGAAGAATACACGAAAGAAAACTTACGAGAGAACGAGATTGAATCCAAACTCTACATCGATGGAGAATACCCTCTAAGCACGTTCAACATAAGACTAATCGAAGAACTCAACAAGCTTGGCCCATTTGGAAAGGCAAATCCAAAACCTATCTTTGCTACCCGTGCGGTTGAACTAGTTGGAAAACCGCGGACTGTCGGAGCCAAAGGCGAACATCTGCAGATAACAATAAGAGACAACACCAACACTCTGCGCTGTATTGGTTTTAGAATGGGCAATCTTGATAAGAGATTGCAAGAGGCGGATTTCTTTAGTATTGCATACGAACCACAGATAAATGAATACAACGGTTCAAGAACCGTTCAGCTAGTTTTAACCGATATAAAATTTGAGTGATTGAAAATGATAAAAGAGATTATAACTCCAGCCCTATACGACACTGATGCACTTGGCCATATAAATAACTGCACACTTGCAAGATGGTTTGAACAGGCAAGAAACCCCTTCTTTAAGATGTTTATCCCACTTGAGGAGGCAAAGCTTACCGAATGGAACTTGATAATGGCAAGAACAGAATACAACTTTATGGCTGAGATTTTCTTGGGGCAAGATGTTGAAGTTAGAAGTTTTATCGAAAAAATTGGCAACTCATCACTAACAACCTATCAGCAACTCTGGCAAAGAGGTATTCTCTGCGCAGATGGCAAAGCTATCATGGTACATTACGATTTCAAAAATAAATGCTCCGTAACCATTCCAGATGATATAAGAGAAAAACTCAGCCAACATCTAAAATAGCTACATTAAGAATCGCTCTAATAATTGCTTTTGAGTAGCAAGTAGAACCTTTTTGTCATCCGGCAAAAAGGTTCGCTTGAGAGCCAAATGAATTGTTGGAGGTTCCTTACTCCTTATTCATCACCTTTGTGCGTAGATATCTCGTGCCGGCACTTATGCTAAGCGGCTTCCAATTTGTCCATTCATCGTCGGCACCATCATGTAGCTGCGCATCCTCAACAAAATTCATCTTAGCATCTAAATCGTCAATATAATTAACCATCAATGCCTCTGGAGTCGCAGGAAGTTTTGGAGAGCCAAATTCATACTTACCGTGATGAGAGAGGATGATGTGTGTTAGATTGTCAAGAACAGCCTTATCGATTTCAATACCTTTATCTAACAAGAGATCCGCCTTTTGATCTAGCATTATCGCTGCCTGTACAATATGGCCCAATAGCTGCCCTGTCGTTGTGTAACTAAACGCCAAGTCGTACGACAATTCTGAAGTTTTACATATATCGTGCAGGAAGATTCCAGCTAGGACAAGGTCTGCCTGAACATTTGGATACAAAGGCAAAATGCGCACCGCAACCTCTAACATATTGTGGGTATGCTCTAAAAGACCTCCAATATATGCATGGTGCATTTTAACCGCAGCGGGAGCCTTGCAGAATTTCTGCATCAATTCTTTATCCGAAAGAAACTCTCTAAGCAGAGCCTTGAGATTACCATCCTGTATTTGAGCAAGATTTTGCTTTAGCTCGGCAAACATCGTTGGAATGTCTTTAGATGTTTTAGGCAGAAAATCTTCGATGTTAACCTCTTTAGGATCAACGACTTCTACTTCGTTAGCAACGATCTGCATATTCCCTTGATAGAGTTCTGTCTTGGCTTTAACCCTCACAAAGCCCTCTTTGGGAATTGAATCGTACAACTCCTGTGTCGCATTCCAAACTCGGCAATTTACTTTACCAGTTTTGTCAGAAAGAAACATGGCAATATAAAAATCTCCCCTCGTCGTATTTCTAAGAACGGGTTGAGTTACCATGTAAGTATCATTAAGAAACATCCCTGCTTTCAGATCTGCTATATATTGATGTTCCATTAAAAACTCCAATGCATATATATTTGATGAAATCTATCGTTTAATTTTAAGATGATTTTGAAACAGCCCAAGTATTATATCGGACTTAAAAAAATGTAAAAGCAAAATAGTTGATTATTGAAGAATTACGCACGGCCGATAATAACTGCCCTAAGGGGGAAATTTCGTACGAAAACGATTTATGCAATCTATAAGATACTGCTAGAGATACAAAATATTATTTTTTTTGAATCTCAAAGTTATGCAACAAGATTAAAACGTCGAACACAATGGCGTAATTGTTTTTGAAAATAAGGAGATGACATGAACGCTGAATCATTAATTAGAACCGATGGTAAGTTCCTAACATTTGCCTTAGGAGAAGAAGAATACGGCTTTGAGATATTAAAAGTCAGAGAAATCTTCGGGCTTACTAGCATAACACCAATACCCCGCACACCAGCTCATATCAAGGGTGTTATAAACTTGCGTGGTCAGGTGATACCGGTATTAGACCTAAGGGTTAAGTTTGGCATGATGGAAGTGGAGCCAACAGACCAGACCTGTATTATCGTTGTCGAGACTGAGCTTGGCGGCAAGATTGTATCAACTGGCATTATCGTTGATAAAGTTAGTGAAGTTCAGAATATCTCAAGCGAAGACGTAGATCCTGCTCCAGAGTTCGGTTCTATGGTCGAAACAGAGTATATCTTGGGTATTGGCAAGATTAATGGTACAGTGAAGATTCTTCTAGATATAGACAAAATTCTAGACATCAACGAACTAAGCATGATGTAAAAAAATCTAAAATGCATACTCAAAAGAAGCCCCAATATCAGATGACCGATATCGGGGCTTTTTTGTATTTTCAAGGCTAAAAGTAAATCACTAAGCATGTGCTTGATCTTTTATTTCCAGCAAATCCTTCATCACATTTGACATATCACACGAACTACCCTTAACGCCAAAACCATCGTGAAGTTGCATGTAGAGCTTAAAGAGTTTCTTATAAACCTCAACATTCTCTGCGATTGGCTTATAAACGGTATCCTTCACAAAACAGATATCCTTCTGCGCATCAGTGCAACTGTCGTAACCACCGTTCTCACTACCTGCCACAACAGACGCAGCAATCGCAGCTCCAAGTGCGCATGTCTGACTTGAACTCGACACCTTCATCTGTCTGTTTGTAATATCTGCAAATATCTGCATCACCATAGGATTTTTCTCGGCAATACCACCACAGACAACAATATCATCAATCGATACACCATACTCTTCAAAGCGATTTATGATTGATAATGCTCCAAATGCCGTCGCTTCAACAAGTGCGCGATATATCTCATGCGGCTTTGTGTGAAGAGTTTGACCTACTAGCAGTCCGGTTAATCTCTGATCTACAAGTATGGTTCTATTGCCATTGTTCCAATCTAGGTAGAGAAGCCCAGACTCTCCCGGTTTTAGCTTTTCTGCCTTTTGTGTTAGACTAACATGCGAACCTTCTTGATCGCCGCCCGGTTGAATTGAATTGACGAACCAATTGTAGAGGTCTCCAACTGCAGATTGACCAGCCTCTAAACCATAAAACCCTGGCAAGATGGATCCTTCAACAATACCGCAGATACCTGGAATATCTTCGAGCTTGCTACCCAAATCTCCAACTACCATATCACAGCAACTCGTGCCCATTATCTTGACCATCGTTCCATCACCGATTCCAGAACCAACGGCGCCGAGATGCGCATCAAAAGCTCCAACCGCTATCGGAATGCCTTCTTTTAAGCCAAGTTTGTCTGCCCATTCACCGCACAGCTTTCCAGCTTCGGTATCAACTGCATACGCCTCACTGTATAGACGATCTCTTAACTCTCCAAGCTTTGGATCAAGCTTTGCAAGAAAATCTTTACTAGGCAAACCGCCCCACTCTTTGGAGAACATCGCCTTGTGACCAGCTGCGCAGACACTACGCTTTAGTGTCAGCGGATTTGTATCACCCGCCAAAACAGCAGGCAACCAGTCGCAATATTCCACCCAACTAAAAGCCGCATTAAATACAGCTTCATCGACGCGCAAGCAATGCAGAATCTTACTAAAGAACCATTCACTAGAATACACTCCTCCGCATTTGGCGAGATATTCTGGGTGCTCTTTTTTTGCAAGCTCAGTAATCTCACTCGCTTCGGCGAAAGATGTATGGTCTTTCCAAAGCCAAGCCATGGCGTTTGGATTATCTTTAAACTCATCAGCAAAGGCAAGAGGTGTCCCATCTTTGTCCACTGCTAAAGGAGTCGAACCCGTTGTGTCTATTCCGATACCAATAATCTCATGCGCATCAAAATCTGGCATCTTCTTCTTAGCATCGTTTATTGCAGCCGTTACGGTTACTTCGATTCCCTTTAGGTAATCGGCTGGGTTTTGCCTTGCAACGTTATGGTCTGATGAATCTAGAATAATACCGTTTGTACCACTCTCGTATTCGTAAACTGCAACACCAAGTTCACGCCCATCTTTAACGTCAATAATCAAAGCTCTAACCGAGTTTGTTCCGTAGTCAAGCCCAATTGAATAAGGCATAGATATCCCTTTCTAATAGTTGCTCTATCTTAAAAAAATCCTTCTCATTATATTGATAAGCTACTGTCAAGACAACAATGAAAAGACGAAAAAAACTCCCCCTCCAATCAACGAGCCCACCCAGAAGCTAAAAACGCCTTGGGCAGAGATTCTATTATATCCGTTGCAATAAGTGAGATCTCGCCGAAGTTTTCTCTGGCAACCTCTCCAGCTTTCGAATGCAGAAAAACTGCCGCTATCGAGGCGGACAATGCAGAGCGTTTTGTTGCGCTAAGTTTAAACTGCGCCCAAAGGGCTGCAACAATACCAGTTAAGACATCACCGCTACCAGCAGTTGCCATTGCTGGATTTGGTTTTCTATTGATGTAGTAGTCTCCATCTGAAGCAACAATAGTCTCTGCAGATTTCAAAACCAGTGTTGTTTTAGTCGTAGCAGAAAACTTCAATGCTGCCTCTATTCTAGACTCTGGCATAGGCTCTCTAAAAACACTATTCCAGAGCCTTCGAAACTCTCCCACATGAGGAGTTAAAATTAGGTTGCTTCTATTGCCTTTGTGCCAGCTTCTAATCTTTGATAGACAATTTAATCCATCAGCATCTAGTACCAAATCAATCCCATCTTGAGAGATTAACCATCTAAGAACCTCAACAACACTGCTAGAGACACCAATTCCAGGACCAAACGCCACAATATCGCAACGGTCAATCCTACCCTCAAGTTCAAAAATGGCGTTATATGCAATTTTACCGCCCTCGTCGCTAAGTGGAATTGTCATATAGGCTGGGTGAAAACCCGCAACAATCTGCCATATACTCTCAGCCGTAGCAATCTCTACTAGCCCTGCCCCGCTTCGCAATGTAGCTAAACCAGAGAGACATATTGCTCCACTTAGACCGACACTGCCACCAACGAGGAGTACTCTACCAAAAGTATTTTTATACGCATTAAGATCTCTTGCGCCAAGCCTTGGAATATCTTTAATTTCTGCCAACGGTCTAATCTCCATCTATGAGGGTTTTTCGCTTGAACAAATACGCACTCCAAGTATATACTGACTTGCCACATAGAACAATACTCAAAATAAAGGATACTCAAGTGAGCAATAATTTCAATATAGGCGATATCAAGGTTGGTTTGAACGAAGATATGTTTGTAATGGCAGGTCCGTGCGTAATAGAAGGTCTAGACAACTGCCTTGAAATAGCCGACTACCTACTCAAGCTGCGTGATAAAACTGGTGTTAAGTTTATCTTTAAAGCTAGCTTCGACAAGGCAAACCGCTCAAGCATCTCTAGCTATCGCGGGCCTGGAATCGAAAAGGGCTTAGAAATACTAGCGCAGGTAAAAGAAAAGACCGGATTATCTGTAATGACAGATGTTCACGAATCAAGCCAACCAGCCATCTGTGCAGAGGTAGTTGATTGTTTGCAGATTCCTGCTTTCCTTTGCAGACAAACAGATCTGCTAGTTGCCTGCGCAAAAACCAACAAGCCCGTTAGCGTTAAGAAAGGTCAATTCGTATCACCAGCAGAGATGAAGAACGTCGTTGAGAAATTAAAAGAAGGCGGCGCAGAGAAGATAATGCTCGCAGAAAGAGGAACTTTCTTTGGCTACAACAGACTCGTCAACGATATGGGTGGAATCGAGGATATGAAATCTCTTGGCTACCCTGTCATCTTCGATGCAACACACAGTACGCAGCAACCTGGCGGTTTGGGCAATGCTAGCGCAGGCGCTAGAGAAAAGGCTCCTATCTTGGCAAAGGCTGCAATCGCCGCTGGAGCAAATGCATTATTCCTAGAAGTTCACCCTCGCCCAGAAAAAGCAATGTGTGATGCGGCATGTGTAATGCCTGTTGAGTGGATAGAAAAAACTGTTACTGACTGCAAAGCCATATTCGAGATTGTAAGAAAATAATGGATAAAAAAACGAATCACATCTTTGGACCGGTACCATCTAGAAGACTCGGCTACAGTCTCGGTCTTGATATCATACCGATGAAATCATGTACACAAAACTGCGTGTACTGCCAGCTCGGCTTAGATGCCCCAACAACAGAGACCCTCTCTGATTTTGTAGATATTGACGAGGTTGTTGCCGAACTAAAAAATAAACTCAAAAGTTGCGACAGGATTGACTACATAACATTAAGCGGTAGCGGAGAGCCAACCCTGCATAGCAAACTCGGCGAGCTTATCGAAAAAATCAAATCAATCTGCGACATTCCCGTGGCAGTAATAACAAATGGCTCTCTGCTTTGGAATAAAAAGGTTGCAGCAGCCTTGTCGAAAGCAGATGTTATACTACCATCACTTGATGCGGGTGATGAAGAAACATTCAAGGATATCAACAGGCCAAACAGTAACATCTCGTTTGACAAATTCGTGCAGGGAATGATTGATTTCTCAGCGAGTTACAACGGAAAAATTTGGCTAGAGATTTTCCTAATCAAAAACAGAAACACCTCAGACGAACAAATTGAAAAGATGATTTCTATCATAGATAAAATCAACCCCGACAAAATACAGCTCAACACGGCAGTCAGACCAACGGTAGAAGAAGGTGTCGAGATGGTATCTTCGAGTGAGTTAGAAAGAATCGCTAAGAAAATCGCAAGAGGTGCCGAAGTTATCGCTGATTTCTCAAAGAAAAATCTCACATCGTCAAACGCAGACATTGAAACCAATATTTTAGAGATGGTTAAAAGACATCCCTGCAGCGCAGATGATATCGTTGCAACACTTGGAATAGAAAAAGCAGAAGTGGAATCCATAACAGAGAGGCTTTGCGCAAACGGTAAACTTGTTGGGAAAAAGAGAAGCAATGCTACATTCTTCTCAATACCAGTAGATAATCTAAAGTAATGGCACGTTTTAATCACAACGAGTTTAGAGCTGGTGAGTATCTTAAGATAACCGTCAGCGGCAATTACAAATCGATTAGACTAGACAACTATCTCTGCGCAAGATTTGGTAATCTTAGCCGCGCAAAGATGCAGCGAATCATAAAGGCTCAAGACATACTGGTTAATTCCATTAAATCAAAACCATCAAGAAAGCTTCGAGGTGGCGACGTAATAGAATTTTATTTGCCAGATAGAGAATTAGTAGCTGACGATTTACCAATAGATATAATCGCAGAAGATGATGCATTAGTCGTAGTCAACAAGCAACCGGGAATAATAATACATCCCGCAAGGGGAAATCCGAGAGCAACTTTACTAAACGCTCTACTACATCACGCTACAACAAATTTCTCTGAGAAAAATCAATACAAACCAATGGTCGTACATCGACTCGATAAAGAAACAAGTGGAACCGTAGTATTTGCAAAAAGCCCTCAGTACGCCCAAATACTAGCCGAACAATTTGCAAGTAGAGAGACACAAAAAATATATCTTGCTCTAGTGCATGGGAAATTGCCACAAAAGACTGGCAAAATCGAAGAACCGTTAATGCAACACCCCAGCGCAGAGCGGCAAGTTGTCTCAGAAAACGGAAAATACGCACTTAGCCTATGGGATGTTATTGAAGAATACGAAGAATTCTCTCTTGTGAAGGTAATTTTAAAAACTGGCAGAACCCATCAGATAAGATGCCACCTATCCCATATAGGTAACCCCATTGTTGCAGATACTCTATATGGCGGAAAAAAAATTAAGAGTACAGGTCAAGAATTGCAAATGTCATCTAGCCTAGATAGAGTAGCACTTCACTCTTGGCAACTTAAGTTTGCTCATCCAGTAACAAATAAGGACGTAGAGTACATAAGCCCTTTACCAAAAGACATTTACTCTTTCTGCAAAACTCTAGAGAACCCTAAATATTCATTTGATTTAAAGGCCCTCTAGCAACACACGACTACTCATTTCTAAGCACCTTTAACTACAGAGCATTTCTAAAAAAGGTGGTTTGTACTCATAATTATCTGCACACACTCCAACACAACTCGTATATCTCTGTAGCAATAGTACAAGGGAGAATAATTATGAATAAAACGGAAAAATTAACACTACTGTTAAAGAGAGTAAGCCAAAGAGAGAATGTGTTAGATCTCGATAAATCAGAGCTGACTTTTCTATCTAGATTAGCCCCGCTTGATTTAGCCGAAGCGCAAGGCAGATTAATAGAATCTGGGATTGCCGTTAGCGACCTTTACGAAATGTTTGATAAGTTTAGCGATTCCGGCGTTATTGCAAATCAAGTAGAGTTAATGAGAAAAAAACTCTCTAGCAATCACGTTATGCGATACCTCCTATTAGAGCATGAATATAGCCTTGCAGTAATTGAAGACTTAAAAGAAGCATGCTGCGAGATAATCAAACTTGACAAGATTAAAACAAGCTCTACTCAATACCGCAGAATATACGAGGCAACTAGAATGCTAGCGCTAGCTAAGTTGCATATGGACTTTGAAGATGATGTGCTATATCCAGCAGTAAAGGATTGTTCTAAAATAAACTTCTTCGAAAATGTTAAAGCAGAACATATCTATCTAAACATAGCAGCTCAAGATTTGTTTATGTTAGTTAGCGATATTGAGAGTTACAGAACTAACGACTTCAAGATAAATATATCTTCAACTGTTGAATATCTTTGCCCGGCGATAAAAGAACACATATATATTGAAAACAGCATAATCTACCCAATAATATTAGAGTCATGCAAAGACCAAAATCTATGGAAATACCTAAAGGATCTGCGCAGCGACATGGGATACTCTATAGTCTAAATAAAAGACTTTATTTACTTGTTTGATAAATCTCTTTAGGACGCTTCGAAAAAAGTTAATCTATCTGAATTCCCATCTTTAAAGCGGTTCTCACAAGCTCAGCGGCATTATCAACGTTGAGCTTTCTCATTATTCTGTGCCTGTGATTTTCGATCGTACGAACACTTCTAGATAGTATTGCTGCCATCTGTTTGTTACTGTGACCGTCGCAGATAAGAGAGAGGATTCTCAGTTCAGAAGGAGTGAGTGCCTTATCTCCCTGCCCGTCTGGGCCGTAAGAGATACTAAGTGCTGATTCAACAATTGGAATAAAGGTCTCTTCGTCTAGAGGTTTTTCAATGAAGTCTATCGCACCAGCCTTAACTGCTTCAACTGCCATTGGTATATCTCCATAGCCAGTAATAATTAACACCGGAAGTTGTGGTCTTACTTTCTTAACCTCATGCAACAGTGTCATTCCATCCATACCCGGCATGTTGACATCAGTAATCAAGAGTCCGCAATCGTTACGTACAATGTTGGTTAAACACTCTCTCGCGTCGGCAAACTTGGTAACCTTGCAACCGATATCCTTTAGCGAATTACCAAGAACCTTTAAAATCGCTGGCTCATCATCCACGAGAAAAACTTTTTTGATTTGACGTCTTGTCATAATCTTACCTCCCATTTCTAGTCAGCTTTTACAGGAAAATTAACCTCAAAGCAAGTACCAACTCCGAGTTCAGACTCTACCTCAATCTTGCCTCCTCTACCTTCAAGCAAATCTTTAACGATAGAAAGACCAAGCCCAGTGCCATCCTTGGCTGATTTTGTCGTAAAGAAAGGCTCAAATATTTTAGGCAGATTCTCTCTTTCAATACCTCGACAGTTGTCTTTAAAGAGAATCTTAACATTACCACCAGACTTGCAAGCAGATATAGTGATAGTGTTTGCCTTGCCAGGGACTGCCGCCTGAATGGCATTTTGAATTATAATGAAAAATATTTGATCAAGCTCTCCTTTGTTCGCCAATATTGGCGGCAATTTCGAGAAACCCTGCGTTTTAATAGAAACTCCAGATTTTTTTGCCAAAGGTAAAAGAGCTGCCACAATCTTGTCTAAGTTTTTCTTAAGATTAATCTGAGCTGTCTCGTATCTAGGCATCTTTCTAGCAAACTCTCTAAAACGTTGCACAATCTTTGTTGCATTGTCCAATTCAGAGAGACTATCACTCAAATTTTCTATAGCTACATCATCTCTTGGCTTGGCTTTTTTAAGCCTGCGCAAGCTCTGCTGTGTCAGTAACCTAAGAACCGTAAGCGGTTGATTAAGTTCGTGCGCAACTGTTGCCCCAAGAACACCAAGCGATGCAAGTTGCTCCGTACGCATCATTTTTTCTCGATATACATTTAGCTCATTTTTGATGGTTTCGCTTTCCGTTATATCTCGAGATATAATTGCAACTGCAAAAACACTACCATCTTGGGCTAGTAGAGGTGTAAGTGTAGAGTCTACCCATTCTTCTTTGGAGCCTTCACATATGTGGTCATGTACATGGAGAATTTCTGCTGATTTTGAAACTTGGACAACTCTATCACGCCAGAGTAGTGCGACATCGGTAGCATCACTGAAGATCTCCGTGTATTTTTTGCCAAATACAGCTTCTCTTTCTTTATTTATATGGTTAAGAGCTGCCCCATTTGCATATAAAAGGTTACCTGTTTTACTCCAAATAAAAATTCTATCATCCGTAGATTCAAAAACAGCTCGGAATCGTTCTTCACTTCTGCGCAAACGGTTTTGGACCTCATATCTCGAGAGCACATTTGATAAAATCTCTGCCGCCAATTTAAATAGATTTAAGGTTTCAAGCCCCCACCTCTTATACTCATACATCGATTCAAAACCAAGAAATCCCGTTAATCGGCTATCTCGTGTCATTGGAACTAACAGCATCGTCTTGGTATCTTCTCGCTTCAAAAGGCCGCTAAGCATTTCATCGCCAACATTTTTATCGCTGTGAATCAAGAGAGTTTCAAGGTTAATGAGCTTAGATGACACATTCGGAAGATCGCTAATCTTAATGGATTTAAGATCGCTCTGGAGGGGTCCAAACTCCTGCTGATACCACTCAATCTTTAACTCAACAATATTGTCATCCACTAACTCGTACAAAAAAGCCCTGTCCATACCTGCAAACTCTGAGATTGCCTTGAGCGTCTCACATATGCCAGTTACAATCTGCTCGGAAGGTAGATTGATGAAATATGTACTCATATTCATCAAGATACTCTCAAATCTCATACGAAATTCTGAAAGTTGCAAGGCTTGATGCTCTTTGGATTTATCCTTAACATAGCAAACAGCACTAACAGTAGCATCATCATTGACTATGGCAGATATGTTAATCTCAAAGAAGATAATATCGCTGCCATTTAAGACTCTCTCATAATACGTTAGCGATTCTGCCTCTGCTAACACATACTCAATAGACTGAAAGAATCTATTGCGAGACAGTGATGTTACTCCAAAAAACCATTCAAAATCATTTTGTCGCCGTGATTGGCCAGCCCAACTCTTAAGCAATTCCTTGCTAATCCAAGAATCAACAATATCCATGTTCTCATTGACAAGAAGAACCACAGTATCCTGTATCGAATCTAAGATTGCGTTAAATGTCTTTTCGTTGATATGGGTTGGCGTACGTGGGGACCTCGAATCTAGCGACTCGCAAGAAGAATCACTCCGACTAGCTTCTAAATTTGGCGATTGACTCTGATTAGAAGTTTTTTCTAACATCAATACCTCTACAAACTCTTTTTTTCATTACAACGACCTCACTAGGGTTGCAATATTGACCCAGTTATTCTACCCTCAAGTAGCACCATCTGCAAACCAATTATACACCCAAAGAATCTCGAAACAGTGGGAAGCTTTGCCAAGACAATTGCGAGTTCAGAAATTTCATTATTTTACCGTCAAAGTTTTGATGAATTGCCATTGAAATGGTTGTTTTTGAGATTTATTTTTAATAACATGGTAGATATTGCCGAAGCAGTATGTACAAAACCGTGTGTTATATGGAGATTCCAATGAAAGTCGCTATTGCATCGGACCATGACGGTTACGATTACAAGGAATTAACAAGAGAGTTCCTGCTTAAAGAAGGTTATGAGATTGAAGATTTTGGCACATCTTCTAATAGTTCGTGTGACTACTTAGACTTCGTAGTTCCAGCAGCTCAAGCCGTTGCTGACAAGAGGTGCGATATTGGTATCGTATTTGGAAAAAGTGGCAACAGTGAAGCGATGGCCGCAAACAGAGTGGCTGGCATCAGATGCACTATAGCTTGGGACAAAAAAAGTGCTAGGCTTGGCAAAGAACACAACAACGCCAACATGCTCTCTATCGGTCAAGATATGATTTCAGACCAAGACCTTATTGGCATATTGGATAGCTGGTTAAAGGTCAGATTCAAAGGTGGCAAATACACTAGAAGGCTCAACAAACTAGAAAGTATGCTGAGCCGATAGTATTACAAGAAAATACAATGCAGTGCTTAATTGTTGTTATTTAACTAATCAATATTAAATAAGTGCTTGTTTAAATTTTAGCTTACCATATAATTGACAGTTGATATAGAACTGTCGTAAGCACTAATAGTTTTCATTTATTTTGGTTTTGGGTATTTTAATGGCATCAGGCATTGTTAGTGAAGAAGACTTTAACAGCTTAATCGCAAGCAGAGCTAATTTTCTTCTGAATATATCGCGGCATTTAGCAAACCATCCGACACCAAAGGCAATCCTAACCAGACCTTTCCTAGGTGAGTTGCTTAGCCAATCCACCCATACAGAAGAACTACTAGATGCTTACGGTGCAGCCAACAACCAGAAGTGGTGCAAATTCAGGTCGCTAGTTGCTGCCATAAAACTCTTCTCCGACGTTTGCTACGAACTGTTGCACATAGAAAGTGTTTTGCCCCAGTACAGACTTTTACCACTTGAACACGATTTTGGCAATGCAACAGAACAGACCCTAAGTTTCACTGGCAAGGTTTTAATCAGGGCCTGCGATAGACTTGTCAAGAATGCCGAGTCTATTAACCTTCCAATCATAGAGAGAAAGATAAGCGACGATGCATATTTTGAGATTCTTCCTTCTGGCAGACTAGAACAGGACAACGCCCTACGTAAAATAAACGACATTGGAAAAATCGTCACGCTACTTGCAACAGCTTTTTTGAATATGGCAGCCAACAGAAGAATGCTCAACATCTCAAACTGTCAAAGACCAATGGACTATAAGTCCTACCTAAACAGCCCTATAAGTGAAGAAAACCTGAGAACTCTACAACTTAAATTTCACAATCTACAGTCTCTCTACGACACATACGTATCCAAAAGCGACACTGAGCATATAGATCAATCTTTACCTACATTACGTGGTCATATCAGTGTAGTACTGCATCTCTTACGTGTAGCAACTTCATTTGCCCATTACTACGAACGTCATATGAGCGTTCACGAACAGCCATCAATCCAATATAATGAGCCTTTAGTTAAACCAGTAACCCTACTGGCATTTTTATTGGATTACACTGTTTCATACGTCAAGCAATACACTGTTTGTGCGCAGAAGATATGCCAAGAGATGTTGCATAAGTACGCTGAGATTGGCATATTGGAGGTTCCTGTTCCAAGGTACAGAGGCTTCCATGTACGTCCATCAACCCTTATATCAATGATTGCAATCCATTACGGCAGCGAAGTCAAGATGGAATTCGATAATCAGTGGTACGATGCAAGCTCTCCACTCGAACTGTTTAGGGTTAACGAATACATCAATGCAAGAAAGAGAAAATGGCTCATATCAGAGATTGTTAGATTAGACCTTGAAAACAAATTCTGTAAATGCGGCAATATTAGAGATGCCGTTTACAACATCGTGATGCAGCTCTCTGAAAATGGCAAGCTAATCATATATGAACAATCTCTCGACATTGACGAGCAAGAACAAAAAGAGATAACACTACTTGAACAGGCAAAAGAAGAAATTGCCAAGATGCTAGCTATAGGGAAAATCGATATTATAACAGACATAAAAGTTCGATTTAAAGGCGATAAGCGCGTACTACAGGACATTGAATTGCTAGCAAAAACTGGCTACGGCGAGGATAACTTCGGAAACAACATATCGCTGCCACCAGAACTTCAATATCTAAGACGATAAAGGTGCGATAAAGCAGTATCTAGTCGTAAGAAGCAGTCTGGGGCTACGAGCTTAAAATCTGCGATTACTTAGTAGCCTCTTTAACCTCTTTGCCATTATCTTTCGATGCACTCTCTACTTCAGGTTTTGGCTTATCGATTTGCTTTTTAATGGCCTCTAACACCGTCTTCCAACGGCCAATAGCAGAATTCCAAGATGGTCTTTTAACTGGTATCTTAATGGCTAAGATGCGTTTGCACAAATCGAGCTTCGCAGAAGCATCTACATATTTATCACTCAGGTAACTATCAACAGCCTTACCATACCCCATGTGAATATCAATATCTGATCTAGCAAGCTTCCAAGCTAAAATCTCGTTAGCCCTAGCGGTATTTCCCATACTCAACGAATACTTTAAAAGCTCAAGATTAACCGTTTGCGCAGTCTCTGGGTCGAGCCCAAGTTCAAGAGCCGCCTCATAGTACTTAGCCGCAATCGCACTCTCTTCCTTTTCTTCATATATCTTTGCCAATCGCAACTTTGATTTCACCTCAAAACCCGGCTTCTTCTCAGATATATTGAGAATTTGCACTAATCTATCCACCGCTATCTTCTTTTTCTCAAAGATTTCTAGCCACTGCCATATAGTTTGACCATCAGACCTAGATAAAATTTTCAGGATAGAATCCCAGACATTGTCGCTATTATCGTTTAAGATATCGCTCAACCAACTCAAATCACTACTTTGCCCAACCTTGCCAGCAAGAGCGACAACGGTATCAACGACTCTAGAATCTGGATAGGCATAGAATTTTCGATTTTTAAAATCATGAAGAGCTACAGCACTATCAATATTGATAAGTCCATTCATCGCTGCAATCTTCATATCAACAGGCCCTAAATCTAGATATTGGCTAAATATATCATGAAAAGCCTTTGCACTTAAGCCATTGTAATAGTTAGAATCCTGACACAGACTCGCCATAACTCTCAATAAACCAAGCATAAGCTCAGTATCTTTATTTGCGACAGCCTTATTGAAACTTGCCCTCACAAGCACAATACCTTCATTAACAGCCTCTTCACCAACTCCATTTTTCTCTATCATTCTCGCAAACGATTTTGCTCCCGCTACAACCTTGAGTTTGTTCGAACTCTTTAGAAAACTCTCTGCAACCTTTATTGCCGCTATCCTAAGAGGTTTATCAACAACCACCTTGCCGTTGGAGATAGAAGCATAATAACATGCCTCGCTCAAAGCATTTAATTGCGATATTGCAGCCTCATCGTTTTCTTCTTTGTTCAACTGGTTTAAAAGAGCCTTTGCTGGAGCAATATCTCCCATATAAACAAGCAAATCTGCAACAGCTGCTCTAACCTGCCAGTTATTATCAGCAATCATCTCTATGAGGACAGGAGAAAACTCATCGGGCAACTTAGTCGAGTTTTTCCACTGCGAAACTTTATCCAACGCCCATAGCCGCACCTTTGCCTGTGAACTCTTGAGTTCTTCGAGCAAAAACTCTTTCCTGCCATTATTAACAGTCTTAAACTTATACAACTCTTCCAGGACGGCTAAATGTTCTGCCCTGATTTTTTCAATATCAATATTTAGTTGCCTAAGCTTAGCTTCTTGGCGTAAAAGTCTTTCCCTAACAATCTGTTCTGGTGTTTTTTGACCAAGATCAGATATAACCTGTCTCCAGATTTTCTTATCTTTGCCAAGCGGAACCCACTCTTGGAGAGCTTCATCTGCAGCTTGAGATATCTGCGGGTCTGAATTATCTAATAACTTAACTAGCTCTGGAATAACATCTCTGTTAGGCAGGTAAGCTTTTAAGCCATTTATTGCATTGAGTCGAACATGAATTGGATTACTCTCATCAGAAACTAATTTAACAAGGGTTGGCCCGACCTGACTATAATCAAATACAGAAAGAGCCTGACAACCTAGATTTGAGACCTCTGGGTCATCTATAGTAATGGCTTTGCAGAGAGCAACTGCTAGCTGATTTGTATTTGGGATTTTTCTAGACCAACTGTCACTTTCGATAATTGCCAAAAAAATAGCTGTTTTTGCCCTAGCATCAGCATCACTATTCAAGACCTTGAGAATCAAATTCCTAGAGGCAGCTTTATCACTCAAAAGCAACTGCTTTGCAGCAATAACCCTAACATTCTGATCTCCATCGGAGAAAAGCATCGTCTTGTTGATTAGAAATTGATCGTTAGACGTATCTGCCGTAATTTCGGCACTGACAACAGAAACCAAAAAGAATAATAATACTGCAAAAAATAACTGCTTCAAAACTATCGCCCCAAAATCTCTTAGCCACTATAAAAGCTCAAAAAAATGGAAAGATGAGCCATCTTTCCGTTTAAGCAGAAAGTAATAAAAACCAAGTTTAATATCGACTAATCCGCCAATAATATCAAAAAAATAAGAACTTACAGTGTTTATACGTGCAAATTGGTTTTTGTGTTCCTCAAAGATAGAATCTAAAAAAGATAACCCTACAAAAAATGTCCCATAAAAACACCCTTCGACATGTGACAACCTAGAACAAATGAAAAAATATCACAGTTTTTAAATTTTGTTCGGTTTTTGTTCGGGAAAATAATAACTAATGCCGATACATATCTCAACAGGTTTAGGGATGAACTTTGAAAGGTGTTTAAGATGAACAATATTAAAGAAGAATATCCAAGTGATGTACCACTGTGCTCTTTCGGCCCAGGCGGCACATACGTTGCAAACTATACGCCCAATAGCAAAACACTCAAACACAACATATCTAGACAACTCGGCTCTACGTTATCAATCATAGCTCAAGCCATAATCGAGAGGCTATCAATAGCTCACAAACCAACAGACAATTATAGTATGGAGACAGGGTATGTCAGAGAATCTAACGCCACGCAAGCTAGAAATACTTCGACTGATAAACGAGTTTACCAACAGCCAACATTATTCCCCAACCATCCAAGAATTGGCGTCGCTTTTGAGAAAAAGCAGAACAACCGTATTCGAGCATTGCGCCGTCCTACAAGAAAAAGGTTTACTCTCGACTTCTCAAGGCAAAGCTCGCTCTTTGAAATTAACTCACCAAGCTATTGAACTACTAGAGAGCCTAGATCAATCGCCCGTATTTGACCCAAACAGCGACTCATCTGGATTGCCACTACTTGGTAGCGTTGCCGCTGGAGTTGCCGTAGAGGCATTTGCACGTAACGATAAACTATCTCTAGAAACTCAGTTCTCTGGCAAAGATGTATTCTCCCTTGAAGTTAGCGGGCTAAGTATGATTGAAGAAAACATTGCCCCTGGCGATTATGTAATCTGTAAAAAAACATCCATCGCCAAAGACGGAGACTTAGTAATAGCTCTGGTTAATGACACGGAAACCACATTGAAACGGTTCTTCAAAGAAAAGGATTTCATCAGACTCCAACCTGCCAACAAAGATTACGAACCAATCATAACTACCAACTGCAAAATCCAAGCACAGGTGATAGGATTGGTAAAGAAGTTTTAGGGTAAAACATGGTTTTACTCGACGGTTAATAGGCTCGAGAGAGAGACTCAAGCCAAGATTTTAACGCCCTGCTATAATCTGGTTCGCTCTCTACAAAGCCATTGTTATGACCGCCGGATATCTCAACGAAACTCTTAGGCTCGTTGGCAATAGAAAACAGTTGTTGCCCAAATTTATACGGAACAAAATCATCTTCACTGCTGTGGATAATTAATACTGGAACGTGAACCATCTTCAAATAATTAGCCGTATCGTATTTTATCCTAGCAAAAAATCTAACGGGCATGTATGGATATAAATGCTCTGCCATATCAGCAAGACTGGTAAAGCTACTCTCAATTATCAAACCGCAAGAGTCCACCTCACTTGCAAGATGCGCAGCTATCGGTCCGCCAAGTGAGCGGCCCATTAGAATTATATTCTCTGGCAGGATTTTCTTTTTCTCTATTAGATAGTTATAAACGCTTCTGGCATCTTGATAAGTCCCCTCTTCTGTAGCGTTGGGGCTGCTCTTTCCATAACCACGATAGTCGAATATTATAGCGTTTAGACCAATGTCATGAAAAATCCTAATGGTATCAAGCCTCGATGAAATATTGCCAGCATTACCATGGCAAAATAGAACTGTCTTAGAGGCTCCCTCTCTCGGGATAAACCACGCATTTACATGTCCTGATTTTCCAACCACGATATCTAAGTCTTCGTATTCAAGCCCAATATCACTTGGATATGCATCTACTTCTTTAGAGGCAGCAAAAACAAGATGAGCCTGAGCAAAGTATAGATAGGTCGCAAAGCAAACATAGAACAACAGAACGCTCAGGGCAATTAAAATCAAAAACCGAACTCCCTTTTGAATTACTTTTCTTATATCCATAATCATACGGAGATTTTAAATTGCCTAACAGGTAAAAACAAGCTAGAATTCTCGTGATATTTTTTTGAGAGAATTGACATATGAAAAGGCAAAAAACAAAAACTACAAAGATTGGAAATATCAAGATTGGTAGCAGATACCCAATAGCAATCCAGTCAATGACCAACGTATTTACAACCGACATCAACAAGTGTTTGAAGCAGGTGCAAAAACTCGTTAATGCCGGCTGCGATATAGTAAGAATAGCAGTACCAACACAAGCTGACACTATCGCATTTGCCAAGATTGTTGATAAGGTTGATATCCCAATAGTTGCAGACATTCACTTCTCTGCGCAGCGAGCAATCGAAGCTATTGAAGGCGGCGCTTCAAAGATTAGGTTAAATCCAGGAAACATCAGAGACCCAAAAGATGTACGCAAGATTATAGACTGCGCAAAAGCGCATAAAATCGCCGTGCGTATCGGAATCAACGAAGCAAGCATTAGAGACTTAAAGGACGATACTCCTCCAGCCAAGAGAACTTCCCTGATGCTACGTGAGATGCGCAGATACGTTAAGATATTTGAGAAAAGAGGCTTTGATAACATCGTTCTTAGTGCAAAAAGTGTAAGTACGATAAGGACGATTGAAATTAACAGAGCTCTATCTGAAAACTTTGATTATCCACTACATCTAGGCTTAACCCACGCAGGCCTAATCGAAGACGCAAGGGTTCCAACCGCCATAGCACTTGGTTCGCTGTTGAGTGCAGGCATTGGCGACACTCTCCGCGTTTCTCTTGCGGGCGATCCGGTTGAAGAGGTGAAGATGGCAAAGGAAATACTTACACCACTTGGCCTGCGCAAAATTGATAGTGCGCAACTAACAGTATGCCCAACCTGCGGAAGATGCCAAATCAATGTAATCTCTCTAGCCAAGAAAATTAAGAGAGCAATCAAGGATATAGAAAAACCTATCAAGATTGCCGTTATGGGCTGCGTCGTCAACGGTCCAGGAGAAGCCGCCGATGCAGATATCGCAGTTTGCGCAGGAAAGAAAAAAGGCTTTATCTATAAAGACGGCGAGAAAATCGCAACTGTAGCAGAAGACAAACTCATCGAAAGATTATTGCTTGAGATAAAACGATACCATTGTGCAAAATGATTTTAGTTTTAGCCGCAAATGAACAAAACAATTTGGGCGACCATTGCGATCGCCCAAAACAGTTCTATTTATTGTGTCGCTACGTTTCCATACTTGCCAAATATCATTCTACCGGCAGAGGTTTGCAGTGAGCTTGTTATGGTTATCTTGATATTATTACCAATTTGATTGCTAGCATTTTCGACAACAACCATAGTTCCATCATCGAGGTAGCCAATTCCCTGCGTCTGCTCTTCGCCCTTCTTGATGATGCGTACTTCAAGTTCTTCGCCCGGTAGAACGACCGGTTTGAGAGCCTTTGCAATATCGTTAATATTAACCACATCAACTTCTCTCAAAAGTGCAACCTTGCCAAGGTTGTAGTCAGTAGTTACCAACCTACCGTTACATTGTTTTGAAAAGGCGATTAACTTCTGGTCAACTGGCGCATTATCATCAACGCCTGGAGGAGGTGTGTCATCAATCATAACTTCAACGATAGGGTCAGATTGAAGATTGGCAAGCATATCAAGGCCTCTTCTGCCTCTAGACCTTTTCAATTTATCAGAAGAGTCGGAGAGGAGCTGAAGCTCATTTATTATAAATCTTGGCACTACAAACGGTGCATCAAAGATTTTTGTCTGGGTCAAGTCTGCAATACGGCCATCAACAATCACTGAAGAATCTAAAACAAGCGGGCGCAGCCCTTTAGTCTGTCTTGAGAATTCAACGTAAGGAATGACAAAACGAACATCGTCTTTCGTTCGTATGACTATGCTAATGCTCAAATAGCAAATACAAACCCCTGTTAGAAGCTTTGTCATCAGACGCATCTGCTCAGTAATCTCAAAGACATCATCGTAGAGAAAACTAACCATATCAATGACATAGCTAGCTCCCCAGCTGAGCAAGACACCCACGATAAGCCCAAAAAACACTCCAGCTAACCCAGAGAGCTTGTTTTTCGGAGTAAAGATATCTATTACCAATACCAGTATCGCTGCGACCAAAGCTAGCAATGCACTAACTAGTCTTTCAGGGTCATTAATCAACGCTGTGTTTGTATCGGAATTTAGAAGTGAAGAAAGTAGAACGGCAGAAAAGACAATAAAAAAGATGAATCTAACTACAAGTAATAACATGTCACAATCCCTAGATATAATAGTAATGCCATAACGTATAAACGCATACAAGCTATGGCTAAATGAAAGTATGTATCTGCTACTATTCGTTATAGATAGCTAGTATTATTAAGGACTCCCAAAAGTAGCTCGTTTTTCAAAGCAGTCGCACTAGAGAAAAAGTCTCGACCATCTTATATTGATATTTTCATTTCGTCAACAAGAACAATAGCCTCAAAATAAATTAACTTACGCTGACAACTAAACTTAGAGTCAGATAAGCTCCTTGCTAGAAACAACTAGAACTCAAAATCTCACTTAAGAAGCTCCACTATTATGACGACCTACAGAGTTATGGGAATATGGTCATCTATATTAGGGAAAAAGAAAGAAACTCGAGCTCAGCGAATATTAATCGCAGATGATTCGGCCGAGAACCGCCTTTTGCTCGAACTCATACTCAAAAAAGCCGGTTTTGAGACTATTCTGTGCAGTGATGGAACTGAAGCCGTTGAGATTGCCAACAAGCAAGATATCTCATTAATACTGATGGATATCTACATGGAAAATATGGACGGAATTGAGGCGACTAAAATAATAAAGGCCAACAAAGCTCTCAAGAATATTCCAATAATCGCAGTTACAGCTGCTGACAGCCTCGAAGAAAGAGCTCAAAGAATAGAGGCTCAGATGGATGATTATGTAGCCAAACCAGTCGAAGCGGCAAATCTTTTAAAGAGGATATCAAAACAACTAAAAATCACCGCCCAGATGGAAAATGCATTAAATGGCGGGAAAATCATCTCAATAAACTCAGATGATCCAATGTACAAAAAGGCCATAAAAATATTCGTTAAATCACTACCAGATAGGATTAACCAGATAAAAGTCTCATTTGAGAGTGGCGACTTGGAAACAACAAAACGCTACATTCACTCCCTAAAGGGAACCGGAGCAATGGCAGGTTTTGACACATACACACTCAAGGCAATCAAGATAGAAAAACAGCTCAACTCCGCCCCACTAGACACCAAATCAATCAATGCCCAGATAGATGAACTAATCGACATGGCAAAACGAACAAGTAAAAGCCGAAGATAGCCATAGTCATAAAAGCGATGAATTTCAAGACGACTCCTACGACAAACCAGTAGGTATTTCTACCTATAAGCACATTCTATCATGTTATTAGTTGCACTACGTCCCATAAAAAGCTAGAATAGCGTTGGGTGAATGACTATAGCATGAATGATGGTTTATTTATGGAGTGGTAAGATGAAAAGATTAATATTGTCGGCCCTTTTAATAGCGGCCATAGCTAGCCTTGCGCAAGCGTCTATTTTTGTGCCAGCTTGGCGCGGTGACGCAGGCTCAACGTATCAAGAATGGTTTTTTTCAACAGATGACAACCCTATCGTAGCTGATGTATATGATAACATGTACGGAACGCCTATGGCTACAATTGGTGGAGCATTCCCTTTTACTCTTTGGTATAACGAACTAAACGGTGCTCAAGGTGTCTGGAAAACAGAAGATGTGATTCAGCTAGATATATACAACACACCAAATACAGCTATAGGAACACATAAAGACATAGTAGTACAGGCTGTTTATATGCCTCTAAATGATGCTGAGCTTCCTGCTACAGTAGCGTATCAAACTGCTACAGAACAAGGCGTAGCTTCAGCCCCTGTTTACAGTGAGATTTTAGCAAATGGTTACACTTACAGCAGATGGGAAATCTCTCTCGAGCCTAATCCAGATTTCGAGAGTATTTTCATTCTACCACCTGCATGTAACATATATGTAGATTCAATGGCAGTTGATACAATCTGCGTTCCAGAGCCAACAACAATGGCCCTTTTTGGAATAGCAGGATTACTTCTTAGAAGAAAGAAATAATTGTAAAGCTAAATAGTCATAGCACTCAATAAACAAAAAAACAGCTCTGAAAGCAACCGCAATCAGAGCTGTTTTAATATATTCAAAGATTGAACCTTACACATCAACCTTACCCATAACAGCCAAGGCCGTATTAACATTTCCAAACGGAGCACTAACAGTAAAGCCCGCCACATCGCCGCGCAGAGCCTCTACCATCTCCCGAGCAATCTCGACTCCAATCTTTCGTCCATCCTCTTTTGATTTAGCCTTGCTCATTCGATCGAGAATTTTCTGCGGCACAACAACACCAGGAACCTCATTGGCCATAAATTCTGCATTTTTGTAACTTGCAAACGGCCAAATACCGGCAACCGTTGGAATACGACAGTCACTTGTGGCATCCATGAACCTATAGAAACTATCAAGCTCAAAGACAGGCTGAGTTATGCAATATTCAGCCCCTGCTTGAACCTTCAATTTAAACCTCTCTATTTCACGGTCAATATCATTGGCCACTGGATTAGCGCCAACCGCGATGGTCAATCCAAGCGGTTTCTTGAGAAGATTACCCGCAATATCGATACCTCTATTCAAATTGCTAACCAAGGCGGTTAGGGCGATTGCATCCAAATCAAATACTGCCGTTGCATCTGGAAACTCGCCAAGCTTTGGAGGGTCTCCAGTAATCAACAAGACGTTGGATAAGCCAAGAACCTCTGCTCCAAGCATATCAGACTGAATCCCAAGCACATTCTTATCCCGACAGCACACATGCAACACAACCTCGATATTAGCCTGCTGCTTAATCGAAAGCCCTGTTATCATCGGCGATAGCCTCGAACTAGCCCTTGGACCATCAGGAATATTGATAGCATCAACTCCATGCGCAGCACAAATTTTCGCCTTCTCTATAACGTCAGAAACATCTGTTCCTCTTGGCGGCGATATCTCAATGCTAAGAACCTCTTGAGAATTCGCAAGCTTATATCCAAGCTTTGATTTCTCTTCAAGAGCAATCGGAGCGAATCCTTCTATCTCGTGAGATTCTTTCTCGTGGATTATGATGTTTGCAGCAGAGCTGTGCTGCGATTTATCAAGCGAGTGAATTGCCTTTACAATGCTGCGTATATGCTCTGGAGTAGTGCCGCAGCAACCTCCAATAATTGAAGCTCCATGCTCAAAGAAACGTTTTGCATACTCCGCCATATATTCCGGAGTGGACATGTATATACTTCGACCGTCAACATTTCGTGGAATTCCAGCATTAGGTGAAACTGAAAGCGGCTTTGAGATATTGTGTTTGAGCATTTTAACTACGTCAAGCATATCCGCCGGACCAATACCACAGTTAAAGCCCGCCGCAACCACATTGTCATAACTAGAGACCGTTCTCAAAGCAGAGCTAGCATCAAAGCCTATCTCAGTTTGACCATTGCTGTGAACACTCAAATGCGCGATTACTGGCAAATCCTCAAATTCAGATGCCACTTCAATCGCAATTGAAAGCTCCTTAACATCAGAAAATGTCTCAAGTATCAAAAGATCAATACCGGCAGCATCTAAAGCTCCAATATGACTTCTAAATGACGCTGCAATCTTCTCGCTCGCTTCGCTAGAGTGTGAAGCAGTATCCACGCCGCTTGGGCCAACAGCTCCAGCAACCAAGACATCCTCTCCCGCAGCCTCACGGGCAAGTGCAACACCACTAGCATTAATCTCGGCGAGCTTATCGACCAACCCATATTTGGCTAGCTTAAGCTCGTTTGCCGCAAAGGTGTTGGTCTCAATAATATCCACACCACAATCAACGTATTCGCTGTGGAGCCCTTTGACGATATCTGCATTTGTGATATTGAGTTCTTCAAAACACCTATTTATAAAAACGCCCTTCTGGTAAAGCATAGTCCCCGTTGCACCATCAGTAACGAGAACACCCTCTGAGAGTTTCTGTTTTAAACTATCAAATCTGGACACTTAAATATGCCCTCCACTAAATTCAAAAACATTCCACCATGGCAAGTGCCACTATCTTTGCCTAAGCTTCGGGATATTATAGCGAAATATAGAGATTAATTAACCCATTTTTGTCATCTTTGCGTATTTTCAACCAATTAGCAACCAAACTAAACCCTTAATTTATATCGACTCACTATGCTTTTCTAATCAACAAGCACTTGCTACGCCAATGAAAACCGAATTATACTCAAGCAAACAACTACCCGGCAAAACCACTTTTTTGGTTGCAAAATGACGTCACTACACTATACTTATTGCCAAATATAGCTCAAGGGAAGCTCCAATAGTTGCTTTTGAGCCGCAATTGTGGCTAATTGTTAGGGCTTGCCTTAAACTGCTTAAACATTTTGTGAAAGGATGCCAAGGCATATGTGTAAGAAAGACAAAACTGCAGGACCTGCTAAGAATATAGAAACAATCAAAGAACTAGTCTCTATGATGAGCGAACATGACCTTGTTGAGATTAAAATCGTCGATGGTGACAGTAAAATTCACCTAAAACGCCCTAATCCACAGGAGAATGCACCGGTAATAACTCAAGTGCCTATGCATCCGCCAGTCATGCCAGCCCCAGCAGCGGCCCCTGCAGCTCCAGCACAACCAGCTGCTGCAACTGCTCCTCCAGCAGCTAGTGATGACACTCCTGCTATAAAATCTCCGATTGTGGGCACATTCTACACCTCACCAAGCCCAGACTCAGAGCCTTTTGTCAAGGTTGGGGATCGAGTAACTGCGGATACAGTTGTTTGTATCGTTGAGGCTATGAAAGTTATGAACGAGATTAAGGCTGAGATGGATGGCATAATTGAACAAGTTTGCGTTTCAAACGGCGAAGCCGTTGAATTCGGACAGGCGCTATTCAAAGTCAAAGTCGGCTAAACGTAATGTTTCTCAGCTTAAATTAAACTGAATAATACCTGATTGGAATTATAAGATGTTCTCCAAAATACTGATAGCAAACCGAGGCGAAGTCGCTCTGCGTATTATGCGTGCCTGTCGTGAGCTTGATATTGAATCGGTAGTAGTATACTCAGAAGCAGATAAAGACCAGCATTACGTTAAAATGGCCGACCAAGCCGTTTGTATAGGTCCCGCTGCTCCGGCCAAGAGTTACCTAAATATCCCTGCAATCATTAGCGTTGCAGAAATCACCGATGTGGACGCTATTCACCCAGGCTACGGTTTCTTAGCAGAAAACGCACACTTCGCAGAAGTCTGTAGGGATTGCGGCATCACATTCATTGGCCCGTCTCCTGAATCGATGAATATGCTTGGCGACAAAGTTCAAGCTAGAAAACTAGCAAAGAAAGCTAAAACTCCTGTGGTTCCCGGTTCTGAGGGAGCAATCACAGACGAAAAAGAAGCTCTAAAGCTAGCCAACGAAATTGGCTACCCTGTAATTATCAAAGCATCTGCCGGTGGCGGTGGACGCGGAATGCGCGTTGTTCACAACGATATGAGCTTTAGAAGCGCATACCTCGCAGCGCAGACAGAAGCACTAGCTTCTTTTAATAATGGCGAAGTATATCTGGAAAAATTCATAGAAAACCCTCGCCACGTTGAAGTTCAGGTTATGGCGGATAAGTATGGAAATGTCGTTCATTTCTACGAAAGAGATTGCTCAATTCAAAGGCGTCACCAGAAACTAATCGAAGAATCGCCATGTCCGGTCATTGACCATGAAACTCGTGAGAAACTTTGCGATGCAGCTATCCGCGCAATCAAAGCGGCAAATTACGAAAACGCCGCAACGGTTGAGTTCCTTTTGGATAAAAATAAAAATTATTACTTCATTGAAGCCAACACCCGTATCCAAGTAGAACACCCGGTAAGCGAATTAGTAACCGGCCACGATCTAATCAAGTGGCAAATAAGGGTGGCAGCTGGTGAAAAATTAACAATCAAACAAAAAGATATTAAGCTAAATGGCTGCGCAATTGAATGCAGGATTAATGCCGAAAACCCTGACACAAACTTCTCGCCTTGCCCTGGCCCTGTCGATGAGTTTGTTGTTCCTGGCGGCTTTGGCGTTAGAGTTGAAACGCACCTACATCAAGGCGCTTACATCTCTCCATACTACGACTCAATGGTAGCCAAACTGCTCGTTCATCAACCAACAAGGGAAGAGGCTATCAAGAGCATGCAAGGCGCTCTCAAAGAGTTCAAGATTGGACCAATCAAAACAACTATCCCAGCATCGCTTGAGATTTTATCTCACGATATGTATCAAGCAAATCAGGTTGATACTGGTTTTATCGAGCGGGAAATGTTTAACGATTCAAAATAAAAAAAGCCGTCTCTCTTGAGACGGCTTTTTTCATGAACCGATTTTTACCATAAAAACCTCTTGCGTTAAAGCTCTTAGCCTTTAAATCTTTAGGCTAAAATCCTCTTCGCCTTTGAATAACCTCCTACATTCACAGTTTTCGTATAGCCAAGCGATTTTAGCTTACGATTAGCAGCTGCTGCCCTTGCACCACTAAGGCAGTAGAGCATAATTTTCTGATCTTTGCTTTTGGCATACTTTGAAATCTCATTGCCAATAGCGTAATGAGGAATATTAATCGCTCCCTTAACATGGGCTCTGCTGTATTCTTTACTGCTGCGCGTATCAATAATTAGAGAGCCTTTCCTATCGGCTAGAATCTCTGCGATTAGGGCCTTCTCTGATTCTCTGCAACCATGTATAATTCCGAGAATGGAGAGTATTTCTATTATAAGTTTTTTCATAGGACTCTTTCTATTTTTCTAACTCGATAAGATCTTCATAGCTCTGACGTTTGCGAATTACCTCCGCCTTATCGCCATCGACAAGAATCTCTGGAAGCATAGGCCTTGAATTGTAGTTGCTACTCATAGTATAGCCGTAAGCTCCGGCGGTGAAGATACATAGCAAGTCTCCGCGTTTTACCGGCGGCATTTTTCTATTCTGGGCAAAGAAATCGCTACCCTCACATATAGGTCCAACTACATCAATAATCTCACAACCATCAATTTCAAGATCTTCCTTTTTCGCAGTTGGGACAAACTTTTCGTCAACCTTAACCGGCCAGATAAAGTGGAATGCATCGTAGAGAGGCGGCCTGATTAAATCGTTCATACCAGCATCAACAATAGCAAACTTTTTATTTCCGCCCTGCTTTATATATTGAACCTCTGTGAGCAATATTCCCGCATTAGCCGCGATGCTCTTGCCAGGTTCTAAAATAAGCTTGAGCCCCTTATCCTTTAAGAGAGGAACTATTCCAGCTGCATAGTCAGCTGCGCTTGGTCCATAGCCAGTAACGTAATCAGCACCATAGCCACCACCAATATCAAGAGCTTCGATTGAATGGCCTTGCTCTCTTAGAGCGTCTATCAATGGAAGTATCTTTTCTATAGCTTCAACGTAAGGGTCTATCGTGTTTCCACCAGAGCCTAGATGAATATGAATCGCACAGAGAGAAACGCTACCATTATCGCCGTATTGAGCAAAAACTCGCTGCGCACGCTCGATATCAACACCAAACTTACTCTCTTTTTTACCTGTTGTGATATATGTATGCGTCTTTGGATCAACGTCTGGGTTAACTCTAAGTGCGGCTTTTACCTGTGCATTCTTGCTCTTTGCGAGCTTAATTAGATTCTCAAGCTCCGCCTCACTCTCAATATTGAAATATCCAATACCAGCATCGATTGCCTCTAAAAGCTCTTTATCAGTCTTTCCGACTCCAGCATAGACAATTTTGCTCATATCCGCACCAGCCTGTTTTGCGCGAAACAGCTCACCGCCACTGACAATATCAAAACCACTACCGGCTTGAGCGAGAAACTTCAAGATATTGATATTACTACAGGCCTTTATCGAATAACATACAATTGTTTCAATATCAGCGTACGCCTTTTGAATCTTATCTAAGTGATCTAGAAACGTTGCCTTGCTATAAACATAAGCGGCTGTTCCAAATTTCTCTGCAATTTCGGCTAGCGCCACATCTTCGCAGTAAAGTTCACCATTTTTGTAATTAAAAGCATCCATTTTATGCCCCTTTATTCTACGAGTTAATAATCCCGGGCAGTATAATAGGTTAACCAGAAAAATGCAACGCTTGCTTAAAAAGCTATTGGATACTTATTGAGCTAAAAACGCCTGTATTTTACACTTTTTTCCTTGCAGAAAATATTCAACATCTGTATATTACCCGCTTCTAGCAGATACTCCGCTAGATTCTCGGCGACGTAGCTCAGCTGGTTAGAGCGTGGGATTCATAAGCCTAAGGTCGGTGGTTCGAGTCCACCCGTCGCTATTTATGGGGAGACCGGTAAGTCAAGCGAGTCCACCCGTCGCTATTTTGAAGCAAACACAACGCCCCCTTCGTCTAGTGGCCTAGGACGTCGGGTTCTCATCCCGGAAACAGGAGTTCGATTCTCCTAGGGGGTATTAAAAAGAAACACTCGCGAGGGTGTTTCTTTTTGCATATAATGAAGCCGCTATGGAAGATATAAACCAAACACAACTAACCACCGAGACAGACGAATACTTCATGCTTGAAGCAATCAAAGCTGCCCTTTGCGCACAAGAAGATGGAGATGTCCCCGTTGGAGCGGTAATTACCTACCAAGGCAAAATCATCGCAAAGGCATGGAATCAACGAGAGAAACTCCAAGATCCAACTGCGCACGCAGAGATGATAGCATTAACTCAGGCGGCAGAATATATCGGAAACTGGCACCTCAACGATTGCAACATCTATGTAACACTAGAGCCATGCCCAATGTGCGCAGGCGCGTTAGTCCACTCTAGAATAAACAGACTCATCTACGCTTGTAGCGACCCAAAAACAGGCGCAGCAGGAAGTATCTACAACATAGTCCAAGACGAAAGGCTAAACCACAGGGTTGAAATAACCTCTGGAGTACTAGCCGAACCTTGCTCGCTGATGCTAAAGGATTTCTTCAAACAAAAAAGAATTGAGAAAGCAAACCAGAGACCGCAGATGAAAAACGATTAAACCGCAGATGAACGATAGATAAACGCAGATTTTAAAAACCTTAACTGCTTTAACGCTAGAGAACGCAAGAGGCGCAGACGACGCAAACGAAACGGATTAGAACAACTTATTTTATTTTTTAGAACCAAGATTCGCCACTAATGCACGAATAGAATCACAATTAAAACTTGCATAAATCAATAAATCATTTAGAATTTGCTCTCTCAATTGGAGAGGTGTCCGAGCGGCTTAAGGTGCACCCTTGGAAAGGGTGTGTACGTTTTCCGACGTACCGGGGGTTCGAATCCCCCTCTCTCCGTTGTAAATGGACGTTGGCTTACGAAAGTTGACGTCCTTTTCTATTTGTACATACAATTATACAGGGGGATTCGAACCACCGGTGGAATTTGCGCAGCAAATTACACTCAAGGGGGGGCGACACAAAGAGCCGCGAGGCAAAGCCGAGCGAATCCTCCTCTCTCCGTATAAAACAATCTACGGCGATAGCCGTTTCCAATTTCAAAAATTCACAAAGGCGTTAAACACAAACGACACAGAAGAAAGCAGATTTCCAAAACATTTAACTACAACTACTTTAACGCTAGACAACAATAGCAACATCAAACACTATTTCGTCTGTTCTTTTTCTAGTTTCTTTTTTAATTCCTTATCGTCTATTTTCTCCCAAACATGTCGATCTACAAACTTCTTGACGATCTCCTGTACAGCATCAGAATCTGCGCTGTGCTCCTTGATACGACCGTAGAGCTCCTTGACCGTAATAGACGGCTGATCATATTCAGTGTCATTTTCAGGCAGCGCAATATTTCCAAACCCATTTTCTACAAGAGTCTCCAATACTTTCACGCCTAAAGCAGGGTCTCTATTTACTATCCTATAACAAGCCGAAGTTGCCAAACCCTGAATATGATCAGCCATATCGCCCTTTTTTATTAGCCCCTTATTATTTATTTCCATTTCCAAAGCATGTTGGTCTGCAAACTCTTTGACAATCTTTGGCACAACATCAGATTTTGCATTGTAATTCTTGATACGATCATAAAGTTGGTCAATAGTTATAAGTGACTTGCCATAATTAAAGTAGTATTCAGAGAGAGCTACACTATCAACTGCAACATATCCAAACCCGTTTTGTTTAATAGTCTCCAAGACACTCATTCCCACAGCCGGCTCTTTATTTATTGTCTCATAGCACGCAAAAGCAGCTAGATTCTGAATATTAAGCCTTACTAATTCAGTATATTTCTCAGAAAGTTCTTCATCGTATATCATAAAGCCAGCACCAAATATTGAACCGTTCTCTATTATCCAGCCATCAGAAATATCACTGATCTCAAGTGGTCTAAGTATAGAACTAAAAATAATTACATGTTTATCTCTGATTCCATTGTAAAAGGAAAGTTTATAGTATTTGTAAAGTAAATCTCGATAGACAGATTTCTCTGATAAACATTTATCATTATTGTGAACTAAAAAGGCATTAAGTATCACAGAGATCACCAACAAAACTACTACATGCCCAGTAGTAATAAATCTCTTCTTCCTTAACGAATGATCAAATTGATTGTCCATACGATCTCCATGTATTTGATTGACTAAAATAATTCATCCTCATTTAGCACCGTGCGATATTACTGCCTCCTCATCAATACTAGCACAATCCTCAACATATTCAAGCCAACTCTTTGTTAATCTCGTATCAGAGAAAAATTACTTATAGCAAGGCTCTAAGAAACGCTTGTGAGGGGTAATTACCATTCTTGGTGTCATCAGCTTTGAAATGTTTGTGGTTTAAAATTGAAATTGGCAGTTAAAAACGCATTGAAACATTTGCGTTAAAGAAGAAGTAGCAGCGACTCTAATAAAATATTTTACAGAACAGCCACATTACAGTAAATTCTCCCTATGAATTTGATAATTATTGAAAAACATGAACTTGATGGCAACCAAGTTGTCTTAACTGGGCAGCGGTTTAAGCACATACGCGACATCTTGAGATGCAAAGTTGGCTCTAAGATTGAAGTTGGCATGCTCGGCGGAAAGGCTGGTAGCGGCGAGGTGCTTGAAATCTCTAGCAAGCACGTGCTGCTTAAATGTGAGTTTGTAAAGAATCTCGACCAACAGCCAAGAGAGCTTGATATAGTCTGCGCCTTGCCAAGGCCTCAAACCCTAAAGAGCGTATTGCAAATCTCTGCGACAATGGGTGTAAGCAATATACATATCATACGTGCAAACAAGGTAGAACCCTGCTATTTTAATGCTTCAGCTATTGAGCCATCTCAGATGCGCAAGCAACTCATCAAAGGGCTTAGCCAAGGCAGAAACACTTTGCTACCAGAGGTTCATATACACAAGCGGTTTAAAAACTTCATATCTAAGACACTGCCCGCTATCTGTGATAAGAAAAACTCAAAGCCACACAAACTTCTCTTTGACCCCTACGCAAAAGATATCGTTGGCTCTAAGCATCTAGCCAAGGCTGAGCATATAATAATAGCAATAGGCCCAGAGGCTGGATGGGTTCCATTCGAAATCGATTTCATGGTAGAACACGGCTTTAAGCCGTACCAACTTGGCCCATGGCCCTTGAGAGTAGAGCATGCCCTAGTCTCTGCAATCTCTCAAATCGAGCTGGTCTCCAACTAAAGGTGTCAGACACCTTTTTTGGTTACAGCGGCTTCTGGAATGTTAAATCAAACCTCAAATCGTTTAGAAGTACTCCGCTGGTATCTGTTATCAAACGGATATTTTTCCAGAGGGCAGCTCCGGTGCCCTCTTCTGAGAGCGAACCAATCAAGATGCTTTTTTCGTTCATATCTGCAATACTAAATATCTTGTGCTTCAAGAAAGATATTGGATCGCCAACTTTGACTTTCATCTTTTCGTTAAAGATTTCTTTTCCGTCAACGTTAACGATGATACAAGAATCTTTCATCGTAATTTGATAATTGTGAAATTTATCAGCCGTGTTAAACGCGATAGATTTTCCAGTATAGTAGAGGCTTATCCTATTTGGTTCTAAAGTAAGAATCTCTAGGTTTTTGCCATCAGCAATTCTAATTACATTACTAAGCGGATGACTTGATCTTTGAACCTTCACATCCAAGGCGATTTTTAAATTCTTAGATGGTATCTCATAGATTGGGTAGATGAGATTTGCGCATTGAGTTTTCTTTGTACCTGTGTCGCTAATTCTGTAAGCACCGTCAACAATTGTCTCGCTCTGCGCCTTGTTCGCCGGCGCATACAATCTACACCATGGTACCTGCGCCTGCGTTCCCTTTAGGAGATGATCGCCCTTAAATATCACAAGCTCTTTAGCTTCATCTTCCTTGGAAGCTTCCGCAAAAACTTCAACCTTATTAATTCCCATCTTAAAAAATTCTAAAGGCGCTTCAAAGATAACAGTAGAGTTTTTGCTCGCACCAGTCTGCTCAACTCTTTTAAGTTCGTTACCATTAACTTTAATTGCAACTTTAGAACCAAGTTCTTGCACGTCTATATACGCCGTCAAAGTTGGCGAAGCGGCTCTTACTTTAGGGTCGCTAAAATCATCGCCAATCTCTAGAGTATAATCTCTCTTAGAACCAGACGTAATATACACAGGAGTGTAATAGCTAAGAGGGGCGAGATTGTTAAAGTCTTCGCCGTTGCTAAGATAATTTTGCGGCGGGCAATACCTGTAAGAAATAAAGTAGCTCTTATCATCAAAACGGATATCGTCTAGACTTCCGCGCAGCCCATTATGCAACCAACCCTCTCCTTCGCGATTGAAAAAGTATAGGCCGTCCGCTCCCGCGGCTAACGCTGCCGCCTGCCTTGCACGATTGGCTGGGATTGAATGACGGTTAAAGCCTGGATCGAATTTTCTAATCCTGGTTTCATCCATAGATGGATAAAACTTCACGCCATACTTCTTGCAAATATCTATGCTTTCTTGCCAAGGGTTTAGCCTCATATAGAAACTACCAATATAGATATCTATGAGATCTTCCTGCATCCACTCTTCAACGTCTAGGCCGCAAGCCCTAGAATACCCAAGCGAGTCTGGCACTCTCACGGCGACTAAGATTGGCTTGCCTCTCTTTCGCCCTATCGATTCTGCAAGGGTTCTAATCTGACGCATACAATCGGTCATCATCTCGCATTCTTCGTCGCTTGCATTTAATCCATAGCCTACCGACCTGAAATATTGCAAGTGACGACAGAAATCTAGCTCAATCCCATCAGGGTCATAGTTTGTGAGTAATTCCTTAACGATAGCCACAAAACGATCCCGAATCTCTTTGTGGGTGTAATCTACCGAGCTCCAACTGCTATAACGCGGGCGGTGATAGTAAGAACCCATCAATAGCTCTGGGTGTTTCTTCTTGTATGGAGGGAATAAGAAAAAAGGTTTCTCTTTGCTGTGGTGGATATCGTGCGTATCATTGCATCGCAGTGATATGAAGAACTCAAAACCATTATCACGGGAAAACTCTTGCGCAATCTGCAAGGGATCAGTGCCCTGTGCTAAAAACTCCCCCGTAACGTTGCGATGACTCTTAGAATCTGGATCAACTAGAAGCTGGTCTCCAACAGTAGTCTTGCTGGTGAGATAACCAAAACCAGAGCTAAGCGGGCAATAGGAAATGGTGTCTATCTTCGTACCTAATGCATAGATGAGCCTTCTATTAATAAAATTCTCCTTTGTAGCCTTCAGCGATCTTGGAAAATAAAGAGCGTCGCAGCCATCTGTATTGTAAACGACTTCTCTCTTTCGATTTAAGGCTTGCTTCTTTAGTTCTTTCCAATCAGAATCACTCATAGCAATCGCCTGCGATGAGAATATCAAAAATAGACAACACGCAAATATCAACTGTAACTTCAATCTCATAATACCACCGTTTCTAATTAAAGGTGTCAGACACCTTTTTCAGTTTTGCGATTAAAAGCCCTGAGAAATAGATGAGTGGCCAGAAAAAAAGAATTATTACAGTTAAATATATTAAACTTGCAACATCATAAACCTCTCCTTCCGAGCCCAAATAAAAAGATATTGGTATTGCAAGTATATGCAGGGCTAAGGTAAAAAAGTACGCACAATAAAAAGGCAAACATCCTTCATTGTTATTTTTTGCCTTACGATTTAATTCAACATAGCACCACAAAAGCATGACTTCATAATTCAATGAACAAATCAGTAGACCAGCGAAAGATAGATAGCTAAACCCTGAAAATAAGAACAACAAAACTGTGGGCAAATATGCGATTGCAGATAGTTTTAAATATTGTTTCATTTCAAACCTCTGTGTAAAGACCATAGATAGTTGCTATAAATAACCTGACTCAAATAATAAAAAGCTAAGGGCGAGTAAAGCAACAAAACCAAAACCTTTAAATTGCGTTTAGATATTAGAAGCAACAAAAATAGCACCAACCACACGATGGCTATTATTAAATGCACGATATATTTTTGTTCGTAGAGTCGATAGTTGAATAGTCCAAGTTCCGTCCAACTTGCAAAGATTGGGATAATATAAATCAAAGATACTATCGCTAGCAACAACCTGTGTTTTACTTCAAGAAATTTAGCTGTTTTAACTACCAATATTGGAAGCATAAAATACCACAGCCCACCAAAGAAGAGGTAAAACAAAGAAGGGTATATATAATCCACATCTGTCAAGGCAGACGGTAAGACACAAAAAACATCCAACTGATCTAACCACTGCAAAGCATCCGGATTCCTAAATGGCCAGATTAATTTCTCAAATATAAGCGATACAGGAAAATCAACATAAGAAGGATATGCCCACTCAATTTGCCACTGAGCACTGTTTGTCCAAATTAACAAATCGCTGACAAACCATAACCATACTATAGTATGAAGACCACACAACAATATCCCTATCTTTACTGGCACAGACAAGACTCTCTTGTTCATCATATCTAAACTCCTAGGAGCAATCACTCACCACTTTTTTCGCGTCATTCATTGTTAAATTACAAGCTCATTGTACACAGAAAACCCCAAAAAGAAACAGCTTTATCTTCTTGTAATTAGAATATAATTCAATTGGCAATTAGCGCACAATAAAATACAATCGCCCAAATGATAAACGCAATAGAACGATATAAACAACTGCGCAGGCGAGTGGAGAAAGATTGCGAGGCGCTTAGTAAATTACACGCAGACAATATTGTGTGCGCAGCAGGTTGCTGTGATTGTTGCACAAATCTCAGCGTGTTTCCTGTTGAGTTTTATTCTTTGCTAGAGACCCTCAAGGCAAACAACCAGACCAAGCTCCATTTTGATGAGTCACTCCCCTGCGGCTTTCTGAAAGATTCACTCTGTAGTATTTACCAATCGCGGCCTTTGATATGTATGAGCCATGGAATCCCAATTGTTTTTCTAAATGACGAGTTTGAAGAACTCGAGTATAGCGTTTCATTCTGTGAGAAAAATTTCACCAACACCGATCTGGACGCTATGAAATTTAATGGCAACAACACACTCAATATTGACGAGTTAAATAGCGAGCTATCGCAAATCAATTGCGACTTTGTTGATGAATGTAAAGAAAAAGGACTAGAAATGCCAGAGCGTATTGAGCTGCGCAGGCTATTGGATTTTCTTTAGGGTTCCTACACCTCAGACGTTGCTTTATGCCACCGCTCAAAGTATAATCCTACGCCATGAGAACACATAAAAATAATAAAGTTTTCATATTGTCTCTATGTCTTAGCGCATTGGCGATGATATTTATGCAAGAACCCTACAATATAAGCCTGCTTGGCTGGGTGGCTCTTGTACCTTTAACAGTGGCCTCTCTTAAGCTGCGCATTAACAAGTGGCTTCTTTTGCTTTCATATTTAATCTTATCCGGCTACTGGGTGGTCAATATCTATTGGATAGGCTACATCTCGAATACTGGATGGATTATAGTGTCGATGATGATGGGAATATATTGGCCATTTTCAATTGCAGCACTCAAATATCTCCACAGCAAAAAAATGCCATTGCCACTTGCCCTCCCACTTGTATGGATTGGTGCGCAAAGCTGGCAAGGTTTCATTATGGGAGGTTTTAACTGGGGATTTCTCGGCCACAGCCAATACCAAAATCTACATATGATTCAAATAGCTGATATCTTCGGCGAACCGGCCGTTAGTTTTATTGTGGCTATGGTAAATGGTATGGTTGCAAGCCTTTTTATATCTAAAGCAAGCAAAAAGATGCTCTCTCAGGCGGCTCTGGTTATCATAACCCTTTGCGCAGTATGGATATACGGAGATATTGCGATAAAAAACTCCCAATCGACCATCTCGCAAGGTCCTCTGGTGGGAGTAATACAACCAAACATTGCTAGTAGCGATAAAGAAGACATGGCCAACGCTATAAAAATAGTTGACGATATGATGGCCCTTAGCCAAGAAGCGATAGATGCCGGTGCGCAAATTATTGTCTGGCCAGAGACAATGGTCTTGGGAATTATCAATAAGGAATTCCTAATATACTGCCAGAAAGACGCCATAGATTGGCATCTTCACCATAAAATCAGCGAATTCGCCAGCAATAGATGCAATCTTCTAGTCGGTGCATTATCAGCAGATGTCGAGGTGGAAGATGGAGAGCTAATTATAGCACACCAATACAACTCCGCATTTTTATACCAAAAGGACTCCAAACAATTCGCGCAGCGCTACGACAAGAAGTATCTAGTGCCGTTTGGCGAGTACATACCGCTAGCTAGCAACAAATTTATTAAAAAAATACTAATGCATTTTGTGCCATACGACCACGACTATAGCCTAACCCCAGGCAAAAACTACACAAGCTTTACAGTCAAGGATGGCAAAAAAAATTATAGATTTGCAACCATGATATGCTACGAGGATACAAACCCCGAGATTGCGAGAAAACTCGCCTATAACAGTGAACAGAAGAAAAAGCAGGACTGGCTATTTGATATCAGCAACGACGGCTGGTATGTCAAATTCGATGATGCAGGCATATACCCAAGTAGCGAGCTAAGCCAACGTACTGCAATTAACGTTTTTAGAGCCGTTGAAAACCATATAGCAGTAGCAAGAAGTGTAAATACGGGAATAAGTTGCATTATAGATTCAAATGGTAAGATTAGAGACACATTCAAAGCTGCAACTTTGGCGCATAATTTTAAAGAAAGAGAGGCGGTTTCTGGCTGGTTAGTCGATAACATCCCTATCGATAGCCGAGTTACAATATTCTCTATTGCTGGTTTATGGTACAAGTGGATATTTATGTTGATTTATCCAATATTTGCGATAGGTGGTTTTTTTCTTATCAAAAACAACAATAAGCTGAGGTTACAATGACAACACGCAAAAAACTCTTATTTCTCTTGCTAGTATCAATCTCTACACAACTATGGGCTCAAGCCGCTGCCTTGAATAGCCCAGATTACGCACCAAATGCAAGTAAGATGGAGCTTAAAGCCTTGGAAATCATCAAAGAGGACCTTAAAAGCGAATACCCTATAATGCGTATGCATGCAATCGAGGTTGTTGCAGACTCAAAACAAATGGCTTTGATGCCAGAAGTGGTAAAAATGCTAAACGACAAATCGAATCCGGTTCGATTTGCGGCGGTTTTGGCCATCGGAGATACAAACTACACGGCGGCAAGCTATAAACTCAAAAAGCACAAGCATGACCACGACAAGAGTGTACGAGTGGCAATAGCATATGTACTAACGAAGTTTAATATCGAAGATTGCCACAGCGACATAATAAATGCAACCTTAAGCAACGACCAAACTCTCAAGGCCAATGCCGCTCTTGTAGTCGGCAAACTTGGAGACAAGACCCTCGCAGAGTTTTTACACAGAATTTTAAGAGACCCAAGTGCTCAAGATAAGGCTAAGATTCAGGCAATAGAATCCCTTGCCATGCTAAATGACGACTCTAGCATACAAAAAGGCTGGGCATTACTGATTAGCAAACGCGCAGACGATAGAATTATGGGCATCAGGGTTATGGAACATCTCCACACTAGAGAATCAATTAACGCTATAAGAACGATGTACCACGATGATTTAATAGAGATACAAATGGCAGCAGCGGCATCTCTGTGTAGGCTTGGCGACCCTGATGGACCAATACGTATATACCAGTATTTCAGAGATGAAATCGGCAAGCTTGACGACGATACCAAGAGCAGAACTAATATCCAAGCTATAATTGGACTTGGTTACTGCAAAGATAAAATATTCGATAAATACCTGAAGAAAATGCTCAAGGACAAGACCCCATCTACAAGACTATATGCTGCGCAAGCTGTACTAGTGAGGGATAAACTACTTGAGCAAGAACAATTCTGACATTAAAATTCTTGAGAACCCACTTAAAATCCGATAGTAATTCAAATACGTATTATCGAAATAACAATTGGCATAAGCCAAAAAAAACTTGACCTCTAACGCGGTCACGCTTAGAATTCCGATACCTATATTTGTCGCTATAGTTTGCAATAGCTTCAAATTACAGATTAGAGATTATTTTAAAGAACAATTATAAAGTTTATTGACGACCATTGGGTCGTTAGTGCTGTAATTAAGGAGTTTAGTCTTGAGCACATTCACAAAAGTACTTGTAGTTTTGCTGTCGCTGTCATGTATCTTTTTAAGTGGAGCGACTGTCAGCTATGTCGCAAAATCAAATGATGCTGTTAAGGAGAATAGACAGCTCAAAAACGACATAAAGAACATAAAAGCCCAAAGCAACATCGATGCTAGGGCTGCAAACGAGAAAAGAATAGCAGATGCTCTCGAAATTAAGAAACTACAAGCTGAAAAGGCTGCTCTTGAGAACGAATACCAAAACATGATGATCGATCTCAAAAATGCTCAAAGAGCTGTAATCAAATGGGAAGACAGATCTCTAAGCTGGGAAGGTGTTGTTATTGGTTTCGAGCAAACTATCGCAGATTTGCAGAAATCACTAAGTGCAACGAGAGACTTACTCGCAAAAGAGCAAGAAAAAAGCATCAAGGCTAGCAACGAGCTTAACGATATCACAATCGCACTTGATGAGCATATTGTGATGCTTGAATCTCTCAAAGCAGAAAAAAGGCGTCTTCTTGAGCAAAAAGCGATGCTTGAAAAGCAAGTTGAAGCGCTTGCATCAGGAAAGAAGATTCCAGCTGTAACGGCTGTTACACAAGTTCCTGATATGGCAACTCCAGCAGAGACAAACTCATACAGCAATGCAATTCAAGGTCTCGTAACGGAGGTAGCTCCAAATCTAGTGTCTCTTTCAATCGGAACAGCCGACGGCGTTTCTACAGGAATGAAGTTCCACGTAACAAGAGGCGACAGATTTATCTGCGACCTTCTAGTAACAGACGTTGATGTTAATAAAGCTGCTGCAATCATAGAACTTAAGAACGCTTCGCCAAAAGTCGGTGACACCGCTTCTACAGAACTTTAATTTAGGGAGGCACAGAAACCGCAATGGCAAGACGAAATAATAATTATATACCGAACAATGTTTACACCGCCCTTCTAGCTTGTGCGGTGAGTGTTGTATTTCTAACTGCGATTTTTGTTACTATAAAATGCATTAGCGAGTACGGCTCACTATTCTAGATTTAATAGGGATTGTCTTATAAATAGCTATCCTTTCTTTTGTACGAGGAGTCGGAAAGGGATTTCAAGTGATACTCGATGCAATTCTCGGCATGTTTAGTACAGATATGGGCATAGACCTTGGTACATGCAACACTTTGGTTTGTGTGAAAAATGAGGGAATCGTTCTAAACGAACCATCGGTGGTGGCTGTACGCAAAGGCACCAATACCGTATTGAACGATGGTGCTGCAGTTGGTCTTGTCGCAAAAGAGATGCTCGGTAAAACTCCCGGTTCAATTAGTGCAATTCGCCCCCTTAAAGATGGAGTTATCAGCGATTTTGAAGTTACCGAGGCGATGCTCGGCTACTTCATAAAGAAAGTCCATGGGAGAGGCAAGTTCGTTAGGCCTAGTGTAGTAATCTCTGTTCCAAGTGGCATAACCGCCGTAGAACGCAGAGCCGTTATCGATAGCGCCGAGCGAGCTGGAGCTCGTAAAGTTTACCTCGTTGATGAGCCAATGGCTGCCGGTATTGGAGCGGGGTTGCCTATTACAGAGCCAACTGCCTCGATGATTGTTGATATTGGAGGCGGTACAACCGAAGTTGCAATTATGTCTTTGGCTGATATTAGCACCTGCGAATCTATCAGGATTGGCGGAGATAATTTTGATGAAGCAATTATCAGCCACCTCAAACGCACATACAATCTACTCATCGGTGAGGCCAGAGCTGAGAAGGTAAAAAAACAAATTGGCTCCGCTGCCCCTCTTGATGAAGAGTTGACAATGGAAGTTGCGGGTCGAGATACAATCTCAGGATTGCCTAGAAAGATTGTTATAACAAGCGAGGAAATACGCGAAGCAATGCGCGAGCCTGTCGCTGCGATTATTGAGAGTGTAACTCAAACTCTTGAAAAGGCCGAACCTGAGCTAGCTGCAGACTTAATTGAAAATGGTGTCCACATCTGCGGTGGTGGTTCATTGTTGCGTGGACTCGACAGAGTTCTTGCAAATGCAACTGGGCTTGGAGTTACGCTCGTAGATGACCCACTAACCTGTGTTGCCAGAGGAACAAGCGTATATCTTGAGAACTTAGAAGAGTGGAAAGACACTCTAGATCAAAATAATTTCTCTTGGGATTAATAAGACGTATCCATCTCTAACTGACGAATCGGTTATTATGCATGGTAAGGCACAAAACTAAGGAAAATACAGCTACTCCTTTTACAACATTACTGCTAATCTCTCTAGCATTATTGTTCTTGCCTCAGTCTATCACGAAGAACCTCAATTTTTTCTTTATAGAATTATTCAAGCCATTTTTGAGTATTGGCATTGATAAGCCCACAAAAATCTTCCTATGTAGCGACAATTCTGGAGATATGGTCTCACGAGCTGAATACGACCGTCTCTGGCGAGCGTATAAAAATATTGAGTCGGAATTGCTACTATTGGAAGAAAAGTACGAAACCCTTGCAAAATTTAGACTCTCAATGCCTCTTCCAGGACCAGCACTAATGCCGGCTGAAATAGTTACAACCCAACCATCTCAAGAGATTATCATTGATAGAGGTAGTAACGACGGAATCAAAAAAGGCTTCTATGTGTTGGGCGCAGATTCAATTATAGGGGAGGTAATTGAGACATCACCATCAACTTCGCGTGTTGCCCTATTGACAAAGAAAAACCATATGATTCAAGTGAGAATACTGCGAGACGGCAAACGCAAATATTTCAGTGCCAATATGATTGGTACTGGTTTAGGTTATTGCAAGATTAATCTATTACCAACGCACGATGATATCCAGAAGGGAGATAGCGTTTATGCTGCGCCAAAACCAGGTGTCTTGGGCGGCGCTTACATTATAGGAGAAATCTCAGAAATTTGGCCCTCCAATGAAAACCCTCTTCTCTGGGACATCACAGTAAAGCCAAGTGTATCAGTTAGCAGCTTAAAGGATGTAGCAGTTATAATAATGGACCCAAAGGAGGCCTCTGATGCGTTGGATTAGCTTTATGTTCATACTCTTAGTCTTCACCATCGTTGGTAGTGGAAATCTGATGAACTATATCAGCCTTGGTGAGTTAAATATCAGGCCTAACCTATTGATAATCCTCTTAGTCTTTTTGAGTTCATATGTAAATTCACGTGATGCAACCATGCTATGTTTCACCATCGGTTTCTTCGCAGATGTTAGCGGCTCCACTGTTGGGCCAGCCATGGTCGCCTTTGGGCTCTGGGGTTATCTATACTCAACAATCAAAGAGATGCTAGTGCTTAGCCGGATGAGATACCAAGCACTAATTCTATTTCTATTTTCAGCTATATCTCTAGCCACAATAGAAGCACTAACATTTTTCAAAACAGGCCAAAGCTCACCAAGAGTTTTTTACAGCGTAATCCTAAACTCGCTATACACAGCACTAGTTGGGCCAATAATCTGGAAGATTTTGATGAGTATTTCGTTTATATTTGGTTTCACTAATCCACACAAAAGAAGGTAGAGATACGCAACATGTATAGCCGCAGACTCAAGACGTTTATCCTTATATTCATAATACTCATATCAATATGCTTAATTAGGCTCATACAACTCCAGGTCTTTGAATGCAATGAGTCTAGAGAACAAATCGATAAAATTGGACTTGCCCCTGCGCAAACCATTCCAACTCTTCGGGGGTCAATACTAGATAGACATGGAGAAGCAATCGCAACAGAACAGCCAAAATTCTATCTAAGCATCACCTATCAACTAACTCGCCTCTTAGATGATAGATTCTGGGAAGCCAACGCACTGATACGTATGAAGAGCAAAGGCGTAACTAAATCGCAAGCTATGAAGTACTGGAAGAATCGCCTCTCTGACGACATTGATGCCTTAAATGAAATCCTCGACAAAATAGATTCTCTGCCAAATACAAACAGAGAAGCCGCTCTTGCCCATATAGACAAGGTAAACAACAGGCTTTGGAAGATGAGGGAATATTTCGCATGGAAAAGAAATATGCCTCACTCCAAAAGATTTAGTGAGTACAAAGAAAAATACAATCAGACTCAGCGGTTAATAATGGAAGCCGAGATAAACGATTTAGCCGAGATGAAAAAGAAATGGTACGAACTTGCCGAGCTAAAAGAAATGTCAGATCAAGTCGTAGCTCAAGAAGAGTTTGCCGCTAATCCCAATGTCAAAATAAACGCTAAGGCTACAAGAGTTTATCCATTTAAATCCGCTGCATGCCAAGTTATCGGTTGGGTTAATCCAAAACACATCGACAAAAAACTTTTTGAACATGATAGGTTCTTGAGTTACAAAAATGGAGAGCTCGCTGGATACTGGGGGCTTGAATACATATTAGAGCCTTTCTTAAGGGGTGCTCGCGGCGAGATTATCCAAACAAAACGTAGCCTAAAAGCCAAACATATACCTAGAAAATTTGGAACAGATGTTAAAATATCACTCGACATCAAACTCCAAAAATCCATTGAAACATTAATAACAAATCCAGAAAGAAATAAGAACTATAAATTACCAACCGGTGCAGTCGTAATCGACGTTGCCAGTGGTCAGATATTGGCAATGGTATCTACACCCACCTTTGATCTCAATAAGATGCGCAGCGAGTTTAGCAAGGTTGCCGGCAACAACAATCCAGACAAACCTCTTGAGAGCAGAGCTCTTTATAGAACATACCCACCCGGCTCGAGTATAAAACCAATTATTTACATAATCGGCTTAGAAGAGGGGTATGTTTCTAGAGATGAAGTTATTAGCTGTCCGCCTGTACCTCAAAGGAACTGGCCAAAATGTTGGTTGCAACGTCAGGGTAGCTGCCACGACGATCAATGGAGAGACGATGGTGGAAATATAGGAGAGAACGCACTACGTGGAAGTTGCAACATATACTTCACGAAACTTGCAAATCGAATGGAGCCAAGAATTCTGCAGAAATGGCTTTGGGATTTTGGATTTGGTCATAGAATTCTACAATCTCCAGACTTTGACCTCATAGATAAAGATATCGATGTTAGCGAGCTAAGAAACAGAAATCTAAACGAATCACCCGGCTCGATAGCAAATAAGCAACCTGTTAGAAACCCAACATCGTTTGACCAGATCGGGCCACTCTACAAATCCGAGAGAAAGTGGTTCGGCATGGGGCAAGGCAATCTCTACGTCAATCTATTGCAGGTCGCAAATGCATACGCAACCATCGCTAGGGGCGGCATCTATATGACACCGGTCCTATATACCAATATTGCAGCACCATCAACAATGGAGGTTAGAGACCTCAACCTAAAAGAATCAACTCTAAAATCTCTCTACAGAGGTCTCTATGCTGTGGTTAACAAATACCACGGGACTGCATATTCAGCCTTTAAAAAAACTAATTTCAAATCTATCGGAATAACAGTTTACGGAAAAACTGGCTCGACCCAAAAACCAGACAACGCTTGGTTCTCAGGTTTCGCAAAAGATACTTCGGGCAGAAGTATTGCAATCGCAGTTGTTGTAGAGGGCGGCCAACACGGCTCAAGTGATGCGGCACCAATAGGAAGAGACATTCTCGAGCTTTGCTGGGAGTTTGGATATATAGGCAACGCAGAACATAAAGACAATGGAACAACTAATTTAGGTAATAAAACAATATGATAAAAATGGAAGACATATACGACGCATTTAAAGTAAGCTATCACCTACTAATCAAGAGATTGGCTTTTTTTATAACGTTAACTCTCATCTTTGTTGCCATATCACAGATAGCAAACCTCATAGCTTTAAACTTAGAGCACAGCGATACCGCATCAGCAATATTGACTCCCGAAAAATTCCCAACCATTCCACCAGAATCTTTGCCTAGAGTCACACCTAAATCTTTGTTCGTCAGACTTATAGGTACTGGTATATCCTTAGCGCTAATGATTGGGATAATCAAAATCTCTCTAAAGACTCTACGCGGAGAAAAAACAGAGATCTCGCTCCTGTTTGATTCTTCAGATAAGTTCCTAAAAGTGCTAGCGGGCGGCGTACTGGCAACCTGTATAGCCTTTGCACCACCTATGCTATTCGCTATTCTCATGCGATTTATACCAACCTCTCATGCGATAGACTCTATAGTCATGATTGCCATCCTTATAGCAATGATTATACGAACAGAGAGACTGAGATTTTTCATATACTTCATAGTGGATAGAAACTCAAGTCCATTCGAGTCCATTAAACAGAGCCGCAAAATAACCAACGGAAACATAAAAATGCTTCTTCTCTTTGATGCCATCTGTGCTCTTATTAACATACTAGGCTTCGAGATATTGTTCGTTGGTTTGTTATTTACATTTCCACTAACGGCAATAGCTAAAGCGCATCTCTACAAGAAGCTATCTGGTGCGATAGAAGAAACGGTTAATATTGATAACGAGAATGTCGATATGCAAGCAAGCGATAATTAAGCTAGCCTAGATTGCATATCTGCAAGCTTTAACCCATACTTATCCACAATCTCTAAACACTCCTGCATACCACCTGTAATCTTCTCTGGGTAATGCGCATCGGAGTTTACAACTACCTCGATATCATATTCACTCGCAAGCTTCCAGAAGTTTTCAAGTGGATAACGCCAGCGCAGACCATCAGGTGTCTTGATTTTTCCTTTTAGAACACCATAGCCATTGATTTCCAAGACAGTATTAGCCTCTTGCGCAGCGGAGAGTATTTTCCTTGATGCACTGATTGCATTCTCATCCCAACAGCGATACGCACTAGCAAAGACATCTGGATGCGCAAAGAACGAAAACAGTTTAGAGTTTATAGTATCAATCGCTATTTGTGTGTAGGCTTCAAGAGCCTCGACCGGAAGAGGCTTACCCAAAAGACCGGTCGAACCTCCGTTGTATGGCACAAAGTGAACTGCGCCAACTAACATCTCAATACCATACTCACCAATGAGAGTGTCTCTGTAAAAATCGAGTACTTCGGCTCTATACTCACACTCAAGACCTTTGATAATCGTAAGCTCTGGAAAATCAATCCTCGCTTGGTCTATATTTGCGCAATACCCATCAAGCTCATCAAGGCTCATCCTAACATCACTATGCCAGTTATCAGGATTTGGAGTGTGGTCTGTAAAGGCGATAACCTTAATACCATTATCAATAGCAGCTCTACAATAATCAGCAATATCACCCTCGCCATGTTTGCATCTGTATGTGTGGGTGTGGTAATTCGTATTTATCATTGGCAATTCCATCTTAACTCGTTTCAAATGCACAAAATACTAACAAAAACCACTTACAGACGCAAAAGGAAAAAGATTTTAACCACAGATGAACCCCATTAGAGTTTGAAACTCTAACAGGGCGAGTACAGATATACGCAGATGAATGTACGGGCGTATTGCAATACACCCCAAAAACCCAAACCAAACACTTGCCCCCACGTTCTACCAAAGGCCGGTTGCGGCTGTCCCTGTTTTACTTAGCCATATCTCTGAGAATCTGCAAGATAAAAGATTCCTGCATCTTTTTAATTCTCCGTTTCCATCTCCCGTTGAAAATCTTCTTCATGCACAAAGCGAACAGTTCCATCTCCATAAGCAACATAAACTCCAACTTCTGGACGATAATAACCTAGGGAGATAAGACTTGCTACAAAGCGAGGAAATGAAGAACCCAAACATTTATACTTTGCTTTGGAATACAAAAATATAACCTTTGAATTTCTGTGATCAAATTTAAGATTTGATTTACTAAAATTGTCAATATAAACAACTCCATCATATACTATCTCTACTAATCCGCTATCAGAACAATCCGATCCTATGATTTCCATCAAGTCATTTTTCTGCTTTACAACAGAATTAATATCCATTCCATTAGCTCGAATCATAGAAACTAAACCTTCCAGCTTAAAGCCAGGCTTCGCAATTTTCAAAGAATTAACTAAAGACATAACCAAAGCCAAAACTAAATATAGCACAATTAGCAAACCAATTTTTTTATAAGCTTTAAATTTCAGTTTCACTATCCACAATCCTCTCGTAACCACATAAGAAATCTAAGCCTTAATACAACAATACCTACCTGTTTTTTTCAAACAAGATAAAAGATTCCTGCCCCTTTACTTCCCCGTAAATTACCAATAGCTTAATTCATTAGAACCTTTATCTATGTAGACTTCAAATGTTTCATTTTCTTGCTGTATATCAAAATTAGGTACATCATCCCTAAAAACCGTTCCGTCTTCATATGTTCCAGTAATTTCAAACCATACCGGAGATACCATGTCATCTATATGAACCGTTGCGGTATATGCCTTTCTATTTTTTTCTTTTTCAGTAGAGTCCTTCAGGTCAATATCCAATGCTGCTAAGTCGCCCACGGGTATCGTGTTGTTCGAAAATGTCCTGTATTTCAGGCATACATCATGTAAATTACGGTTATAGTTAAATATTTTAACATTATAGGGATGAGTCTTTATGCTTCGATGATAGTTCTCCAAGAATGAAGATTGCATTCTATCGAGATACTTATTCTTTTTTATTAGGTCTACGATAAGAAGAGACTCAAATAGCACAAGCAAAACCAGTATGTATAATGTGATTTTAAGTTTAGAAGACTTAACCGCCTCTTGTGTTGACATATTATTTTCTCCTATATCTATCAGAGCAACCCTCAGAGCAACTGCCATCACTACAACTTTGAACGAAAAAAGGTCTTATACCTTTGATTTATTCGTATCTTATCCATCGAAAGTTCCCTATTTGTATCTTATTATTGGGCGAGAGAAAAACACCGAAGTTATCATCATTAGGATTCTCTGACAATTCAACACCTTCGCCATTTACATATAAAATAGTTATAAGTTTATTGTTGTCAGAATAACCAGTATTGATACAAAAACTATTCCACTCATTAGCCAAAACCCTGTTGCTAGCGACTCTAATCTCTTCTGTCCTTAAAGGTGGCTCTTGCAATAGGTCTCTTTCGAAATCTATATTGTATATAGAAATGTTATTCCCTCTTACTAATAGAACGAAATTGCTATAGATGAGGCCAAATGGTTTTTGTGTATCAAAGATTTTAAAATCAAAACTAAAAGATTTAGCTTTACCTGTCAGTTTCTCTTCAGAAAGCAAGATAGCAGGATCATTAGATGATTCGCCCGTTGTAACCCACTCGCCATCAATCCTTTGAGTATTCCAAGTTCCATTCTTTTGCAAAAAGTATGTCAGTCTATTTCTCTGATTGAGATGATGAATTCTAGTTTCTACAGAAAACGGCAGATATACTTTAGGCGGTGAAAGAATCGCATGATTGTCCCGTTCATTTTTCTTTTTTGAGCAGCCAGTCAAAAACACTATTATGATAACGAGAACTATCGACCCGATTTTAATGGTATTCATATCCCTCTCCTGCTTAATTAAATGGCCACGGATTTGGATTTGAATAGCTTATGCCTGCTCTATTCAACGCGTAACTAAAAGGTGTCTGACACAATATCGTTCGGCACTACATTTGCTCCCTGAGTTTATCGCAAGAGTTTTACTATCTCAAGAGATTTGTTTGACGGTAGGATGCTTATAGTTTTATTTTTGCGCAGCATTGA